>JBNLBS010000005.1:0-209479 GCA_050303415.1 Methylococcaceae bacterium | reverse complement strand
CGAAGCCGCATCGAGTATACGAGGATGTGGCGTAGTGGCACGTACGCAGGACGAATCGGGGCCGCCGAAGGCATTAATCGCCACGTAATTTCTGCTGCTTGTTGGGGCTGGGATGCCCCTTACAAGCTTTCGCAGAAATAGTGGCGCGCTTGTTAAAAGACTCAAACTGATTATATGTGTCGGGAGATGCTATACCTCAAAGCATAAAATTTTATATGCCGTCTTAAAGGGTTCAAAGGTTTTTACTGTTTTTTAAACCATTGAAATACAATTTAATATTCAAGTTAATAAATCCCTTCTTCTTATCAAATTGCACCATATTAGTTTTTTAGTGCCCTTTTAAGAAGCAAAACTACGACTCAAAAAAAGAAATAATACAAAGAAATAAGGCTTTTCCGTTATGGCATAGGCTTTGCATCCGCTTCAAGTACACGTGTACATATCTGCTGATTATTAATCACCACCCATTAACTTGAGCGATAGAGAGAAATTATGTCTTATTTAGAACCTACTGAGTTTGTGACCAAAATGGTTGATGCAGGCGAATCAAAAGTTTACATGTCAACCAAAGATACTTTTATTAGAGCATTTATGGCTGGAGCGACCTTGGCTCTTGCTGCAGTGTTTGCCATTACAGTTGCAATAAAAACCGGTTCGCCTTTAACCGGTGCAATACTCTTCCCCGTTGGCTTTATCATGCTGTATTTAATGAAGTTTGACTTATTAACCGGCGTTTTTACTTTAGTTCCACTTGCGCTGTTTGATAAAAGAGCAGGCGTTACCACCAATCAGGTATTGAGAAACTGGGGGCTGGTTTTTCTAGGTAATTTTGCCGGCGCTTTGGCGGTTGCGTTTATGATGTCTTTTATCTTGACTTATGGCTATAACACCGACGGCGGGGTAATTGCAGAAAAAGTCGGCAAGATAGGCGAGTCCAGAACCTTAGGTTATAAAGCGCATGGCGCAGGCGGCTGGTTCACTATCTTTATTCGCGGCATGTTGTGCAATTGGATGGTTTCTATGGGTGTTGTCGGAGCGATGATTTCAACGTCTGCCAGCGGCAAAATGTTGGCCATGTGGATGCCGATTATGTTGTTCTTTTTTATGGGCTTTGAACACTCTATCGTCAATATGTTTTTATTTCCATTCTCGATGATTATGGGCGGCGGTTTTACGATTGGCGATTATTTTTTCTGGAACGAAATTCCTACTGTATTGGGTAATTTGGCAGGCGGTACTGTTTTTGTCGGGCTGCCGTTGTATTTCACCCATGTAAAAACCAGCCCTCAACGAGTTTTATGATTCGACTATATAGCCTCAACTGAGAAATGTTGAGGCTTTTTTAATAATGTCAAGTCAATTAAAAATAGCCTCGGGTCAGTATTCCGATAAGGGACGCAAGAAAATCAATCAGGATTTTCACGGTATTTATATTCCCAAAGAGCCATTGCTTTCCACTAAAGGCATTGCGATCGCACTTGCCGATGGCATCAGCAGCAGCGAAGTCAGCCAACAGGCCAGTGAAGCGGCGGTAAAAAGTTTTTTGGAGGATTATTATTGCACTTCAGAGACCTGGTCGGTTAAAAAATCAGCTCAACGGGTTTTAATCGCTGCCAACTCCTGGCTGCATTCTCAAACGCGACAAAGCCGCTATCGTTTCGATAAAGATAAAGGCTATGTCTGCACCTTTAGTGCGATGGTGATTAAATCGACGACAGTACATATTTTTCATGTCGGCGATTCTCGAATTTACCGTTTACACGGCATGGATATGGAGCAATTAACTAATGACCACAGGATGTGGATTTCTGAAGAAAAAAGCTATTTAAGCCGTGCTTTAGGCATTAATCAACAGCTTGAGCTTGACTACCAAGCCCAGGCAATCGAAAAAGGCGATATTTTTTTATTGGCCACAGATGGCGTGTATGAATACGTCGATCCCTCTGTTATCACTGAAACTATTTATGCCAATGCTCAAGATCTGAATGTTGCGGCAAAATTGATTGTGGAAAAGGCTTACGCCCAAGGCAGTAATGATAATCTGACGGTGCAAATCGTTCGCGTTGAAGAATTGCCTTCTCATGAAGCGGGTGAGCTTTATCAGCAACTGACTGAATTACCGTTTCCGCCAATATTAGAACCCCGAATGTTATTCGACGGTTATAGGGTTATTCGCCAGATTCATGCCAGTCATCGCAGTCATGTTTATTTAGCAGTGGATGAAGGAAGCAATACACAAGTTATCCTCAAAACCCCCTCGATAGACCTTCGTAATGACGCGGCTTATTTAGAACGCTTTCTGATGGAGGAATGGATTGCACGACGCATTAATAGTGCCTACGTGCTAAAGCCGTGCATTCAGAATAGAAAACGTCAGTTTCTATATGTAGTAACTGAATTTATAGAAGGGCAGACCTTAAGGCAATGGATGATAGACCATCCAAAGCCTGATTTAGAAAGCGTGCGTAACATAGTTGAGCAGATTGCCAAAGGTTTACAGGCATTTCACCGCATGGAAATGCTTCATCAGGATTTAAGACCTGACAACATCATGATAGACAACACTGGCACGGTAAAAATCATCGATTTTGGCTCGACCCGTGTTGCCGGGCTTATGGAAATGACTCGCTCAACTGAAACGAATCATTTACTCGGTACAGCGCTATATACAGCCCCCGAATATTTTTTAGGTGCAGCCGGGACATCACGCTCAGACATGTTTTCACTGGCGGTAATTGCTTATCAAATGCTTTCGGGCAGATTGCCTTACGGGGTTGAAGTCGCCAAGACTAAAACCCGCTCGGCGCAAATGAAATTAGGCTATGAATCGGTATTGGACGATGAACGCGAAATTCCGGTTTGGGTTGATACGGTCTTGAAAAAAGCCCTGCATCCGAACCCTTATAAACGTTATGAAGCCTTATCCGAATTTATATACGAACTGCGTTATCCAAGCCAGGGCTGTTTAAACAAAACACGGTTACCTTTGATTGAACGCAATCCTGTCGCGTTCTGGAAAGGGGTTTCTTTAACTTTGGCGATTATCGTTATCGTCTTATTAATCCAGCAGGAATGACAACACGGACTGTATTTTGAAGTTATTTTTAACGTTAAAAAGAGGTATTTAAAATGAACACAACGCCTTCCTCCTCAAAAGCAGAGTCTTTATTAACAAAAGAACAAATGACCGACCGCATTATCAGCGCAAAAGTCAATAAACAACTGACCTGGACAACAATTGCCGGAAAAATCGGCGTTGACGAAGTCTGGCTGGCCTCTGCCTGCCTGGGTATGAACAGCATGAAGCCAGACATTGCCGAAAAACTTTGTGCTATTTTGGAATTGCCTGTTGAAGTCAAGATAGCTTTGGAAATGTTCCCTTATAAACAATGGTCTTTCGAGATTCCTCAAGATCCGTTAATTTACAGGCTTTATGAAGTTGTCGGTGTCTATGGCGAAACTTTGAAAGAAATCATCCATGAAAAATTCGGCGATGGAATCATGAGCGCCATCGATTACAGTATGACTGTCGATAAAGAAGAAAATCCGGCCGGTGACCGTGTTGTGATTACCATGAATGGTAAATTTCTACCTTACAAAGCATGGTGATAAGAACTCTAGATTTAAATAGGGTTCATCCGGAATTGCAAAGAAATTTTATTCGTCAGATAAAGAAATAATGTACCATTCTGGCTTTGGCTAGAGATTTTTATAAACTCTCTAGCCAAAAAAGGGCAATGCTACGGCGATTAACTTAAGAAACTATATAGTGCTTGTAGGAGCGAAATTTATTCGCACTGTGCCGGTACTTGTATAACCATACCGATACTTTGATGAAAAAAAATCGAAGCAAATGACTATGGATTCAGGCCTTTTTTCCATTTGTCTAACCACGGATAAAGGTCAGAGGAATTTTTCTTCGCCTTAGAATGAATCACATAAAGAAATAAGACGTCCCTGATACCAATACCAATAAGCTTGAGACCAGTACTGAACCATAACTGAACATAGCCGAGCTATCCGTTTTAGCCGTTGCAGATTCTAACCTATGAATTGCCATCGCCTCGGTCTTGTCATAAAGAGCATAGACCGTATTTAACAAAGTTGTCGCCTGATCAAAAAATTCGCCGGCCTGAATAACGGGTCTGTCAGCTAATAGAAACTGGTTTTCCATAATACTGATAAAACTGTCCATGTCCTGATGTATATTGCTGAAAATCTGCTTTAGCTCGCCGTCGGTATCGGACACTTTATTCAGCCTTTTCTGCACCTGCTGCATAGCAATTTGAATTTTACTGATTAAAAAACCCAGCTTAATACGGTCTACAGCCTGAGACTTACCGGATGCGGCAATGCCGCTACCTACAGCTCTGGCTTTGCCTAAAGCCTCAGTTGTGACAGGTATTAAATGCCAAATAATATTGACATATTCTGTTTCATAACTGTTATCAGTCATCAACTGGTTTTGTTCTGCTACTGTGGTAATAAAATTCAAAACCATTTCAATTAAGCGGCTATGTTCTGTAAAACTAAGTTCCACAGGCATGGAAAACACGTCTTGTTGTAAACGCTGCCAATTTGTTGTTATTAGATTCAATTTACTTACATAAACCGTATTATTGTCGGTAAATTTTCTCAGTGCTGTCAGTTCATGCTCGATTTCGTTTTGCGTAACCGTTATTTTGGGCTTAAATGTATCATCTCCTTTCAACAAGGCGTTTACCATGCCCCTATGTTGCTGAACCTTAAACAATAATGCTTTCAATCCTGAGCCGAACTGTATGCTTTGTAACTGTTTCAGCAAGATTTTTTTTTGCTTTCTGAGCACGATGGTTTTCAAGCACAATACAGACATAAACAATACAGCAACAGAATAACCGACTGTTATTAAATTTAGCATATCAACCTCCAAAATTATTAAACACAGTCTTTAGTCAATTCGACCAAGTGGGTGGCAATATTGGCCGACTCGGCTGCAGCTTGAGTGTTGGTTTCAACACTGGCGGCAATGGTTTCAATATTTTTTCCAATATCCAGACTGACGTAGCTTTGTTGTTCGGCACTGGATGCAATCATGCTGACGTTGTTGGAAGTTACCAGCATATATTCGTTTATTTCATTGAGCATGTGATCCAAAGCAGAGATATTCTCAACTCCCTGTTCTGTTTTCTGCTGCGTTTGCTCCATAGAAGAAACTACCTGATGAATATTGTCTCTCACTGTTTCAATGGTACCGGTTATTTCTTCAGCAGAATTTCCAACCCGAAACGCCAGTGAACGAACTTCATCGGCAACAACCGCAAATCCCCTGCCGTGTGTCCCCGCTCTTGCCGCTTCAATAGCGGCATTAAGTGCCAGTAAATTGGTCTGGTCAGATATTTCTTTTATCACTTCAGATATATTGGTAATTTGCTTGGAATGATCTTCAAGATTCAGCATCAAATTTACGACGGACAAAACATCATCTAATAACAGGCGTAAATCACTGGTAATGTTTCTGACCGAATCCTTACTATTGCTGGTCAGTTTTTGTGTCGACTGACAGTTTTCTTCCGCATCACGACATTGTTTGGCAACATCCGTAATACTGGCCGACATTTGCTCAACAGCCGTAGCGATCATTTCTGTATTTTCCCGTTGTTTCTCTAATTGCTGAGCGACCATACTGGTGCTGGAATTCAATTGTTGAGCCGAATATCCAGTTTCTAACAAAGAGTCTTTTAGATGAGTAAAATTCTGTTGAACTGCACGCACCGCATCATTAAACCCCACCGACAGTGCGCAGGTTTCATCATCGCCGGTCATTAGTAAGCGGACATTATAATCGCCCGATTCCAACGACTTGAAAGCGACATTGGATTGTCTAAATGAAGTGTCTCTTAAGATTGCAATATTCAGCGCAACAAGAAGATAAATTGCTGTGGTTATGACTATAAACGCTATCTCATAGCTTGAGACGACAACTGATTCCTTGATTAATAAATAGCCTGAAAAAATGACAGGTAATAATGCGCTAACGATTATCAAAGCCACTTTTTTTCTATAACTGATGATTCCGAGAAAAGTTTGGATTAATCTGAACATTGTTTAACTTCCAAATTATGAATAATTATAGAAAAGCAAAATTCAGACCATACAAAACTATTAATCTGGAGTATTCATTATCGGTCTTATTATGTGAGTTATAACCTGGTATTGATCGCAAAAAAAACTTATCACTACACTAGTAGCTATTAATCTATATTGTTATTTACATTGTAATGCACGATAGCAGGATATCGATTGTCTCAATTTGGTGCAGATATTAAATATATCCCGATCAGCAAACTTGTAGGGACAATCTTATACAAATACGAGCGATTCACTCTTTTTAAGCCGTTTCAAGAGAAGAGCGATTGCTGAATACTTCATCAATCAGGTTGTATTCAACGGTAGCATAGGAGCTTAAGGCATGTCCCCATCGCTTTTGTCCGGGTGATAGCCGTAAGCGAGCGTATTAGGTGTTAAGTCAATTTAAGGCTAGAGTTCGGTCTACGTATCGATAATAACGGGCGAGTAAAAGCGTCTGTCGATTTTGATACTTAAGATACGTCAGTCGCAGTTTCAATTTCAACTATAAAGGATTGTTAATGATTATCTTCATCCATTGTTTGCTCTCGTTGATCCCATTCGTTTTTAATTTCGATAACCTTTGGCATGATATCAATGAAGGCTTCCACCAGACGTGATTCCATATGGCTGTCACGACTTTGATGCAAGTAATCCATTATCTTTGCCTGTGGCCAGATTTCCTTATAAGGGCGTTTCATGGACAGGGCGTCAAAGACATCGGCAACTGCTATTATGCGTGCCGATTCAGGAATATCTGTTGCCTTCAGACCATTAGGATAACCACTGCCATCCCATTTTTCATGATGATTTAATGCGATTTCAGAGGCAAGTTTAAACAATGGGGCATTGCTTTGCTTGAGAATTCCATGGCCAATAGTGGTATGGTTTTTCATGGTTTTCCACTCAGTCTCATTGAGTTTTCCAGGCTTCTTTAAAATAGCATCAGGGATTCCAATTTTACCTGTATCATGCATGGGGGCCGCCAATTCCAATAGATGACAACTGTCCTGATCCCATCCGATTGCTTTAGCTAACGCACCACTGTAAGCAGCCATGCGCCATATGTGAGCACCGGTATCGGTATCGTTGTAATGGCCGGCTTTGCCTAACATATGAATTGCATCGTGATAACTTTTTTCGAGTTTTTCGGTCCGTACCAGAGACAGGTGGGTTTGTACTCTGGCCTGCACGATTGGCGCTGAAATTGGCTTGGTAATATAATCCACGGCGCCGGCTTCGAAGCCGGCTTTTTCATCTGTTTCATGATTCATTCCGGTTACAAAAATAACCGGGATATTTTCGGTCTCAGGATTGTCTTTGAGTTCACGGCAAACTTCGTAACCATCCATATCAGGCATTTGTACATCCAACAAAATCAAAGCGGGACGATGTTTGACCACGGCTTGAAGAGTGTCCTTGCCGTTGGTGGAAAAAACTAATGAATATTGTTCTTTTAAAGCCGATCTTAAAACGCCAAGGTTATAGGGCTCATCGTCAGCACATAGAATAGGTTTATTCATACTTGGGTATCCATATAGAAACTAAGTTAATTGTTTAATAAGGGCATTGGTCTCTTCTTCTGCAGAACGAAAATTAAAATTATCAAGCTGTTCCTGTATTGGATCCAGCATCTTATGGGGTACAAAATTTCCGATTTCCGATAGCATAGGCTGTACGTCATCAGGGTTATCACGGTCTAGTAATAACAATAACTCTTCCAATAATTTAACGGCTTTATCAGGCTCAGTGACACTGGGCATTATTATGCCATCTGGTTTATTAGCTTCTTTAAAACGATTAATCTCATCCGTAATACTGTCCAATTCATCTGGCAATTTATGTACCAAATTGGTTGAGTCAGTTCCTTCAACTAACATCGTTTCGACTTTTTCGGCTACTTCCCATATTCCCATAATTGCCAGATTTCCAGCCGTTCCTTTCAATTTATGTGCCAGGCTTCGGGCATCATCCAGCCAACCTTGTTTAATAAATTCACCAATTTCTTTACCATCCAGTCCATGAGAGTTAACGAACATATACTGATATTTGTAGTAATCTTCAGGTTTTTTCCAATTACGTAAACTCTCTGCCAATCAATGAGCGGGGTTTCAAATGTTTCAGGCATTTCAACGGGAAGATTTGATTCCACCATCATTAAGGATTTGGGTTCATTAATATATTGCTGAAGATAAATGATCAATTCATCTACATCAAAAGGTTTGGCAATAAATCCGTTCATACCTGCTGAAAGTGCCGCTTCCTGTTGATTTTTAAATGCTCTGGCTGTTAATGCAATGACAGGTAGAGAGGTTAGACCTAGCGTTTCACGAATTTCATATGTCGCTTGGTAACCATCCATCAGAGGCATTTGGATGTCCATCAATACCACATCGATTCGATCAGCGTTCAAATTTAGCCATTCCAGTGCCGATTCACCGTCATTAGCCAATTCAATAGTCGCTCCCTCCGACTCCAAAATACGACGCGCCATATCAAGATTAAGTTCGCTATCATCGACAATAAGTACACGTAAGTTCAATAAGCGATTATCAGTTGTTGAATCAACGCCGGAGTTAATTTCTGCTTTTTGAATATTCTTTACTTCAGTCATTACATTATATAAGACGGAAGCCGTAATCGGCTTGCTTAGAACCGAGCTGGCCATTTCAACACCTTCTTCTTGCAACAATTGATCTCGGTCTTGAGCAGTGGCCAGGAAAATAATTGGCTGATTTGGTATGTTAGCCAGTATTTGCTTGATTTTTTGTCCGACCTCTATCCCATACATTTCGGGCATGCGCCAGTCCAGCAATAGTAGATCAGTAAGTTTATTCTCTTGTGCTTTATACTTGATTTTCTTTATTGCTTCTTCTCCAGAGGCCGCGACATCAGCGCTCCAGCCTAAACTTCTTACCATGCCAGCCAGCATTTCCCTGGCAATCGGGTGATCATCAACAATCATGACATTTTGAAAGACCAAGTCCTGATTTAAATAATCCTGAGACTGGATTAATTCGACTGGCAACTCAAACCAAAACTCACTGCCTTTGCCTAATTCACTTATAACGCCGATTTCCCCGCCCATCAATTTTACCAGATGCTTACAGATGGCTAATTCAAGTCCAGTACCGCCAAAATTTCGCGTAATTGAAGTATCCTCTTGAGAAAAAGAATTGAAAATTTCACTCTGTTTATCCTGGGCAATGCCTTTTCCTGTATCACTCACAGTGAAGTGAAAAACCGTTTATCATCGTCACTTGGCTGCTCGGCGATTGAAATCAGAACAGTACCTCGTTGGGTAAACTTCAGCGCATTGGTGGTCAGATTGATCAGTATCTGCTCCAAACGCAGTGAGTCGCCACGTAGGAACTCCATGTCTTTCGGCACAGGGCTCATAATCAATTCAACCTCGCTACTGTACTCTACTGCCGACATTAGTGTGGCAACATTATCCAGAACATCTGAAAGTCGAAACGGAGTGCATTCAAGCTCCAGTCGTCCGGATTCAATTTTTGAGAAGTCCAAAATATCATTGATGATACCCAACAATGAACAACTGGCGGTTCGAATCTTTTTCACTAAAGTTTGTTGTTCAGGGTCCAGTTTGGCCTTGTCCAGTAAATAGGCCAACCCAATAATGGCGTTCATTGGTGTGCGAATTTCATGGCTCATATTGGCTAAGAAATCACCTTTAACACTTGACAGACGCTCTGCTTCAAATTTTGCCTCCTGCAATTCAGCCGTACGTTCCGTGACACGTTGTTCCAACATGTCGTTCATTTTAATTAATTTGTCCTGAGCCTGTTTGCGCTCGGAAATATCGACAACCGTTGCCAATACAAAATCCTGATTATTTTCCCGAAAAGGGCTTAAACCCACTTCGATAGGAAAAACGTGACCTTCCTTATGCGCCCCGAATAACGCCCGTCCGTCTCCCATAGATCGTGCTGTCGGGTTATCAAAATAGGCAGATATATGTTTAATATGTTTGGCTTGATTCTGTTCGGGTATCAGTTTTGCAACAGCTTGATTGCTTAGTTCGCCTATTTGATACCCGAACATGGTTTCAAGAGCAGGGTTAGTCATGATCATAAAACCCTCTTTGTCGACCACTGTTAAACCACTATTATTGGCTTCAAAAAGCATCTGAAAACGGGTATTAGCCTGGTGTAATTGAAAAGCACTCTCGGCTTTGGCCCTTTCTAACGATATTGTTTTTTCAGCTTGAACTCGGGCATTTTTAGCTTGAACCAATTTATAAATTCCATTGTCAAAAATTATGATAAGGCCTAATGCGCTGGTGATACGAGTCAACCAAATCCGGTTTTCTAACTTTGCTAACGAAATTTCCGGAAGGCGTGAGGCAACTTTCCAATGAATATTATGAAATAAATTGTTTTCCCCCTTGGGAATCAAATCAACTGTATTCCAGGTCCAAAGGCCATCAGCCAGGCGTACTTGTCCGAAATCTGACTGGGATATTATGTCCCAGGCCAGAGGGTTTCGCTTACCTAAAGTTAACCGTCGGTTAAACATGAAACCCCATTCATCCGCAGCATTAAAACTCTTAAGCCAATAGCCGTCCGCATTGAGCAACATTAAACGTTCGGCCGCGGGTCCGGCACTCGCAACAAAGTCATTCAACATGGAAGTGGCCGTAAAATTGATGACCAGTATGCCTCGTGATTTTCCATCCGCATTAAAGACTGGGCTGGCAATTCTTATGGTCGGATTATAAGGTAACTAAATTTGGCCGTTTTCGATATTTAAATCAAGGGGGAGATAAAAATATCGCCGTTACTGAGTTGCATGGTTTGGGTAAAATAATAGCGCTTATGCTTATCTTGTAATTCGTTATCCGGAACAAGATAAGGGATAGCATTCTTTCTGTTAACACGAACCCGTTCCAACCCTTTTTCGTCAATCCAGCGGACGATATCATAGCTTGGGTTACGTAACACCAGAGACATGAAAGCGTGCTCCATCGAATTGAGCTTATTCTCCTATTAGACGACAATTAACCTGTCCGGTCAGACGACAATTATCTTGACCGGTTGAGTGTTCCCCCCAGTATGTCATCTTACCCATTAATGAGGAGTAAGAGCTTGCCTGGGAAACACATCACTCAACAACAGGAAATTATCTACATGAAAAGTCGTCACTTAGGTCATAGTCAGGAAACATCAGCCGCTAAAGCCGATATCAGCACTCGTAGCGGCAGACGTATAGAAAAAGGTGAAACAAGCAAAAACACACAACGGCATTGGCGTACACGTTCAGATCCTTTTCAAGCAGTCTGGTCATCACATCTGGAACCCTTGCTGCGCTCCGAACCGGATCTGACAGGCACCACGCTTTGGGAATATTTGGATGAACAGTTTCCCGGACAATACCCGGAAAAATTGTTACGAACACTCCAACGCCGTGTAAAGCACTGGCGTGCCACACAAGGACCGGCAAAGAAAGTGATTTTTCGTCAGTCCGTCCCGGCAGGACACCAAGGTCTCTCTGATTTTACCCATCCCCGAACAGCGGTTACCCTTGCAGGCGACCCCTTTGAACATTTGCTGTACCAGTTTCGCCTGGCTTTTAGCGGTTGGCGTTATGTCCATGTTGTCCAAGGTGGAGAAAGCTACAGCGCATTAGCCGATGGTCTGCAAAATGCGTTGCATCAGCTCGGCGGAGCGCCCGCTGAACATCGAACGGACAGTCTGAGCGCGGCTTATGCCAACGCCAGCGGGCAGCGTGATTTAACACGTTGCTATAAAGCGCTCTGTCAACATTACAGCATGAAACCGACCGTGAACAATCTCAGCATCAGCCATGAAAACGGGGCGATTGAAACGGCCCATGGCTCGCTTAAGCACCGTATTGAGCAAGCCATAAAACTACGAGGATCTGCCGATTTTGCCAGCCTGCAAGCGTACCGTGATTTTCTGGACAATATTGTTGCCAAGTTTAACAACCGTTGTAAAGCGGCTTTGGCTGAAGAACAATCGCACCTTGGGCCATTACCCCGTCATCGTTTTATGGACTTTAGCGAACTGACAGTCAAGGTGACAAGCAGCAGTACGATTTCCGTCAAGCGTGGTCTTTACACCGTGCCGTCACGCCTGATCGGCGAAACCTTAAGGATACACCTTTACCATGACCGCCTGGCATGTTTCACCGGACAAACGCAAGTCATTACGCTGCCGCGTGTTTATCCCAAAACGCCGGAAGGTCGAGCTCGTCATATCGACTATCGTCATGTTATCCATGCGCTGGCCGCCAAACCTCAAGCCTTCCGTTTTTCTCAAATCCGCGATGACCTGCTGCCAACAGAACAGTACCGGCAGCTATGGCAACGGGCGCAGCTTCAGTTTAGCCCCCAACAGGCGTGTAAATGGATCGTTTCGGTGCTGCGTTTTGCCTATGATTACGATTGCGAAAGTCAGTTGGCGGCCGAGTTATTACAGAAAGAAACCTTACCGGAACTCAAACGTTTGCAGAAACGTTTCCTGCAAACAAGTCATCAACCGGAGATCTCGACCCGGCAACATGAAGTCAATGATTATGACCAATTGTTAGAGGGCAGCTGGATCATTCAGGAGGCCGGTCATGCATGAAACATTACCGATTATGCTTAAAGAACTGCATCTGCCTGCTTTTACACAACATTATCAACACTATCAGGAACAGGCGGTTGAGAAAAGCTGGAGTCACAGCCGGTTCCTGGCCGCACTGTGTGAACAGGAAATCGCTCGCCGCTACACGGCCCGTATCAGTAACTGGACAAAAGAAGCCAGGCTACCTCGCGGTAAAAGTCTGGCGACATTGGCGCTCAATGAATTACCTCAGTCAGTCCAGCACAAGGTGATCGCCTTGCGTGATAGCACGCAATGGGCTTTAGAAGCCGATAATGTTTTATTGTTCGGCCCTTCGGGTGTGGGTAAGTCACATATCGCAGCCGCATTGGGATTGCATTTGATCGAACAAGGTATACGCGTCAAATGGACATCGGCAACCGCTCTGGTTGAATACTTACAGCAAGCCAAAAAAGAACTGGACTTGATGACTGCCATGACCCGGCTGGATAAATATCGGGTTCTGATCATTGATGATATCGGTTACGTCAAAAAAACGGATGCACAAACGCAGGTGCTGTTTGAGTTTATTGCCCATCGCTACGAAAGCGGCAGTCTGGTGATTACCTCTAACCAGCCGTTCAGTCACTGGGATCAGATTTTCCCTGACAGCATGATGACCGTTGCGGCAGTCGATAGAATCATTCACCACGCGACAATTATAGAAATCAATGCGGAAAGCTTCAGGAGGAAAAAACAGAAGAATTCATAACGTAAACTATTCACTCAACCGGCCATCATAATTGTCGCCAAAGCGGACATAGTAATTGACGCGAGACATTCTCCTTATTACCTTGATAGACCAGCCTTATTTGTTTTTCATTAGTTAAGCTAACAAGGTGACGAATGGGAACGGCCAACTCATGGTCTAATCGGGCCTTACTGAGGTTGACAAAGGTTTTTTCATCAGTTTTTAGCGTTGTTTGGCCAGATTTTATGTTTGAAACACCCTGCAACCATGTGCTGATAACGATAAAAAGATGCTAATGGGCAAAAAAGCAATATAAATTCTTCTACGTATGCCTGAGCTGATTCAGCTTGAGCTAAAGGCTCTTGTTCAGAGTTTATTAATTTCATGCCAAACTCCTTTAACATTTGCTCTAAATTAATTATCCCATTTAAAACACTGATTCGTTAAAAAGTGGAATGCGCATAACTTGGTAAAAGTTCTAAATGTATATAGTACAAGGGAGCGCTGATTAATTTTATTCCTTGCTGAAGATAGCGGGTACTCTAAAAACTAGCTGATACTTTTAATTTTTAGAAAAAAGCAGTACCAAAATGCTTTCTCAGTTCTTGCACTTAAAATTAGTCGCTTGCGACTATTGTAAGTCTAGTCAAAAAATCAGTTGATATTAACTTGAAGTCTAATTACCTGACTAAATGATGTCAATGATATAAAGAACTCTACTTCAAGATTAAGGAAAATAAAGATTCAACAGAATTAAATATGATTATTCTATTAATTGTTATATTAGTATTCGATTTTTTTAGAATTGAAATTTTTTAGTTAATTTTATTGCTGCGCAAAGGTAAATAAGCAAGAGAACCGCTTAACTATGATGTTTTAACGAAAAAAGGCCAGGAGTGTTTTTTTGAAAGCACCCTTGACCTTTGTTTAACGTTAAAACTCCTTATGCAGGAGCAATACAATAAGAGGGTATCCAGCTGCGTTCAATCATATATCCAGGCAGCTCATTAAAGTCAAAAGCCAGGCCGTCTATAATCATTTGTTCGACATCAAACAGTTCGCCCACTTCAGGAATATCTTTAAAGAACATGGTATAGAACGGTTTGACCAGCCATTTGGACACTTTCATGCCGATGGGACCGATAAAGTTTCTTCTTTGGCCAACGTGCGCCACTTCATCGATAGTGATCTCGTCCAGCAGTTCTTTTAGTCGGTCTCTGACTTCCGGCTCGTCCGCTAACACTTCATCGAATAAATGGTGTAGATGGCAATAAAAGGTTACCCCCATTAGCTCGGTAACAAAGGCTGGGGAGTCCATTAAAAAGCCGGGGAATTTTGGAAATTGCTGGTATATTTTTTCTTTGATCGGGCCTAGCGGCACCCATTCAACCTTATCCAGACCGCAGGTTTTCAACATTTCATCAAATAAACGCACATGACAGAATTCCTCAGCTAAATGTACCCGGCTGATTTTATCTTCAACAGTGTGCGAGTTTGCCATATTAGGCACTGCATCCCATGCGCCTTTAATACCGACCCATTCATGGCGGGCAAATTTGTAGATACCGGTTAACATGAGAGTCATTTGATCCAGTGATTTAGGGTCATCGTGCATTTCTACATAATTTCGATAAAAAGCGTCCGGATTGGCTAATGGCTTGCGTAATTTGACCGGGTTATCTTGAAAATGTTTTAAACGAGCCTGTTTTTTTACAAGGTTTCTGTCTTCTTCTAAAAGCTCACCACCATGCTGTTGGGTAAAGACCCAATAATTTTCAAAATTTTCTTTTCTTTGCTCTGCTGTGGCGGGTGTAAAAACAGACAGATATTTACCTGCTCCCATAATTTGGGGCTCCTTTGTCATAGTTATAAAATTTGATTAACTGTTGTTATATAGGGATTGTACAGGGTTTAAATTAAATAAATATGACCTGTACGGCATTTAATATTGTTCGAAAATAAATCTGACCCTTGCCGGGCCAATTGGTTCGGGCTCTGATTAATTATTCAGCTTATTTTTTAAACTGTACTACCTTGTTTAGCGGGTTTAGGTTGATTTCATCAATTACAATGGCGGGACTGGCATTTAAGACATAGTCTACGGCTTGAGCGATATCTTCCGGTCGGATATATTGACCGGGTTCGCTACCCGGTTCAAAGCTCAAATCATTAAAGAATTCGGTTTTAACCATGCCGGGGTTTATCAGGGTAACCTTAACTTTACTTTTAGCCGATTCTTCACGTAAGGCCTGGGTAAAACCACGCAGGGCAAATTTACTGGCGCAATACATGGTGCCTTTGCGGCTGCCCTTTAAAGCGGCTTCCGAGCCGATATAGATTAAGTGAGTGTGGCTTTTTCGTTTTAGTTGCGGCAATAAAGCCCTTGTCAGCATGGCCTGACCTGTAAAGTTTACGTTCATGACTGTTTGCATTTGGCGGTAGGAAAACTCTTCCAGCGAGCCAAACAGTCCGGTTCCCGCACTAAAGATAACCCCATCCAGAGCGGGGAAGTCGCTTTGGATTTGTCGGGCAATATCGGGGATCGTATCCAGCTGACTTAAATCCGCCTGATAAAAGCTGAAATTCTCAGGTTGGTGTTTAAACCGTCTGCAATCACGCGACAAGGCGATGATATGGTGGCCTTGTCGAATCAATTGACGGCTTATGGCACGGCCGATACCAGAGCTGGCGCCGGTGACTAACAGGGTTCTTTTTATACTGTGCATGGGAAAAATTTTTCGGCGTGAATATAATTCAGTATCTGCTGACTACAGTATTGCATCATTTCCAGCTCCAGGTCCTGTTGATAGGAAACTATACCTTGCTGATTGGCTAACGGGCTGGAAAATAATCTGGCTTCCGGATAAAGCTTGTGAATTTTTTTAAAATATTTTTCCGGTAACCTGAATACGCCCAGACTAACCGAGTGCAAATTATCTTGTTGTATGCGGGCGAACACTTGTTCAAATAGTTGTTGGTAGAGTTGTTGATAATCGCTCTGATAGATCAGCGGGTCAAAACGCAGACCGATTAACCAGCCGCGTTCTTGCAGTTTACATAAGGCATCCAGTCTACGAGCGACAGACGGGGCTTTATCTTCCACCTTATTGGCAATTTCGTGTGGGGTTAAGCTGAAAGCAACAATACAACGCGGCAAAGGCTCACACTCCAACAGGCTTCTTATTTGTGTACTTTTGGTACGTAGTTCCAGCCAGGCATTATCTATTTCGGTGAATACCGGTAAAAACTCGGCGGCAAAGCGGGTGACCGGTTCCAGTGCAAGGCTGTCGCAGTCGTAACCGGAAAAAAAATGCACGGCTTCATCGGCATGAGACTGGCTGATTTGCCGGATTTCTTGTTGAAAATCCTCGTAATTTACAAACAGAATATAGTTGGCGGATTGGTACATGCCCTGTAAAAAACAATATCGACAGTCATAAAGACAGTTGAGCATGTGTGAAAAATAATAATTTTGTTGTGCGCCAATGCCATAGCCTGCCGGTGCCGGCAGGGCAAACTTGTTGTATTTTTCGGCCAGAATTAATGCCGGTTGTTGTTTTTGCAGGCGAAAATTTTGTGCTTTGGGATTGAACACTTCGCTATAACGGCCACAATGTATTTTTCTGGCGTGAGGAAAGCGCCGGCAAATTTCGGTTACCCTGGGGTGTTGCAGAATATTTTCTTCTATGTAGATGGTTTCTATCATAAACTGGGCAATTAGCCGGTAGCGGTGAAACTGAATGGCTATTTTATATGAAAAACCAGGTGATTTATTGCTCAGCCGGTAAATAAGGTAGAATACTTTTGATTTCAGTTTTTACAATTTAAAAATTTAAGCCACGGTCTTAGTCTTTATTCAATATGAACACAAAAAAAATAGGTTTTATTGGTGGAGGTAATATGGCCTCCAGTCTTATCAGCGGTTTAATAGCCAGCGGACATTCTGCGCAGCATATCTGGGTGTCTGATGTGAATGAAACAGCCTTGTCGGCTCTGGCAGACAAACTAAATGTAAATACCAGCACTGATAACAATGAGGTAATAAACAACGCAGAGATAGTGGTTTTGTCAGTCAAACCGCAAGTGATGCGAGAGGTGGCCGAACAGGCGGCCGCCACTATTCAGGCACAGCAATCGTTGATTATTTCCATTGCCGCCGGTATCAACCAGAAAAGTTTATCCACATGGTTGGGCGAGCAGGTTGCCATTGTCCGCTGTATGCCAAATACGCCGGCATTGGTATTAACCGGCGCCACTGGGTTACATGCCAATGAAAAGGTATCGACAGAACAGCGTAATCTGGCGGAAAATATTTTACGAGCAGTTGGCGTGTCTGTTTGGGTGGATGCGGAAAGCGAACTGGATGCAGTAACAGCGGTGTCAGGGAGTGGCCCGGCGTATTATTTTCTGTTGATGGAAGCCATGGAGAAAACGGCGTTGGAATTAGGGCTGGATGAAGATACTGCGCGCCTATTGGTTCAACAAACTGCGTTAGGCGCAGCCAAGATTGCCTTGGAATCCAGTGAATCGCCGGAACAATTGCGTAAAAGAGTCACGTCTCCCGGCGGTACTACGCAAGCGGCCATTGAGACTTTTGAACAAGGCGATTTCAGTCTGCTTGTTTCCAAAGCCATGCATGCTGCACGGGATAGATCCACTGAAATGTCCAAACAATTAGGAGAACAATAATGGGCACCAATTATATGACTGACCCAATTATCTTTTTAATTGATACCCTGGTTTCACTTTATATTCTGGCGGTATTTATAAGATTTTTACTGCAATGGTGCGGAGCTGAATTTTACAATCCGATTTCTCAGTTTCTGGTGAAAATAACCCATCCACCGATTAAATTTTTACGTCGTTATGTGCCCCCGGTGGGCAGAATAGATAGCGCCTCGATTGTGTTGTTATTTATTTTGCAGATGACTTCTGATTTTGTCATTTTATTATTAAAGGGAGTCGCATTGTCATTGCCGACATTGCTTATTTTATCGCTGACCCAGTTAATCTCTTTATTGATTAATATTTTTATTTTTGCGGTATTTGCCAGAGCTATTTTAAGCTGGATTAATCCGGGCAGTTATAATGCGGCATCTTCATTACTGGACAGTCTAACCGATCCGTTGTTGGATACCTGCAGACGTTTTATACCGGATCTGGGCGGGATCGATTTATCTCCACTGGCGGCATTATTGATGCTGCAACTGGCAAAAATGATGATTTTACCTCCGTTGAACCAGTTGGCCAGTCTATTGGGGTAAGACAGAACTTGAAAAGTAATCGTTGCTTACTATATTTAACAGAAAGAATGTGAATGCTTATGCAAAAAAAATCATCTGAATTTAAACTGTTTGTTTTATTTCTGTCACTGGCATTGGGCAGTCAGACTGCATTTGCTAAGAGAATGTATCGTTGGGAGGATGAAAACGGGAAAGTTCATTTTACCGGCCAGATGCCGCCTGATAAGGTTAAATATGGCAGCAAAGTGTTAGATGAAGATGGGCGTGTGGTGGCGGTGAAAGAAGGCGCCAAGACCAGGGAACAAAGGGAAAAGGAACAACGCCTGGCAATATTAAGAAAAGAGCAGGAAAAGATAATTGCCAAACAGAAAGCGCATGACAAGGTATTACTGACAACTTTTCGTAACGTAAAAGATATTGAATTGGCTTTGGCAAGTAAAAAAGAGGCATTAGCCGCACAACGAAGAGTTCTGGACGGAAATTTACAGCGTTTGCAGGAACAGTTAACCTCACAGCAGCAAACGGCCGCCAGGTTTGAACGAAACGGTCGGAAAGCCTCACAAAAACTGTTGGATGAAATTGAAGCCAGTAAAAAACAGATCGGTCTCGCCAATGCTGAGATTGAAAAATATCTTAATAAAATGATGGAGCTGGAACGGGAGTTTGCTAGTGATATTGAACGTTTCAAGTTTTTAACCGAGAAAGGCGGAACCAAGAGTGCGGCTGCGGCTGCGCCTGTAGAAAATGGACCGGAGTCGGACAGTCTGGGCATATTTGCATGCGGCAGTGTTGAGCAATGTGATAAGGCCTGGAGTGCCGTGCGTACATATGTGCTAAGTCATGCAACCACAAAAATAGATGTTGATACAGACAGTTTGATTATGACCCGTAAGGTGCAAACGGATAAGGATTTGAGCTTGTCTGCATCCAAAATGAGTTTAAATGGCAAAATACCGGAGATTTTTCTGGATATTCAATGTCATCAGTCGATTTCCGGTCAAGAGCTTTGTGCCAGCGAAAAAGTAACGGCGATAAGGACGGGGTTTAAAACGTATATTAGTGCGCAGCTGCAACAAGCGGAGTAGTCAAGTAGCTTGTTGGAGCTTTGCGTAATGTGCGTTTTCCGTGGCTTCGATGCCCCTTCATGTTTTAGGTTTAGCAAGGCGGACTAAAGTCCGCCTTTTTTATTTTAATTAATAAGTAATGTCCCGACCCCTTCGTCAGTAAATAACTCTAATAACACAGCATGGTTAACGCGGCCATCAATAATATGCACACTGGCTACACCGCCTTTCAAAGCATCAGTGGCACAGCGAGTTTTTGGAATCATACCGCCGGCGATGGTGCCGTCTTTAACTAGATTATCAATGTCCTGAATAGATAAACCGGTCAGTAAATTTTTGTCTTTATCCAGAATGCCGGGGATATTGGTTAATAAAATAAGTTTTTCGGCATTTAATTCTTCTGCCACTCTGCCGGCGACCAGATCAGCATTGATATTGTAGGAATGACCGTCTTCGCCCACACCAATTGGCGCGATAACCGGTATAAAATTACTGTGCGCCAGGGTATCCAGGATCTCAGAATCTATGCTTTTAACAACGCCGACATGACCGAGGTCTATGATTTCCGATGCTTGCGCTTCCGGTTCGGCACGGGTTATGTCTATTTTTTTTGCTTTGATAAAACCCCCGTCTTTGCCGGTTAGCCCAACAGCTTTGCCCCCGTGCATATTGATCAGGTTGACGATTTCTTTATTAACCAGGCCACCTAAAACCATTTCCACTGCATCCATGGTTTCACTGTCGGTTACCCGCATGCCGTCTATAAACTCACTGGTTTTACCCAGTTTATTCAGTAAATTACCGATTTGCGGACCGCCGCCATGTACCACAATGGGGTTCAGCCCCACCAGTTTCATTAATACGATATCTCGGGCAAAGCTATGCTTGAGTTCATCATCAATCATGGCGTTGCCGCCGAATTTAACGACGATGGTTTTATGTTTAAAGCGCTGTATATAAGGCAAAGCCTCGATAAGGACATGTGCTATTTCGTGTGCTGTTCTTTTTTTAATCATTATTTAATTTAAGTTTTTAAAAAAACGGGTTAATCGGATAGCGGATACAGTTCGTCATCAGCTTGATCGACTTCAATTTCAGGTAGATGGAAATCATGAGGGCTTTCCATATTTCGCTTATATCTGATCATTGACGACAGGATATTTTTCATTTCCTGCAGATTAAGCGGATAGTTTCCTTTAAGGTTACCTTTTAGCAAGTCCTGAATCGCTTTGAGTAATGTATTATGATCTTCAAGGATTAGTTGATGAAAACGCCGGTTAGCGAAATAAAATGCAGCCGTGCAAATTGCTACGATCACCGATACTAAAGTAATAATAATGATCAGCTCTGCCGGTTCGACTGTCTTTGATGACCAGTATTGAATATGCCACTGGCTGCCGTTGACCTTTATCATTTGCCCGTCACTGCCAGTCTTTAATGCCGGATTACCCGATTCGGCAAGTATCATCTGGTCTTGAATTAAATGAAACAAACTGTTGGTGCCTGAAACGGATTTAATAGTTTTGAACACAAAGTCATATTTCATACTGGCTAGAATAATGCCGATAACCTGATCATTTTGCTTGATTTGAGCAGTTAGCGCCAGGTGGCGGTTTGGTCCGTTATCACCTTGTATGACAGGCATGGATGTTTTATTAAAACTTTCCTGTACCATGCTTAAATCAGCGTAGCCCATAAATGGCACGCTGGTTTCATCAGGCTCGGAATGTTCAGGTAACAGAATGCGGACTTTTAAAGCTTGGGGTAAATAATGACCTAGCTTTGCTTCTATTTGTGCACATTTTAATTCATCCCTTTGACTGACAGCAGCAATTACATCTTCATCCTGGGCCATATTGCCGAGCAGAGTGTTCATGGTGGTCAGTTGATTGGCCAGACTGGCGGCCGTGCTTTGAGCAATTTTTTCTGCCGCTTGCTGTTTAGCCTGCTGGACATCGTATAAAGCAAGTAAGTATACACCGATGCCGGTAATAATGATTAGACAGACAGCAAGACTGGCAAAGCCGATAAAAATGCGATTCATTATTTACTCCACAATCTTATGTGTGCAAAAAATTAATGTTTTCCGGTGTGTCCAAAACCGCCTTCACCGCGAGAACTTTCATTAAAATCCGTGACCAGTTCAAACTCCGTTTGGATGACGGGAACAAATACCATTTGTGCAATCCGTTCACCGACATTGATGGTAAATGCACTGTCTCCGCGATTCCAGCAGGAAACAAAAACCTGGCCCTGATAGTCGGAATCGATTAAACCGACCAGGTTTCCTAGAACAATACCATGCTTATGCCCGAGGCCTGAACGGGGTAATAATACGGCGGCTATATCCTGGTCGTTAATATGAATTGCCAGCCCGGTAGGAATTAAAACGGTATCTCCGGGGTTTAAAACCGTTTCCTGATCCAGGCAGGCGCGCAGGTCAAGCCCTGCCGAACCGGTGGTGGCATATTCAGGTAACGGGATTTCATTACCCAGGCGTTGGTCTAAAATTTTAAGCTGTATTTTTTTCATCGATTGTTTTTGCGATTAAGGTAATTAATTGTGTAGCCAGGGTATATTTATCGGTCATATCTATTTTTTGTTGACCTCCGGGCCAAAAGACCAATAAAGCATTTTCATCGCTATCAAAGCCGCCTTGTTCCCGGCCCACCCAGTTAGCGGCGATCATATCCAGATTTTTTTGCTTTAGTTTGCCTTTGGCATAGTTTTCAAGATCATGTGTTTCAGCAGCAAAACCAACAGTAAATGGTCTTGGGTCCAATTGGGCGACATTCGCCAGAATATCTTGGGTCTTATTCAACTTAATCGTGCTGTGTTCAGCCTGTTTTTTTATTTTTTCCTGTTGCACCCGGGCCGGGCTGTAGTCGGCAACGGCTGCGGCACCTATATATATATCATAATGTGGCGCCCGACTGAGAACGGCCTTATGCATTTGGGCGGCGGTTTCAACAAAAACGGTAGTAATAGCCGCAGGGGCGGTGAGATGTACCGGACCACTTACCAGAGTAACCTCGGCCCCGGCTGCTTGTGCTGCTTGTGCTAAAGCATAGCCCATTTTTCCGGAACTTCGGTTGGTAATATAACGGACCGGATCCAGAGGCTCCCGTGTCGGTCCGGCTGAAACAAGCAGTTTTTTACCCGCAAGAGATTGCTCAGTGTTGGACAAAACAGCCTGGACAATTTGTTCGGCTTCAGCCATGCGTCCCAAGCCGGTCTCACCACAGGCCTGGCTGCCGTCATTAGGACCGATAATTTTGACTCCACGACGGTTTAAACGGGTAATATTTTCTTGAGTAACGGCTTTATGCCACATCGCCTGATTCATGGCCGGGGCAATATATATCGGACATTCAGCGGCCAAATAAAGTGTGGAGACCAGGTCATCCGCCAGGCCATGACAGAATTTAGCAATGCTGTTAGCGGTAGCCGGTGCGACAATCATCATATCGGCCCAGCGGGCGAGATTGATATGGCTCATCGCATTTTCTTCCTCGCTGTTCAGTAATTCGCTATGCACCGGATTGCCGGATAAGGCCTGTAGCGTTAATGGGCTGATAAACTGTTTACCCGCTGCGGTCATAATGACTCGCACGTCAAAATTTTGTTGACGCAATAAACGAATCAGTTGTGCTGATTTATAGGCGGCTATGCCGCCGCATACGGCTAGTAATACGTGCTTATTAGTGGTCATGACTCAAGTTGGATTTAGTGGACTGTTATTATGGCAATTATTGTTAAATTCTTCTATTCTTATTAAAAACTAACGCTCATAATAAGGGGATAAAATGGCTATTACCGATTGGCCGGCGCAGGACCGTCCGCGAGAAAAGTTATTACAACGGGGCGCAACGGCATTAACGGATGCAGAGTTATTGGCTATTTTTTTGCGCACCGGTACTCAGGGCAAAACTGCGGTTGATCTGGCACGGGAATTACTGACGGAATATCGCTCATTACAAGCCTTATTAAATGCCGATCAAAAGCGCTTTTGTCAGAGCCTTGGCTTGGGAGCGGCCAAATATGCTCAGTTACAAGCAGTACTTGAGATGGCGAGGCGTCATTTTAATGAAGTTTTACAACGTGGCGATGTATTGACCAGTCCTGAAGTCACCAGAGCCTACCTGTCTGCACAATTGCGTGGTTATCGGCATGAGGTTTTTGCCTGTTTGTTTCTGGATAATCAGCATCGGGTTATTCAATGGGAAGAGCTGTTCAGAGGTACCATTGATGGAGCGAGTGTTTACCCCCGTGAGGTGGTCAAACAAGCGTTGCATCATAATGCGGCGGCGGTAATCTTTGCACACAATCATCCATCGGGTGTTGCCGAACCCAGTCAATCGGACAGATTGATTACTGACAAGTTGAAAGCTGCACTAAATTTGCTGGATATTCGGGTGTTGGATCATTTTATTGTCGGGGATGGTATGCCTTATTCATTTGCTGAACACGGACTTTTGTAGTTTACCGTCTACTAAGCCAGCGACGCAGGGTTTCATTCAATTGTTTAACATTGATAGGCTTGGAAATATAATCATTCATACCGGCAGCCAGACATTTTTCGTTGACATCGTTCATTGCATCAGCGGTCATGGCAATAATCGGTATATCGGCCCATTTAGGCTGTTGACGGATTTTTTTTGTCGCTTCATAACCATCCATTTCAGGCATTTGCAAATCCATCAATATTAAGTCAACGTTTTGCTGATTTAATTTTTCCAACGCTTCAATCCCGTGGACGGCAATGAGGGTCTTATAGCCTTGTTGTTGTAAATAACGTGTGGCAATAAGCTGATTGATTTCATTGTCTTCAACCAGCAATATTTCTACATCTTTCTTTACGGGGGATTCCGTATTGATGATTTCTTTATCATGCGTTGGAGTAATTTTTTTCTCTGTAATTGAACTTATTTTGAATGGCAGCTTAAAAATGAAGGTACTGCCTTTATTAAGACTACTGACGACATTTATTTCTCCGTTCATGTTGTCAATAAGTTGTTTGCAGATCACCAGTCCTAGCCCGGTACCGCCATATTTTCGGGTCGTGGAAACATCAGCCTGACTAAATGGCTGAAATAAACGTGACATTTGTTCATCAGAAATACCTATGCCTGTGTCAGTAACGGAAAACTGAATTTCAGTCAGTTTGTCAGTTGAGGCAATAACATCAACCTTGACGGTAACTTCGCCTTGATGAGTAAATTTAATGGCATTGTTAATTAGATTGATAAGAATCTGTCTCAATCTGTGTCCATCACCAATTAATTGAGTCGGAATCTGGGGGGATAAATTAAAATTTAATGCCAGTGCTTTAGTTTCCGCTGTCAGTTGCAGAATGGAGGCTATTTCGGTAATTAATTGTGGTAAATCAAACGGGGTGCTTTCAATGTCTAATTTTCCGGCTTCAATTTTAGAAAAGTCCAGAATATCATTGATAATTTGCAGCAGGTTTTGTCCTGAGAGAAAAACCTTTTCAATATAGTCCCTTTGGTCAGTCGATAACTCACCTTGCAACGCCAATTGGCTTAAATTAATAATGGCATTCATCGGCGTACGAATTTCATGCGACATGTTGGCAAGAAATTGAGATTTGCTCTGATTAGCCTTATCGGCTTCAGCAACGGCTTTTTGTAGGCTTTGGGTGCGTTCTTCTACCAACTTTTCCAGCTCAACATTTCGATTGCTAAGCATCTTATACAGTTCGGCACTTTCCAGCGAATAGGCGGTATTTTGTAAAATAATGGATAACAGATTCTGGCTGGCCATTGATAGTGTCATCGGTTTTTTTGTGATGCCCATAAACATGCCACGGATACGTGTTTTTGTGGTTAGTACGTGGAGCAGGATGATTTTATCTTTATCGTTATGGTCAGTTTCTACTGTTCGGTTTTGTGTTAGCGCCCAGGCAAACTCTCCGTTATCTATCAGGGCATCCCTTATATCTAGAATGTTATCCTTTTCAGACTCATTGCTGAAATCTGTCAATATAAAGCTGGAGTCTTGTTCGTCTACTGTAAAAAAAGCGGTAAATTCAAAATGTATCAGCTGATTCAGCTGATCTTTTGTAACAGAAAAAATGGCTTTAGTATCCCGAACAAGGCCGTTATTGCTATTGACGCCGCTCATTTGAATAAGAATCTGCAGGGCATTCATATTCCAGCGGTTAATTTTTTCCAAGTGTTCTACACGGTCTTGTAGCGCCTTGTATTTGGCCGGGGTAAAATTATCAGGAAAGTCGTTGGGTTCAGTCATGATAAAAAAATATCTACTACATCGTCATATTGTTTTTCCATATGTTCGATGATCATGGGAATTTGGCTGGGTTTAAGGTTTAATAATTGCCATGCCCTTTCGTCAAAGGGGGGAACAAAGCTTTCACCACTAGTCCCCATATGTAAACCATGAGAAAGTGAGTCTGAAACATGTATAACTGCCGCTTCATTCTGAAATTCTGTTAAACGCATAGGTCGATGGTGATAACCAACTGTTTTTTCAATTGAGCGAGGCAAACACCATGACTTTAACAGGTATTGACCTACTTCTGCATGATCGAACCCCAATTGTTGCTTTTCCAGTCTGTGTAATAATAATTTATTTTCTTTACAGTGTAGAACCTGTTTGCTGACGATGTCAGGTATTTGCATGCACATGATCAGCCGACCAATATCATGTAACAGCCCCATTAAATAAAATCGTTCAACATTATCCGAGCGTTGATAGGTGGCTATGATGCGAGAACAGATGCCTGTTGCTATGCTATGACGCCAAAAAGAATCCATATCAATTATATCTTCTGGGATGTTTTTAAATAGCTTGATAACACAAGTGGCCAACACCAAATCTTGCAATTGTTTGGTTCCGATAATGGTAATTGCCCGGGTAATGGTTTCTACCCGGGAGGGAAAGGCGTACATGGCACTATTGGCTAGTTTAAGTAAACGGGCCGAAATGCCGGTATCTTCCGAAAGAATTTTGGCAATATCATCCAAATTACTAAACGGGTCATTAATTGCCTCATCCAGTTGTGTATATATATCCGGTAATGAATATACATTGGAAACCTGGTCGACCAACGATTTAATAGTAATTGACATGTCAGATTAAATTTTTGATTGGGTTAGCTGTTTCTTGGCTAATTTGATTTTCATGTGGTGAACAAGCTCATTGTAGACAGGATGATTTTGGTCGCAATGGACAAACAGTTCATCAATTTGTTGAGTGATGCTGTGTAGCAATTCAGGGTCAATATCAGCGAGTTCCAGCTCATTATCAATTTCTTCCGGACCTTCGCCCAATATAGAGACTTCGGTTACGCCCCAGGTTTTAAAGATTTTCAGGTGTTTTTCGGTTACTGTCGCACCGGAATTTAACAGCATACGACCATTGGCATCTTTTACATCCTCACTCAGGATAACGCCGGGTTCCAAATGTTTTAGTTTTACTATAGCCATTAAATCAGGTTTTAATAATTAATATATCTAAATATAGATACGCCTCGTGAGCGGGGTCTGTCAAGGATCAGTATTTAAAAAACATAACAGCATTATTTAGTTTGATGCTTGTAGTTTGTTTCTGGCGGCATTGGCAAACTCAGAATCAGGCGCCTGTTCGATAATACGTTCAAATATTGATCGACTCTGATTATCCAGTGACTCAATCGCCTCTAATCTGACTGAAGGGTAATGTGCTCTTAATGCAGCCAGCTCCCTTAAATAGCGGCTGGCATCATGCAATTGTTTAAGAATAACCTTTTCCGGGTCATCGGTAAAAAGGTCGCGAACTAAATTGCCGTATTGCTCCTGCATACGTACCAGTTCCCTAGGGTCCAGTTTTTGTGGTTCGGTTGGATCGTCACAGCAGCCCATCAGCAGTCTCCTTCCTTTTTTGAATTAACAGAAAATCTGTACTGCTATAATGCAGTCACTATTGATTAATTGTAAGGCTTTATGTTTATCCTGCATAGCTCCAATAAAACAGAAAATTTAATCGAGCATTTGGCGACGGTGATTGAAGCAGCACCTTTATCAAGTCCGTTTGCCAAAGAAGTATTTTTGATTCAAAGTCAGGGTATGGAGCGTTGGCTGTCTCAGCAGCTGGCCGGCCGTTTTCAGGTTTGGGGCAATTATGAATATTTGTTTCCCGGCAGGTTTTTTTCATCGTTGGCGGAAAAGATTGCCTGTGCAGCTGATAATACGGGGGCAGCTTCGCCGTTAACGGCTGAAGCCTTCGACCGTCATTTATTGTTGTGGCGTTTTGAAGCCTTGCTGCGGCAATTGGATGATGATCTGTTTTTACCCCTACAGCGATATTTGGCAGGCGAAAATACCGGTTTAAAACGCTATCAACTGGCCCAGCAGCTGGCACAGATTTTTGATCAGTACCAAATGATGCGGCCACAAATGTTGTCAGCCTGGCAGCAGGGGCGTTTGCTGGATGAGGAGTCAGACGTCGAGCGTTGGCAACGGGCATTATGGCGGCAGCTGACGGCAATTATTGGTGATCAACACCGGGGCTCTCTGTGGCTGGATATTATTGAGCGGTTAAATAACACAGAACCGGGCGTGTTAGCGGGTAACCTGCCTGAGCGGGTATCGGTGTTTGGTCTCAATACCATGCCGCCCTTGTTTTTAGCCTACTTGCAGGGCCTGGCCAAACATATTCAGGTGCATTTTTATTTACTTAATCCGGCACAGGTTTATTGGGCGGATTTGCAGGGGAAAAGGCAGCAACTCAATCAACTGGAGGCCGATGGTCATCCGTTACTGGTATCATTGGCGCAACAGGGAAGGGAATTCCAGCAGATGATTCTGGAACAGGCTCGGTTTGAGCTGGAACTGGATAGTTTTGAACCGGAGCCGGTGCATAATAATCTGCAACAATTACAAAATGATATTTTAAACAATCAATTAAGCGGACAGACTTTATTAAAAGATGATTCTATCCGTATTCATGCCTGCCATTCCAGAATGCGTGAAGTGGAGGTGGTTAAAAATCAGTTGCTTAAGGTGTTGGAAGCCGATACAGATTTGCAGCTGCGCGATATTGTGGTGATGGCACCGGAGATAGAAAATTATGAGCCTTTTATCTCTGCGGTGTTTGCCGATGTCCAACATGCGGTGGCAGATCGCAGCTTAAAGTTAAGCAATAGTGCACTGGATGCGTTTATTCGTTTCTTGACTTTAAGCAAAAGCCGTTTTGGCTGGCAAGCGGTTCTGGATTTATTGGAGCAACCGGTGGTATATCCGGGATTCGGCTTGTCGGAAGCCGATCTTGAACGGATAAAACACTGGGTTCAGGCCACTAATGTACGCTGGGGCCAATCCGGGCAGCATAAGAAAGCATTAGGCTTGCCGGAAATTAACGAAAATACCTGGCAGGCTGCTCTGGATCGCCTGTTAATGGGGTATGCCATGGGCGCAGACCAGGATTTTGTCGATGGCGTATTACCGTTTATAGAACTGGAAGGCTCTTCCGCACAGGCATTAGGTAGTTTACATGATTTTATGCAGCTGTTGTTTTCCGCCAGTAAACAATTCGCCAAGGCAAAATCACTGCGACAATGGAGCCAGCTGTTATTGTCTTATGTTAATCAGTTACTGGATAATGCGACTGATTTGGATAAACAGGAGTTGAATGAATTATTGCAGGAACTGAGCGATAAAATGGCAGCTGTACATGAGCATGAGGTGGAACTTGAGGTGATTATTGCCTGGTTGGAGAGCCGGGTTTCTGAAAGCAAATCATCCAATGGTTTTTTGCGCGGCCAACTGACTTTTTGTTCAATGCTGCCGATGCGTTCCATCCCATTTAAAGTGGTTGCTTTATTGGGTATGAATGAAGGTGAGTTTCCTAAAATAGACCGGGCACCGACATTTGATTTACTGGGACAACATTTTCAACTTGGCGATCGTTCCCGCCGGGCGGATGACCGTTATCAGTTTTTGGAAGTCTTGTTATCCACACGGCAACGGTTGATTATGACTTATCTTGGGCAATCAATTAATTCCAATGAAACGGTGCCGCCATCGGTGGTCATTAGTGAATTGCTGGATGTGCTGAAAATGCACTATCAAATGACTGATATGGTTATTTATGAACCGCTGCAATCATTTAGTTCACGTTATTTTACCGCGACAGAAAGCTTGATCAATTATTCACAGTCGGATTTTGATACCGCCCGGGCTATGGCCGACAAAACCACCGAACAGGCAGCCTGGTGGCAAGGTGAATTAACGCAGGAAACGAGCAATCAGCCTCAGGTGATTGAGATATCGGAGTTGTTGGCATTTTATCAGCATCCACAAAAATATTTTTTGCAGCAGCAAATGGCGTTGCGGTTTGACCAGTTAAATGCCGATGCTGAAGAGCGGGAAGCATTTAGTGTTGACGGCCTGGATGCCTACGCAATTAATCAGCAATGGATAGAGGCCAGGTTAAATGGTGAATCCTTTCCGTTAGCGAAACTCAGTGCGCAAGGGCGATGGCTCGCCGCTGTACCGGGACAGCTGCAATATGAAAAACAGCAAAATCTGATTGATGAGTTTGTCACCAGAATCCAGGAAAAACAGCTGGGATCAAGGCAGGAAGACTTGGCGCTTGATATTACGGTCGGCAATTATCGGGTTATTGGTAAATTGACCTCGCAATATGAATACGGCAGTTTGTTTTATCGATATGCCGCTTTAAAAGGCAAGGATGTGATGACTGCGTTATTGCATCATTTGTTGATTAACCAGTTGAAACCACAAGCGACCCATTTAACCAGCAGTGATCAGGATATAGTCTGGCAGCCGGAACATACATCGCTTTCCAGCTTAGTATCCTGGCTAGATATTTATCAACAAGGCCAGCAACGGCCCGATGCTTTTTTCACCGAAGCCGCGTTGGCCTATGTGATTCAGTCCTGCAGCTCTCGGGCTAAGGTTGCACCTGTTGATAAGGCTTTAGATGTGCTGCAAAAATCCTTGGAAAGATCCTATGAACCGGCATTAAGGCAGTTGTTGTTAAATACTGATTTAAGTACGGTATTGAACGAGGATTTTGAACAAACCTGTCAGACCTTGCTGTTGCCTATATGGGAGGCTGCTCATGCCCAGGTCTAATTTTGATCCGGCGAATACCGAATTATTGAAAGGTATTAATCTAATTGAGGCCAGCGCCGGTACCGGTAAAACCTACACCATTGCCATGCTGGCCTTGCGCTTCGTGGTGGAGCAGGGGGTCAGTATTGACCGTATGTTAATTGTCACCTTCACCAAAGCCGCTACCGAGGAACTTAAACAGCGCGTCCGGGCAAGACTATTGCAAGCCAAAGCGGCGTTAGACGGTGAGATGATTGATGACAGCAGCCTGCTGGCCTGGCTGGGCGCGCTGGACATAGATCCGGAGGAGATTAAAAGGCGTTTGCAACTGGCATTGTTGGATATCGATCAGGCCGGTATTTTTACCATTCATGGTTTTTGTCAGCGTGTGTTAAGCGAACATGCATTGGAAAGCGGGCAATTATTCGATACCGAATTAACCGGTGATATTGCCGTCATTAAACAAGCGGTTGCCGATGATGTATGGCGCAAGCAGCTTTATTGTCGTTCAGCATTCGAGGTGTCGGTTTTAACCTGCGTGTATAAAACCCCTGATGCGCTTGCAGGCAGTGTTGCGGGTATCAGCGATCATTTAACCGTATTCCCGGATATGGCGGATATTGATCCGCAGCTGGCCCTATTTAAACAACAGTTACATGATCTTCAGCCTTTGGCGGTAAAAAATGGCGAAATTATCGCTTCAGTTCTGGCCGACGGTTTTTTTAAGTCCGCCTATGTCTCGGCATTTGATGTCCGGCAGCAAACTTTACTCAATTGGCTGCAGGGTAAAACCGAGCAATTACCGGATAACGAAGCGTTAACTTTATATTGCAGTGACAGCTTATTAGATGCCTTAAATGGGCAAAAATTCAGGAAAACCAAGGAAAAAACCGGCGAGCAACGCAAGCTTGAGTATTTGGAAACACTTAAATTGAGTTGTACTGAATTTGATCGTGTGAGCGATGGTTTACAACAGATTACGTTGATATTCAGACGGCAATTGCTGGAAGTGATGCGGCAGGAGGTCGGTAAGCGTTTGCAACAGCAAAACCAGCTGTCCTTTGATGATTTGATCAGTCGTTTGGCTGCGGCGTTGCAAGGCGATAAAGGCGAATTACTAACTCAGACCCTGCAACAGCGTTTTCAGGTGGCCTTGATTGATGAGTTTCAGGATACCGATCAAAACCAATGGTTTATATTTGATTCTTTATTTGCCGGAACTGAGCATTATCTGTACTTAATCGGCGATCCTAAACAGGCGATTTACAAATTCAGGGGCGCGGATATATATTCTTATTTTGCAGCTCAGCAAACCGCTCAACAGCAATATACCCTAGGCTTTAATTGGCGTTCACATCCGCACCTGGTTGACGCGGTTAATGTGTTATTTGCCAGGGACAACACGTTTTTTCAGCAGCAGCCGGTTTTTGAGTCGGTAAAGCCGGGTTTGACGTTGGAGCAGGGGCAATTAACCTTAAACCAACAAGCAGTTGCGCCATTGGCGCTCTGGCAATTGCCGGAAAGTGAGACTAAAGATGGTTATTGGACTTCCGGGGTAGCGGCAGGGCGAATTCAAGCGCATATCGTTGATGAGATATTAACGTTATTACATTCCTATTCGGGATTTTCATTGCAATTACCGTCAGGTGCGGTAGCGGTCAGTCCCAAAGATATCGCTATTTTAGTCAGAACCAATGATCAGGCGCGTGAATATCAGGCGGCATTACGAAAGGTAGGTGTGCCCTCGGTGTTGAACAGTGCGGAATCGGTATTTGCCAGCCAGGAAGCCCGGGATCTGTATCGGGTGCTCTATGCCGTGGTGCACCCGGCCGATTTAAATGCCGTTAAGCAGGCGATGATCTTAAACTGGTTTGCGCTGGACGGACCGCAGTTTTATCGATTGATTCATGATGAACAGGCCCTGGAACAGTGCTTGTCACGTTTCCAGGATTATCACCTGCTCTGGCAGGCAAAAGGCTTGATGGCCATGATGCAAAATTTGCTGGCACAGGAACAGGTCAAGGTGCATTTGGCGCGTACAGATAACGCTGAAAGGCAACTGACCAATCTGCATCATCTGATCGAACTGGTACAACAAGCCATTGTTGATGAGCATTTGGCGATGAATAAAGCGTTGGATTGGTTGCAGACGGCAATTCATCAGGCCGAACAGGGCCGTATGGCGGTCGATGAACAGCAGCTGAGGCTGGAGAGTGATGAGCAGGCAGTTAAAATCGTGACCATGCATCGATCCAAAGGACTGGAATACAATATAGTCTTCTGCCCTTATTTATGGCACCGAAGTGCCAGGCTTAATACTGAAACCGAGTTAATTCAGTGTCATGAGCAGGGGCAAATGATTGCCGATTTGGGCTCTAAAGCTTTTGAAAGACGTCGTCAACAAGCTCGGGATGAAGAATTGGCAGAAGATCTGCGAGTGTTTTATGTTGCCGTCACCCGGGCCAAATTTCGTTGTTACCTGGCCTGGGCGGATGTGCGCAGCAAAGATAAAGCCAATGATTCGGCAATGAGCTGGCTGCTGGAACTGGGCGGTTTGGATTTTGCACAGCAGCAGGCAAGATTGAATAGTTATGCGGAACAGAATAACAGAGCCATTGAATATCGATTGTTAACTCAGGCCTATGTAGAGATAGAGCCCTATCGTGCGGAACAGCAAGTGGTCGAATTCCAGTTGTTAACACGCCGGCGTTCATTACATAGTCTTTGGCAGATGAGCAGTTATACTGCCTTATCCGCCCTGAGCCAGCATGATGCACCGGAACTGCCGGAAGATAAAGCTGATGAAAAGCTACAGGATATCGCCATATTGTCCCCGGAAGACGACTTACCTAAAGGCGCGCAAACCGGGAATGTGGTGCATGAATTGTTGGAACTTAATGATTTTGCCGAATTGTTTGACGGTAAAGATATCAGCTCTCAGCGCCATGCGCTATGTCAACGCTATGGCTTAATACTGGATAACCCGGAATTATTGGATCGTTTGCTAAAAAATGTTGTTAATACGCCATTAACTGAAGATAAAGAGTTTTGTTTAAAAAACCTGACCTCAGCGCAGTGTTTAAAGGAAATGCCATTTTATTTATACATGCCGATGATGAATACCTTAGCGGTTAATAAAATACTGGCTGACAGTGATACTTTTCAACCTTTAAGCAGCAAGCAAATGCAAGGCTATTTGACCGGATTTATCGATTTGGTCTGCGAATATCACGGCAAGTATTATGTCATCGACTATAAAACCAATAGTTTGACGGATTACACCGAAAAATCTTTGATAACAGCCATGCGCGCTCACAATTATGGCTTACAGTATTGGATATATACGGTTGTTTTACATCAGTATTTACAGCAACGATTGCCTAATTATGATTATCAGCAACATTTTGGTGGGGTGTGTTATTTATTTGTACGCGGTATGCAAGCGGATAAAAAATTAAGCGGCATTTATCAAACCCGGCCGGAATTTGATAAAGTGTCGGCATTATCAGCGATTTTTGCTAGGTAAAAACACGAATTGAGTAATGCTGCTCAGAGTTTAACATGACTATAAAATATTGAAATAAAAGTAAACTTGATTATCAGATGTTTAACGTTAACTCTAAATAACGACTACAATTAAGACGTGTTATATAAGCAATATGATAATCATTTGTTGGCAAATCGAGTATGAGACAAAATCTTTTGAAAATCAGTAAAGAGTGGACGCTAAATGACTGAGCAGGAGCTGTTTGCAAGAATATTAAAAGCGGTAAGCTTTGAATATGTGATTAATAACCTTTCAACTGAGATGTGTAAGTTTCTGGGGGCAGAGAGGATTACGATCTATCAAAAGGGGCTGGGGGATAATGAGATCGTGTCCCGGTTTAAAACCGGCAAAGACTTGGTGGAAATCCGGGTGCCGTTAAGTACTTCGTCAATTGCCGGTTATGTTGCACTGAGTCAGCAGCCCTTGTTTTTTAAGGATGTTTATATTGACAAGGATTTAAAGAAAATCCATCAGGATTTGTCATTTGACAGTTCGTTTGATAAAAAATCGGGCTTCCGCACTAAGGCCATGATTGTCGTCCCGGTGAAGAGCAATAATGTTTTGCTGGGTGTTCTACAGGTCTTAAATAAGGTTGATGGCGGAGAATTCAGCAGTATTGAGGCGAAAAGAGCCTTGAAACTGGCAAAAATTTTTGGTGAAAAATTTAGTAAGGATTTACAGGCGACACGAACGCCATATGAATTTTTGGTTCAACAAGGTTTAATCAGTCAGAAAGACCTGGATGAGCTAGAGGTTAAGGCTTTAAAGCAAAGAATACATCCCAGCAAGTTATTGATAGAAGAATACAGGATTCAGCCGGAGATCATCGGTAAATCACTGGAGCTCTTTTATCAGGTCCCCTATCAACCTTTTGACAATTCAATTGTTCCTCCCGCCGAATTGTTATCTAAGGCCAATACCAGTTATTTGCACAAACAACTTTGTTTGCCGATCTTAGGCGATGAAAAAGAAGCGACGATTATTATTGATGATCCTTCGGATTATGCAAGAATTCTGGAGATCCAGAAAGTACTCGAAATTCAAAAGTTTATTGTCAGGGTGTCATTGCCTTCTGATATTCATAATTTTCTAAGCGGCGGCCGCGATTATGATGCAGGGGGAGATTTAAGCGCTATCCTGGGGGAATTAAAGGTTGAAGCGGAAGAGCTCGAAAATGACTTGGAACTGGATGTTGATGAAGCGGAAATCGACTCTAATGCCGCCCCGGTTATCAAGCTGGTTAACCGTCTTATAGTTGATGCTTTTGAAACGGGCGCTTCTGATATTCATATAGAGCCCGGTAAAGAAAAAAATCCGACTATCGTCAGAATGCGGATCGATGGGGTGTGTAGGGAAATAGAGAAAATTCCTTATCAATATGGCCCTCCGGTTTTATCACGGATAAAAATTATGGCGCGCCTGGATATTGCCGAGCGCCGGTTACCTCAGGATGGTAAATGTAAACTGAAATTCGGCGGCAAGATGGTAGAGCTCCGGGTAGCCACTTTACCAACCATTAATGGCGAAAGTGCAGTTCTGAGGGTATTGGCCAGCGCCGGAGCGTTGCCGATTGAAAAGCTTAATTTAAGCGAAAACAATATGAGCAACTTGTCTGAGCTGATCAAGCATCCGCATGGAATTTTTCTGGTTGTCGGACCGACCGGGTCGGGTAAAACTACCACCCTGCACGCGGTATTAGGCCATTTAAATACACCGGATAAAAAAATATGGACCGCTGAAGATCCGGTTGAGATTACCCAGCCCGGTTTGCAGCAGGTACAGGTTGTACCCAAGATAGGTTTTGATTTTGCTGCCGCGATGCGGTCTTTTTTACGGGCCGATCCGGATGTTATCCTGATTGGTGAGATGCGGGACAGGGAAACTTCGCACGTAGGCGTCGAAGCATCCTTAACCGGTCATTTAGTTTTATCGACCCTGCATACCAACTCAGCCCCGGAAACCATTACCCGTTTGTTGGACTTAGGGCTTGATCCGGTAAATTTTGCCGACGCTTTGTTGGGCGTGTTGGCTCAACGTCTAATGCGAACCTTATGCGGTAACTGTAAATTGCCTTATCATCCGGATGAAGATGAAATCGCCAGGCTGAAACGAATGTATGGGGAAAAATATTTTCCTGAGTTGGATTTAAAAAAGATTAAACAACACATCATTGACAATACCGATAAGGAAAAACTTAAAGGGCTGGATCTGGACTCGGACAAATTGATTCTGATGAAAGCCGTCGGTTGTGAAAAATGCGATAAAACAGGGTACCGTGGGCGAACCGGTATTCATGAGCTTTTAGTCGCTTCGCCAGAGATGAAAGCTAAAATTTCTAAAGGTGCGACTATTACCGAATTAAGGGATCAGGCGGTACATGAAGGAATGCGGTTATTATCTCAGGATGGCGTACTAAAGATTTTAATGGGCTTAAGTGATCTACATCAGTTACACCGTGTTGTTGCTGAAGATTAGTATAACAGGTTCTCAAGTGATAGAGGCTTTTGGTAGTAGTAGCCTTGAGCATAGTCAATACCAAGTTCGCTAACGGCCAGAGCGGTTTTTTCGTCCTCCACACGTTCGGCAATGGTCTTTTTATTCATTGCTTTAGCCACTTGGTGTATGGAACGAACCATAGCAAGATCGGTGTTGTTGCGGTTAATATTTTTGATAAAAATACCGTCAATTTTTAGATAATCGACGGGTAAATTTTTTAAATAACTTAGCGCCGACATTCCGCTGCCAAAGTTATCCAGCGAAAACTTGACGCCTTGGTCGTGCAGTTCATGAATAAGCTCATTGACTTGGGCCAAGTTATTAATCGCAATCATTTCAGCAATTTCAAAAACCAGTTTATGCGCCGGAAATTGGTATTTTTGTAACAGGTCATTGATGTCAGAAATCAGTTCAATTGCATTGGTAAGGGTATGTGCGGACAAATTAATACTGATGTGCGAATACTGATCCAATTGTGCCGGGTGAGTAGTAAACCATGCCATGGTTTGCTCCATTACCCAGTAATCGAGATCAGCCAATAAATTAAAACGCTCGGCAGCACTTAGAAAATGCTCGGGATTAATAATCCGGCCGTCATTTTCCTGAAAACGAATTAAAATCTCACCGAACTGGTCTGAATTTTTATTGTTCAGTGCGATAATAGGCTGAATATAAATTTGAAAATGATTGTATTCCAGCCCGTCCTGTATTTTTGTCAACCATTGTTGAGATTGATCAGCCTGCAAACTGTTATTTTTAGCTTCATTATTAAATAGATAGACTTGGTTTCGCCCGCTGTTTTTTGCTGTATAACACGCGTTATCGGCATATTTCAAGATGTTGTTGGTATCATCGTTTTTATCAATGGTTACCACGCCAATACTGGCACCAACTTTAAAAATCTGATTGTTCCAGTTTAATTGATATTGATTAATTATTTGATGAAGTTTTTCTGCAATATGTAATGCCTGTTCTTGATTACAATAGGCAAGTAATAGTGCAAATTCATCGCCACCAAGACGAGCCAGCATATCCTGCTTTCGTCCGGCTTTTTTCATTTGCCTGGCTAATTGACGCAGCAGCTCATCCCCGGCCGGATGACCAGCAGTATCGTTAACAATTTTAAATCGGTCGAGGTCAATAAAGCATAAAGCATGAATATCATCGGATATTGACTCTTTAATCAAATTAGATAGGTGAATCTCAAATTCATGACGGTTGATTAAGCCTGTTAACGGATCGTGAGAGGCACGATAAGCTATTTCTTCAGTTAATGCCTTATTTGTTGTCTCATCTTCCTGTATGGCAATGAAATGGGTGATTAACCCTTCATCGTTGGTAATTGGGGAAATGGATTCTTTAGCCCAGTATAATTCGCCGGTTTTTTTTCTGTTTTGAATGCTACCTTGCCAGATTTTCCCAAGCTGAATAGTTGACCAAAGATCATGATAAACATTATGAGTTGTATTGCCGGAATGAAAAATATTAGTCTTTTGTCCAATCACTTCATCAGCTGTATAACCGGTCAGTGAGGTTATTTTGGGGTTAACATATTCGATAATACCTCTGGAGTCAGTAATGATGACCAGATTTGGGCTTTGTTTAACTGCCATCGAAAGTTTATTGAGTTCGTCTTCATTTTTTAGACGCTCGGAAATATCCCGCAAGATGCAGGAATAAAAACGTTCATTATTGGATGTCCAGGCCGAAAGCGTAAGCTCAAGTTGAAACGTTTCCCCGTTCTTTCTTAAACCCTCCAGTTGACGAACTTTACGGCTAATTTGAGAGATTTCAGTTTGATTGGCTAAAACAAAACCTTTTCTGTGTTTGGCTCGAAGGTCTTCGGGAATTAGACGTTCTATATTTTTACCGATAATTTCTTTATTTTTATAACCAAACAATTGGCTGGCTGCATGGTTCCAGAAAATTATTTTACCCTGTTGATTAATTGAGATAATTGCGTCGATAGCGGACTCGGCAATGGCTTGAAAACGCTCTTCGTTTTCTCGTAGTGCCTTTTCTGCAATATTCTTCTTGATCAATAAATCAAGGCGGTGTTCAAGGATACGCCAGTTTACCGGTTTGGTAATATAGTCCTCCGCACCGGCAGCAAATGCGTTATCAATAGCATTGTTGTCCTCCAGTGCCGTTACCATGATGACGGGAATAGAATGAATTTCCGGTTCAGGGTGGCTTTTTATCTTTCTACAGGCTTCAAAACCGTTCAATATGGGCATTTCTCCATCCATCAAAATAATTTGAGGATGTTGTTTTAAGCATTGATCAAGTGCCTGTTGACCATCGTCAGCGGTAATAATAGGGTAGCCCTTTTTTTTCAATGCGGTACTGGCAATGGTAAGACTGACGATATCATCATCAACGACCAGTATAAGAGGAAGGTTTGAACTCATTATGCGGTTTTATTTAGCCATTTTGGCTGACAATATTCTAACTGTTGAATCAGCATTTTGTTTTTTAGGGCGAAAGATAGCATATTAGTAAAATAACTTCTATTTTAGTTTGGGTAATGTCAGCCAAATCTGATATTAGCAAATATACTTTTTCCAGATGGGGCATGTATGATTTGGGTGGAATTATTCATAATCATACTGATACCGCTTTCAGATAAGAAAACAGTAATTAAACAATTATGATGAATTATATTAAATATATAAGGTTTGAATGAATAGTCAAGAACAGTCTTGTAGTCGATTGGATAATGCTTTCGCACATTTTCTTGGTCTGCGCTCCAACTTGCCGGATAAGCAGCGGTCTTTATTTGAGCGACTGATTGCCCGTTTATCGAGTGAGCAAGGTCAAGGACATAATTGTATTCAATTAACGGCCGAAGAATTGGCTTTGGCTTTAAAGACTAATTTGGTCGCTCAGATAATACCTGGTCAAAATGGGGTTTGTTCATTCGCGTCGTTAAAACCTTTGATTCTGGATGGCAGGCGGTTATATCTGCATCGTTATTGGTTTTATGAAACGCGGTTAGCCAGAGAAATAAAGCAAATGCGGTCTATGACCATTAAGAATCGGCATCTAGATGGCGTTTTTGATCGATATTTCCCCAAACGCATTGATGAGATTGATTGGCAGCGTGAGGCGGCCGAACATGTAGTGGTATTAGGGTTCAGCATTATTACCGGTGGTCCGGGAACCGGTAAAACGACGACAGTAGTTAAGATTCTTGGGCTGATACAGGAGTTGGCAGAGCAACCCTTACTCATTGCATTGGCAGCGCCTACCGGTAAGGCTGCAGTGCGTTTACAGGAGTCTATTTCCAGTCATATTTCCAGCCTGCCGTGTTCGGAACAGGTTAAACAGTCTATTCCCTGTACTGTGACGACGGTACATAGGCTATTAGGGGCAAAAGCGGATTCCCCCTTTTTTAAACATAATGCTGACAGAGTTCTGCCTTATGATTTGGTCGTAGTGGATGAAGCATCAATGGTCGATTTGGCATTAATGAGCAAGTTGGTCGATGCATTAAAACCGGACTGTCGGTTAATCTTACTGGGTGATAAAGATCAATTGGCGTCGGTTGAATCGGGGGCTGTTTTGGCAGATGTGACTGCGGCGCTGCCTGCACATACCTATGAGTTGAAAAAGGCCTATCGTTTTGATAGGCAGATTAAGGCATTATCGGAAGCAATAAACCATCAACAGGCAGAGCTGGCCTGGCAATATTTTCAACAAGGCTCGGAAAATATTGTTTTGTTAAATGATGATTTAATTGTTTATATAGCCGATCAGCAGACTGAATATTTATCTTTGATTATGGCGGGAGCAGATTTTAAAGCTGTATTTAGAGCATTTAACCGGTTTCAGGTTCTATGCGCCAACAGGCAAGGAAAATTCAGTGTTAATGACATTAACTTTAAGGTAGAGCGAGCTTTACTTGATTCGGCTCTGATTTTTTCATCCGGGCAGTGGTATAAAGGCAGGCCGGTAATGGTCACGCGCAATAACCCAACATTACAGTTGTTTAATGGTGATATCGGTATTTGTATGCCAGACCCCGAACAGAGTAATGTGTTGAAAGTGTATTTTCAAGACCCGGATGGTAAAGTGAGGAAAGTACTACCTGCCCGGTTGACAGAATGCGAAACGGTTTATGCTATGACGGTTCATAAAAGCCAGGGCTCGGAATTTGATGAGATATTGATTGTGTTACCGGAAAAGGTTAATCCGATTTTGACAAAAGAGCTAATCTATACAGCCATTACCCGGGCAAAAAAATCGGTTAAACTGTACGCGGATAAAGCCGTTTTTTTGCAGGCAGTGCAAAACAAGGTTGAACGCTTTGGTGGTTTGATAGAGAAACTCAATAGTTAGCTAAAAGGTGTTTGGAAACAACGATGGCCGATACGATTAAAAAACAATTTAATTCAAAAATTAAAGCATTAAATGTTGAAGTGGTGCTGTTATCTGCTATTACCGAACATTTAAGTTTATTATCCGTTGTACATAAAGTTGCCCGACAAGTTGACAATTCAATTAAGGAGTTAAAGCAACTGTCAAAGGGGCTGGAAGGTGATGCGTTATTGCATGCCCTTCAGGATTCTGAAGCTTTTGTTTTATTGGATGAGCTGGTTGATGAAGATGTAATGAGTGAGCTGGAAGAGCATGTGTTGTTTTCTGTCGAAGGTTTGCAAGACCGAGCTATCGGCCAGTTTATCGATCAGTTAATGCTCAAAATTGAAGTGCGTTATGCTAGGATGGTCGATAAAATTCATGCCTTGAATGCCTTTTTGGAATCAGACATGCTGGATTAACCAATAATGCATTGGTTTCGTCCCGCATTTTTGGCTTTGTATAAGGCCTCATCGGCCCGTTTGAATACGTTGTCATGTGTTTCATCCTCTGCAAATTGAGCGATGCCGCAGGAGATGGTGATGGAAATGGCATTGCCGGCAAAATTAAATCCTGCTTTTCGAACTATTTTTCGTAATTTATCCGCCAGGGTAAATGCTGCTTTGGCATCGGTATTCGGCAGTAACATAGTAAATTCTTCACCTCCAAAGCGGGAAACAAAGTCTGTTTTCCGGCAATGTTCGGTCAACAGCTTGGCGATTAAAACCAGCGTCTTATCTCCGGCTTTATGGCCGTAACTATCATTAATGTTTTTGAAATGATCTATATCCCAAATAATGAGTGATAAAGGCGTTTTATTTCGTTGCCATTGTGCAATTTCTAGGGCTAAACGTTCGTCGTAGGCGAGTCGGTTGGGGAGGCCTGTCAGGGGGTCACGTAGCGCTTTATTATGTGCAATATGTAAACTGGATTTTAATTCAATCGACTCTGATTCCAGTTGAGCGATTTTATTAACCAGTTTTCCCATTAGGCTGGCAGACTCAATACGTTGCGTTTCTTCTTCTTTTTTGTGTTCGGAGATTTGCTTGGCAATGCTGTCGAGACTGGCATGAATTAATTTTTTTAATGGTTCAAGCTTGGTTGCCTCGGATGAACTGGTTTGTAAATCCAGCATTTGTGCAGAGACGGATTGATCCAGATTATTCCTTTTTTGAATGACTCTTTCTACTATGCTATTAGCACCACTGGCTTGTATTCCCAAGTCAGTTAATTGTTTGGTCAGGTCAGAAAGAAACGCCTCAATATCTTTGTGTTCATTTTGTTGATGATTTTTAATATTAATTAACAGATTGGTTGTGTCATCAAGAACAGCTTGAAATGAATCATTGGCTAATTGTGAATTCAATTGCTTTATTAAGGCTTGGCTTTGTTCTTCAAATTCAGCTGGAATTTCCAGTTCGTTAAGTAAGTGTATTAACTTTTTACTAACCAATTTGGTATCAATTTGAGCATTGCCGGATTTTTCTATTTTGATCTCAGGCTCAGCTGATTGAGTCAAAACGGTTTGAGTGTTATCCGTTTCGGGAATGATGATTTTTAAGATAGCAGCAAATAAAGCCTGAGGATCATCCAAATCGTTTTGTTGGTAATTGGATGCTAACAGTTTTAAAGAATTGCAGGTGCTATTAGACGATTGATACTGCTTATAAAGAAAATCAAATAGAAATTGAATTTCATTGGGTACTTGTTTGCTGCGACTATCAGTAATTTTTAACAGGGCCTGGGAAAAATCCTCCAACTCCCTGCACAGTTCGGAAGAGTCTGAATTTTTTAGTTGATTACGAATCTGATCAAGATAGGGGTCAAGCTGTTGGTTGAATCCCTGAGCAGCTAGAGCCAGACGGGTAAAGGCTTTACTATAGGATGATTGGAGTTTATGCTGAGATTTTTCGGTTGATTCCTGTTTATCAAGAAGATCCAGATATTTTTCTTTCCATTTTTTTTCATCATCATTGTTTTTATTAAAAAAACTCATAAAATTTGACCTGACCTATCACCGGGAAAATTGATTGTTTTTTGATGACACGTCCCTGTGTCATAAGAAAATGAAGTTACTTTAAAAGTCTCGGTCTGTTATTTTTCGGCGCTTTCTTTTTTAATTAACCGGTTTATGACTTCAATCATGTTTTCATGAGATTTGGCGATGGGGCCGTTGGTTTTATATTTTCCGTTAATGATAATTGCCGGTACGCCGGTAACTCCATAACGCGGAGCCATTGCCTTAGCCTGGCGAACTTTGGTATCCACCATAAATGAATTGAAAGCATTTTTAAAATCAGTCTCAGACACCCCATGGGCAGCAAAAAACGCTGCCAATTGTTCTTCGGTGCGAAGCTTTTGTTTTTTATTCTGAATTGCGTCAAAGAAATCGGCATGAACCTTATCTGTCACGCCTAATGCTTCAGCAGTATAGAAAGCTTTGGCATGATCCTGCCATAGTTGACTAAAGATGGCGGGCAGGCGGATAAAGGTTACATTTTCGGGTTTAGTTTCCAACCATTTGCTTAAAACCGGTTCAAAGTTATAACAGTGTGGGCAGCCGTACCAGAAGAATTCAATTACTTCTATTTTGTTGGGGTCTTGCGTGGGTTGAGCCGGTGATAATTCGACATAACCTTCTGTTTCTGCCTGAACAGCGGCAAAACTGAATAACAGTGTAAGTAAAAAACTGAGTTGGCTGATTTTTTTTAACATGATTTAAAGTTCTCCATACGAATGTAAGCCAGAAAGAAACATATTTACCCCAAGAAAGGCAAATAATGTAACAAAGAAACCGATAATAGACCACCATGCCATGGGTTTGCCATGCCAGCCTTTGGTTAAGCGCATATGTAACCAGGCAGCGTAGTTTAACCAGACGATAAGAGCCCAGGTTTCCTTGGGATCCCAGGACCAGTAGCCGCCCCAGGCTTCGGCTGCCCATAAGGCACCCAGTATAGTGGCCAGGGTGAAAAAGGCAAAACCCAAGGCAATAGCCTTATACATTACATCTTCAAGTAACGCCAGGTCGGGCAGACGACTGCTTATCAGTCCGGGTACGGCTTCACTGCTGGCCTTAATAATAAAAACAACACCGATCATAGCTGCCAGGGAAAAGGCCCCGTAACCGATAAAATTGGCGGGGACATGAATTTTCATCCAATAGCTGTTAAGAGCTGGAACTAAAGGCTGGATTTCATGTGCGCCTTTTTCAAAGGTGTACCAAAGTAAAAAGCCAACCGCTGCACTGATAACCAGCAATACGAAACTGCCCAGGCTGCGGGTTTGGAAGCGCTGCTCATAATGCAGATAAAGCATGGCGGTGATAATGGCAAAAAGAATAAACACTTCATACAGGTTGCTGACTGGAATATGACCAATATCCATCCCCATTAAATAGGATTCACGCCAGCGAATCATCAGGCCGGCCATACCCAAGGCTGTAGCAGACCAGGTCATACAAGAGGCAACTTTGCCTGTAAATTCATTGCCTGATAGCAGGTGCATAAAATAGGTGACTGTTGCCATGACATAAAGCGCGCTCATCCACATAATGGCGGATTGGCTGGCAAGCATAAATTTTAAAAAGAAATCAGTTTGACCGAGTGATAAATCCACACCATAGCGAGAGATGGCAAATAAACTAAGCGCGGTAACGGTCAGGCTAAATGTACGTAATGACGACCATAGCCAGGCAAGTGTAATCAGGGTTAATGCCGCCAGTATCAGAATGCCAATTTCATAGCCGTCCATCAACCTGTTGTACTGGTTAAGGGTAAACACTGTGCCGCTAATGACCAGTATGGCAAACAACCAGTCATAGCTGCTGCGTTGTTTTAAAAAGGAATCCTGATTTAATGAATAATTAAAAGTGTTTTCCATTATTGAGTGACCATTGAATGAAGGGAAAATAGAATTTAGCTAAGTTCCAGAGTTAATTGTTGAGTCAATAATTCAAATTCTTTGTCGAAGTCATAGCGGTTACGTTGTGCGCTACCGGCAAATTGAAGTTCTGTTTGACCTGAGGTGGTTCTAATCAATAGCCAAAGTCTGCGTTGGGGCAGGTAAAACATGCAGAATGTGCCGATAACCAATAACAGGCAGCCGGGAAATACCAGCCAGGTGCCTGGTGAGCGGGTTATTTGCAAGCCACTGGCTTCAATATGAGTAAAGCTGTCCAGTTGAATTAATACCGGAGATTGATAATGGTAAGCGACACTGGCAGCGGTGACAGCATTATTAAAGAACAATTGATCAAACTCAGTCATCGGCAGTTGGTTAATACCCTCGTCTGCCAGTACCGACAGATAAATTTTGCCTAGAAAATGTTGCAGTACTGTTGAATAGACCTTGCTTGCATCCGGCTGTTGTTCATTACAGACTGTTTGTTCAATATAGCGGGTAATACCCGGAAAGCCTTGCTGGATAAATAACTGGCTTAATTTCACCATAAAATCAGCCACATTTTGTTGATCTTCAAGCCTTTGGTTTTTACCGGCTTCGGTTGATTTTGCCGTATTCAAGGCAATTTTTTCCAGTTTCTTCGTGTTTCTTAACAGTGCCAGAAAGTTAATAAATCGATTCGGACTTTTTTTCTGGTCGGCAGGGATTAACCAGTATTGAAAGCTTTTCGCTGGTGAGCTGCGCATACCGGTTAAATAATAGTAAGCGCCCTTGTCTTGAATCGGTAGCATATAGTTAATATATTCATTGGCAATACCGGTTTGCTGGCGCAATTTAAATTGAAAACTGGGGCCGATATTACGGAATTTCTTTTCTCCACTGGGATCGGGGTTGACATTAAAGGGGCGGAAATCAGAAATTTCCAGCGTCATGGGGCCAGTATCGGTGACAAATGTTTGCGCTTGTTTAACCGTTGCCTTCATTGCTGTTGCCTGTGTCTTGATGCCTGACAGTGGTAACAGGTTGATGCTCAGTTGGGAGCCGCCGTCACCAAAACTGTTTTGATAAATAGTATAGCCTTGGTAGCTGAACGGATGATTAACTGAAATGGTGTGTTTAATGGGCTCTTTAAGTGCCGGATCAAAAATAAGCAGGTCGGTTTCAAAGGATTTGGGTTGGCCGCTGGCGTAATGCTGGATACGAAAATCTTTAATGCCGATATCAAACGGGAGTTTTTGTACCAGATAACCATCTTTATAATCGATAAATGCCAAATTGGCTTTTTGACCTTCTGCAATATCGATATTGGCGCGAAAAGACAGGTTGTCTGGTGATAAAGTGCTTATATTGGGAACTTCACTGGCAGGAATGCGGCGCGTTTCCGGTTGCAGTTGACCACGAAGTTCGGCAATTTTTAACGGCAGATTGCCGTCCAGCAAGCCGCCTATACAAATAATAACAATGGCTAGATGGGTAAAAATATAACCCAGCCGGCTGCCGGAGCCTTTTTTGGCAGCAAGCAGTATGCCGTTTTTGTGTGTACTGACTAGGCTTTTATAGTGTTTATGTCTGAGTATGGCTTGAGCGATGTTCAGGTTATCATTTTCGGTTTTTTGATTATGCCAGTGCCGGCTGTGCGGCAGGCTTTTTAAGGATTCATACCGGGTATTTTCTCGATAATCCTGAATATCCTGCAGCATTCGCGGCATATTTCTATAGAGGCAAATACTGGTAGAGATAACCAAAAAAGCCAGGATAGTTAAAAACCAGCTGGATGAATAGACATCAAATAAATCCAGAGCCTTGAAGATTTCAAACCAGAACGGACCAAATTTCAACAGGTAGTCGGGGTAGGGCTGGTTTTGTTGTAAAACTGTTCCAATTATGGCGGCAATGGCTATGGCGACCAATAAGGTAATGGCCAGGTTCATCGAACCCAGAAAGCGAATTGATATGCGGATCAATGGATGATTAATACGGGCTGGCATGGTGGATAGGCTGGAATGACGACTGTGCAGGCACCGGAAACAGGGTCCGGTGCCTGATCTAAGCCTCAAACGGGTGTGGAACTAGTCTGAGGCTTTATTTTTGTACGGAAAGATAGTAGGCAACAGCTTTAATTTCTTTTGCTGACATGCGCTTGGCAATCATATGCATCATATTGTCGGGGTTTTTAGTCCGATTGCCTTCTTTAAAGTCATTAAGGGTTTGGATCAGATAGTCTGCATGTTGAGACCTTAATGCCGGAAAACCGGCTGGTTTATTGCCAATACCACGTTCGCTATGACAAGCAGTACAGGCTGAAATTTGTTCGTGCAGGTCGCCATTACGATAAATTTTCTCACCTTCCGCAACTAAGGCTTGATAATCTTCAGCCGGTTCGTCGTCGTCGTCATCGTCTTCTTCAACAACAGGAAGTTGATTGCCGGAAATTGACTGACTGGCATAAAATGCTGCAATGTCGGCCATGTCCTGTTTGGATAAAGTGAGTGTCATGGGCTTCATCATTGGGCTGTTACGGCTGCCATCTTTAATCGACTGTAACTGGTTAATCAGATAGCTGGCGTGCTGTTCAGCCAGTTTGGGGAAGGTGGAAACCATGCTGTTACCTGTTTCTCCATGACAACCGGCACAAGCTGACGCTTTTTGTTTTCCTGCACTTATATTGCCTTCAGCATGTAAAATACCGGATGTAGCAGTCAATACCAGAGAAATGGATAATGCTAATAGTTTTTTCTTCATTAGATTCCCCTTCGGAATAAAATCATTACTTTATAATTAATGGCCGAATATATTATTGAAACTTCGCGCCTTTGGTTAATTGATTACGGATTTTACTCTAAATAGAGTCGCTAAGCGAGACAACGATGAACCCAGCTTATTTTAATGCCAAATTTATAAACAGTTCTCCTGATTTAAAAGATACGCCGGAGGACCAGGGGCTGGAAGTGGCTTTTGCCGGTCGCTCTAATGCCGGTAAATCCAGTGCAATCAATACCCTGACCCGGCAAAATGGTTTGGCGCGGATTAGTAAGACGCCGGGCAGAACACAAATGCTTAATTTTTTTGAAATTGACGCGCAAAAGCGTTTTGTCGATTTGCCCGGTTATGGTTATGCCAAAGTGCCTTTGGCGGTAAAAAAACAGTGGCATAAGTTAATGGAAAATTTTCTGACCAACCGGCAATCTTTATGTGGCATTGTTCTGGTGATGGATGTGCGTCACCCGTTAACCGAGTTTGATTGGCAAATGGTTGAATGGTGTGATTATAGAAATTTGCCGTTGCATATTTTATTAACCAAGGCCGATAAGCTTAACTATGGAGCCGCCAAAAATATTTTATTAAAAGTGCAGCGGGAGTTACAGCAAAGTAATATCTCTGTATCACTTCAGTTATTTTCTTCGTTAAAGAAAACCGGGGTGGAGGACGTACATAATGTGCTGGATCAATGGTTTTCTCAGGCATAAAAAAGCCCCAAAGCTGGGGCGCTTCGGGGCCAGAGGATAATTGAATCAGGCCGCTTAAAGAGGGGGGGGTGGCCTGATTCCAGCGTCAATTGCTGACGCATGCTAATACGACAGAGGTGTTTTTTAAAAGTTCAAAAATAATTTAATGTGCTTCATCCCAGTTATTGCCGATACCTATATCTACGGTTAATGGTACAGCTAACAAGGCCGCAGAGCTCATGATTTTGCGAATATTATCAGCACAATCATCTAATTCCGGTTTGGCTATCTCGAAGACCAATTCATCATGCACTTGCATAATCATTTTGGCATCGGGCTGTTTTTGTTTTAGCCAATGATCGACATCGATCATGGCGCGTTTAATAATATCGGCTGCGGTGCCTTGCATAGGGGCATTGATGGCGGTTCGTTCGGCATATTGACGGCGCATGGCATTACGCGCATTAATTTCCGGCAGATACAGGCGTCGGCCCTGTAATGTCTCAACATAGCCTTGTTGCTTTGCTTGTTCTTTAATGTTGTCCATATAGTTTTTAACACCAGGATAGCGGGCAAAATACAGATCTATGTATTCTTGTGCCTGGTTGCGGCCTATACCCAGCTGTTGGCCCAGGCCAAATGCCGACATGCCGTAAATTAAACCAAAATTAATGGCTTTGGCTGAACGTCTTAAGTCGATGGTGACTTCCTCCGGGGCTACGCCAAATACTTCGGAGGCTGTAGCTTGATGAATATCTTTGCCTTCGGAAAATGCGGCTAATAAACCTTCGTCAGCAGATAAATGCGCCATAATGCGTAACTCAATTTGCGAATAGTCGGCAGCAAGCAGTTGATAGCCTTCCGGTGCAATAAAGGCCTGTCTGATTTTTCGTCCCTGTTGACTGCGAATGGGAATGTTTTGCAGGTTTGGATCGGAAGAAGACAGTCTGCCTGTTGCCGTTACTGCCTGGTGGTATGAAGTGTGTATACGTCCTGTTTTGGGATTAATCTGCTGCGGAAGTTTGTCGGTATAGGTGGATTTTAATTTACTCATACCTCTATATTCTAGAATCAGCTTAGGCAAAGGATAGTCTTCCGCAAGCTCCTGTAAAACTGATTCGGCCGTAGATGGTTGGCCTTTAGGCGTTTTCTTGATAACGGGAATTTGCAGTTTGTCATACAAGATTTCCTGAATCTGTTTGGGTGAGCTTAAATTAAAAGCGTGACCGGCAAGATTATGTGCATGTTGTTCTATGGCACAAATCTGACTGGTTAATTCCATGCTCTGATGGGCCAGCATATCGGTATCGATAAGCACACCATTTGCTTCCATCGTGGTTAGAACGTCAATCAGTGGAATTTCTATTTCCTGATAAAGTTTTTCCAGTTTAGGGTGTTGGGTCAACAAGCTATATAAATGTCGATGCAGACTTAAGGTGATATCAGCATCTTCGGCGGCATAAGGTGTCGCCTGTTCGATGGGAACTTCAGAAAAGCAGATTTGCTTGGCACCTTTGCCGGCGACATCTTCATAATGAATTGTATTATGGTTTAAATAGGTCTTGGCCAGGTCATCCATATTATGTTTGGTTGCGGTACTGTTTAAAACATAGGATTCCAACATGGTGTCATGCTGGATACCGCGTAAAGTAATGCCGTGATTGGCCAGTATATGAGCATCATATTTAAGATTTTGACCGACTTTAGCTTTGTTAGCATCCTCCAGTAAGGCTTTAAATTTGCTCAGGGTTTCGTTACGATCCAGTTGTTCAGGCGCGTCAGGGTAGTCATGAGCTAACGGAAGATAGGCTGCTTCCCCGGGGGTTGTGGCGATACAAAGACCGACGATCTCGGCTTTGGTGTAGTCCAGGCTGGTGGTTTCGGTATCAAATGCGAACAGTTCCGCTTGATTAAGCCGTTGTAACCAGCTGTTTAATTGCGGTACTGTCAAAATTGTCTGATAGTTACCTGGGCTTGACTCTACAGGCTTTGGTGAATGTTCGGGCTGAGCCGGTGCTGCCTGTTCGGGAGCATCCAGTGTGCGTAGCCAGGCCGAGAAGCCCAAGTCACTGAGTTGTTGGCGCAGTTCGGCCTTGTCTACCGGTTGTCGCTTCAGGTCTTCTAAAGAATAAGGTAAATCAAGGTCGCATTTTATTGTGGTCAGTTGTTTGGACAAAGGTAATTGGTCCAGGCTGGCGCGTAAGTTTTCGCCGACTTTGCCTTTGATTTCATCGGCATGTTCGATCAAATTCTCAAGTGTTTGATATTGATTTAGCCATTTGGCTGCCGTCTTGGGGCCCACTTTGGGTACACCCGGAATGTTGTCGACACTGTCCCCCATTAAAGCCAGATAATCGATAATCTGCTCGGGTTTAACGCCAAATTTATCAATTACACCTTGAATATCCGTACGGGTATTCGACATGGTGTTTTCCAGAGTAATGTGATTGGTCACCAATTGTGCCATATCTTTATCGCCGGTGGATATAATCACCTTAAAACCCTGTTGTTCGGCTTGTTGTGCCAAGGCACCTAAGACATCGTCAGCTTCTACCTCCGGTTCAATGATTAAAGGCAGACCCATGGTTTTAATCAGGTTATGCAACGGCTCAATCTGCACCCGTAAATCCTCCGGCATCGGTGGCCGGTGTGCTTTATACTGGTCGTAAAGATCGTGTCGAAAAGTTTTGCCTTTGGCATCAAACACGACGGCAAAATAATCGCTTTTATGCTCTTCCACCAGTTTACGCAGCATATTAGCGACGCCATATATGGCATTAGTGGGCTCGCCATTGGCATTGGTCAATGGCGGCACTGCGTGATAGGCACGGAATAAAAATGAAGAACCGTCTATCAGCATTAAACGGTTGGTATGTTGAGTTTCTGGCATTGGATTTTAAAACGATTGAATTCAAAAACAAGATTGTAAACGATTAAAGAAACTAAGCAATTGTGCTAGGCTAAAGCCTTTGAAAATATCATTTAGAAAAAAAAGGTAAATTTTGACTCAAATTGTTTGGCATAGCCATAAAGTTACCAAGCAGCAACGGTCTACTCGATTGAAACAATCTCCCAGAATAATATGGTTTACAGGATTAAGCGGCTCGGGAAAATCTACTTTGGCTGGGGCTTTGGAAGAAAGGTTGTTCGAGTTGGGGTATCAGGTTTTTCTGTTGGACGGTGATAACGTCAGGCATGGATTATGTCGTGATTTAAGCTTTTCCGATCAGGACAGGGAAGAGAATATTCGACGTATTGGTGAGGTTGGAAAATTGATGATCGATGCGGGCCTTATTGTTCTGGCTGCTTTTATTTCGCCTTTTAAAAAGGATAGAGCAATTGTTAGAAGTCTGGTCGAGCCACATGAATTCATTGAAGTTTTTGTAAATGCCCCATTGAGTGTTTGTGAGCAACGAGATCCGAAGGGGTTGTATAAAAGAGCACGGTCTGGTGAAATTAAAAATTTTACCGGCATTGATTCTGTTTATGAACCGCCTGATGAACCAGAAATTATTATTAATACCGATCAGCTGGAATTTAATCTTTCGTTAGAGAAGATTCTTGAATTTTTAAAAGAGCACGATGTTTTGACTGAGAAAAAGATAAAAGATGACACGTAAAGGAATAATTTTAGCCGGTGGGTCCGGTACAAGGCTTTATCCGGTGACGCAGGCGATATCCAAACAATTGCTGCCTATTTATGATAAACCAATGATTTATTATCCGTTAACGACGTTAATGTTAGCGGGTATGCAGGATATTTTGATTATTTCCACACCGGAGGATACGCCTCGGTTTACAGGTTTGCTAGGCAATGGTGAGCAATGGGGGTTAAATATCAGTTATGCGGTGCAGCCTTCGCCGGATGGTTTGGCGCAGGCGTTTATTATTGGAAAAGAATTTGTGGGAAACAACCCAAGCGCTTTAGTGTTGGGGGATAATATTTTTCATGGCCATAACTTTGCTGAGTTATTGCAAAAGGCAAATAATCAACAGGTCGGAGCAACAGTTTTTGCATATCAGGTCAATGATCCAGAGCGGTACGGTGTTGCAGAATTTGATCAATCAGGAAAAGTCATCAGCCTGGTAGAAAAACCAACAAAACCAAAATCAAATTATGCAGTAACCGGGCTGTATTTTTACGACAACCAAGTAGTGGATATTGCAGCTGGTATTCAACCTTCCGCCCGGGGAGAGTTGGAAATTACCGAAGTAAATCAACGCTATTTACAGCAGGATCAATTAAGTGTTTCATTGATGGGGCGAGGTTATGCCTGGTTGGATACAGGAACGCATGAATCCATGCTGGAAGCATCTCAGTTTGTTGAGTTGTTGGAGCGTAGGCAAGGACTAAAAATTGCCTGCCCGGAAGAAATTGCCTGGCGTATGAAATACATAAATAATGAGCAATTGGAAAAACTAGCTCAGCCATTAAGTAAAAACAGCTATGGTCAGTACATCATGAAACTATTGGCTGGATGATTTTATGAATATTATTCGAACTAAAATAAACGATGTCTTGATTATCGAGCCTAAGGTTTTTGGTGATGAACGGGGGTTCTTTTTTGAAAGCTTTAATGCCAAAGAATTCAATCGAGCAGTCGGGCGAGAAGTTGAGTTTGTGCAGGATAATCATTCACGCTCTAAAAAAAATGTATTGAGAGGTTTGCATTATCAGATTCAGCAGGCGCAAGGTAAACTTGTGCGAGTCGTTGAAGGTGAAGTTTTTGACGTCGCCGTTGATATACGAAAAAGCTCGCCAACCTATGGTCAATGGGTGGGGGAGCTGTTATCTGCGGATAATAAAAAGCAGATGTGGGTGCCGCAAGGCTTTGCTCATGGTTTTGTCGTGCTGAGTGAATATGCAGATTTTTTATACAAAACAACTAATTATTATGCCCCTGAGTTTGAACGCTGCATCGCCTGGAATGATAAAAGCCTTAATGTCAAGTGGCCGATAAATGGTTTGCCCGAATTGTCAGCTAAGGATAAACAGGGGCAAGAGTTTTTGCAGGCAGAGGTGTTTGAATGAGTGTTCACTTGCCTGTTATATTGTTGATTGGTAAGTGTGGGCAGGTTGGTTGGGAACTTGAGCGGAGTTTAATGCCGGTTGGGCGAGTGGTTGCGGTTGACAGAAAATTGATGAATTTGCTGAATGCTGATGCTATTAGAAAGACAATTCAACATCACAAGCCAAATATTATTGTCAATGCAGCGGCTTATACGGCGGTGGATAAAGCCGAGCAAGAAATCGATATAGCGATACAGATAAATTCTGTTGCACCTGAAATTATCGCAGAAGAGGCTAAAAAACTGAATGCTTTGCTGGTTCATTATTCTACGGATTATGTTTTCGATGGTTCCAAGTTATCAGCTTATACAGAATTGGATGAGCCCAATCCAATCAATGTTTATGGAAAAAGCAAACTGGCTGGTGAGAGGGCTGTTCAAAATGTAAACGGGCATTATATTATTTTGCGTACCAGTTGGGTGTATGGGCAAAGAGGCAGTAATTTTTTGCTGACCATGTTGAGATTGATGAAAGATAAGGAAAGTCTGAATGTTGTTGTGGATCAGATAGGTGCGCCGACATGGTCGAGATTGATCGCAGAAATTTCAGCACAAGTGATCGTTCAGGCCTGGTTGAAAATAAAGCGGGGAGATTTTGCTTCAGGGCTTTATCATTTAACTGCGTCGGGTGAGACTTCATGGTATGAATTTGCAAACACTATTGCGAATATTGCGCTAGCACAAGGTATGGATTTAAAGATAAATAATATTCATCCTATTCATGCTGCCGATTACCCAACTCTTGCAAAAAGGCCGTTAAACTCTAGGTTATCTTTTAATGGTCTGATAAATCAATATGATGTAAATATTCCAAGCTGGAGGGAAGCGCTTAGACTTTGTATGGGGAAATGAGGGAGAAAGCAAAAATTTATTTTGTGAATTAGTTCATTATTTATAAATAATTATTTTTTATTATTTATAACAATAAGCTACATTTTAACTAAGCAGCAATTTTGCTGCTTGTTAAAATTCACATAAAAGGATAATGCTATGAGAAAAATTTTATGTTTATTGGCTTTGTGCTCATTTAATGTTTTTGCTACCCCTGTAAATGTCAATACGGCTGATGCAGCTACTATTGCTGAATCATTAAATGGCGTAGGACTCAAAAAAGCGGAAGCAATTGTTGCCGATAGGGTTAAAAACGGATTATTCAAAAGTGTAGATGATTTAGCGCGCGTAAACGGTATTGGTGAAAAAACCGTACAAAAAAACAAAGCCGATATTTTAGTGGCTGAGCCAAAAATTGAAAAACAACAAATTGATAAAAACTAAAAAGCAAAATAATAATTAACCAAAGCCCCTTGCTCTTAAAAGGGGCTTTTTAGTTGTTAGAAGAAAACTTAAAAGCAATGGTGTTTAGAATTTTTTGATATGCGAATTCAACCGGTAAATGTAACGGATGAGTTAATACCTAAATCTGGTTTGATAATTTAGTTTCAAGATATTTCCCTGGTCGATTGCTTAATTTATCCATGACTTGATTGACAGAGGCGGCTCCCAAAAACTGACACCAGTCTCAGGAGTTATTTTCGATTTCATCAAGCAGCCTGTTTATGCAGTTTCCATCCCGATATCGTGACTGTTTCTTTTAAGTAAGCCAGAAATAATCGGGAGATTTTCTTGCAGTAAGGCACGGTATTCAGAGTATTGACCTTTCGATTATAACCGATACGCTCTACAGCACATGGCCACGACTTCCTTGTATGATTCCCTAGCGCTGAGCGCTTAAGCAAAAAAACGCGAAGGACAATTAAATGTGTAAAAACTGTCTTCCGCCGACTACTTGACTGATGTTTTTTTCGGATTAAATGTTTCGACAATGGCTCTTTTAAGGGCAACCCATTATTCTGAAAGAAAGTGTTTTTGAAAGATTGAATTTGTAAAAGCAGTCTTAATCGCCTAGTCTTTTCATTGTTAAGCGGTTCCTCTTTAATTTATTGTTTTGTGAGGAGTCACATTATAATTTAATCATAGATGCGTTAAGTTAGTTTTAAAACATACGGCATGATTGATGCGGGACCTGACATTAGCAGTCTATGCTCTTTATTTTGTCCTGGGCCTGTTTGTGATTGCCTCGAAGACCTGTATTTAGGGCTATTTCTCGGCTGATGGTCGGTTTATGACATTTCAGTTTTATCGAATCACCGTTGTTGTTTGAATCTAACTTTCAAATATGCATTAGTCTGGTATCTTTCTTAGTGGGTGGGCAATAATTTATACAATAGTTTTTCCTCTAATCAGCTCTTCATGAATTGCACTTGCAAAATGAAATTATGACTCAAAGAGCAAATCAAAATCGAATTTAAATGTTCAATAAAAAATGGACATTAAGTGAAGCAGGAAAGTAGGGATGATTAAAACGCTATTATGCAGAAATAGCTTGAGTATTGAGTCATGAATTTAAAATCAAAAGTTAGTCAACTGGCCAATCACCAGGGTTTTGTGAAGTATTTCAAAAATACTTCGTGGCTTATGGGTGAAAAAATCCTGCGTATGGGCGTTGGTTTGTTTGTCGGGATCTGGGTGGCGCGTTACCTAGGGCCGGAGCATTTTGGTTTGTTGAGTTATGCACAAAGTTTTGTGTTTTTGTTTACAACAATCTCCACATTAGGCTTAGATGGCATCGTTGTACGCGAGTTGGTAAAACATCCAGAAAGGCGAGACATGTTACTAGGCACTGCTTTTGGGCTAAAGCTCATCGGTGCAATAATGATTTTACCTGTCTTAGCCATAGCTGTACAACTGACCACTAACGACGCATACACCAATTTATTAGTGTTTATTGTCGCTTCAGCTACTATATTTCAGAGCTTTAATGTCATTGACTTTTATTATCAAGCCACTGTTCAATCAAAATATGTTGCATTGGCAAATACCATATCATTGGCTATTTCCAGTGTGGTTAAAATTGGACTGATACTCTACGAAGCACCTTTGATTGCGTTTGCTTCAATGGTGGTTTTTGATAGTGTTGTACTAAGTTTTGGACTTATTTATTTTTATTTGAAACAGTCGAAAGCTGAAGCGGACGATTATTTGAAAATGAAAGTTCTAAATTTCAAATTTAGTCGAACGATGGCTGCTGGTTTATTAAGCGACAGTTGGCCTTTAATTCTCTCAGGTTTAGTTGTTTCGGTCTATATGAAAATTGATCAAGTCATGATAAAAGAAATGCTTCATGTCGAAGCTGTGGGTCAATATGCGGCTGCGGTTAGAATTAGTGAGGCGTGGTATTTTATTCCCACGGTGATTGCGAATTCAATTTTTCCTGCGATTATTAATGGCAAGAAAGCCAGTGAAGCAGTTTATTATACAAGATTACAGCACCTATATGATGTTTTGGTTTGGGTGACGATTCCTATAGCCTTATGTGTGACAATATGGGGTGATTGGATAGTGATGGTGCTATATGGCAATCAGTTTGAGAAAGCTGAGAGCGTGTTGATTATACATGTATGGGCAGGAATATTTGTTTTTTTAGGCGTTGCAAGTGGAAAGTGGCTGTTAAGCGAAAACTTGCAGTTATTAGCATTTTTAAGGACTTTTTGTGGTTTAGTATGTAATCTAATTTTAAATGTTCTACTTATCCCTGAATATGGAATAGAGGGTGCTGCGGTAGCAACGCTTATTAGTTATTCTGTTGCTGGTTTTTTTGCAGATTTTTTTTCCAGAAAAACAAGAAAAACTTTTTTTATGAAGTTAAAAACGTTATCGATATGGAGATTAAGGTGATCAAGCGTATTTTGTCTAAAATAATGCCATCAACATTAAAAAAAGAATTAAAAAACTTTAAAATATTAGCCATAGATTATGGTCAATACAGAACAGTAAAACAGTGGAGTTGTGTTGACCGTTATAACAAAGAAATACCTTGGTATACATATCCTTCAATTGAATACTTCAATAATATTGATTTTTCCAAAAAAATAATCTTTGAGTTTGGGTCTGGAAATTCATCAATTTATTGGGGAAAGAAAGCTAAGCGGGTTATTTCAATAGAGGATGATAAAGATTGGTTTGATAATATTGTTAAAAAGAAAGGAGCGAATCAAGAAATCGTACTTAAAACTGAAACGGATGAGTACGAAAAATCAATTATTGATTATGATGAAAAATTTGATGTAATAATAATCGATGGTAAAAGAAGGGTTGAGTGTTCAAAAATTATTAAGGATTATCTGAATATATCCTCTGAAGATGGATATATGGTGGTTCTAGATAATTCTGATTGGTATAAAGGGGTATCTGAATACTTAAGGAATGAATTAGATTTAATTGAAATTGATTTTCATGGGTTTGGGCCTATAAATAGTTATACATGGACCACGTCTATTTTTATTTCTAGGAACTTTAGATTTAAGCCTATAGATAATATTCAGCCGAACAATTCAGTGTCAGCTGTCCATCATAGCGGAGGAAAAGGTGATTAAATCATTGATAAAAACCCTTTTGCCACAGGAATTAGTTGGTTTTTTAATTAAATTAAGAAATGATTATTTTGATGGGTATTCGATAAAATCTTATTCTCAGGAAGGAGAAGATATTATCCTAGAACGGTTTTTTGATGGACGGACTAACGGTTTTTATGTTGATGTAGGGGCGCATCATCCAAAAAGATTTTCCAATACATATTTATTTTATCGTAAAGGGTGGAGAGGAATTAACATTGATGCGATGCCTGGAAGTATGGCTCTATTTAACCGTTTTAGACCAAGAGATATTAATATTGAGAAGCCAATTTCAGATAAAGTTGAAACATTAACGTATTATGCGTTTAATGAGCCTGCACTCAATGGTTTCTCGAAGGAAATTTCTCTTTCAAGAGATGGCCTAAAAGACTATAAAATAGAGTTTACCAAGAAAATTGAAACAACTACCCTACAACATATACTTGATGAAAAAATGCCGGAGAACAAAGAAATAGACTTTTTGTCTATTGATGTCGAAGGATTAGATATGCAGGTACTTCGCTCAGTAAACTTGCACAAGTATGCACCAAGTATGATTCTTGTGGAAATTTTACAGACAGATTACTCTGATATTATGAATAGTGAAATTAATAAATATTTGGCTATGTATGATTATTCAATCTATGCAAAGTCAGGGAATACTGTTTTTTTTAGAAAAGATATTAATAATTGAAAATCACAATCGCCGGCACTGGCTACGTAGGTTTATCTTTAGCCGTTCTACTCTCACAACATCATGAAGTTGTTGCTCTGGATGTTATCAAAGAAAAAGTGGACTTGCTCAATTCAGGCATTTCACCGATTCACGACGATGAGATTCAGGACTTTTTGGCAAATAAGGCATTAAATCTATCCGCTACTTTAGATAAGTACATTGCTTATCAGCTGGCTGATTTTGTGATTATTGCAACGCCGACAGACTATGATGCTGAGACACATTATTTTAATACCGAGTCGATTGAATCAGTTATTGCCGATGTAATAGAGATTAATCCACAGGCGACAATAGTGATTAAATCAACGATTCCGGTCGGCTATGTTGACCGTATAAAGGTAAAGTTTGGTATTGATAATATTTTCTTTTCACCAGAGTTTTTACGAGAAGGCCGTGCTTTATATGACAATCTTTACCCCTCTCGCATCATAGTCGGCGAAAGGTCTGATCGCGCCAAAGTGTTTGCAGACTTGTTAGTTCAAGGTGCAATTAAGAAAGAAATACCTGTTTTGTTTACGTATGCAACAGAGGCTGAAGCAGTGAAGCTTTTCGCTAACACTTACCTGGCGATGCGGGTGGCTTTTTTTAATGAGCTTGATAGTTACTGTGCAGTTCATGATCTGAGTACTCAGCAAGTTATTGAAGGGGTAGGCTTAGACCCTCGTATTGGTAATCATTACAACAATCCGAGTTTTGGTTATGGCGGTTATTGTTTACCTAAAGATACCAAGCAGTTGTTGGCGAATTATCATGATGTTCCTCAAACCTTAATTCAAGCCATTGTCTCGGCAAATAGTACACGTAAAGATTTTATCGCTGAACAGGTTATAGAATTGAAACCTCGGGTTGTTGGTATTTATCGCTTGGTTATGAAACATGGTTCTGATAACTTCCGCGCAAGTGCCATTCAGGGAATTATGAAACGAATTAAAGCCAAAGGCATTGACGTGCTTGTCTATGAGCCTGAATTAGATGGAGAATTATTTTTTAATTCTCGTGTTATTACTGATTTAAGCGAGTTTAAAGAACTATCTGATGTGATTGTTGCAAATCGGTTAACTAATGATATGAATGATGTTATGCATAAAGTTTATAGTCGTGATTTATTTAAACAGGATTAGTTTTGATGACGAGTAAAGAGAGGAATTATGCGCCAATTGTTTTATTTGTATATAACCGGCCTTGGCACACTCGACAAACCATTAAAGCCTTGCAAAAAAATGAGTTGGCAAAGCAAAGCGATTTGATTATTTACAGTGATGCTGCAAAAAATGAAGCAGTAAAAGATGCTGTTAATGAGGTTAGAGAAATTGTTAAAAATATAGCAGGCTTTAAAACAGTAACCGTTATTGAGAGAGATAGAAATTGGGGTTTGGCCGATTCTATTATTGATGGTGTAACGACTGTTATAAATGAATATGGAAAAATAATTGTATTAGAAGATGATTTGGTAACCGCACCCTCTTTTTTAAAGTACATGAATAGTGGATTAAACTGTTATCAAGATGAGGAAAGAGTCGCTTCCATTCATGGTTATATTTATCCAATTGAAGGATTGCCAAGTAGTTTTTTTATACGCGGAGCTGACTGCTGGGGATGGGCAACCTGGAAAAGAGCGTGGGGTGTTTTTGAGCGTGATGGACAAAAATTACTTAATGAGCTGCAGTTCCGAAAGCTGGAAAAAGAAGCTAACTTTAATGGAAGCTATCCTTATTCTCAAATGCTAAAAGATCAAATAAACGGCAAAAATAATTCATGGGCTGTTCGGTGGTATATGAGTGCTTTTTTGCAAAATATGCTGACCTTATATCCAGGTGAATCCTATGTCCAAAACATAGGAAATGATGATAGTGGAACGCATTGTAGGACAACTGATGTTTATTGGGGAGAGTTGACGGCTAGTGCTCTTGATATTGAAGCTGTAAAAATAAGCGAAGATATGGAGAGTAAAAAAAAGATAGAGGCTTTTTTTAATTCAATAAAACGAAGTTTTATTGAAAGATTATTGACCAGAATAAAAAGGCATTTGATGTGAAGCGTTTTATAAGGTCCTTGATTCCACCAATTCTGTTTACTGCCATACAAAAGTATAGAAATCGCAAATATGGATGGAAAGGAGATTATTCAACTTGGCAGCAAGCTAAAAGAGCTTCGACGGGCTATGAAAAGGACAATATATTAAGAGCTGTGGAAAATGCCGTATCGCAAGTTAAGAGTGGTAAGGCTGTTTACGAAAGAGATAGTGTGATTTTTGATGAAATTCAATATTCATGGCCACTGTTAACCGGGATAATGCTAGCATCAGTTAAAACCGGCTCTGTAAAAGTTCTTGACTTTGGAGGTAGCCTTGGAAGCACTTATTATCAAAATAAAAAATTCTTAGATATTATTGATAGTGTTTCTTGGAGTATTGTAGAACAGAAGCATTTTGTCGAAATCGGTAAAAAAAAGTTTGAAGATGAACGGCTAAAATTTTATTACAGTGTAGAAGAATGTTTAAAAAAAGAACAGCCCAACGTATTGTTGCTATCCAGTGTCCTTCAATACCTAGAAAAGCCTTATGAGATACTGGATTTGCTGTTGCAATATGACTTTAGTTTTATTTTATTGGGGTTAACGGCCGTCTCAACAGAAAAAGAAAAACTAACCGTACAGTATGTACATCCGTCAGTGTATGAAGCTCGATATCCTTGCTGGTTGCTTGATTATAATAAAATTCAACATATTTTTGAAAAGAATAATTACCAAGTGATAGAAAAATTTAATGATTTAAATGATTTTCAAATTGTAGAACAAGGACGCGTTATTGGCCGGTATATTGGTGAAATTAGAAAAAAATGATTGATGAAATTTTGCAATATAAGTGTTTAGTTGAGCAGCCACCATTATTAGTTGATGTGGGGGCCTCTGGAGATATTCATTGTGTCTGGAAGAAAATAGCAAAATATAGTATTTGCATTGCGTTCGATGCAGATGAAAGAGAACTGGATATAGTTAAACAGACAGGTGGTGATTTTAAAGAATTTTATATGATAAACAGAGTAGTGAGTGATAAAAGCACTCACTTGCCCTTTTATTTGACGGATTCTCCCTTTTGTTCCAGTAGCCTAAGGTCAAGGTTAAATAGTCTAGATAATTATCATTTAAGAGATAATTTTAAAATAAAAAAAACTATAGAACTTCCATCTATAACAATAAAAGAATCTTTAGATGAGATTGGATATGACTATATTGACTGGTTCAAAACCGACTCACAAGGTACTGATTTAAGAATTTTTTCAGTACTAGATAATAGTATTGCTGATAGAGTTTTAGTAGCTGAATTTGAACCGGGCATTATGGATGCTTATGAAGGTGAAGATAAGTTATGGAAATTAATGTCTTATTTCGAAAGTAAGGATTTTTGGTCAGATGAGTGTCACATAAAAGGAATGTCGAGACTTTCACCAAAAGTTATTGAAAAGGAATTCAATAATCTTGAAAAAAGATTTATACCGCTTTTCCAAAAAAATAATGCGTTTTGGGCTGAAATTTCATATATGAATACAATGGAAGAAAAGTTTCTTTCAGAAAGGGATTTTTTATTAATGATAGTATTTGCGATTTTAAAGAAACAATTTGGTTTTGTATTGGAGATTTCCGAAAGTGCATATAATAGATTTAATAACCCAATTTTTAATGAAATTTATGCTTATTGTTTGAAAAGAATGAAATATGATGGTTATAAAAAAATACCAATGAATATTCTTTTACGGCTTTATTCAAGATGTTTTAAATCATGAAGAATTATTGCACCTTATTTAATAGTGATTATTTAACTCGTGGTTTGGCAATGTATGAATCGCTCGAGTCTCATAGTAATTCCTTTCATTTATATGTTTTTGCCTTTGATGATAAATGTTATGAGTTATTACAAACCCTAAAATATGAATATATGACGGTTATATCACTTGAAGATTTTGAAGATGATGAATTATTGAAAATAAAAAATGAACGAACCGTGGGAGAATATTGTTGGAGCTGCACACCTTCAACTATAAAATATGCCATTGATAATTTTGGTTTGGATAGCTGCACATATTTAGATGCCGATTTATATTTTTATTCTGATCCGGCAATTTTAATCGAAGAAATGAAAGATGCATCTGTATTGATTACAGAGCATAGATATACATCAGAATATGATCAAAGCAAAACAAGTGGTAAATACTGTGTACAATTTATGACTTTTAAAAATGATAAGAAAGGCATGGAAGTTTTAAATTGGTGGAGGGATGCTTGTATTGATTGGTGTTTTGCACGCTTTGAAGATGGAAAATTTGGAGATCAAAAGTATCTTGATGATTGGACCACCCGATTTGATGGTGTTCATGAATTACAACATCTAGGAGGAGGCGTAGCGCCATGGAACGTTCAACAATATGATTTAACTGATCATCAGTTTGAATTGGTCTTTTATCATTTTCATAATTTTAAGTTTTTGGATAATGATAAGGTTGATTTAGGTACTTATAAGTTAAGCAAAGATGACATTAATATCTTGTATAAACCTTACGCTAGACATCTTGATAGGCTGACTAAACGCCTAAACAGTATTGATGACACCAAAGATTATAACGGAGCCATAAAAAATGGGAGGCTCCACTGGAAGAATTCACTACGTGCTCTGAAAAGAAAATTAAGTCGTACGTATAATATTTTTGATAAAGACTATTTATTAGAGCGCTAGATGGCATGTATGATTAATTAGAGACGTTTACTGACTGCGGGGGAATTTATTTTTGTTGAGAAGATTTTGCGTTATTCATAAACTCCTTTCGCTCTTAAGCTACTCAATAGCCTCAAGGAATTCGGTGTTAAATTTCATCCAAATAAACCAGGTTCGTCCAACTGACTGGAAAAATCGAACGCTCCTATAAAACTTAAAACAGAATTTTATTCGACTGTAGGCCTTAAATCTTCCGTCTTAGACCAACAGTTATATGATGACGCTCCTTTTCTGGATAGGGTTTTTGAAGGCTATCATCCAGGAAAAGAACATTTGCAAGATGCTAATTACGAGATAGATGTTGAATTGCAGAGCTTGAAACGATCTCTTGAAATTACACAAAAAAGTCTTACCCCTCAATTCTCCTGCCGCCTTTATAATTAAAGTGTACTGACTATATAGTGTTTGTGGCAATGCTCAGGAGTCGGTATTTCAGCGTCTGCTTTTTTTATGCTCCTACGATTCACTTGTACTAGTTTAAAGAATTTTTACAATCGGCATAATGATTTAATAAACATGACATTTCTAGAAAATATTGTGAGGCATTTATATATTCAAATGCTCCGTTTTTCGTTTCAATAGTTTCTATTTTATTAAGCAGTAAACTTCCTGTTTCGTGTTGTTTCGAGTAGAATTCTCTACTTAATTTCTTTTAAAAAATTGGTGAAATGCTGAGTAACATTAAAATTGCCATGGTTGGGCTGGGTTACGTTGGGCTCCCGTTAGCTATAGAATTTGGTCGGAAATACGCCACTGTCGGATTTGATATAAATCAAAAACGAATTAATGAATTAAAATCCGGACATGATTGTACATTGGAGGTTGGTTCTAATGAGTTGGCCCAAGCTAAACGTTTAACATACACCACTTCAGTGAAGGATATTGAAACATGTAACGTCTATATTGTTACTGTACCAACGCCAATAAATCAATATAAGCAGCCAGATTTGACGCCACTGGAAAAAGCAAGCGAACTTATTGGGGGCGTCCTTAAGCGAGATGATATTGTAATTTATGAGTCCACTGTGTATCCAGGAGCGACTGAAGAAATTTGTGTGCCTATTCTGGAGAAAGTTTCTAACTTAAAGTTTAATCAAGATTTTTATGTGGGCTATAGTCCAGAGCGGATTAACCCAGGCGACAAAGAGCGCCGGGTTACAAACATTTTAAAGGTCACGTCAGGTTCCACACCAGAAATAGCCGACAAAATAGACAAACTTTATCAAAGTATAATTGAGGCGGGTACTTATAAAGCAAGTAGTATAAAAGTTGCAGAAGCGGCCAAAGTAATTGAAAATACTCAGCGCGATGTCAATATTGCTTTAATCAATGAATTATCTGTTATTTTTAATAAGTTAGGTATTGATACCGAAGAGGTTCTGTTGGCAGCAGGAACAAAATGGAATTTTTTGCCATTTCGGCCTGGTTTAGTTGGCGGACACTGTATTGGTGTAGATCCATATTACTTGGTCAGAAAAGCGCAGTCTGTTGGTTGTAATCCAGAAGTTATATTATCCAGTCGGCGAGTAAATGAAGGAATGGGGACATACGTGGCTTCCCAGTTGATTAAGTTGTTGTTGCAAGCGCGTATTCACGTACAGCATGCCGATATTCTAATTATGGGTTTGTCATTTAAAGAAAACTGCCCGGATATGCGTAATTCCCGAATTTTGGATATTATCTATGAGTTGCAAAGTTATGGTGTAAATGTACATATTTATGACCCTTGGGTTAACTCGTTAGAGGCACAACAAGAAACTCGTATAGAAATGACTGATGTCTTACAGGAGAATAAATATGATGGACTATTGATAGCAGTAGCTCATCAACAATTTAAACAAATGGGGATTGAAAAAATTAGACGACTTGGCAAAAAAAAATCCGTTGTATATGACTTAAAATGCCTATTTCCTACTGAACAAACTGATCAGAGGCTCTAAAGGCTGAGGCAAAGTTGTTTTTCGCTTTAGGATAAATTGAGACAAAGGTTGTGGTATTTGTCTCGATATGGTGGTTGAACATAAATAGAGTTTTCATAGTTGTGATATATTTTCGGTTTGAATCAGATAAGCATGATGTTTTTAGGGTTATATGTAGATGAAAAGTGTTTGTGTGTTAACGACAACGCGAGCTGAGTATGGTCTTTTATATTGTTTACTTAAGGAAATAGATAGAAGTGATAACTTAGATTTGAAGCTGGTAGTAACAGGGACTCATTTATCTCATGAATTTGGTTACACGATAACAGATATTTTGGCTGATGGATTTAAACCATGCGCTAAAATTCCTGTGCTAATATCTGATGATTCGGCTTTAGCCTTAACCAGATCCTCATCTTTATTAATGCTTTCTTTAGCAGAATTTTTTGATCGAGAAAAACCAGATTGTTTGATTGTGCTAGGAGACAGGCTTGAACTTTTAGCTGCATGTGAAGCAGCAATGATTGCTAAGGTCCCTATTGTTCACATCCATGGCGGTGAGGTCACTGAAGGTGCGATAGATGAAAAAGTACGACACGCAATAACAAAATTAGCAAGTTTACATTTTACATCAACGGAAGTTTACCGGAAACGGGTTATTCAAATGGGGGAGCATCCGGAAACGGTTATAAACTGTGGCGCCCTGGGGCTTGAGTTTTTAAAAAAAGAGGAACTTCCAACTAAAGAGAGTCTTTCTAAAGCGTTTTCCTTTGATTTCCATTCCAGCTATTTTCTCGTCGTTTATCATCCGGAAACAAATAAGGCTGTTGAGGATGTTTCTGATCTTATCAGGCTTCTCGATGATTATCCGGAATATAATAAAGTAATTATTTATCCCAATTCGGATATGATGAGCAAAGGTATAATTAGAGCTATTGAATCATACAAAAAACTTCATCAAGATAATGTTTTGCTTGTTAAATCAACATCACGAAATAAATATTTAGGTTTGATTAAGCATAGCGCAATGTATATTGGCAATTCATCTTCCGGCATTATTGAGGTGCCTTCTTTTTTTAAGCCAATCATAAATATTGGTGATCGCCAGAAAGGGCGTATCCGCTCAGAATCAACTATCGATGTGGAAATGAACTATGAGAAGCTTAAATCAGCAGTAGAAAAAGCATTGTCGGATGATTTTCAAAAAAAATTGTCAACTATGCTAAATCCATATGAAGGTGAATGTCCCTCTTCGTTAATTCTTGAGGAATTGAAAAGTAGACTTTTAAGCCTATCAGTTAATAAAAAATTTAAGGACCTGGAATTTAAAATATGAGTGTTTATATTATTGCGGAAGCTGGTGTTAATCATAACGGTTCAATGGATATGGCTTTTGAATTGATTAAGGCTGCTTGTGAATGCAAAGCAGATGCAATTAAATTTCAGACATTTAAGACAAACAAACTTGTCACGAATAACGCAAGAAAAGCCAAGTATCAGGATGAAAATGATAGTACATCTTCCACTCAAGCAGAAATGCTAAAGCAGCTTGAGTTGACTGATGAACAATTTATTGAATTAAGTAAGGAATGTAAAAGACAGGGTATTGATTTTCTTACAACTTGTTTCGATTCAGAATCATTAGACATAATCTACAATAGGGTTAATCCCAAACAATTAAAAATTGGTTCAGGTGATTTAACGAATCTTCCGTTGATTATTGATCACGCAAGAACGGGGAGAGATATCATTATTTCAACTGGAATGGCAACGATGGCCGATGTAGAAGACGCTCTGGCTGCACTGGCTTTTGGGTATCTGGAAAAATCCGGTATGCCGCAGGGTTATAACTGGTTGAAACTTAATTATTTTACCGAAGAGAAAATTTCTAAAGTTAGGGATAAAATTACAATTTTACATTGTGTGACTGATTATCCAGCACAACCTAAAGATTTGAATTTAGATGCCATTCGGCAGATGCGGGATGTCTACAAAATAAATGTTGGATACTCCGATCATTCTTTGGGGATTGAGGCCTGTTGTGCTGCAGTTGCTTTGGGTGCAACTTGCCTTGAAAAACATATAACATTGGATCAATCTTTACCTGGGCCGGATCATAAGGCTTCAGCTTCACCTCAGGAATTTAAAGCTCTGGTAGATGCAGTACGGAACCTTGAAAAGGCATTGGTACCAAGAATTAAAGCCCCGACTTATCGTGAACGGGCTAATCTTGAAGTAGCTCGAAAATATTTGGTAGCGGCAAGGCCAATAACAAAAGGAGAATGTTTTACATCAGAGAATATTGAAATTAAGCGTTCAGAGATTGGTATCGCCCCTCGACATTACTGGGAAATATTAGGTAAACCCGCAATGCGAAACTTTTCACCGGGTGATAGTATATGTTAGCTGTTCTTTTAGTAATTTTAATTTGGTAAGAGTCTTCCAGTATCTTTGGAGAATGAGTTGAAGAGAAATATTGTTGTTGTTGGCGCTGGTAATTTAGGTCGTCGTCATTTACAAGGTTTGAAAATAAGTCAAAATGAACTTGAAATCTTTGTGGTTGATTCATCTGATGAAGCTTTATCACTTGCAAAAAATGCTGTTGATGAGGTTGGCTTGGACGTGCCTGTTTCTTACTTCAACAGCCTTGAAATGCTTCCTGATAATATTGATGTAGCGATTGTTGCAACAACTGCAAACTCTAGGCTGAAAATTCTAAGAACGCTAATTAAGAAGGATGTTAAGAATGTTGTTCTAGAAAAAATAGCCTTTAATTCTTTGCAGGATATTGATGAGGCAATGGAGATTAGTTCAGCAAGCATTAACACTAAGATATGGGTGAATTGTCCGCGTCGCCTTTATCCTGTGTACCAATTACTCAAAGCAGAATTGAAGAATGCTACTTTTAAGCGTTTCTTTGTAAAAGGTAGCAATTTTGGAATGGGCTGTAATGGTATCCACTTTATTGACTTATTGGCATTTATGCTTGGCGATAGCAATTATAAGTTGTCTTCAGAAAAAATAATAGACGTGGCTGAAAGTAAGAGATCAGGATATGTAGAATTGTTCGGCGCAATGGAGGGCTATTTTGAGTCAGGCTGTAAACTTGTGCTTGAGTGCAAAAGGAATAGTGAAAAGCCAGAGTATGAATTCCGCCTTGATATGGATCAGGGTACTTTGACTGTAAATGAAATGGCGGGAGAGGCAGTGCTGGAGACGTCTGGATCTTCTAGGATTATTAAGGTAAACATGCCGTATCAAAGTGAGCTAACGGGTCCATTGGTAGATCAAATTCTGCTGAAAGGTGAGTGTGGGCTGACTTCGTTTAAAGAGTCGATGTCATTGCACCGTTCATTTATTGCAACAGCATATGAAGCTTATGCGGCAAGGTTCGGTGAGAATGAAAAAAAGTTCGTGCCATTAACTTGATTCTGTAGCGCTAGAATCTGATTAATGAAAAAACTTCTGAAAAATAGTACCTTTTATTTATTCCGATTGATGTTCAGGTTGGCACATACTGGGGTTATTGGAGCCATAATTTTTAAAGGTGTCTTTATATTGCTCCAGGTGATTGCTGTCTGGATGATGATATCTTGGATTAGTGGGTCAATGCTTCCAGCCGTGAAAGATATTGTACAACTTGATGATTCTTCATATGTTTACCTTGCAATTGCATGGTTGGTAATGGTCTCTTCTTCTGTTTCTGCTTTTTTTTCTAGGTGGCTGGCACTTAGAAGTATTAGAAGGTTAGAGATACACATATTTGAGCTAACTCAGGGGAGTGGGCTAGTGGTTTCTGATTACCGCAACCTCTCCAAGGTTATGCTGGCAATAACTGATGCTTTTGTGCCCATTATTTTTATATGCGGTGTTTCGTTGGTTTGGTTAGTGAAAATACCCGAACTAATGCTTCCCTTTATGGTGTTGGTTATATTGTTAGCTTTATTTTTTAGAAAAGTGGTTCGTTTTTCTGCTTTCACATTCAAGAATAAGGGACGGAGAGTAAAGCCGGAAGAGTATATCGGTAGCAATGAACATCAAAATTTTTACCAGATTTTAATGGTTTCTCAGTATATTTCATTGGCAATCTATACTCTGATTGCTACAGGAATTGTCGCTACTCTGGTTCTGATTCACTCTTTTTCCAATAATTTGTTGAATCTAGGTTTGTTGCCTGTAGCAACAGCTTTGGCATTGCTACAGTTCAAATCGTTTGTCAGCCTACTTGTTAGGCTTGGGGCATATGCCAGCAATGCCTCTCGTGTTGCCCGTCTTGTGATTAGTCTATCTAGGTAAGCATATCTATGACATTACCGAGGGAGCTAATGGCTCTAATAAATCGTATTGAGTACAAATCTGATGTGCATTTACGCTATATGGGGGTAGATTGCTGGCCAATTGTGCGTAATTCTTTCATGACCATGGTGTCTCATGGTGTTGTGAAACGTACAAAAAAGTTGTCTACGGCTGCCTATCTAAGTGCTTTTTTTGATTTTATATATTTATTGTTTAAGGTTGATAAAGCTCATGCACTGGTTCTAACTGATGATAAGTATCAAGCTGAGATACATGGAAAACTCTATTATAAAGATGCCTCAGTAATTAAAGAATTACTGAATGACTCAGAAAAAAAATGTCATATTCTTATTCAAAGTGCTTCCTCATCGACTGAGGATGATAAACAGGCCCATTCTGTCTTTTTTTTTACAGCCCTAGCTGTGTTGTTAGCTAAGATAATGATGGCTCTGGATTATCGAAAATTAGTTGATCGTTATCTTCAGAATATTTGTAATTCCGTTGAGCTTGAAAGTCTTGGTTCTAATGTTCAAAAGAATTTTAGACAGATTAAGATCAATATTTATTTTGTTATTGTTGCCAGTTTCTTATTTCAACTTCTGTTAAGGCGTATTCGGCCTAAGAAGTGTTTTATTGTGTGTTATTACTCTTGTTTAGGAATGGCGTTATGTGTTGCTTGTCGAAGGCTTGGGATTGAATCTATTGATCTTCAACATGGTGTTTCAGGCTCCAATATGCGAGCTTACGGACAATGGAGCAACCTGCCTACAGAAGCTTTAAATACTCTCCCTCAGTCATTCTATTGTTGGACAATGACGGATGTATCTGCAATTAACTTCTGGTTAACGAATAAACACTACTATAAAGCTTTTTTGACGGGAAATATATGGCATCAGTATCTTGTTGAAAAAAATCATTTAAGATTATCCGAGGAGTCGGTGTTGGCGAGTAAAGTTGAAAGATACCGTAAAGTGGTGCTATATACCGCTCGGACAGCAGACTTACCTAAACTGATTCTTGATTTTCTTAAGCAGGCACCGAGTGATTATTTTTTTATCATCCGTATGCATCCAGATATACCGATCAAAGAGTTGTTTGCAATAAGTGAAAAAATGAAAACAATTAATTCTTCTTGCTCGGTAATTAATGCAACCAAGTCTCGTATTCCGATATGTGTTCGACTGGCAGATATACATATTACAGAATGGTCAGCCGCTGTATATGACGCTTATTTTGAACAGACTCCTTCTATAGTAATTTCTGAAGTAGGAAGAGATTATTTTGAAGACTTTATTAGCCAAGGATTCGTTGTTTATTGTAATGACTTAAATAGCATAATAAAAAAAATCGAAGAACCTTTTCTAAAAGAGAAATATTCTGTCAAATTAGTTCCTATCCGGAAGCTAAAGAAAATAGTTATGAATGGAATTTCAACTTAGAAGATTTTTTGATGTTTATGAAGTTTAGATCCCAAATAGATACTAATATGAGATTTAATTAACTTTTATTGTGTTGTCAATATATCGAGCCCCATCTTTTACCATTCTTTCAATTTTATTGTTTTCTGTTTTGGGGAAAATAAATTTCACTTTCTCTGAAAAGATATAATTGTCGTCCTTTATCGCCCATGTTTTCATTATGTTTGATGGTGAAAAGACAAGTGTATTTATACCTAGAGATGCAGAGAAATCCATCATATTATTGGCTGGGACAATTGCAAAATCAAGTATTGACATTATTGCTAGCAGGTTATCGAAATCATTGAAAAGGTCAATATCAGGAGTAATGAAATCAATATTATATTGTTTTGCATATATATTGATTTCTTCCTCGGTAAGAGAGGCATTCAAGTTGATAAATTTACAATTGGGTAGTTTAAAAATTTCCTCCCAACGATCCATGCTGATCATATGAATATCGCGAATTCTAGATCGTACGGTAGAGTTTGCTGAAACACCAATTAATTTTTTGCTTTTGCCGAACTCTTTAATCCAATGTTCTCTAAGTCTCTCATCAGTTTTGAGCCAGCCGTTTTGACGCCCATTTTTAGTGTCTTCCTGTTCGTATAGGTTTTCATAATCGATGTTAAAAAAGTTTGCTCCTCTGGTTTGATAAAAAGAGCTATGATCCATAAAATCACGTAAATAGCCGTTTAGATGATTGAATTTCTCAGGTGATGACTTTTGCATATACCGAGGAGTCTTGGGTATAAAGTGAATATATGGGAAAGTTCTTTGTAAAATAGTCAACAGTCTGTTGTCACATGTGACGATGAAGTCCCCTCTGTTTTTATAAAGAGCAGCATAAAATAATGCATTGAAAGCTTCACCACAGATATCTTTTTCTGGTACTAATACATTTTGTTTGTTTAGCTTTGTTTGTATAGGATAAAATCGAAGGAAAGTATTTTTTAGCCCTACTCCACGATAACGCATGGCTTCAAGTATTTTTCCATGTCCAAACGCCATATATAGTTTCCAATTAGATGAATCAAAGTTAAAAGTTTTATCTAATAGTTTCAGTTTATTTTTTTCTCCACTACGATAATAGGAGGTAGCAATTACAGTTGCTGTCCGTTCAAAATAGAGCTCATGACTTTCATGTTTTCTGGAAATTAAAAGATCACATACTTGATCAATGTATTTAATTTTTTTATGGCCAAGTGCTGCAAGTATAAAGAAGTTAGCTAAAGCATAATCAAAATCTTTTTTAAGAAGGATGCTAATATTTTCCCAATCTGGGACGATGTCATCTGAGTGGAGTGTGTATTCACAAGTTAAAAAGTGTATAGCTTTTTCTGGGAGAGGTAATTCTCCAGCCATAAAAAGCTTCATTAATTTCTTTTCTTCTAACTGCCGTTCGGCTTGAAGGGCTTTTATTGTGAAGATAACTAGTTTTGTTTCATTTTTCTCTGAAAAAATAAGTTTTAAGATTATATTAAAAGCTGAAGAGTACTTTTTTTGTAGTAAGTAGACTTTAGAAATTCGAAAAAGAATGTTTGGATTTCTCGTATGCTTTTCAATTGTTGAGAGCATGAAATTCATTAAGTAAATCTGTTCCGATAATAAGAAAGCCCCCCAACGTGTCTTAAGCGCATTTTGGCGTAATCTGTCGTCTTTAATAAGTAGGTATGCAAATCGCCAAGGAGATAATTTTCGAAGCGTTAGTATGATATGTCTACAAATTAGCCTACCAAATTTGTTTTTCAGAATGGTTGTTTTAAGTTTTATTATTTTTGTGTTTAAAGCCAACCTATATAAAGAGATATATTCAGGCAATAATAAGCCAATACGTGACTTGAGAACCTTATTGAGTAATGAGATAAACTGAAGTTTAAGTTGACGAGGGTCAAGCTTATGAAGCGTTAAAGATATCTGTCGGTAAATCGTCCTACCAAGTTTATTTTTTAGTATGATTGCTTTAAGTCTGCTTGTTAATATACTTTTCGCGACTCCCAATAAATAGATACGTTCAGACAATAATAAGCGACCAATTCGTATATTGAACCGTGAATTGTTATTAGTTTTGTCATAAATAAATAGACTCTTTAGTTGTCTATAGTTAAATTTACTAAATTTAGGAATATTCAATCGGCAAATTATGCCAAACTTGTTTTTTGGGCTTGTCGCTTTAAGTTTATTTGTCATTTTGATTGTAGCCCGCCATTTTTTCATATATACGGCTAAGTTTAACCTGGGCTTTAATAGTGCACATGTGTTCGGTGTTTTCTTCAAAAAAATTCTTGCACTGTAAATACAAGCCTGGTTTTAAATCTTTTTCCATTTCATCATTAATTTCGACTTTGTTGATAGATATGCTTCCAATCTCTTGTATATGCAGTTGTTCAAAGGGGCGAAATATATAACGATGTTTGCGGGAAATTACATCAAGAGACCAGCGCCCAGGTCCTTCCCAGTTGCCGCTGTAAGAAAAAAGTGCACCTTTATCGGTAGAGCCTGCACCAGCAAAGTTGGAGGACGCTGGATGCCATGAGAGAGAACCATTTTTGAACGTACTAATCTCATTAGGTATGCCTCCTAAAAAGAAAGCAGTGTCTACTACATGGGAGGTGTTACCCAAAAACCAGCTATGCATTGTTTTAATATCTTTCTGGTGATTTTGAATGATGTGACTCCATTCAGTAATTTCAAAATTAAAGGAAGTTACACCACCATCAGCCTTAATCATTTCTTTGGCTTTTAGTACAGATGCGTAATGGCGTCGGTTATAGGCAACCATAACATGACTGTCTGTGACTTTGGCTGTATCTGCGACTTTAGATATTTCTTCACTATTAATTCCCCCGGGTTTTTCAAGCAGAATTTTTTTTACTCCGTAATTCATTAGCATGATGGCTGTAGTAGCCAGTTGTTCTATGCTGGTGCAGACAATAACAGACTCGGGTAGCTCAGGCTTGGATTCAAGAAATGTATTAAGTCCTCCTGTATGCACTAGTATGCCAGTTGCTTCCGTAAATTTGTCAGCGCTTTGCTGTGAGCGACCAATTACAATTACCTCTTTTTCAAGTTTTCGTAGCACATTGATATAGTCAATTGCCATTGGGCCAGCACCAATTAGCCAGATCATATAATTATCCTTTCTATAAATTATTCGTGTTAATTATCGTTAAGAGTTATTGCGCGGCTTGTATTTGAGGTTATAGAGTGAAACCATCGTCAACAATCAGGTTTTGACCGTTCACAAATTGTGAAGAATCAGATAACAAGAAAAGTAATGAACCAGTTATATCTTCCTTAACTAGCATACCTTTGCTAGAACACAGTTTGTTGTAAGCATTAACAAATGTAGGGTCTTGGTTATCAAAAATACCTCCTGGACTTAAAGTATTTATCCGTATACCCGTTCCTTTAAGATATTTACACATATATTTTGTTAGGTGAATTAAGCCAGATTTAATAGCTGCATACTCAACAGGCATGGTCATTTTTGTATTATCATATACCTCAAACCTTGGTGCTATGACGCCATAAATTGAAGATACATTGATGATATTTCCTGCTTTACATGTTTTAAAATAATGGGCGAACTGTTGGGAGGTAAGGAAATAGCCACCTAAGTTCATACCAACATTTTCACAAAAATCATCATACTCAACTTCGAAAAAACTTCTACCGTAATTCTTATTGCGAGGGTAAGCGTTATTTACTAGAGCATCAATAGAGCCAAGATTTTTAACAAGCTCAGTGATGGCAGCGCTTATCGATGTTTTAGATGTTATATCCATTTCTATTGCTACGATCTTAGCGGTAGGAAGTTCATTGCATAATTCCTCTTTTGCCCTGCGGGAAATATCAAGATTATATTCAGCAATTACTGCAGTTGCACCAGCTTGGCAAATACTTTTTACAAAGGTTCGTCCAAGGAGACCAGCTCCTCCAGTAACCACGACTATTTTACCACTAAGATCAAATTGAGATTTCATCAAGTCTAACCACTCTGTTCTCGGTTTTTGAAAGATTGCCAGCAATTAATGTTTTCATGATATTTAGGGTTAAATCAGCCGATATTACAGGCTCGCCAGAGATAATCATATTGCGAAAATTTGAAAGCGTACGTTTAAAAGCAGTAAAATTGTCATCAACTTCATAATTGGCTTTGCTGGATGATGAATAGCTCGAGATGTTAAACGTTTTAGCTGTAACCCCTAGGCAGCTCAGAGTTATAATTCGATCATTTTTACAATTAAGTATAGTTGTTCTTGTGTTTTGGCCTGTCGAAAAAACCGATTCAACTTCAAAAGGAATTGCGCTGAAAATACCATCAAGCAGGTGAACCCCATAGCGTTCCCAATCAATTAATATATTTCCATTAATATGAATAGGGAGTTCGCGTTTACATTCTTCTCTGAATTGATCTAGTTCAACTGCGTAGCGTAGTGCAGCGCAGGACATAAGTAAACCGTTCATTAGGTAAGGTTTGAGCTGACGGAGTTCCTCAATATCGAGTGAAAGTGGTTTGTCAACAAAAACAGGTTTACCGCATTTCAAGAATGGTAGTGCTAAGGAAAAGTGACTTTTCCAATCATCGCGAGCAATGATTACAGCATCAACCTGATCTAACATGTCTTCAACTGTATTGCATATGATTGGAATTTTACAGGCGGCAGATATAGTTTCTGAAAGCTTATAATCTTGGGTCCAGACACAGTTAATAGTAAGATCCGAGATGCCAAAGTCTGTTGGATCTTTGCGTTCTAAATAATTATAAATACCTTCCCATCCTGATTTTTTAAATTTATCAGGTATGTAACCATTGGTGATTGCCGAAAATGAAAACGGATGTCCGTTTCCTTCGCTGAAGCCAATAATGCCAGCTCGTATTACCATGTAGCCCAGCCTCCATCTATACAGATATTTTGGCCAGTCATATAGCTAGAGGCATCACTGCAAAGTAGGGCTACTGCTCCTTTGATTTCATAACTTTTTCCCAGTCTGCCCATAGGGTTTTTATTACAGAGGCGATCTTTAAACTCAGGGTATTGATCAATAATTTCTTCAAATGGAAAGGGGCCAGGGCTAATGCAGTTAGCTCGAATGCCATAAGGAGCTAAAAAGCTACCTAGATATTTTGTAAGCTGAATAATACCGGCTTTTGCAGCACCATAACTAGGAGGATTGGCTTGTGGTACACCTTCGTATAAACGATAGTCAGGAGCTACATGCCCATACATTGAGCCAATGTTTAGGATGACACCTTTATTTCTCTTCAGTATTTCAGTAGATGCTTTAATCAAACGAAAGACACCATTTAAACAAATTTCTATATCGTAGTCCCAATCTTCATTGGTGATGGATTCCCAGTCATTTTTGCGACCGGACCAAGCGCAGGTAACAAGAATATCAAATCCGCCAAGTTCATTATCAATGCTGTTAATGCAGTCTTTTATTGAGTTCGGATCGCCTATATCTATTGAGTAGCTGTGAAAGCTGCCATTGGGGAATTCCTTAACGAGTTCATCAACTTTACTTTGACAGCTTTCAATATTACGGCTTGCGATTATTACATCAGCCCCTAACTCAGCCAGTGTTTCAGATATTTGGCTTCCAAGTAAGCCTGCCCCCCCAGTTACAAGAGCACGTTTGCCTTTTAAAGACATTAGTTCAGATAGCAGTTTCATATTTTGTCCTCATTATGTATTCAGCAAGTTCAAAATCATCGAGAGTATCAATATCAACTGATTGCTGTTCGGTAACTATAGCCGCACTTTTTCCAAAGAAGATGCTTTTTGAATTAGAGTTTAGCCATGATTGAATATGGAATACGTAAACTAATCCATTAAGAAAATATGCTTCTTCTTGTTGCTGGCGTGGTAGCCAAGGGTTAGCATTTTTAAGATATGGAGTAGCAAGATTGTTTTCAATTTTCCACAGGCGTGTAGGTGGGGGCTCGGCGTGTGAGAAAGTAGCAATACTATCGACCTTTTGATGGATGATTTGTTCGATGCAATGATCAACTAGTTCAACAGATCTAAGAGGCGATGTAGCTTCTAACAAAACTAAATAGTCAAATTTCTCTTCAAGGTGTTCAATGAGGTCACGAATAACATTGGCTACTAAAGCAGTATCTGTTGCTAGTTGTGGTGGTCGCATGACCGGCTTAGCACTGTATTGGGCAGCAACACTTGCAATTTGTTCACAATCTGTTGAGACTAAAACGTCATCAATATATTTGGAATTGCGAGCAATATTGATCGAATATGCCAACAGTGGCTTGCCACAAAAGGGACGTATATTTTTTCCGGGTAATCCTTTGCTCCCACCTCTTGCAGGAGTAAGTGCAAGTATTTTTTTTTCTGCAATCATTGCAATAACAATTAAGAATTAAAGATGACATGAAGAACGCTAACCATAATTTACTTGTTATATTTCTTAACTTTCAGTAACTGGGCGCCCGCTTGCTAAGTAGATACAGCTAAGGTTACCATATCCTTACTTTTTTGTAATGCTCACATTTTAATCATTTATATTTTGAAAACAAAGAAATGAAGCGAATTTTCGATTTGGTAATTGCATTGACTTTTTTTATCCTCTTAAGTCCAGTTACTATTGTTGTGGCTATTTTGGTTTACTTAAATCTAGGTTCGCCAATACTCTTTGTCCAGAAGCGTCCCGGCCTTAAAGGTAAACTTTTTTCTATCTACAAATTTAGAACCATGTTAAATCCGTTTACTGATGGTTTAATTCATCCTGGCGATGCGGAGAGAATGACAAAATTTGGATGGATTCTACGAAGTACCAGTCTAGATGAGATACCACAACTTTGGAATGTAATTCGTGGTGATATGAGTTTGGTTGGGCCCCGTCCATTATTGGTTGAGTATCTTCCTTTATATGATGAAAGGCAGATGCGAAGACATGATGTGCGCCCTGGGATTACTGGTTGGGCGCAAGTAAACGGTCGCAATAATTTGAGCTGGCAAACCAAATTTGAGTTTGATGTCTGGTATGTAGAGAATCAGTCATTTTTTTTGGATATGAAAATATTGCTGTTGACTATAAGTAAAGTTCTTAATAGAGAGAATATTGTTTCTAAAAATCATGCAACATCAGAGCCATTTAAAGGGAATGATTAATAAACTTTTGGTTTTACTGTGCTAAGTATCTGAAATTTTTTTATAAACAATATGCTTTGTTTGTTCCCGAGTTACAGAAAATAATTTTAGACAGATTTTCCGCTATTTAGCTGTAGGCTTGTAAGTTGCAGATACGGATCGATCAATCAACGTTTTAACACTAAAATTAGCTGTCGCTTGCTAGAGGATGTGAAAATTTTTCGGCCATAGCCATCAAATTAAAGTTGATGAATTGTGCTTTGGTCCGGAACGAATTTTAAGGTAAATGAGGTTATGTAACCGGGTGTAAAACTTATTGTTTTGTATCTTTTTAACTTAATGGTTGGGTTTGCACCGAAATAATCCTGGATGCCCGGGCGCATTCTCAGCAAGCGGTCATTTGAATAAAGGTGAAACAGGAAAGTATTATGCAAACTGATGGTTGACGGGATATTTTTGCTTGGTGGATATGAGTTTAATAAGGTATTAAGTCGTTTTGGATTTGCGCTATATTGAAATGAACTAATATGAAAGCGATATATCAGAAATGTTTTTTCTACATTTGAATTAAACTGAATTTCGTTTAAATTATTTTGGTGATAATTCCTATTTACTTTTATTTGAATTGTTTCGACAAAGCCGAATTTAATCGCTTAACTTTCTAAGTTTCTTCATTTTGATTAGCTATCACTAGTGTAGTCACTCCAAAATTACTGACGATCTTGATATTTTTTATAGAGACGCAAGGGCAAAGCTACATGTTGCTTTGCTAAGAAAAATTGCAAAATTGGAATATGTTGTTAATTGGCGGCAAATTGGCAGTTTTTTGAAACAGGCTGTTCTTGTCAGTAAAACTAAGAGAGATTTAGTTCAGAACGGATACAAGACATAATTAGCTGATTGTACTTAACTTATTAGATAAATAATTTACAGTCGTACAACCTAGTCATTCATATGCAATCGATATGTCCTACATCGTAACCCAGGAAACTTGGATATATCAGGCCATGCTCTTTTGTCGTCCACTTGTGCCCTGCGGGTATACTGATGCGGATTTTATTCACATCGAGAGGCGCTGCGTGAATGCTTCGCTGATATATTGATTGCCCTTGTCTGTGTTAAAAATTTCGAGTTTCCCATAACTGTTCTTTGAAATGAGGGTATTACATTTTATTGCATTAATAGTAATAAGGCAGAAAATAATTCCTTAACTAACAGTAGTGATAGTCTTATTTTCTTACTTATTTCTTATGGCAGATAAGTTTTGATTTAACATTGTGGTTTATCATAAACTTTTATCTGCTAATGTTTGGAGGCGGTATGAATAATTGTGATATAGTTTGTGCTCTTTTTCTTAGTTGAGGCAGTTAAGGTGTTTTGGAGGAGTCATGATTCTTAAACCGCATTCGGTTGATTTGTCAAGGTATGCTGACGGAAAGAGTGAGTTAGATGTATTTTATGGTTTGCCGGAGAGCGTAACGTTTTGTAGAAAGTGTACATATTCTAATCAAAAACCGAATTCTGAGAAAGAGTCTAAGCATACATCAAAGACCAAAAAGCCCACTGTCGAATTTGATGATGAGGGGGTTTGCTTTGCCTGTCGCATTGCTGAAGAGAAGGAACGGGTGGATTGGGATGAAAGGCGTAGAGAACTTGAGATATTATGCGATCAATATCGTCGCAATGATGGCCAGTATGATGTTCTCGTTCCTGGTTCTGGCGGTAAGGATAGTTTTTTTGCTTCTTGGGTTCTTAAGCATGAATTTGGAATGAACCCGTTAACTGTAACTTGGGCTCCACATATCTATACAGATTGGGGCTGGAAGAATTTTGAGTCATGGACTGATGCTGGTTTTGCCAATTATTTGTTTACTCCTAATGGTAAAACACATCGTTTGCTAACCAGGTTGGCTTTAGAGCGATTGCTTCATCCTTTTCAGCCTTTTATGTTTGGACAAATGTATTTTCCGCCCAAATTGGCGGCAAAGTTAGGTATTTCATTAATTTTTTATGGTGAAAATCCTGTTGAATATGGAAATTCTACTAAAGGTAAACCACAAGGGGTAAAAGATTGGGATCATATTTCTTCATCTGCGATAGATGAAGTTTATTTGGCTGGTACCTCTGTTGCTGAGCTCAAAGAAGATTTTGGAGTTACATCTGTTGATTTGGAGCCATATCTGCCACCCATAGTGGATCTACAGACAGAGCACAGTCTAGATATTAGATATTTAGGTTACTATCTTAAGTGGCATCCGCAAGACTGTTATTATACAGCGGTGGAGAATAGTAATTTTCGAGCTGCTCCTGAGCGTAATTTGGGCAGTTACTCAAAATACAGCTCGATTGATGATAAGATTGACGATTTTCATTATTACACAACCTTTATAAAGTTTGGAATTGGGCGTGCAACATATGACTCGGCTCAGGAAATCCGTAATGGAGATATTACCCGGGAAGAAGGTGTGTCTTTAGTTAAACAATATGACGGTGAATACCCTTCCCGTTTTGAAGATGAATTCTTTAAATATGTATCGCTTCCAGAAAGAGAATTCCCTCTTGCTTCTGGGCAATTTGAGCAAGCAATTATAAATCGTGAATATTTTCAAAATTTAATTGACAATTATCGCTCGCCACATTTATGGAAGTGGACTCAGTCCGGGTGGCAACTAAGGCATCGGCTATTTAACTAATCTCTATGGGCAGTTGTATTGCTATAATGCTGGTTTAATTCAGCCAAATTAGAAAATAAAAAAGCGATAATTAAAGTGCCATTCTAAAATAGAATTAATTTTAGAAAGAAGGGCTTAAGTGTTAATTTTTGAACGGCAATAGCTCCCAGGCTATTTATAGCTATACGGGGTAATTTTTATATACGGTGGATAAATATGAGTCAGGGTGTACGTGAGTTTGAGTTAGGTGGAGTGCCGGTTTCTAAAAATGAGCCACCTATTTTTTTTGCTGAGGTTGGTAGCTTTTTTAATGGAGATGCTAATTTAGCTAAAAAATTATTTGAGAAAATTGTTGCGGCGCGTGATGCAAACCCAAAAGCAGCTGTTGTTCTTAAAACTGAAATTTTGAATGATCCTGAAATTTGCCTTCCGGGGGATTTAATTGAAAACTATCAGGATAAACAAGGAAATTTAAGGCAGGAAAACTATCGTAAATTGATTGAGCGTAAAGCGATGCCTTTGTCAAATTATGAGCCGCTATTTGCTTATTGTAGAGATGCTAAAATTCCAACTGTTGTTTCTGTTTATGATTTCAATGCTGCTGAATTTGCTGCAAATCAAGGTGCAGCAGGTTTAAAAATAGCGTCAACTAACATTGTTCATTTGCCCTTGATTCATCATGTAGCAAAGCTTGGACTGCCTATGGTCATTGATACTGGTCGAGCAATGCTTTCTGAGGTTGCTCGAGCAGTCGAAACAGCTCGTAATGCAGGCGCTCAAGATATTATTGTTCAGCATAGTCCTGATGGACACCCAGCACTCCCCGAAGCTCATAACCTTAGAATTTTGCAAACATATGAGCAAGCTTTTGGTCTTCCTGTCGGCTTGTCAGATCATTATGTTGGCGTTGAAATGCTCTATATGGCAATTGCGCTGGGAGCAACCGTTTTAGAAAAAGGATTATATTTTGACCCTGAGGAATTAGATCAAGATATAGCTCACTCAATGGATATTAAAAACTTTCCTGCCATTCTACAGAAAACGGTAGATTGTTGGCAGGCTATGGGGAATACGTGGCGCGATATATCTAAGCCACTGAAGGGAACTATTGGTTCTTCACAAAGACAATGTTTAGTTGCAAAGAAAGAGTTAAAGGCAGGAGACTCTTTATCATTTGAAACAGTTCGTTTTGCTTTTCCCTGTATGGGAATCCCTGTTGAACATTGGTCAATAGTTAAAGACTGGGTTATTCGTAAAGACTTGTCACAGGATCAGCCTATTGAATGGCATCATGTGGAAGCAAACAACTAAACCTCCTGCTTGGGTAAGTTTAACTGATGTTTGCCTACCAAAATTTGTCCCTGCTACACAAGAAGAAATTGATGCGTTACAGGAAGTTCTTGGTGATGGTTTAGGCATTGAACGTATGGAGCTAGGAGGGAGGCATCTGCATATGTATAGGGTAAAAAATTATTCTATGGGTGGAGAGCTTCTAATTAAATGGCTGCCGTCTGAACGATATGATGAGGCCAGAGAGACTTATGAATTAAGTTACTGGCTTAGTGAGAGAGGCTTCTCAACGCCATATCCAATATTAGAGCCTTGTCAGTTAAATTTATATCGAGGTGGATTGATATATGGGATATCTTATCATCGACATCGTCTTCTCAGGCCAACACCGGAAGATATGCAGGCACTAGCAATTAGTCTGGTTCAGATCCATGATATTCTGCCTCGGCATGAGAAATATGGACAATGGAGGCAAAACACAGAAAAACGATTGTCTTTATTGGCATCTATTCGTAACGATTTGGCAAATGGTAAATTACGCTCAGGACCTGATCCAGATCGTCTACGTGAAATAGCAAGTGACAAGCGTTTAGATTTTATTAGAAATGATATGTCTAGGCAAAGTTTACATGGTGATTTAAATTTTAGAAATGCTTTTGTGCCATTATTAGAGGGTGATCAGGTAAATTCAAGTATAATGGTTTTGGATTTTGAAGATGTAAAACACAGTGTATTACCAGTTGTTTTTGAACTTGCTCTAGTAATTGAGCGTTTCATTATGGTGCATGCTTTAAAAAATGAAAAGATTATTACGTTGGCTCGAATTTTTCTATCCAATTATAAAGAAAGATGTATACATAGGATGGATTTAGAAGCAGTTGACTGGGTGAACGTTATACAAAGTCTTAATTTAAGGTCACTTTGCGTGCTTTCCCTGATTGAGAGTCAAGGAGGGATAATTCCAAGCGGTGAATGGTATAAGTTTTTTTATTTGTTTGATATTGCTGAACGGCAAGCTGAACTTTGGCGACGTATAGCCGGTGCTGATGTTTAAAGACTAACTAAAGGGTATTTGGTAACACAGTTTGGGCTGGATTTATGACTAAGAGAGTTTTGCTAACAGCAAGATCTGTTTGTGCGGCTTGGGGAATTCTAGAAATATGGCGGTATGCATCACAGGAGGTAAATCTCTGTATCAGCGTTGCAGCTCAAGAGCCAGCTATAGCGATCCTAAAAAATCATAATGTGCCTGTTTTGGAGGTTGATTTGCTTCCCTCTGTGGATCTGAATGATTCGCAATCAGAGAAAATACTTGCTTATACAAAAACACTTTTGGCACGGATATCACCCAACGTTGCCTTGGTCGGTTTGTCAACCCCTGGTGAAGGTGGGATTGATGAAGCTGTTTTAGCATTGGCAGAATGCCCAACCTTTATGCTGCAGGATTTTTGGGGTGACAGCAATTTGTTTTTTGGTAAGCATCCAGATTGTTATTTAGTGGCAGATCAAGAGGCTGCACTGGTTACCAAGAATCGACATAATAAGCAGGCAATTATAATAGGTTCTCCGCGTCATGCAAAATATGCGCAGATGGATTTTGAGTTGCTTCGTAAAAGAACCTTGAAACAACTTGGGTTAGGAGTTGAGGCAATTGTACTTGGATTATTTTGCCAACCTCTCTTTTTCCAAGGTTATTTTGATACTATTCAGGCATGGGCACAGGCTGTGCACTCGATTAAGCATGACAAAATAATATATCGACCACACCCAGCTTCATCTAGTACACAGGTTGAAAAGGTTCAAAAAATACTTTCAGAAAATAATCTCAACTTTGTTACACTCACTGGTGGAGCGGTTGAGCCAGTTATCGCTGCTTGTACAAGTCTCTCAACCGTTATGTCGAATTCAAATGTTGATGCGGTTTATATCAATCATTTTGCTACCAACCCGATGGCTACTCCAATTTATCTTTTATTTCATGATGATGTGGTCGAAGCGATGAGTGAGTATCATGATGTTGATTCAATTCCAACTGTTTTACAAGATCTTGCGTTGCTTATTCGGGACAAGTCAGACATTTTGTCTGTGATTAGGGAATCAATTACTCAGTCGGTAAGAGATAAGCTGTGGCTAAATGCGCGGCATATTCCTGATCCGGTAGAGGCCGTTTTCAAAGTAAAAGATTTATTACTAAATCCCGAGCCTTGGATAATATAAGCGATTGGTTCTGACTGAAAAATCTAGGAGTTATAAATTATGAGTAGTAATTCTGTCCAGCTTGCAGATATAACGATCCCAAAGACTTCGAAAGTTTCTGAAATTGTTGATTTTATTAGGTCATATGGTGTAGCTGTGATACCTGATTATATGAATCCATCGGAGCTAAAATTAATCCAGGCTGAATTTCCAAAGATTCTCACTGATGAAGATAAGAATTATATACACTTTGTCAATTATCCTGTAGGGAAGGCAGTTGTAGTAAATTTAAAAAAAATATCTAATGAACTATATCCTGCTATTAATAGGTGTTTTGGGTCGACTTTTTTTTCTAACATAGCTAAAAGTTATATTGGTTGCCCTTGTCATGTAAATCATGGTCTGTATGTAACTCATGAGTTTCGTCAGAATATGGAAATTGCCCCAACACATTTTGATAAGATGTGGACTTTGAAGTTCATGCTTTATGTGAATGATGTTGGTTTGGATAATGGTGCTTTTGGTGTCGTGCCGAATACTGCAAAAATTGCTCGAAACCGCTTCAGGAAGATGTTTGTTGACAACAATCTTGATGTCGTAGATACAAGAAGTCCTATTTATCGAAAAATGAATAACAGCCATATTCCGGGAGAAATTGGTCCTGTTGTTGATATTGTAGGTACAGCAGGCACATTGATCATTTTTGATACTGACACCTTTCATCATGCTGGCGTTGTTAAAGAAGGGCATGAACGTAAGATTTTAAGGGCACATTCAGGTCCGAGCATTGTTTATTCGCATGTGTTCAAAAAAACGCGACAGTGGTGGCGAGGTGAAAAATGTTATAGCCATTTTGATGAAAGAATTGATTCATTAAAAGAAGATGCTTATAAATTAAAAAGTAGAATAAAAAGTTATTTTTAAAAATAATTTTGATTAACTTGGAAAAAGTATTTTGAAAACTCAAAATAGTAACGTACTTAATTGATGTTATTTGTAATACGGGAAAGAATATAGAAGGCTTTTTTGATGACAAAGAAAAGTAAAATTGCGGATCTTTCAAGTATTTTTGAAACAGAAGATGCGCAAGATAGTTGGGTAGGTAAACGGCTACTGAAAATGATACAGGAAAGTGATCGCTCCGAATGGCCGGCTTTCCCGAATCAAATTCAAGTAGAAGTTAGTAATATTTGTAATCATGAATGTAATTTTTGCGCTTATCCAGCTATGCAGCGAAAAAAAGCTCATATGCCAAAAGCCTTGTTTAAGAAAGTGGTGAAAGACGCGTTTGATTTAGGTGCACGTGAAATTGGGTTGTTTGCAGGGGCAGAGCCTTTAACTTGTAAATGGCTAGATGAATATATATTGTTTTGCAAAGATGTGGGATTTGAATATCAGTATATAAGTACAAATGGCGCGTTAGGGAGTGGAGAAAAGTTTATAAAATTGATTGATGCTGGTTTAAGTTCAATTAAATTTTCTGTAAATGGCGGTAATAGAGAAGTTTATCGGAAAGTTCATGGTAAGGACGATTTTGATAAGGTTATGGATAATATTGCTTTTGTAGACTCTTATCGAAAATCAATTAAGAAAGACATATATCTTGGGGTGTCTTTTGTTGGGACGCCTGCGACTAAACATACTTTTGAAGAATTAAAATTGATTCTAGATGGTATCGTTGATGAGGTTATTTACTATGAGGCGTCTAATCAGTCTGGGCAGATGCCTGATCTTCCGCTTCCTCCTTATAGGGACTGTCACTTGCCATTCAATAAAGCACATATAAGCGTTGAGGGGTATCTAAAGGCATGTTGCAATGATTATGAAAATTATTTAGCAATTGCAGACTTAAAAACCACCTCATTGTTAGAAGGTTGGCAGTCTAAAGTTTTTAGGGAATTAAGACGTAAGCATCTGAATAACAATCTTGATGGAACGTTATGTGCTAATTGTATAAGAGGATGTCAAGTAGCGCCTAAACCACTCAATGATGATTTAACACAGAAGCTGCCTGAATGGAAAATAATTACAAGTGATGCTTGATATTTATTCATTATGTTTAATTAGTAGAATAATAGGGAATGAGTATGTTGTTGATTGTAATTCCAAAAAGTGCAGGATTATTGAGCCAGATTGCTTTAGCTGAAGAGCTTTTTGAATCTGGTCAGGATGTGTGTTTGTGGATGAGTTTTTCTAAGGAATCGATGGATGAGGCTACAATTAAGCTGTTAGAAGTAAAACCATGGAAGTTGATATTTGAGGAAGACTATAATTGTGTTGAGGATTGTAAAAACATAAGGTCAAAAAAAAAGCTTAGAAAAAAAATTGAGGAAGTATTGCCAGATAGAAAAGCCAAGGTATTTAATGCTCTTTTTGAATCTTACATAAGAAAAATAGAAGGTGTGCGCGCTGCCGTTAAAGCTATTGGACCAAAGGTGATTCTTGTCTCCAGTGATGGAATAGCTGGTGATTTGTTTTTAACAAGTGTTGTAAAACGACTTGGTATTCCTATCATTTGCTGTCCATATGGTTACTGTAGTGAAGTTGATTTAGAGCAGGATATAAAAATTAAAATCGAGAATGGTCGTGATCACGATATTAATTCGCCTGGTGGAGAGCTGGTTAAAAAGTTATTTCCAAAATGGTTAAAACGAGGTGTATATGAGAACCATCTTTTTTTTAGTCCAGAAGTTATATTGGCTCGGGAAGTTGCCGGCATTTCACTAAAGAAACCATGGCGTGTGTATGGTAGTGAGGCAGATGCGATCTGTGTGCCTTCGCTCCAATATAAAAAACACTTGATGTCCGAGGGCTTCAGAGCTGATAGGATATTTGTGATCGGATCAATTAGTGGTGACAGGTTGTGGAGGCAGGTAAGAAAGAGTGCTGAGGTGGAAGCAGTTTTTCGTCAACCGAAAAAAATTCAAGCTGGGGTTACGAAAGTGCTTGTTTCAATGCCGCCTAGCTATCACTCAGTGCGTGGTCAGTTTACTTCTTTTCCAGAATCATATTCTAAGCTAATTGATGGAATAACCCGTCTTTTGCGATTAAATCAACAGGTAGTGCTCACTGTAAGTGTGCATCCTTCTGTTACTGATGAAGATATGGCTTGTTTTGAACAATTGGGGATATCAGTAATTAAAGGCAATGTTCTTAATTTGATTCCAGAGCATGATATTTATATTTCTGATTTTTCCAGTACGATTCGTTGGGCAATTGCCAGTGGTAAGCCAACAATTAATTATGATTTTTATAAATTTGAACTTGATGCATATGATGGTGTGGCTGGAGTGGTTACGGTTAGAAAACATGAAGAGTACGAGGAATTGTTGATAAAAATGATTAAGGACGATGATTTCTATTGTCAGCAGGCTCGTAGGCAAATTGAAGTTGCTGATACATGGGGAATAATAAATGGCATGTTTCTAGAGCAGTTAATTGCAACTATTGATGGAGTGGTTCAGAAGAAGACAAGTTTGATCAGTCGATGTTTGAGTATTTTAAGTTACGAAATTTAGTATCAATATAGTGGTCTAAGATTCATTAATCGAAGTCGTTCAAAATTCTGAGTTAGCATAGCCAATAATATATCCAACGCATCATCAAACCAGCCTTCAAAATAATGTAAAATTTTCGTAAGGTTTAAGTACCAATTCTGCAACAACATTGTTAATTATTTGGGATGATTAAGATCCCATATGCAGCTGTTTTAATAAACTGTTTTCCTTGGTCTTTGGCTGCACAATCTAAGATGACGATGAGCAGCCTTTATCGCATTAGTTTATGTGTCGCATCCAGTCAGACAAACGGAAAGAGGTGTTCTAATGGCCACTGCTGTCGGTGTTTGTGTTCTTTATCGTTTTGTCGGTCACAGAGCTGATCGTTATGCTCCCTGAAAACTAAACCGTAAATGCCATCTTTGAAGGCTCTTTAAGGTCTAATATTGAAATGAAATTGTCAGACATGTCATTCCTCTTAAATAGCATTTTAATGAAATGACACAGAATTTCTAACACTAACTATTAATCTTTTATCGCCTCAATTAAATAATAATCGACCAGCAATTTTAGTCCATTTGTGAGTTGCCTTTCCTTATCTTTGTATGAGACTGTCCAGGTTCGGATTGGGTCTTGTCGAGGCTCCAAATCAAGTTTAGGCTCATATGGTGTGATGCTGTAATTATTAAAATCTTTTTTTATAGCTAGCTCGACACTTTGCAAGCTAGGAATGGACCAGCCGCGCTCCCATCCTTTACGAGTACCATTTACCCATTTTCTATGTTTGAGATCCATATCAATACCAAATTCATTTAAGGGACCTAAGACTATTATGCGTCCTCCTGGCTTGAGAAGTTCGAATGACTTTTTCCAGAACTTATCAATATCATCACCACTAAAAAGGCTAATAACGCCTACTGCTGTAATTAAATCAAAACTATTGTTGTAGCTTTGTTTTAATTTTAAATAATCACAGTTGATAAAAGAATTGTCTGGTACAAATTCTCTAGCTTTGTCAATCAATTCATCAAATACATCAATACCAACGAAGTTCCAACTGGGTTGCTGGCTAGCCATATAGGCAATAAACTCGCCTGTTGCACAGCCGATATCAAGTACACAAGCATCTTTTTTTATGGTGGTCTTTGCCTTTTCATACACTTTCTGAAAAGTAAACTTGGGCTCCTTTGACCACCCTTCATTGATGTAGTGATTGTAATTTTCGTAACGTGGTATAATTTTTTCTGACATTTGGTTGGTTTCTTTATGGATGATATTAATCATCGAATATTATAAGGTTAAATATTGAAAAGGTCACTGATTTGATTAATGGAAGTGAACGAGTGATTGCACTTGTGCCTGTACGGGGTGGTAGTAAAGGTATTGCTAATAAGAATTTAAAGTTATTAGGCGGCCACCCGCTTATGTCTTGGCCAATAAAAGTTGCAAAAACTGTTCAGAGTATAGACAGAATTTTAGTTTCTACAGAAGATAAAAACTTGGCTAAGGTTGCTTTACAATATGGAGCTGAGTTGGCTTTGCGACCGATTCATTTGGCTGGTGATAAAGTTGGGGTTTATGATGTGATCATGGATTTACGATTTCGTTTGCAAGAGGAGGGGGAAAAGGCTCGTTATATGGTTTTGTTAGAAGCAACATCTCCATTTCGTAGTGCTGAGATGATTCGTAAAGCTTTGTCTTTACTTGAACAGGGTTATGACTCCGTAGCTAGCTTCTGTCGGTGTCATACGCATCCAGATAAGGTATGGCGAATTGATGGTGATAGCATTAATAGCTATGTTAAAGGTTCAAACCCTTGGACGACGAGGCAAGAACTTTCATTAGCTTATGAGTTAACTGGAGAAATTTATGCTTTTGATCTTAATGCTTTGACCGCTGATTGCCCATCATTAATGGTTGGACGCTGTGCTCCTTTGATAGTGGATGCAGATTTGAGTGTTGATATAAATTCTTATAGGGACCTAGAACTTGCTCGTTTGATGTTTGATGATAGCCCCCTTGCAAAACTTGTTTAGTTTTTGAAAAACTACAGCTTTGATAATTCTTATTAGATAATTTAAATAATGTGTATATGCTTCCACGTTTAATTGCAAGAATGGATATAAAAGGCGAATATTTAATTAAGCCTGTTAATCTTGAGGGTGTTAGAAAAGTTGGAGATCCTAAAGTTTTTAGTGACGATTATTATAATCAGGACATTGATGAGATTATTTATCATGATGCGGTTGCTTCCTTATATAATCGCAATAGTTTAAATGATCTAGTCGAAGAGACAGCAAAAAACATTTTTGTTCCATTAACAGTTTCGGGTGGTATCCGTACTTTAAGTGATGTTGAGATAATGTTGAATTCTGGGGCTGATAAAGTGGCTATTAATACAGCCGCTATTTGCAACCCTGAAATAATCAATGAAGTTGCCTCAACTTTTGGCTCGCAATGTATGGTTTTAAGTGTTGAGGCAAAGCGTAAACCAAGCGGTGAAGGATGGGAAGCTTATACAAATTGTGGTAGAGAAAAAACAGGGGTTGATGTTTTAAATTGGGTCAGGGAGGCTGAAGACAGAGGTGCAGGTGAAATTTTTCTGACATCGGTTGATCACGAAGGTATGCGGAATGGCTTTGATGTTGAACTGAGTAAAACTGTATCAGAGGCTGTTTCAATCCCTGTTATTTTGAGTGGTGGGATGGGGTGTGTTGCTGATGTGGTGGATGCTATTAAAATTGGTAAAGCTGATGCAGTGGCAATAGCTCACATGTTTCATTATAAAAAAATCAGTGTCGATGAATTGCGTATAGGTTTGCGCAGAAACGGTATTCTAACTCGTTAAGTTTGTATATTATGTCAAAGTATGTTGTTTTAGTTGATTATGGTGTAGGAAATTTATTGAGTGTTAGAAGAGCTTTAGAGGCTGTTGGAGCTGAAGTTATTCAAACCGCTAGTCAACATAAAATAGAATCCGCAGAACGTATAGTGTTGCCTGGTGTTGGCGCGTTTGGTCACTGTATGAAAGAGTTGTATAGACATGGTTTGGTTAATGTTTTACGGAAGTATTCGCATTCAGGCAGACCTATGCTTGGTATCTGTGTTGGTATGCAAATGTTCATGGAAAGCAGTGAGGAATTTGGTTTGCATGAGGGCCTGGGGCTTATTTCTGGTAGTGTAAAAAAAATTCCAAATAAATCGATTGATGGATATGTGCAAAAAGTTCCTTATATAGGATGGAGTTCTGTTCATCGATGTGGGGACGGAGGAGGTTTGGCTACGCCTCTTGATGGTGTGGTTGATGGATCATATTTCTATTTTGTTCATTCGTATTCTGTAAATACTTGTAATATAGAAAATACAATAGCTGAAACATATTACGGAGGTAGACCTATAGTGGCTGCAATTCAGTCGGGTAATACTTTCGGTGTTCAGTTTCATCCAGAGAAAAGTGCTAAAAAAGGACTGTCTGTCATGAAGCAGTTTTTAGCTCTTGAGCCGCTTTAACTAGTTATTTTGTTTTGTTGGATAAGGTTTTGGTCGATAAAAAATGTTTTTTGAGTTTTAATTGTTCGAGCATCTATTCATAATGTTAACAGTGAATGCTGAAGTCATTACGAATAATTGAAAGAATATTTTCGGCAGGAAAAAACAATTTTTAATTAGGTGGTAGAACAAAAGCTTATTTGTTCTAAATCTTCACTAATGTGGTATTTGTGAGGAAAGTTTTTATTTTTGTTTAATAACTTAGGGCTGAATTTACAGGCATCTTTTTACTTTCGATGTCGGTTTAGATTGATGTCGATATTGTGCCCCCAATACCAGTACTGCGCAAATGGAAGTGTTCAAATCCCGTAATGAACCTTTGAATGGTTATAGATTTTCCTTGAGTCTATTTTGGCTCTATGGGATTAAGTTTCCGGAGTTAACAATTTATGAAGCCATGTTATCGGTAGGTGGTGTCAAATACCTTAATTTTTGCTTATATATTGATAAGTCATTTTTTATAAAGCTCATCCATTCTTACTTTAATAGTATTAGGATGGGGCTATGAGCGTTGATAAAATTATCCATATAGCAAATAATTTTATTTCGTCAAAAGTGCACCGTGACCTAATTTTAGCTTTGTTACGAAATAGTGAAGTAAGACAAGAAGTTTTTGTAGCTGTACGAAGAAAAGATCATGTAGGTGTTCACGATTATGCTGTAGAGGATGGTTGTGAAATAAAATATTGTTATTGCTTGAGGCCTTTTTTTAGGTACTTTCCTTTGTTGAAGGTGCTATGGGTGACAATGAACTGTATGTGGTCTGTAGATTGTGTGAGGAATAGCTCAAGCGTATTAGTTGCGCATACGCTTTGGTCCGATGGAATGGTTGCTTTTTTTATCCATTTATTAAAAAAGAGAGAATATATATTAATTGTTAGAAATACCGATATAAATGTTTTTCTACCTTTGCTTCCGCACTATCGATTTTTAATGAAATGCTCTGTTCAAAGAGCGAAAGCTCTGGTATTTGTTAGCCATGCTCATAAAGAACGATTTTCAAAGAACTACCCGGCCTTGTTTAATGCTGCATCAGTCGTTAAAGTGATACCCAACGGTTTGGATGGCTTTTGGTTGAACAATATTCCTCAAGTGAAGGATCGACTAGTTAATAAAGATAGTAAGAAGATCATTTATGTTGGAAGATTCGATAAAAATAAGAATTTACCCAGTGTAATCAAAGCAGTTGAATTTGCGCGTAAAAATGACCCTAAGATCGTTTTGATACTGGTCGGAGGAAGTCTTGAGCAATTAAAAAAACTTTGTGCTATATCTGATCTACCTTCATGGGTAACGGTAGAGGGCGTAATAGATGATAAAAGACATTTGCTTACTTTGTACCGGGGGAGTTCCGTTTTTATAATGCCCTCTTTTTATGAGACATTTGGATTGGTTTACTTAGAAGCGCTAAGTCAAGGCTGTCCATTTATTTACACAGCAAATGAAGGGGTGGATGGCTATTTTAATGATGATGATTTTGCTATTTCAATACACCCAAAAGATATAAATGAGATTGCCAAGTCTATTTTAATTCTGATTGATCGGTTTCCTTTGGGGGTCCCTTTTGAAAAAATTTCTCTGTCGATTTCCCGTTTTTCATGGCAAACCATTGCTTTAAATTATCAACAATTAATTGATTTGTAGATTGATGAAAATTCTCTATTTGCATCAATATTTTAATTTACCAAGTATGCCAGGTAGTGTGCGCTCATATGAAATAGCGAGACATTTGGTTAGTCAAGGGCATGAGGTTCATGTTATTACCCTTTGTCGAGAAAATGCTAAAAAAGGGGGCTGGAAAACAACTAATGAAAATGGTATATCCATTCATTGGTTGCCGATGCATTATTCTAATAAAACAACATATTTTAAACGGCTTGTTGTATTTTTTAAGTATGCAGTTTTTGCATCATTTAAAGCTATAAATATTAAGGGAGATGTTGTTTTTGCGACCAGCACACCTTTAACCATCGCTATTCCAGGTGTTCTGGCTTCAAAATTCCTAAAAATACCAATGGTATTTGAAGTGAGGGATCTTTGGCCGGAAGTACCAATTGCTATTGGGGTTCTTAAAAATCCATTAGTTAAAACCTTGGCAAAAAGCTTAGAGAAATTTGCATATAAAAATGCTGCTCATATTATTGCATTATCACCTGATATGAAGCGCGGGATTGTAGATACTGGTGTTATGAGTGAAAAGGTTACTGTAATTCCAAATTTCGCAAATTTACTTGCATTTAAGCCGACCCAAAATAAAAAAAATGAATTACTTCTGAAATTTCCTGAAGTTCGAAATAGGAAGGTTGCCCTATACACCGGTACTTTTGGTTATGTAAATGGACTTTTGTATATGGTTGAATTAGCAAAAAAAATAAAGGAGAGAGGGCGGTCTGATATTTGTTTTATCGCAATTGGGGACGGAATAGAGTATCAGTTGATTTACGATGAAGCTAAGCGAAATGGAGTGTTGAACCATAATTTTTTTATTCATTCTCCTATATCAAAAGATGATATACCGTGTATTGTGAATGAGTCTGATGTGGTATTATCTTTGGTTATTAACGTCAAGTCTTTATGGGCAAACTCAGCGAATAAATTCTTTGATGCTTTGGCTGCCGGGAAGCCAGTAGTCATTAATTACAATGGATGGCAGGCTGACTTGTTGAGAAAAAAGAAAGCAGGTATTGTGCTTTCACCATATTATTCAGATAATCTTGCTGAAGAGTTTTTAAGCTTGATATCTGATGATAAAAAGTTGTTCGAAATGGGACGAGCAGCGCATAAGTTAGCTAGAGAAAGATTTGATCGTGATAAATTGGTTATTGAAGTGGAAGATATATTGCTTAATGTAACTGGTGAAAATAATAAAGGATAGTAAGTGATTAACCTTGTGGTTTTATGTTAAATGATTAAAAGGTTAGCGATAATTGGTGCAAGTGGGCATGGAAAAGTTATTGCTGATATTGCAGAGTTAAATGGTTGGAATGAAATTGTTTTTTTTGACGATGCATATCCTAATGTATCCTTTGAGAAAAACTGGAAAGTAGTCGGCTCAACAGCGAACTTAATCTTAATGAAAGAGGATTTTGATGGCTTTATTGTTGCAATTGGCGATAATGCTATTCGCTTGGATAAAACTAACATGTTGATTTCAAAGGGACTTAATGCGGTAAGTTTGATTCATCCAAACGCAGTTATTAGTAAGTACGTATCAATTGATGTGGGGTCGGTAATTATGGCTGGAGCAATAATTAACCCTTTTGTTAAAATTGCTAAGGCAGCTATTATCAATACTGCGTCTTCAATTGATCATGACTGTGTTTTGTCTGATGGTGTGCATGTTAGCCCCGGGGTTTGTTTAGCTGGTTCTGTTGAAGTGGGGGAATTAGCATGGCTTGGTATTGGCTCTGTTGTAAAGCAGTGTGTCAAAATTGGTAAAAATGCTGTGGTTGGGGCCGGAGCGGTAGTAATTAAGGATATACCTAACCATGTTACAGTGATGGGGAATCCTGCAAAAATTAAATTTTAAAGGAATGATGGTAAATAATATTTCGCCTTGGCCTGCTTATACAGAAGAAGAAGCTGAGTTAGTAAAAAAAGTCTTATTGTCAAATAAAGTTAATTATTGGACAGGCAGCGAGTGTCGTGAATTTGAAAAAGAATTCGCAGCTTGGTGTGGTAGTCAATATGCAGTTGCTTTGATGAACGGAACAGTGGCTTTAGATTTGGCTTTAAAAGCATTGGATATTGGACCCGGTGATGAGGTCATAGTTACGTCGCGCACTTTTTTGGCATCGGTTTCATCGATTGTTAATTCAGGCGCCATACCAGTTTTTGCAGATGTATCGATAGATTCGCAGAATATAACCCCTGAAACTGTTAAAGAGAAAATCTCTACGAAAACGAAAGCAATTATGTGCGTGCATTTGGCGGGTTGGCCGTGTGAAATGGATGGCATGATGTCTTTGGCTAACGAACATGGGCTGTATGTGATTGAAGATTGTGCTCAAGCACATGGGGCAACATATAAGGGACAGGCAGTTGGTTCAATTGGGCATATTGGTTGCTGGTCTTTTTGTCAGGACAAAATAATGACCACCGGCGGTGAAGGCGGTATGGTTACGACTAGTGATAGAGCTCTATGGTCTAAAATGTGGTCATACAAGGACCATGGAAAGTCTTGGGAAGATGTCTATGAGCGAAATCATCCTCCAGGATTTCGTTGGTTGCATAGTTCGTTTGGCACCAATTGGCGAATGACAGAAATGCAGGCTGTAATAGGTCGTGTACAGTTGAAAAGGATGCCTGAATGGTCTGATAGGCGTCGAGTAAATGCAAATGAAATTTGGGAGCAAGCCCGGTGTTGGGCTGGTCTACGGGTTCCAGAAGTTCCTGCCAATATTGAACATGCTGCTTATAAATGTTATGTATTTATTGACCAGTCAAATTTAAAAACAGGATGGAGTAGGGATCGGATTATGGCAGAAATAAACACGTTTGGTGTGCCTTGTTATTCTGGTTCATGTTCAGAGGTTTATTTAGAAAGGGCATTTGAAAATAGAAGTTTCAAACCCAAAAAAAGGTTACAAAACGCGAAAGAATTAGGTGAAACAAGTTTAATGTTTTTGGTGCACCCAACATTAACTGAACAAGAAATTAAAAAAACCTGTGAAACAATAGGTCTTGTTATGCAGGGTTGTTCAATTTAAGATGCAAAAACTGGCTTATTTTTTTTTAAGTCTATCGAGGCCTAAAAAAGTCGCAATATTAATTTTTGCAGATGTCTTTTTCTCTCTCATAGCTTTATGGGGAGCTTTTTCAATACGTTTGGGGGAATTATATTTACCGAAAGGTAATGGGTGGATGCTTTTCTTGATTTCTCCATTAATAGCTATTCCGGTTTTTATCAAGTTCGGTTTGTACCGAGCCATTATTCGTTATATTGGTGGACGAGTACTTTGGGCTATTTTTCAGGCAACAGCACTTTATGCGTTAATATTCTCAGTAATAGCACTTATGTCAAATGTTGGTCTAGTACCAAGGACTGTGCCTATTTTGAATTGGCTGTTTATGTTGCTATTGGTTGGAGGCGGGCGTTTTTTTGCTTGCTGGTGGCTAGGCGATGTGAATGTAAGTTATGCTGGTGATAAAGCAACGCTTGATGACTTTAAGAAAAATGTGGTGATCTATGGTGCCGGCAGTGCGGGGGTTCAGTTGGCTTCTGCGCTTGCGCAGGGTAGAGAGTACAAACCAGTTGCGTTTATTGACGATGATGTGAGTTTGCATAAACAAAAAATCAATAATTTAAGGATTTATGATTTAAGTTCTTTAAGTTACTTAATTGAGCGCCATAAGCTAACTGATGTTTTATTAGCTATTCCTTCTGCAACAAGAGCTCGGCGTAATGAGGTTATTAGATTGCTGGAAGTTTATCCAGTGCATGTAAGGTCTATGCCAGGGTTGGCTGATTTAGCAAATGGCCGGGTCAAAGTTGATGCACTGCAAGAGGTCGAAGTTGCTGATTTATTGGGGCGTGATGCTGTGTCTCCAGATCAGATGTTATTGCATGCCAATATTACTGGTAAAGTCGTAATGGTAACAGGAGCTGGCGGCTCAATTGGTTCTGAGCTATGCCGGCAGGTACTTGCCCTAAAACCAACAAGGCTGGTTCTGTATGAGTTAACGGAGTTTGCTTTATATAGTATTGAAAAGGAGCTGATTCAATCATTGACTTATGCCGAGCAACAAATGATAGAGATTGTGGCTGTCATGGGTTCGGTTGTTGATGGTGAAAGAGTTAGAAAGTTTTGTCAGGCCTATGAAGTGCAGACTATATATCATGCTGCGGCTTATAAGCATGTTCCGATGATGGAAAAGAATCCGGGGCAGGCTGTGCTAAATAATGTGTTGGGTACTTTAAATACTGCGCAGGCTGCAATTAATGCAAATGTCGAAACATTTGTTTTGATTTCAACAGATAAAGCGGTTCGTCCAACTAATACTATGGGGGCGACCAAGCGTATTGCTGAGTTGGTATTGCAGGCATTGAGTCAGACACAGGAAACCACTCGATTTACAATGGTGCGGTTTGGCAATGTGTTGGGTTCATCCGGTTCTGTTGTGCCCTTGTTTCGAGATCAAATTGCTAAAGGTGGGCCTGTTACGGTAACCGACCCGCGAATTATCCGTTACTTTATGACTATACCCGAAGCGGCTCAATTGGTTATCCAGGCGGGTGCAATGGGGCAGGGCGGTGATGTGTTTGTGTTGGAAATGGGTGAGCCGGTTAAAATTGTCGATATGGCCAAAAGAATGATTCATTTAAGTGGCTTGGAAGTCAAAGATGGTGATCATCCGGGTGGTGATATAGAAATACAATTTACCGGTCTGCGTCCTGGTGAGAAATTGTTTGAAGAGTTATTGATTGGTGATAATGTGACGGACACTTCTCATCCGAGAATTATGCGTGCTGAGGAAGAAGTGCTCGAATGGACTGAATTGCAGAAGGTTTTGATGGATTTGGAAGTGTCGAGCAAAAATGATGATTTCGAGAGTGTGAGGGGTATCATGTCTCAAGTTGTTTCAGGTTTTAAGCCGCAATGTGAAATCAGTGATTTGCTTTGGATAAGAAAATAGAAATATTGTAGAAAAAGTTATTTTATCTGTTTTCAGCCGGGCAAAAAAAACCTCCCAATACCTGTTTTGGTAAAGGGAGGTAAAAAAATCAAGCAGATTGAATATGAGGAGGGTCTGCTTGCTTGAATTACACTAGGAGGTCGTAATTGAAGGGGTTAGCTATTCAGTTTTGCTCTCGTTACAATATTGCTGTAGATCGCAGCGCTGCCAAATAAAAATGTTGAAATAATGAACTGGCCAGAAACAAAGCTGTATATGCCAGTCATAAACATCAAACCGATTAAAATGTCGTCTTTGATTTCAGTCATAATCCTGTCCTGCTCGTTAAGGGTTTCACTTGCTTGATAAAACCGGGTTGTATTTAAGTTAGAAATAAGTATACGCTGATATTTTTTGTAGACAATACCGTTATTATTAAATATATTGTTTCTTATTTAGAAATAATTACTCATGTCAATAAGTATTGTGACCTATGTCTTATAAAATTTTAGTAGTTCTGAAATTTTTAAAAATGAGAATGGATGAAATAATTCTTAGAAATCAATTGGATGCTGGCAAACTAAGCGTGGGGGTTGTTTGTGGATAAATTAACAAGTATGCAGGTTTTTGTCAGAGTGGCAAAAACCGGTAGTTTTGCCGGAGCAGCTCGGGATATGGATATTTCCAGGGCGATGGCAACCAAGCATATTATGCAATTGGAAAATAAACTGGGGACGCGCTTGTTTAACAGAACCACTCGAAGTCTAAGTTTAACCGATGTGGGGGAGTCGTATCTTGTTAGGTGCCAACAGGTTTTACAGGACGTGGAGGAGATGGAGGCAGCTGTCACCTATATGCAGACTGAGCCTCGGGGGGTTTTAAAAATAAGCGCGCCCCCAGTGATTGGTGCGACGCATATTGCTCCGGCATTGTCTGAATTTATGAAATTTTATCCTGAGCTTTCGGTCGAAATGGTGTTAAAAAGTAGTCTGGGTGATTTGGTTGATGAAGGTATTGATGTGGGTATTCAGTTGGGAGAAATGGATGACTCCAGTCTGGTCGCGCGAAAATTGGTGAGTTCATCACTGGTGGTTTGTGCTTCAAAGGATTATTTAACGCTTTATGGTGAGCCCCAGACGCCGGAAGATTTGGTTCATCATAGTTGTCTGGTCAACTGGGCGATTCAACCTAGAGATCAATGGCGCTTTGCCAGTGGCTCAGGGTCGGGTGTCAAAGTGATTCGGGTGTCAGGACGAATGCAGGCCAATGCGTCTGATCCCATTCGTGTTGCGGCTATTAACAGCCTGGGTCTGGTTATGTTGCCAAAATATATTGTGGGGCGCGATATTCAAAAGGGTAAATTAATAGAAGTATTGCAGGAGTATGCTTTAGGGCCATTACCAATACAGGCGGTATATCCGCATCGAAAGTATTTAACCGCTAAGGTAAGAATATTTCTGGATTTCCTTCAGCATTGGATGCAATACCGGGTTGGTATGGCCGATACGGAATAATGAACGTTATAAAACAAAAGTGGGATCGAGTATATGGCCAGGCCGATTATGCGTTGTATCCGGCTGCATCGGTGCTGACAGAAAATGCTTTTTTGTTGCCCAGCCAGGGTAGGGCTTTGGATTTGGCTTGTGGAATGGGTGCAAATGCAGTGTTTTTATCGGGTCAAGGTCTGGCCGTGACTGCCATCGATATTTCATCGGTGGCAATAAAAAAACTAGAGCGATATTCGGCAGAACATAAGCTACAAATCAAGCCCCAGCAGATAGTAATAGAGCCAAGTGTATTATCAAAGTGCAGCTTTGATGTTGTTGTGGTAAGCCGGTTTCTTGACCGTAGCCTAAGTGATGCGATAATAGAGGCATTAAAACCGGATGGCTTGTTGTTTTACCAAACCTATACGCAACTTAAAGTACGTTCGGGCGGTCCAGTCAATCCAGATTTTTTGTTGGCAGAAAATGAGTTGTTGGATTTGTTTTCACCGTTGTCGTTGGTTTATTATCGCGAAAATGGTGCTTTGGGTGAGCTGCAAACTGGCCTGAGAAATGAAGCCCAATTTATCGGTCGAAAAGTTGTCGATTAAATTATATAAAATATGATAGAGAATTTAGATCCTAAACAATGCTGGGCGTTGATACAAACTAATCCGAAAGTTGTTTTGATTGATGTGAGAACAAAGATAGAGCATGCTTTTGTCGGTCACCCGCCCGGTGCCATTCATATAGCATGGAAAGAAGCGCCCGATTGGCAGGAAAACAGTCATTTTGTTGATGAAGTCAAGCAAGTGGCAACTGATAAGACTGTTCCGGTCCTGTTGTTGTGTCGTAGTGGACAGCGTTCTTTGGCAGCTGCTAATGCTTTAGAGGCCGCTGGTTACCAGCATCTGGTTAACATTTTGCAGGGCTTTGAAGGTGACCTGGACGAAAACAAGCATCGTGGTAATCTAGGCGGTTGGCGTTTTCATGGTTTACCTTGGCTGCAAAGCTAATTCATCTTAATCCGACAGATTAGAAATCCCTTTTGCCCGAATTGGCTCTAACAGTTCGTGCTTAATTTTTATTCCATTATTTGTAGAGTACATTAGAAAGTGATCGAAAAATTAAGAAATATTGCAATTATTGCTCACGTGGACCATGGCAAGACAACCCTGGTTGATAAATTGTTACAGCAATCAGGTACCTTTGCCGAGCATGAGCGTGTCTCGGAGCGGATCATGGACTCTAACGATCTGGAAAAAGAGCGCGGTATTACCATTCTGGCAAAAAATACTGCACTTGATTGGAATGGTTATCATATTAATATTGTCGACACCCCAGGACATGCTGACTTTGGTGGTGAAGTAGAGCGAGTTTTATCAATGGTCGACTCGGTACTGTTGTTGGTTGATGCTGTTGACGGGCCAATGCCGCAAACCCGTTTTGTAACTCAAAAAGCTTTTGCCCTGGGTCTTAAGCCTATTGTGGTTATTAATAAAGTGGATCGCCCAGGTGCGCGCCCTGACTGGGTTGTAGATCAAACCTTTGATTTGTTTGATAATCTTGGAGCAACTGATGAACAGTTGGATTTTCCGATTGTCTATGCATCTGCATTAAATGGTTTTGCGGGATTGGAGGCGGAGGTATCCGGTGGTGATATGACGCCGTTATTTCAAACTATTGTTGATATGGTTGCACCTCCATCGGTTGATATTGATGCACCTTTTCAAATGCAGGTTACCAGCCTGGATTATAACTCTTATGTGGGTATTATCGGGGTGGGCCGGATTCAGCGTGGTTCGGTCAAGGTGAATATGTCGCTGACTTTGGTTGATGCGGCGGGAAATAAACGTAGCGGTCGGATGTTGAAAATTTATGGTTTTAATGGTCTGGACAGGGTTGAGGTGGAATCGGCTCAGGCGGGCGATATTATTGCTTTTTGTGGTATTGATAAATTGCAAATATCTGAAACCCTGTGTGATCCGGATAATGTTGAGGCTTTGCCGCAATTGTCAGTGGATGAGCCAACAGTCAGTATGACTTTTCAGGTTAACAATTCACCGTTTGCCGGGCAGGAAGGAAAATTTGTCACCTCCAGACAAATTCGTGAGCGTCTGGAAAAAGAGTTGCAACATAATGTAGCGTTACGTGTTGATCCAACCGATGACCCGGATAAGTTTAAAGTTTCAGGTCGTGGTGAATTACATTTATCAGTTTTAATCGAAAACATGCGGCGTGAAGGTTTTGAAATGGGAGTGTCCCGTCCTGAAGTCATTATCAAGGAAATTGATGGAGTAAAGTCAGAACCATACGAGTATGTGACCATTGAAGTTGAAGACGAGCATCAAGGTACAATCATGGAGAAGCTGGGTGACCGTAAGGGCGAGCTTAAAGATATGGTGCCGGATGGTAAAGGCCGTATTCGTTTGGAATATATTGTACCTTCACGAGGCTTGTTGGGATTTCAGACCGAATTTTTAACTGCAACCTCAGGATCAGGTTTGTTTTATCATGTATTTGATCATTATGGTCCCATGAAAGAGGGCGATGTGGGGAATCGTGCGCGTGGAGTACTGGTGTCGATGGCGAAAGGTAAAGCGGTTGATTACTCATTATTTCCATTGCAGGAGCGTGGTGAGTTATTGGTCGTCAATGGCGATGAAGTTTATGAGGGGATGTTGGTTGGTATTCATTCACGCAGCAATGATCTGGCGGTTAATCCGACAAAATCCAAGCCATTAACCAACGTACGAGCCTCGGGAACCGATGACAGTTTGACTTGTGCAAAAATCCAAAAAATGACCCTGGAGCAAGCTTTAGAGTTTATTGATGACGACGAACTGGTTGAAGTAACCCCTGAGTCTATTCGTCTGCGAAAAATAATGTTAACTGAAATTGAACGTAAGCGTGCTTCCAGAGGCGGGGCAAAGTAAAAGTGGCTGGGGTAATCCTGGCGATTGCCCTTTTACGCGGCATTTGGCGTAAACAGATTGAGTCTATCGCCATAGTTCTCAAATAAATTTTGAGAACTTATGGTGGTAAATAGTTTGACGTTTGGGAAGTTGGTGCGAGTGCTGTGGGGGGGATATTGTCTTTTCGTGCCTGGCCTAAAAGTCCCCACAATACACCGGCGGTGTGTTGCGGGGTTATTAGCACGCTCGCTTGGCATGTAGTTCCTTCCATGGCAACGTCCTGTTGAAAAATCCTAAAAGTCCATTTCCTTTTTGTCGACGTGGACATTATGCGTGAATTAAATTAAAAAAGAAGCCAGTCAATACCTAAATTAGCGTAAGCAATCACTTACATGATAAGTAGTTTGGCTTTTTGGGATAATTTTCTATATTCGTAGTAAAATAGTAATTGGATTTATTTTAAACATGGTTGGTTATGGGACAGCGAACTGCACAAGTCGAACGTAATACGCTCGAAACACAAATCAGTATAGATATTAACCTGGACGGAACCGGTCAGGCAGCATTTGCTACCGGTGTGCCGTTTCTGGAGCATATGCTGGATCAGGTGGCTAGGCACGGCCTGATTGATTTAAATGTAACGGCCAAAGGTGACTTGCATATTGATGATCATCATACCGTGGAAGATATTGGCATTACTTTGGGTCAGGCTTTTGCCCGAGCTTTGGGCGATAAAAAAGGTATCGCCCGCTATGGCCACGCATACGTACCTTTGGATGAAGCATTGTCCAGGGTTGTGGTCGATTTTTCCGGGCGTCCGGGGCTGGTTTATGATGTGAATTTCCCACGCGCTTCTATAGGGCGTTTTGATGTTGACCTGTTTAGAGAATTCTTTCAGGGGTTTGTTAATCATGCCGGGGTTACTTTACATATTGATAGCTTAAAAGGCGTGAATGCGCATCATGTCGCAGAGACTATTTTCAAAGCGTTAGGCCGGGCTTTACGTATGGCTGCGGAAGTGGATGTCAGGATGACGGGTATTATGCCCTCTACCAAAGGCAGTCTTTAATTTTTAAATTCCAAAAATAGATTAGATTTTATGTCGTCAGTTGCTGTAATTGATTATGGAATGGGCAATTTGCATTCAATTGCTAAAGCATTGCAACATGCTGATCCTGATGTGGATGTGCAAATTGTTTCAGATGCCCAGTCGATTCGTCGGGCCGATCGAGTAGTGTTTCCGGGTGTTGGTGCCATGCGGGATTGTATGCAGGCACTCTCTCAGTCTGGTTTATCAGCGGTCATAAAAGAAGTGGCACAGGATAAGCCTTTACTGGGTATTTGCTTGGGTATGCAGGCCTTATTAACCCTGAGTGAAGAAAATGACCGGGTTGAATGTTTGAATATTATTCCCGGGCAAGTTAAGCGATTTCCTGAGCCGTTAAATGATGCGGCAGGAAACCGTTTGAAAATTCCTCATATGGGATGGAACCAGGTCCATCAGAATGATCATCCTTTATGGAATAAAATTGATCAAGACAGCCGCTTTTATTTTGTCCATAGTTATTTTGCCTTACCGGATGATACTTCCGTAATTGCAGGAACAGCGGATTATCCGGAAACTTTTACCTGTGCCTTGGCAAAGGCAAATATTTTTGCGGTGCAATTTCATCCGGAAAAAAGTCAGACAGTTGGCTTGCAACTGCTGAACAATTTTTTACATTGGAATGGAAAAATTTAATTTAATTTTTTACTGATCGGTTTGGCCGACAGGGGACTGTTGAGGTTTGTAATATTATGTTGTTAATACCTGCCATTGATTTAAAAGAAGGTAAGTGTGTGCGTTTACGTCAAGGTCGAATGGAAGACGATACGGTCTTTTCTGACGACCCAGTGGCTGTTGCCGGTAAATGGGTTGCCGCTGGCGCCAAAAGAATACATCTGGTAGATCTGGATGGGGCTTTTGCCGGGAAACCAAGAAATGCCGACGTTATTCATCGAATTGTTGAGGCCTATCCTGACGTGCCGGTACAAATTGGTGGAGGTATTCGTGATGAAGATACCATTCAGGCTTATCTCGATGTGGGGGTGCAATATGTTATTATCGGCACAAAAGCGGTCAGTGCGCCTCACTTTGTCAGTGATGTGGCTGTTGAATTTCCTGGTCATATTATTATTGGCCTGGATGCAAAGGACGGTAAAGTGGCGATTGATGGCTGGTCTAAATTATCGCATCACGATGTGATTGATTTAGCGCAGAAGTTTGAAGCTGATGGCGTGGAAGCCATTATCTATACTGATATTTCCCGTGACGGTATGATGCAGGGGGTCAATGTGGAAGCTACTGCAAAGCTGGCGCGAGCCATTCATATACCCGTTATCGCATCCGGCGGCATTACCAATATGGACGATATCAATGCTTTGGGTAAGGTCGTCGGTGATGGCGTTATGGGGGCTATTACCGGTCGTGCTATTTATGAAGGCACCTTGGATTTTGCCGAGGCGGCCAAATTGGCGGAAACATATTAGCTTATGAGTTTAGCCAAACGTATTATTCCCTGTCTTGATGTCGATAATGGACGTGTTGTTAAAGGTGTGCAGTTTGTTGATATTCGGGATGCCGGTGATCCGGTTGAAGTGGCAAGACGTTATGACAAAGAAGGGGCTGACGAAATAACTTTTTTGGATATTACTGCTACACATGATGATAGAGAAACCATTGTGCACGTGGTTGAGCAGGTTGCCAGTGAGGTGTTTATTCCGTTAACAGTGGGTGGAGGTATTCGGACGCTGGAAGATATTCGGCGGATGCTGAATGCCGGTGCCGATAAGGTTGGTATTAACAGTGCTGCGGTATTTAATCCAGAGTTTGTAAAACAGGCTGCGGAAAAATTTGGTTCACAATGTATTGTTGTTGCCATTGATGCGAAAAAAGTCAGCGCCGATAATGAAGTCAATCGATGGGAGATTTTTACCCATGGTGGGCGCAAACCGACTGGAATTGATGCGGTTGAATGGGCCATAAAAATGGTTGCCTACGGTGCGGGTGAAATACTGTTGACCAGCATGGATAGAGACGGTACCAAGATGGGTTTTGATCTGGAATTAACGCGTGCAATCAGTGAAGCAGTTTCGGTACCGGTAATTGCCTCCGGCGGTGTGGGGAATCTGGATCATTTGGTTGATGGTATTATACAAGGTAAGGCGGATGCTGTGCTGGCCGCCAGTATTTTTCATTTTGCCGAATACAGTGTGCAGGAAGCCAAGCAATATATGGCAGCTAAAGGCATAGAGGTGCGACTGACATGAGTGCTGCTTGGCTGGGTGAGGTGCGCTGGAATGATGACGGACTGGTGCCGGTTATCGCGCAACAGGCGCAAACCGGTAAGGTATTGATGTTCGCGTGGATGAATAAAGAATCTTTAGCGTTAACCGAGGAGCACGGTTATGCTGTGTACTGGTCAAGATCAAGGCAAAAACTTTGGCGTAAAGGCGAGGAATCAGGTCATCGTCAAAAAGTGATTGAAATGTTACTGGATTGTGATGAAGATGTCATTTTGCTGAAAATTGAACAAGAAGGCGGAATTGCTTGTCATACAGGACGGGAAAGCTGTTTTTATCGTCGTCTTGAAAAGGGTCTATGGCAAACGGTTGAACCGGTATTAAAAGATCCCCAAACTATTTATAACAAGTAAATGAGCGAAGTATTACAACAATTAAGTCAGATATTGGAACAGCGTAAGCAGGAGTCGGCAGATAAGTCTTATGTTGCCAGTCTTTATGCCAAAGGTCTGGATGCCATTTTAAAGAAGATTGGTGAAGAAGCGACGGAAACGGTGATCGCTGCCAAAGATGGAGATAAGGAACAGATTGTTTATGAAACTGCAGACTTGTGGTTTCATTGCATGGTCATGTTGGCAGACCAAGGGTTAAGTGCCGATGACGTGTTGGCGGAGTTACAGCGCAGGTTCGGTTTGTCCGGTTTGGAAGAAAAGGCGCAGCGTAATAAATAGGTTTGGCAATTTAATTTAGGCGGGTTTTGCAATGGGTATAAGTGTTACACAACTGCTGATCGTTTTGGCGATAGTTATTATTCTATTTGGTACCAAACGATTAAGAAATTTAGGTTCTGATCTGGGCGGGGCAATCAAAAGTTTTCGATCTGCCGTTAAAGAAGGTGGAGATGACGAGCAATTAACGGAAAAGCCGAATGAAACATTGGATGGGGAAGTTGTCAGCAAAGAGCATGAAAAAAGCTGATTGTTTTCGCTATGGAAAAAATGCTGTGTTAATGGTTTATGTTTGATATTGGCTTTTGGGAATTATGTCTGGTCGGTTTGGTGAGCTTATTGGTTATTGGGCCGGAGCGACTACCCAAAGCGGCACGTGTGGCGGGTTACTGGCTGGGTAAAACCCGCGGAATGGTGGCGGCGGTAAAAGCAGAAATAAATGAAGAGTTGCGGGCTGAGGAAATGCGTCAGTTACTAAAAGAACAGGCCGAATTAGCCGAGCTGCAACAACTGGAAGATGACGTTAGTGATGCAGCCAACTTGATAAAATCTTCAATTGAGCAAGTGTCGTCTGATAACGGCTCCAAGGGCGTCACTGAACATGAGTTCAAATAATTCCGAAGATCACCAAGAACAACCCTTTATTTCTCACTTAATTGAATTGCGTAACCGAGTGTTGCGCATGGTGTTGTTTATATTGGTAGTGTTTATGCCGTTGGCGGCTTATGCCAATGAAGTTTATAGTTATCTAGCCGAGCCTTTGCTCAGGCATCTGCCGGAAAACAGCACGATGATTGCTATCGATGTAGCCTCACCGTTCTTTACTCCTTTTAAACTGGCGCTGGTGGCTTCGGTTTTTATTTCTGTGCCTTATATTTTGTCGCAGTTTTGGGCGTTTGTTGCGCCAGGTTTATATCAACATGAAAAACGTATGGTTTTGCCGTTGTTAACGGCCAGTACCTTTTTGTTTTATCTGGGCGTGGTATTTGCCTATTATGTCATATTCCCACTGGTGTTTTATTTTATGACCACAGCTGCTCCGCATGGTGTGGTCATGATGACCGATATCTCAAAGTATCTGGATTTTGTCTTAACACTTTTATTTGCCTTTGGTATTTCATTTGAAGTGCCGATAGTGACCATTATATTGGTCTGGTTGGGCTTGACTACGCCGGCCGACTTATCAGAAAAACGGCCGTATGTAATTGTTGGTGCTTTTATTATCGGAATGTTTTTAACGCCGCCGGATGCCATTTCCCAGACCCTGCTGGCGGTGCCGATTTGGATTTTATTTGAGCTGGGGTTGCTATTTTCGCGTTTGTTTGTAAAAAAGCCGGAGTCGCAGCTGACAAGCGAGGAATCGTAAAATTTAATGCTGCAAAAGAATGTATTGATTACCGGTTCGGCAAAACGAATAGGGGCTTGTTGTGCCCGTTTTTTGCATGAACAGGGGTGTAATGTATTTTTGCATTATCGCTGTTCCGAACAGGCAGTCGTGGAATTGGCGGATGAGTTGAATGCGAAGCGTGTGGATTCGGCTCGGATTATGCAGGCGGATTTGCTTGATATGGCGCAGCTTGAAGCGCTGGCGAAAGCAGCCGAACAGGCCTGGGGCGGACTGGATGTGTTGGTGAATAATGCTTCCAGTTTTTATCCGCAAGCTGTGGCGGAAACGACAGAGCAAAACTGGGACGAATTACTCGGTAGCAATCTGAAAGCGCCTTTTTTTCTAGCTAAGGCCTTGGCTAATACTTTGCGTATGCGTAGCGGGTGTATTGTTAATATAGTCGATATTCACGCTGAGAGAGGCTTAAAAGGCTATCCTGTCTACAGTATTGCAAAAGCCGGGCTGGCAGCAATGACCCGAATATTGGCTAAAGAAATAGCGCCAATACGGGTGAATGGCGTTGCGCCTGGGGCGATTTTGTGGCCGGAGCATGTATTGTCTGAGCAGGAAAAGCAGTCTATTCTCGATCGAGTTGTGTTAAAGCGTAGCGGTGAGGCTTTGGATATTGCCAAAGCCGTGCTGTTTTTTGTCAAGGATGGCGCTTATGTAACAGGACAGATTGTTTCTATAGATGGTGGTCGGAGTTTAAACTGTTGATAGCCAAGCGGGTGAGATCCGATGTTGTTTGGCTTGACTTTTATCAAAATCATGCCATAACTCGGCATAGCTTTTATGGCTAATGGGATGTCTTAAATCCGGAGCTATTTCGGCTAAAGGCTCAAGAACAAAAGCATAGTGTTCTATTTCCTTTCTGGGTATCTGTAATCGACCATCATTGATGATCATATCGCCAAACAAAATTAAATCCAGATCCAGCGTGCGGGCTGAAAACTTTTGACAGTTTCGTGAGCGGCCGTGATCCAATTCAATCTGTCTTAATTGCTTGGCGATGGCCTTTACTTCTAGATCGGAATCAAAGGCAACAATTAGGTTGTAAAACGGCGCGCCACTAAAACCAACCGGTTCAGATTCATAAACGCTGGATAAGGTGAGTTTGCCAAATAGTTTTTTTAGCGCACGAATGCTGGATGAGGTGTTTAAATCTCGGTCAATATTGCTGCCAATGCTGATAAAACCGCGGGGCATATTATTTTTCACCTCGTTCAATAATTATACCTACATCTTCAGCGCGAGTAATGGCCCCTTTTTTATTAAGTCGAATTTTTACCCAAGGCACATTAAACTCCCGGCGAATAATGTTAGCAATTTCTTCAATTAATTTTTCGACAAGAAAAAACTCGCTTTGTTCGACAAAATTCACAATGCGGTCGGAAACGGTTTTATAATCAAGTGCATACTCGATATCATCGGTTTCAGCTGCTTTACTTATGTCATGTGCCATTTCAATGTCTAGATAAACTGATTGTTTAGCTTCGCGCTCCCAATCATAAATACCAATAATGGTGTCTATTTTTAGCCCACCTAAAAAAATGATGTCCATACTGTTTTCCGGTTATTATGTGTATTTTAGAATCGTTTAGTATCGGGGAAATGACCCTGTGTTACAAGTTTGGATGGTAAAAAGGTAGATAGATGATTGAGTGGTTGTTGGTTTTAATAGCTTATTTGTTTGGTTCGATATCAAGTGCAATAATTATATGCCGGTTGATGGGATTGCCAGATCCTCGCGAACAGGGGTCGGGAAATCCCGGGGCGACAAACGTAATGCGTATAGGTGGAAAAAAAGCGGCGGCCATTACCTTGCTCGGTGATTCTTTAAAAGGATTGATTCCTGTTTATGCGGCACAGTTATTGGAATTGCCTTCCGAAATGATTGCTTTAATCGGTCTGGCTGCTTTTTTTGGTCATTTGTACCCGGTGTTTTTTGGTTTTAAGGGGGGCAAAGGGGTTGCAACTTCGGTTGGTGTGCTTCTTGGTTTCTCCTGGCTGTTGGGTGGTGCAGTGGTGGTAACGTGGTTGTTAATCTACAAATTGGGTAAAATTTCATCCTTGTCTGCCTTGGTGGCATCAACTTTATCAGGTGTCTATGCTTGGTTTATTTTGGCGGATATGCCTATAGTTGTTGCATCGGTTGTAATGACAGTATTTTTATTGTGGCGGCATAAAAGCAATATTCAGCGCCTGCTGGAAGGGACTGAGGATTAATTTAACCGGCCAAGGCAGTCCGGTGGGGTGCCCTTGGCCGTTTTGAGTTGTTTTGATTTCAAAAAACGCTAAGCTACACTTTTAGCAGCTCGTCAATTGGCCAACGTGCCTTTGCAATGATTTCCGTTTTTTCATGTTGACCGGCTAATAAGCGCTGGCAACCGGCATAAGCAATCATGGCACCATTATCTGTGCAAAACTCCAGTCTGGGGAAAAACACCTGGGCGTTTTCTTTTTTGACCATTTTGTTTAAAGACTGACGGATTTGCTTATTGGCACTGACTCCGCCAGCTACGACCAGCCGGCTCAATCCGGTTTGTTGTAACGCACGTTTGCATTTAATACTCAATGTATCGGCGATGGCGTTTTGGAAGCTGCAGGCTATATTGGCCTTGTCTTGTTCGGTTTTATTGCCTGCATTATAAGTATTCATGGTAAATGTTTTTAGGCCGCTAAAGCTAAAATCCAGGCCTGGGCGATCAGTCATGGGTCTGGGGAATCTTATCTGCTCTTGCCCTTTCTCCGCCAACAAGGATAATTTGGGGCCGCCGGGGTAGCCTAAGCCGAGCATTTTTGCTGTCTTATCAAACGCCTCGCCGGCTGCATCGTCCAGGGATTCGCCCAGTAAACGATATTGTCCTACGCCTTTTACTTCAACTAATAAGCTGTGTCCGCCGGATATAAGCAAGGCAACAAAGGGGAATTCCGGCGGGTTCTCTTCCAGCATTGGTGCTAGTAAGTGGCCTTCCATGTGATGAACGGCAATGGCTGGGATTTGCCAGGCCCATGCCAGGCTGGTGGCTGTAGCGGCGCCTACTAATAATGCGCCCATTAATCCGGGGCCGGCAGTATAGGCAATGCCGCCTATATCGGTAGGATTAAGCTGATCTTGCTGCAATGATTGCCGGATCAATGGTATTAATTTTCGAATATGATCGCGAGAGGCCAGCTCCGGAACAACACCGCCATATTCGCTGTGCATCGCAACCTGGCTGTATAGGAAGTGGTTGATTAAGCCTTTTTTTGAGTGGTAAATCGCCACTCCTGTTTCGTCGCAAGAGCTTTCTATGCCTAAAATGTACATTGATTTTTTGAAAAATTTAAAAGAAAAGGTATAATTCAGGGTTCTCTTTTTAAGTGGGTCTTTTGGATCCTTGAACTTTTAGATATTATCATAATTAGGTCATTATAATGCCGTCAGTTAAGATTAAAGAAAACGAACCATTTGATATCGCGATTCGTCGTTTTAAGCGTGCTTGTGAAAAAGCGGGTGTATTAGCAGAAGTTCGTCGTCGTGAATTCTACGAAAAACCAACTGCAGAACGTAAACGTAAAGGTGCTGCTGCTGTCAAACGTCACCTTAAGAAATTGGCGCGTGAGCGTTATGCATTGAAAAATCTACGTCGTGGTCGTCCACAGCTGTAGAATTAGGTTTAATTGATATGGATTTATTGAAAGATCGTATCAGGGAAGATATGAAGACCGCCATGAAGGGTGGTGATAAAGCCAGGCTTGTGGTTATTCGTTCGATTATGGCTGCTATTAAGCAGCGTGAGATTGATGAACGCATAGAGCTGGACAATGATCAGGTCATTGTTGTTCTGGATAAGATGCTTAAGCAGCGTAGAGAGTCGATCAGGCAGTATAAAGACGCTCAGCGTGATGATTTGGCAGAAATTGAAGAGTCGGAAATTCTGGTGATCCAGGATTTTCTACCTCAAGCCCTTGGTGAAGATGAAATTGAAGCGATGATTAATGCGGCAATTGCTGATTCTGGTGCCGAATCCATGAAGGATATGGGTAAAGTAATGGCTGTCTTGAAGCCTCAAATGCAGGGCCGAGCAGATATGTCGTTAGTTAGTGCAAAAATCAAAGCGGCATTGACTGGATAGCTCTACTTGATAGCTATGATCCGGGTGCTTTATGTCCGGTAGAATTCCACGCGATTTTATAGATGATCTCTTGCTGCGAGTCGATATTGTTGATTTGATCGACTCCCTGGTACCATTAAAAAAAACGGGTAGCAACTTTGTTGCTCGTTGTCCCTTTCATACCGAAAAAAGCCCCAGTTTTACTGTTAACAGAAAGAAGCAGTTTTATTATTGTTTTGGTTGCGGCACGGGTGGGAATGCGATTAGCTTTTTGATGGATTTTAACCACCTTGATTTTGTCGAGGCGGTTGAGGACCTGGCCAATTTTGTCGGTGTTGATGTGCCGCGGGAAAAAATCGCTTATTCATCGGCTGAGGATAAAAGTGATCTTGCTTCAGTCTATCAAGTACTTGATCAGGTGGCGATGTTTTATGCTGATCAGCTTAAATCTAGTCAGTCAGGTGGTAAGGCTGTGGCGTACTTAAAAGCCAGGGGGGTAAGTGGCGAAACCGCTCGAGACTATATGTTGGGTTTTGCTCCGGAAGGCTGGAACACGTTGACGGAAAAGTTTGATCGTAAGGCTCTGATGGGTGCCGGTTTGCTGGGCAGTAGTGATAATGGTCGGGTTTATGACCGTTTTCGAGGGCGTTTGATTTTTCCGATTAGAGACAAGCGGGCGCGGGTGGTTGGTTTTGGTGGTCGAGTGCTTGACGATTCGATGCCAAAATACTTGAATTCGCCAGAAACCTCTGTTTTTTTAAAGGGTAAAGAGGCGTACGGTTTATATGAGCTGCTGAAAAAAAACTCCAAGCCGGAGCGAATTTTAATCGTCGAGGGCTACATGGATGTTATCGCCTTGTCTCAGTATGGCATTGACTATGCGGTGGCGACGCTTGGTACGGCGACATCAAAGGCTCATTTGGATTTGCTGTTTCGTTTTACTTCGGAGCTGGTATTCTGCTTTGATGGCGACAAGGCCGGGCGACAGGCTGCGTGGAGAGCAATGGATGTGGCGTTTTCCAGTGTCAGAGAGGGGCGGAGTATCCGAATTATGCTGTTGCCGAAAGATCATGACCCGGATTCGTTGGTGAGGGATCAGGGGGTTGAGGGCTTTAACCAACATTTAAATTCAGCTAAGGCGCTATCGGAGTATTTCTTCGATTATTTGGAACAAGAAACTAGTTTGTCAGATATGGAAGGCAGGGCAAAGCTGGTACAACAAGCGCGACCTTATTTGGAGAAGCTGTCGGCAGGGGTCTTTAAAGACATGATGGTGTCTCGCTTAAGGGAGATATCTGGGTTGACTTCGCTGGACGTTTCTGAAAATGAGGCTACACTTAATGCTAGTAATAAGATCCGGCAACAGAAACCAAAGCGTTCGGGGGGAGATAAAAATCGCCTGTCTTCAGCCAGAATGGCAATCGCTTTGTTGTTGCAAAACCCTGAACTGGCAAAGCAGGTTGAAGAAAGGCAAATAGATTGGACCGGTTTGGAATTTCCGGGCGTTGAAGTGTTCAAAAGAGTTTTAGCTGTTATTTTGAGCAAGGATGAGGTGAATACGGCGGTTTTGACTGAGGCATTCAGGGGAAGTGCGGAGGAAAAACCTATTGCCGCACTTGCCTGTATGGATTTACTGGTACCGGTTGAGGGCGTTGAAACTGAATTTGTCGGTGCCTTGGATAGGTTATTGGAACAGGCCAGGAAAAATGGTATAGAACAGCTATTGAATAAGGGGAAGGCGCAAGGGTTGACACCAAAAGAAAAGGATTTGTTAAGGACGATGTTGGAAAAGGTATCGATAGGTGCCAAAAATTAAAATTTGTTGTACAATACTTTGTTCAGCGTAATGTGCTGAATTGAAATCTGTAGGTAGATGATGAATCAAGAGCAACAGCAATCTCAACTTAAACAATTAATCGCAAAAGGTAAAGTTCAGGGTTATCTGACCTATGCCGAGGTAAATGATCATTTGCCGAGTGATATTGTTGATCCGGAGCAAATAGAAGATATCATTGGCATGATTAATGATATGGGAATTCAGGTTCATGAAGTTGCTCCGGATGAAGATTCACTGATTACCGATGCTGCGGCTGTTACAGCTGATGATGAAGATGCTGAGGAAGTGGCGGCATTAGCATCTGTAGACAGCGAATTTGGTAGAACAACAGATCCTGTGCGCATGTATATGCGTGAGATGGGGTCAGTTGAATTATTAAGCCGTGCAGATGAACTTAAAATCGCTAAACGCATTGAAAGTGGGCAACAACAAGTCGTTAAGGCGTTATCACGTTCATGCTTTGTGATTAGTGATTTTTTACAGGCGTATGATTCAATTTCTGATGAAGATTCGAGTGTCAGATTAACGGATTTAATTTCCGGTTTTGTTGACTTGTCTGAGCCTGATGAGTTTGTAGGTGCTCAGGAAGAAGGTGCGGATGATGAAGCCGAGGCCGAAGACGAAGCAAAAGGCCTGGATCACGAAGAAGTAAAAGAAAAAGTTGAAGAGCTGAGAAAGCAGTTAAAAGCAGTTCTGACATCGATTAAGAAGCATGGTTATTCTGATGAAAAAACCGAAAAAACCTACGAATCGCTGTCCGAGGTTTTTATGTTGTTTAAATGGACACCGCAGTACTTAAAAAAAATGACAGCAATGATTTCCGATGTCGTTAATGATATTCGGGGTCAGGAAAAAATTATTCTGGACATTTGTGTAAAAAAAGCAAAAATGCCGCGTAAGGATTTTATAAAATCCTTTACTGAAAATGAAGCCAGTTCAGATTGGCTGGATCAATATCTGAATAATGGACAAAAATATTCGGATGTTCTGAAAGAACACAGTGAAGAGATAAGAAAAGCGCAAAAGGATTTGGCTGCCATTGAGTCTGAATACGGTATAAGCATCAGTTCATTAAAAGATATTAATCGCCGTATGTCGATTGGTGAAGCAAAAGCCAGACGGGCAAAAAAGGAAATGATTGAAGCCAATTTGAGGCTGGTTATTTCCATTGCCAAAAAATATACTAACCGTGGCTTACAATTTCTTGATCTGATTCAGGAAGGTAACATTGGTTTAATGAAAGCGGTGGAGAAATTTGAGTACCGCCGAGGTTACAAATTTTCAACCTATGCTACTTGGTGGATTAGGCAGGCAATAACCCGGTCCATTGCGGATCAGGCCAGAACTATTCGTATTCCTGTGCATATGATTGAGACGATTAACAAGCTGAATCGTATTTCGAGACAGATTTTGCAGGAAAAGGGGCGCGAAGCAACACCGGAAGAATTATCTGAACGTATGGAAATGCCGGAAGATAAAGTTCGTAAGGTATTGAAAATAGCGAAAGAACCTATTTCCATGGAAACGCCGATAGGTGATGATGAAGATTCGCACTTGGGAGATTTCATTGAGGATGCTAAAGTATTGTCGCCTGTAGAAGCGGCAACTATTGCCGGTTTGCGGGAATCAACTCAGAATGTATTGGCAGGTTTGACGGCAAGAGAAGCAAAAGTATTGCGCATGCGTTTCGGTATTAATATGAATACCGACCATACGCTGGAAGAGGTTGGTAAGCAATTTGATGTGACTCGAGAAAGAATCCGTCAAATTGAAGCAAAAGCATTACGTAAATTAAGACATCCATCCAGATCAGAGCAGTTAAGATGCTTTTTGGATAGTGATTAACAAGTAATATCAGGGCCCTTAGCTCAGTTGGTTAGAGCATCCGACTCATAATCGGCAGGTCCCCAGTTCGAGTCTGGGAGGGCCCACCATAAAGAAAAAAGGCTGCAGGTGCAGCCTTTTGTTTATCAGTTAGATAGGTAAAAAGGTAATACACATGAGCGATAATTACATCTTCACTTCAGAATCCGTTTCTGAAGGCCATCCTGATAAAGTATCTGATCAAGTTTCAGACGCGATCCTGGATGCCTTATTAGAACAAGACCCACGGTCACGTGTTGCTTGTGAAACAATGGTTAAAACCGGGATGGTGGTGTTAGCGGGTGAAATTACCAGCAATGCTCATGTTGAAATTGAGCCGGTAGTCAGAAAAGTTATCACTGATATTGGTTATGACCATAGCGATATAGGTTTTGACGGCAATAGCTGTGCCGTGATCAATGCGTTAGGCAAACAGTCCAGTGATATTGCCATGGGGGTGGATGATACGGAAGACCATGAACAAGGTGCCGGCGACCAGGGTTTGATGTTTGGTTACGCCAGTAATGAAACTGATGTGTTTATGCCTGCACCGATTACTTATTCTCATCGCTTGGTTGAGAGACAAGCGCAGGTGCGTAAGAATAACACTTTGCCATGGTTACGCCCTGATGCAAAAAGCCAGATTACCTTCCGTTATGAAAACCATAAACCGGTTGCTATTGAAGCAGTAGTCTTATCGACTCAGCATTCACCAGAAATTGGTAATAAGGAATTACATGAAGCGGTGATGGACGAAATCATCCTGCCTACCCTGCCTAAGGAATGGTTACATCCTGATACTAAATATTTTATTAATCCAACCGGTCAATTTATTATTGGCGGTCCGGTTGGTGACTGTGGCTTAACCGGCCGTAAAATTATTGTTGATACTTATGGTGGTATGGCTCGTCATGGCGGCGGTGCATTTTCCGGTAAGGATCCATCAAAAGTCGACCGTTCAGCAGCCTATATGGCACGCTATGTTGCTAAAAATATAGTTGCAGCAGGGCTTGCCGATCGTTGTGAAATTCAGGTGTCATATGCAATTGGGGTCGCCGAACCAACCTCGATTGCGGTTGAAACATTCGGCACCGGCCAGATCAGTGAAGATAAATTGGTTGAAATTATTCGTGAACATTTTGACTTAAGACCGAAAGGCTTGATTGCAATGTTGGACTTATTAAATCCCATTTACTTGCCGACTGCTGCATACGGACATTTTGGCCGTACTGAAGACAGTTTTACCTGGGAAAAAACGGATAAAGTTGAAGCATTAAAAGCTGCAGCTAACCTTTAATTGGAATTAGGAATCAATCATGAGTAATCAAGATTATAAAGTTGCAGATATCAGCCTTGCAGAATGGGGTCGTAAAGAGATCAATATTGCTGAAACAGAAATGCCGGGGTTAATGGCATTACGTGAAGAATATGGTGTTGCTCAGCCATTAAAAGGCGCACGTATAGCCGGTTGTTTGCATATGACAATTCAAACCGCTGTGTTAATTGAAACGCTGACCGCGTTAGGAGCTGAAGTCAGATGGTCTTCCTGTAACATTTTTTCTACTCAGGATCATGCCGCTGCAGCTATGGCCGTCGCAGGAGTCCCCGTTTTTGCGTGGAAGGGTGAAACTGAAGAGGAGGCCGAATGGTGTATCGAGCAAACCATTATCGGTACAGATGGCTGGCGTCCCAATATGATTCTGGATGATGGCGGTGATTTAACTGTCATGATGCATGAGAAATTCCCGGAATTAATGGCTGATGTTAAAGGCTTGTCGGAAGAAACCACAACGGGTGTATTGCGATTGTATGAGATGGTGGCTAAAGGCACACTAAAAGTGCCGGCATTTAACGTCAATGATTCGGTTACCAAGTCTAAATTCGATAATTTATACGGTTGTCGTGAGTCTTTGGTTGACGGGATTAAGCGTGCTACCGACGTGATGGTTGCCGGTAAAATTGCCGTGGTATGTGGTTACGGAGATGTCGGTAAAGGCTGTGCGCAATCTCTGCGCGGTTTAGGCGCGACGGTTTGGGTGACTGAAATTGATCCGATTTGTGCTCTGCAGGCTTCAATGGAAGGCTACCGTGTAGTAACTATGGACGAAGCGGCGCCAATCGCTAACATCTTTGTTACAGCAACTGGCAATAAAGATATTATTACTCATGATCATATGCTGGCTATGCGCAATGAAGCGATTGTTTGTAATATCGGTCATTTTGACTCGGAAATTCAAATTGCAGCGATACGCAAATATACTTGGGAAAATATTAAGCCACAAGTTGATCATGTGATTTTTCCTGATGGCAAACGCATCACCGTATTAGCTGAAGGTCGTTTGGTTAACTTGGGGTGTGCTACAGGTCATCCTAGCTTTGTTATGTCTAACTCATTCTGTAACCAAGTTTTAGCTCAGATAGAATTATGGGCAAATGCAGCTGACTATAAAAATGAAGTGTATATCCTGCCTAAAAAATTAGATGAAAAAGTGGCGCGTTCACACCTGGCCCAATTGGGTGTTAACTTAACTACTTTAACTCAAGAGCAATCTGATTATATTAGTGTGCCTGTTGAAGGACCATACAAGCCGGATCATTACCGTTACTAAGATCTACTATTTAGGTTCTGATTTTGGCTATCAGAAAAGAAACCACCGTCTAATTGGAGGTGGTTTCTTAACATTAACCCGGCCTCATTTAGCTGGGTTAAATAATGTTTGTGCAACCGAGTAATCACAGTATGCAAACAGAACAACATAACACTCCACCATTTAGCTTTGAGTTTTTCCCGCCCAAGTCAGAAGAAGGGGCAAAAAACCTTAAACTTGTTCATCAGCAGTTAGCAGAACTGAATCCTGATTTTTTTTCAGTGACCTTTGGTGCCGGTGGCTCAACCCGTGAGAAAACTTTTGAAACGGTTGTCGATATCCAAAAAACAGGCATATCGGCTGCACCACATTTGTCATGTGTGGCATCGACCAAAGAAAATATCAGCAGTATCTTAAAAAGCTATCAACAGGAAGGCGTTTCCAAAATAGTGGCGTTACGCGGTGATTTACCCTCTGGTATGATGTCGGCGGGTGAATTTCGTTATGCTAATGAATTGGTGGCATTTATTCGGGAACAGACAAATGACACCTTTCAAATTCATGTTGCAGCTTATCCTGAAGTGCACCCTCAGGCCGCCAATGCCAATGTGGATTTTGCCAATTTTAAGCGTAAGGTAGAAGCGGGGGCTGACGGCGTTATTACCCAGTATTTTTACAATGCCGAAGCCTATTTTTATTTTGTCGAACGGTGTGAGAAGAACGGAATAACCATTCCAATAGTGCCCGGTATTATGCCGATTACTAATTATTCCCAATTGGCGCGGTTTTCAGAAATGTGTGGTGCTGACATCCCTCGCTGGATGAGAAAGCAGCTGGAATGTTTTGGTGACGACCGGCAGGCAATTTGTGACTTTGGTACGGAAGTGGTGAGCAAGCTTTGTCAGCGTTTATTGGATAATGGTGCTCCGGGCTTACATTTTTATACCATGAATCAAGCCAAACCGACTTTAGCTATTTGTAATAATTTGAAATAACAAACAAACTTCACAATCACCAGGCAGTCGTTTATAAAGATAAACTTTATGGACGGCTGCCTTTTTTGTCATAGAGAATTAGCCTATGCGGGTATCCAGACTTTATGTCCCAACAGTTTTACAATCCGGACAAGAGTTAGAACTCAGTGAGGATAGTGCCCATTATTTACGAACGGTACTGCGTTTAAAACAAAATGCTGATCTAGTGGTTTTTAATGGTAATGGCGGCGAGTTTTTTGCAAAAGTATTGGAGGTTCACCGTAAGCGTGTAGTTCTTGCCCTCAATGAATGGCAGGATAACACTGTTGAATCGGAGTTACAGGTGAGTTTTGGTCTGGCCATATCCCGTGGGGATAGGATGGACTACGCAGTACAAAAAGCGGTTGAACTCGGTGTAAAAAACATAACCCCGTTATTTTCACAGCGCTGTGTAGTACAGTTGAAGGAAGATAAACAGATACAACGCTTACAGCATTGGCAAAAAATCGCTCAACATGCGGCAGAGCAAAGCCATAGAACAATAGTGCCGGAACTGAAAAAAATAGATACGCTCAATCATTGGATAGAGCAGCAGCAAGGCTTAAAAGTCTTTTTGGACCCATATGCTGACACGGTATTAAATGCACTGCAGCCTGTAGATAATACCGTTACCCTATTGTCGGGTCCTGAAGGCGGTTTTTCTGATAATGAGCGACAGCTGGCTGTTGCCGCCGGTTTTACCCCGGTTAAATTAGGTAAACGGGTATTACGGGCCGAGACGGCTGCATTGGCTGCATTGGCAGCGGTACAAACGTTATGGGGAGATTTTTGTTGAGAGTAATGAGTCGTTATTTCCAGTGCGCCTTTATGCCATTGGCCATTTTGTTGGTCTTGGCATCTATATCAACATTACTCAGTAGCGTTATTCTACAGATATTTGGCGATATTCTGCCTTTAGCCAAGCTGATCAGTAAAGGTACCTTGGTACTACTGTTATTAAGCATTTATCCGTGCATGCTGTTGTTTAAGTTAAATAAACAGGATATTGGCTTTAGTAATTGGAGCGTTTTTTTTAAACAGCTGGGTATTGGCATTGGATTAGGTTTACTGACCTTGATACCTGTTATCGCAGTCTTGTACGCATTGGATGTTAAAACACTGGATCAGTCGAGGGCTGTTGGCATAGGCGTGGTTTTAAAGAAGTTCAGTCTGTCTTTATTAATCGCAATGGTGATTTCCAGTGCAGAAGAGCCATTATTTAGAGGGGTCTTATTCAGTACACTGAAGGCTCGAATTGCCTTGCCAGCCGCTATGCTGATCAGTTCGTTGTATTATGCCGGCTTACATTTTCTTAAAAGCAAAACCGATGTGCCTTATGCCGATATTCATTGGGATACAGGTTTTTTCTTGATGTTGGAAGCATTTTCAAACTGGTTGAATCCGGAAATATTCCCGGCATTTGCCGCCTTGGTGATGGTCGGTATGTTTCTGGCGGTCATTCGTACTCAGATCTCAAATAGTCTGGCTTTATGTATCGGTTGTCATGCCGGTTGGGTATGGGTGATCAAAATGAGTAAATACTATTTTGATACCAATCGCGGTTCTGACTATATATATTTAGTCAGTAACTATGACGGGGTGATCGGTTATTTGGTTGCCGCCTGGCTTGGTCTTGTCTTGCTGGTTTATTATTTTTGGCAAAAAGGCGGCATATTTAAAACAGTGCAAAGTTCGGAAAATACTTAGTCCCTGAAATTATCAAATTGCAGCGGCATTTCCAGTTTTTCCTGTTTCAACATCTGCATGACTTCCTGTAAATCATCCCTTTTTTTACCGGTAACCCGGACTTTCTCTCCTTGAATGGCGGCTTGAACTTTAAGTTTTTTATCTTTAATCAGTTTGACAATTTTTTTTGCCAGTAAAGTATCCAGCCCTTGTTTTAAAATAATTTCCTGATGTGCGACTTTACCGGTCATTTTAGCTTCGCCAATATCCATACAGCCAATATCGACACCACGTTTGCTTAATTTGGTTTGAACGATATCCAGCATTTGCTGTAACTGAAATTCAGACTCGGAACGCATGGTTAATTTATCATCCTTGAGCTCATAACTTGAATTGGTGCCTTTAAAATCAAAGCGGGTGGTGACTTCTTTATTGGCTTGATCTATTGCGTTGGTAGCTTCGTGATTATCGTATTCAGAAACAATATCAAATGATGGCATGGTTATAGTTATAGTAATTAACGGGAAAATAACTATAATTCTGTTGAGTTAAATATTCAACATCTGATTTAGAGGGATTGATGAATTACAGTTTTAAAAAGTTTTATTTGTTGGCATTGACTTTATTAACGATACTCAATATTGGTTGTGTCACCGCTCCAAAAGGGGTTGAAGAGAATACTTTTGAAATACAATCACTTGCCAAAACCGATGTGGATTTGGTGACGGAAAGCCATCAGCGGGTTGTATTTTCATCACTTAAGCAGTTAGCCGTTAAATTATATAAACGCAATCCCAGGGAGTGGAAAAAAGAAGGGCATCAGTCGATAGAACAGGCTGTTTCGGCATTATCGACCGACCCTTTCCCGCTGGTAGACGGTAAGTCGAGTATCGATTGTATCAGACTGGCATTTGATGAAGGTTTTGACGGGGACAGGGTCAAAGCATATGTGGTTGGGTTGGAAACCATGATTATTGAGGCCTATGGTGATCATAGAAGTTTTTATATGTATCAATTATTGGATCCGCAAAAACTTTATGATAGTGCCCGAAATATAGAGGTTGCTTCCTGGATGATAAGAACCAAGTACAAAGAGAATGGTGAATTGTTTTTGTTAAGTTCGGCGGATAAAGAACAGGTTAATCTGAGCTTTGAGCGCCTGTTTGGCAAAATGATAAATGCTCAGGATATGATGGCACAGATTGTTGCGGACACCACGCACAGGCAGATAAAAAATGTAATTCAGTCTTTGGCCCGAGTGTTTATACCGATAATTTAAATTGTTTGACCGCTTTTATTCGTGCTTCGCGAATTGCCTGACCAATTTTCTCGCCTTTTAATTCGCCTGTTAAAATGGCTGAGGTATCAATAGAGGCCGCTGCATCTGCCGCCTGTTGCAGGAATTTTGCTTGAGGATATTCGGTATGTTCCAGACCGGTTCGACCTTTACAATCCGCCTCACAGGCCAGTAAAAAATCTGTCAGTGTTTCATTTTTGGCTTTAAAAGCAGATAATGTCGCCAGTAAATCGACCAATGTTGAAGGGCGAAGCTCATATGCGTTATGACTTAAAGTATGATATTGCATTACTAATTCTGCCAGCCTTTTAAAGGCTTTCGGAACTCGCAAGCGCTGACAAAGCGCATTGAGTAGGATCAGGCCTTTTTGTTCATGACCAAAATGATGTGGTAAATTTTCGACAGGTGATAACGCTTTGCCCAAGTCATGCATTACCGCAGCAAAACGGACTTCCGGTTTGTTGGAAAGTTTTGCCGCCTGCTCAAGGACCAACATGGAATGAAGACCGCAATCGATTTCCGGGTGATGTTGTGCCGGTTGCGGTATGCCGAACAAATTATCCAATTCGGGAAAAATAATCGCTAGAGCCGAGCATTGCCTTAAGCTGAAAAAGAAAGCGGCGGGCGTTTGCTCATTTAGGGCTTTAAAAAGCTCAGCCCAGACCCGTTCCGGTACCAGATGATCGACCTCACCCGCAGCAACCATATCTTGCATGAGCAAACGGGTTTCTTCGGCCAAGGTAAAACCAAAGTGTGCATAGCGGGCAGCAAACCGCGCAACGCGTAAAATACGCACCGGGTCTTCGGCAAAAGCCGGGGAAATATGACGGAAAATCCGGTCTTTAAGGTCCTGTTGGCCGTTAAAAGGATCAATCAACGTGCCGTCTTCCGCTAATGCCATGGCATTAATGGTTAAATCCCGACGTATCAGGTCCTGTTCCAGAGTGACATCAGGCGAGGTATGAAAGACAAACCCCTTGTAGCCGGGAGCTGTTTTCCGTTCGGTTCTGGCCAAGGCATATTCCTCTTTGGTTTTAGGGTGCAAAAAGACCGGAAAGTCTTTACCGACCGAAATGTAACCCTTGCTTAACATGCTTTGTGGTGTTTCGCCCAAAACCACCCAGTCTTTTTCGGTAACCGGTAAGTTTAATAATTGATCGCGAACCGCGCCGCCAACAAGATAAGTTTGCATAGGTATAATAGTAAAGTTGCTTATGTTTTTAATATGTAAAAATAATGGGGAATAATTCTCGGTGATTGCTGCAACGGTATAAAGCGACTATTGTAGCCGATTAACTAAATGAATTGGGGGCAGCTTGTTGGAGATATTTGCTTTAAGTATGTTATTAGGGGCGGTCGCGGGCGTGTTGGCCGGCTTGTTAGGCTTGGGCGGAGGTTTGCTGATAGTGCCGGTGTTGGTTTGGCTTTTTTCGGCTCAGGCATTTGCTGATCATTTGATCATGATTATGGCTGTTGCAACATCCTTGGCAACTATTGTTTTTACCTCCATTTCTTCAGTACTGGCACATCATCAGTTAGGCTCGGTTCTATGGCCTAAAGTAAAAAAATTAATTCCGGGAATTATCCTGGGCTCAGTGTTGGGGGCGGTGGTTGCCGATCAATTATCGGCAGGGGTATTAAGGACAGTTTATATTGTGTTTTTAATTGCTGTCGGTGTGCAGATGGCATTCCAAGTGCAGCCGACTGCGCGTATAAAACAAGTATCAACTGTAATGGACTGGGTGGCAGGAAATATAATTGGCTTAATGTCCGCTATTCTGGGGATAGGCGGCGGTACCCTGACCGTACCGTACTTAACCATGACTAACCATCCCATGCGTAATTCTGTTGCCATTTCCAGTGCCTGTGGTTTGCCCATCGCTTTTGCCGGAACATTGAGTTATGCCATTTTAGGCTGGAATACAGAGCAGCTACCGGAATATAGCCTGGGTTATGTCTATCTTCCGGCATTTACCGGCATAGTTTTTTGCAGCGTCCTGACTGCACCAATTGGGGCTAAATTGGCACATAAATTACCCGCACAAAAATTGAAACGTCTCTTCTCGCTGTTTTTGTTTGTAATGGCGGTAAAAATGATGATTACTTGACAGGAAAAAGGCCGAATAAGGGGTTATGTATGAAGTGGTTTGTTCGCGCAGATATTGATGGTTTTTTTGGTTTGGCGCTGGATAATTTAGTGCAGTTATTGGTTATTGTAGGTTTATGTCAGCATGTGTTGGGGTTTTCAGATAATCTGGTCTATCACCATATTCTGCCCGGTGCAGCAGTATCCTTATTGGTGGGTAATTTATATTATGCTTATCAAGCAAAAAAAATAGCACAGTTAACTGGACGTACGGATGTATGTGCTTTGCCATACGGTATCAACACCGTTTCCTTATTTGCCTATATTTTTCTTGTGATGCTCCCTGCTAAAATTCTGGCAGAAACGAGTGGTGCTGAAAACCCTGAGCAAATAGCCTGGCAGGCCGGCTTATTAGCCTGTTTTGGTTCCGGTCTGATTGAGTTGGGCGGGGCATTTTTGGTGGAGAAATTAAGAAAAGCAACTCCACGCGCTGCACTATTATCTACTTTATCAGGCATCGCTCTAACCTTTATCTCATTAGGTTTTTTGTTACGCAGTTATGCCCATCCAGTTGTCGGCCTGGTTACCCTGGGAGTGATTTTATTGGTCTACTTTGGCCGTTTAAGGTTTCGGGGTAATATTCCCGGCGGGCTGGTCGCCGTAGTTTTAGGTACAATTTTATCCTGGCTGATGGGGCTGGCACCGGTCGGCAATTTACCCTCCAATAACCTGGGCTGGTATTTACCCGTACCGGTTTTGTCTGATTTGGTAGCAGTATTGATTTCGGAGCAAAGTTTAACGTATCTCTCAGTCATTATTCCGATGGGCTTATTTAATGTTATCGGCTCCTTACAAAACATTGAATCTGCAGAAGCAGCCGGCGACAGTTATCCTACACAGCCTTCATTAACCGTAAATGGCTTAGGTACGCTGGTCGCCAGTCTGTTCGGTTCCTGTTTTCCCACTACAATTTATATTGGCCATCCGGGTTGGAAAGCAATGGGTGCCAGGGCCGGCTATTCGATTTTAAACGGGGCTTTTATCTCGCTGATTTGTTTAACGGGGAGTTTATCTTATATCGCCTGGGCCGTGCCGATTGATGCCGGTATGGCAATAGTGCTGTGGATAGGTATTGTGATTGCCGCTCAGGCCTTTCAAGAAACACCAAAATCTCATGCCCCGGCTGTAGTTATGGGCTTATTACCAGGTATTGCAGCCTGGGGGGCTTTTATGGCTAAAAGCGGCGTGCGGGCCGCTGATTATGGCGACAGCAAAATGCCGGCGTTTTCGGATGCGTTGCTGATTCGGTTTCAGCAGGCGGATATCTGGATACATGGGGCTTTTGTACTGGAACAAGGGTTTATTTTTACTGCCATGATTCTGGCCGCATTAACGGTTGCGATTATTGAACGTCAATTTAGTAAAGCTGCTTTATGGAGTGTTTCAGCCAGTGTATTATCCGTCAGCGGTTTAATTCATTCATACCGCTGGGCCGTCAGCGATACGACGCTGTCATTGACGCCGGCCTGGGAGTGGGCATTGGCTTATGCGCTGATGGCTTTGGTATTTATCAGTGCTAAATGGCTTTGTATAGAGAATTAATGAGCTTTTCTAGGGACTCAGAACTAGAATGATGCTGCGATTCAATTAAACAGCATGGTTATTAAATTTACCGGAAGGTATTGGAACGCTATCCGGTAAATTTAGTGGGCTGTCCAGTTATTGAGTCAGGTTTATCTTGGACGAATACTGATTTCTACCCGGCGGTTTTGTTGACGCCCCATGGCAGTATCATTGCTGGCGATCGGGTAGCGTTCACTTAAGCCTCTGACTTGGAATCGGCCATGCGCGACACCGGATCTGACCAGATAACTTGCGACGCTGTTGGCTCGGCTTTCTGAAAGAATCTGGTTATGTTCAAAGCTACCGGTTGAATCGGTGTGGCCACTGACATCTATGCTTGTTTCATCAAATTCTTTAAAAACCAGAGCAACAGAGTCTAATACCGGATAAAAACCAGAGTTAATTTGAGCTGAGTCAGTGGCAAACGTGATATTACCCGGCATAATCAGTTTAAGGTTGTCACCTTGACGTTGAACACGAACTCCGGTGCCTTCAAGGCGCATACGCAGTTTTTTCTCCTGGCTATCCATGTAGTAACCGATACCGCCACCTAAAGCGGCACCGGATGCGGCACCAATTAATGCCCCTTTTGCATCACCACCGATCAGCAGACCACTGGCTGCACCGACGGCAGCACCAGTACCTGTGCCCCAGGCGGTATTGGAGACTTTTTCTTCACCTGTGTATGGGTCAATAGTGCAACCGCTGACAAGGGTTGCCGCTAAAGCCAAAGCTGTTATCTTTTTCATAATCATTGTCCTGTAATTGTCTTTTATAAAAGTATATTGAAAGTAAAATAAATATAAGCTGAATTGAGCACTAAAATAAAGCTTAGCATGTAATAAGAGGAGGATAGGTGTGCCTTTTCGCAAAATAGACGTTACGGGTATCCTTTTTTTATAGTTTGGGCTGAATAAATTCTTTGGTCAGGCGAAATAAAATCGGGCTGAGTAAGGTTAAAGCGATTAAGTTGGGAATCGCCATAAGACCATTCATGACATCTGCCAGTAACCAGATGAAACTGAGCTTGCCGGTTGCTCCTAGAGGGATGGCGCAAAGCCATAAAACACGATAAGGCCAGATCACCTTGATGCCGAATAAAAATTCTGCACAGCGTTCGCCGTAATAGCTCCAGCCTAGAAGTGTGGTAAAGGCAAAAATAGACAGGCCGAACACAACGACATAACCGCCCCAACCGACCAGGCCGGAATTAAAAGCCAGAGCAGATAAAGCAGCACCGTTTTCACCATGGTTCCATGCATTGGTGAGGATAATCACTAATGCGGTTAACGTGCAGATAACCAGGGTATCGATAAAAGTTCCGAGCATGGCAATCATGCCTTGCTGAACCGGGTTGGTGGTTTTTGCAGCAGCATGAGCGATAGGGGCGCTGCCCAGGCCGGCTTCATTTGAAAAAATTCCCCGGGCAATACCAAAGCGCATTGCCGCCCAGACAGTGGCGCCGGCAAAGCCACCGGTTGCCGCTGTCGGTGTAAAAGCGCTGCTTATGATCAATAAAAATGCCTGTGGAATATCTTGCCAGTGACTTGATACGATAAACAAAGCACACATTACATAGGTGATTGCCATAAATGGAACCAGGGCTGAAGCGACTATAGCAATACGTTTAACTCCACCGAGGATTACGGCTGAGGTTATCAGCATGGTAATTATACCAGTCTGCCAGGTCGGTATATTAAACTGTGAATGGATTGCATCAGCCACAGAATTTGCCTGCACCATATTACCAATTCCAAAAGCGGCCAAGGTACCAAACAGGGCGAATAATATCGCTAACCATTGCCAGTGCTTGCCCAAACCATTTTTTATGTAGTACATGGGGCCGCCTACAAAGCGACCTTCTTCATCAATTTCTCTATATTTCACTGCCAGAACGGCTTCAGCATATTTTGTCGCCATGCCGAAAAGTGCTGTCATCCACATCCAGAAAACGGCACCTGGTCCACCAAGTACGATGGCTGTTGCAACACCGGCGATGTTACCGGTGCCGATAGTAGCCGCCAGTGCGGTCATTAATGCCTGAAACGGTGTGATACTGCCTTGCTGGTGCGAGTCTCTGCTTTGCCAAAGTGAAACAAAAGCATGAGGGGTTTTTCGCCATGGGAAGGCTTTTAGTCCCAGTGTTAAGTATATACTGACAGCAGACAGAAAGATCAACATTACCGGGCCCCAGACAAAACTGCTGGCTTGGTTTAGATAATTTTCAAGGGATCGCATCAATTTAATTTATCCACTTCGGCTGATTTGTCAAAATCAACACCAACACTAACAATAAAGCTAGTGGCCTGTTCCACATTCATGGTTGATTTGACCACTTTTGATTCGTGGACAATAACAGTAAAGCCGGAAGTTGGGTTTGGAGAAGTCGGTACAAACAGAACATACATATCTTTCTCTTTATTGGTGACATAAGCAGGAACCCATAAACCATCTTTCGGATACTCAATATAAACAACTTCCTTATTTACCTGTTGTTCATGCGAGGAAAACATATTGATGACTTTTTTTATGACCCGATAAATGGTGTTCAGCAAGGGTATTCTGTCTATCACTGATTCAAACGTGGAAATCAGCCAAAAACGGCCGTCAGTCATCATTTTATGGCCAAGCCATACTAATAGCGAAAAACTGATGGCAAAAACCAGCGTGGTGTATAAGAAACTGTCAGCATAGCCGTATACCATCTGATACATGTCGGAAATGCGTTCTTTTACGAATATGATTATTTGAAAAATAATCACGAAGGGAATAACAGCTAAAACACCAATTAAAAATTTATTAAGTATTTTTTTTACTGTGTCATTCATGTTGGGCTCCGGATTTAAAAGGACTTGGTGATTAGGACAAGCCCAGAAACAAAGAGGAATGCGGCAAAAATCTTGCTGTATTTTTCATTATCAATACTGCTGTACACTATTTCCTCGGTCAACAAAAAAATAATAACGCCTATTTGCAGGAAGCTTATATCATCAGAGAAGCTGATGTTGTATTCAGCGGATAGAAAAAACAGGGTTATGAGTTGAAATACGGCAAAGGTGGCGTAACAAATTGCCACAGTCACACGGGTTTGATTTTTGTGGTAATTTTTGCCATGAACAATAGCGGTCAATAAGGAACCGCCCAAATTGGTCAGACCATGAATAACCCCCATTGCAGCCAAGTAGCTTCTTTCGTACTTGACCATGGTTTCCAGCATTGCGTCTATAGACGGTAAAAAATTTTTCAGTGCAACAAAAATTAAAAATGCCCCGACCAGAAGCCCGATATTAATTTTTATAGTGGTAACAAGAAAAAGAAAAATTACAACAAAGGGAATTGCATAAATCAGAACATTTTTATAAAAGACGGTATCGATATATTGATAATGTTTGATGATTTGCAGAGAGTTAATGGCAATGGAAATGGGCAGTAATATAACCAGTGCATTAATAAAATCATAGCCCAGTAAAAGCAATATCGGGGTACCAAAAAGCAGGACGCCGACCCCGAATATAGATTGAATGATGGATGTTGCAATAACCGTCAGTAATATATCGACCGGCATATTTTTCCCCGTTATTGTTTTTATAATGAGGTCATTATAGGCGAAATTGCCGGCTTTGTATCACTGTCTTATTTGCTTGTCAGCAGCGCCTTTTTTCAGGGAAAAAGCAGCTAAAACAGCTGCCTCTATCCAGTTTGCTATGTATTTTCAGTTCACCATCGTGACGGAGAAGTACATGTTTAACAATTGCCAGACCCAGTCCGGTACCTTCTAGTTTTTTGCTGCGTTTTACCTCAACCCGATAAAAGCGTTCTGTAACGCGAGGGATATTTAATGCGGCAATACCTTCACCCTGGTCTACAACGTCCAGTTGAATACCGGAATCAGTATCAAACCAATGCAGTTTAACCAAAGAGTCATCCGGTGAATACTTTAATGCGTTGACTAATAGATTGGAAAAAGCACTGCGCAATTCATTTTCATCACCATATATATTGGCATCACTGTCCAAAGTTAATTCAATGCGGCCTTTGTATTGTAACTTATCAGCTTCCGTACATAGTTGTTGTAATAAGTTCCCTATGTTTACGCAATATTGCTCTTTTTGTTGGGTTTCCAAACGAGTTAACAATAATAAATCATTGATCAGGTTTTCCATGCGTTCAGTCTGGCTCTGCATTTGATGCAGGGAAGTAGTCAATAATTTCGATTGACCATCATCAAAGTCTGTCAGCGTTTCCACATAGCCTTTGAGTACAGTTAACGGCGTTCTAAGTTCATGCGATACATTGGCGACAAAGTCAGTGCGCATGGTTTCCATTTTTTTTAATTGGGTAATGTCCTGAGCCAGTAATAAACGTAACCCTGCGCCGTAGGTAACCACACGGATTTTTAATAGCAGTTGTTCGTTTACCGGTGAGGGCAATACAATGGAACTGCTGTAATCCTTGGTTTTAATAAAATGATTAAATTCAGGGAAACGGATCAAATTGGGGATGCGTTGTCCTTTATCTGATTTTTGTAGTCCAAGAACCAACTGCGCAGCTTTATTACACCATTCAATTTCATCATCAGGGCCTAATACAACGGTGGCATCAGGTAGTGCGGCGGTGGATTTTCTAAACTGGTCGATCATTTTTCCCAGTTTTTTCTTGCGACGTTTTTCCTGCTTTTTAAAACCATAAATATGGTAATAAATATCCTCCCAAACTCCATTGGCTTTAGGATAGGAGCCTTTGGCGCCATGACTCATCCATTTCTCAAAGCGGTATACTTGGTAAGTCTGTACGATTAACATGGCTGAAACAGTCAGAAATAACACCAGCAATGTTTGTTTGAGTATGGCACCGATAATTAATGCCAGAATACAGAGTGCGGAAGCGAGAATAATTTCTCTGCGCCAAATGTTCATTATACTTTAGTCCGTTAACGAAAACCGGTAGCCAAAGCCACGAACTGTCTGAATCAAATCTTCTCTTCCATGTTGGCCTAAAATTTTTCTTAAACGTCGAATATGTACGTCTACCGTGCGTTCTTCGATGTATACATTTTGCCCCCAGACCTTATCCAGTAATTGTGTTCGACTGTAGACTTTGTCGGGGTGGGTCATAAAAAAATGCATTAAGCGAAATTCAGTTGGACTTACATCTATTTGTTTATCCTGAATACAGAAGCGATGTTGATCTGTATCCAGGGTTAAATCACTTATCGTCAGTAGTGTTGCCCCTTGGATCTTACCACTTCGGCGCAACACGGCACGAATACGGGCGACGAGCTCTTTCGGTGAAAAAGGTTTGGTCATGTAGTCATCCGCGCCGATTTCCAGGCCGCGGACTTTATCTTCTTCTTCACCTCTGGCAGTCAGTAAAATAATCGGTAAATCTTTATAATTATCATCTTTCTTTAACCGTCTGGCCCATTCAGTACCGCTGATACCGGGTAACATCCAGTCCAGTAAAATCAGATCCGGTAGGTTTTCAGACAGGGAAATCTGAGCCTCTTCAGCATTGGCAACAGCAATAACATTGAAGTCGGATTGTTCCAACACCATGGTTTCCATCTCTCTGATGGCATCTTCATCTTCAACAACAAGAATTGTGTATTGTGACATGCGTATAAACTGTTCTAAATATTATCAACGGCCGATTTTAACAGGATTAATATTACCCGAATATGACAATGGCTAAGGAATTATTGAATTTTCTTAATAAAGGATCAGTTAAATTGAATCAGGCGTAGTGCACTTTCTGTAATTGGTTCTTGATCCCAATCTAAAAAATGTTCATTAAATCCACTGGTTTTTCTAATGATGGTATAACTGTTTTGGTGTAATTTAAAGGGTTCAAAAAAGCTGATCAGCTCAAAATCCGTAAACCGGGAAACTTGTTTCAGTTTTAGATTTTTAATAAACATGGCGCATTTAGGACAGCCATTTACCGTATTGTGAAAAATCATTACGCCGCCATTTGGGTTAAGCAACGGCCAGTATTCATCAAAAAATTCTTGATAATCCAGTGCATCATTCCAGGCTAAATCAATCGGTAAATGCTGTTTGGCAATAATTGAACTATGATCAATGGCACTGCTTTGAGAAACCACTATAAATTGCTCAAGGTTTAGGCTTTTTAATGATTCAACAACATTCGGGGCGGAGCTATATTGTTCCGAATAGTCATCGAAGGCATACAGCATAGGGTTGTAACCTTGTTCGTAGTGCCTGGGGTCGGCGCCGGTCGGTTGTGACAAAAACCAGTTTTTTTGTGATTCGGCTGTGTTTTCTGATTGATAGGCCTGTTGGGTTTTATCTATCAAAAGCTCCAGCTCCCGGTTGAAATCAAGCTGGTTGTCTGCCAGCGCTTTTAGTAGAAAAGGTGTGGTATAGCCCATACCAAATTCGACTACCGATCTGGGGCGTATACTTCGAACCAAACTATAGAGTAACGGGGCTAAATGTTCGGTACCGGAAAGAGCACTATTTAGTGCAGCCGTTTGAGATAAAAAACTGGCATCTAGCATGTCCGTACTCCTTGAATGGTTTGCAAGAATGTAAACTTTTAATCAGTGGATTAAGTAATTGTTTTTGTTCTTCAGACTTTGTTCATGCAACGGATCTCACTCTATCACTGTCTTTAATGATAAACAAATTGTTCTAACGGGTTTGGTTGGGTTGACTATTAATTGACTAAAATAAATCATTGAATCTTTATGATTAATATCGAGCCGGAAGTTGAGCGACATTGTTAAGTTTCCACCCGGAAGTTCTGACTGCCGCTTCTAATTTATCTTCCAGTTTATCATCTAGATCGGAAAAAAAATTCAGGCCGGTAAGTTGCTCAATATTGTCAACGGTAGTTAAAAAACGGGTTAAGGCTTCATCGCCTTTAACTGTTTGAGGCATTAAAAATGCCAGAATTTTAATGCTTCCGGATTCCGTTTCATAGGCAAAAATTTTGTAGAAAGCATCCGGGATTTCGATATTCCAGCCAAACTTAAGCCTTTCGGTGCGGCCTTTAAAAACAGGGCCGGTAATTACCCAAATTTCCTTGTTAAGGCGTGTGAAATGGTCAATTTCAACTTGTTCTAAACGTTGCCAAAGTTTTTGATTTAGTTTGGGTTTTTGCGGGCTTATATTACTCATCAGAAAAGTATCCATCTGTGCTTCCCTGCCATATAAACGGCTGATAGCATAGTTGGGGGTAAGATGGCCTCTATCATAGCCGCTGTTTTTATAGTCCTTGTGTTTGGCTGGATTCAGTGTTCGCCAGTCAGATGTAAACGATTGCGGCCGTTTGAAATAATCAGCGGCTTGATTGATAGGTTTTAATTTATAAACCGCCCATAAGGGGTTGCCTCGTAAATCCGAATAACCAACCATAAATGCTTGATTACGCAGGGTGCGAAACCAGTGCATGGGTTGTTGCCAGTTTTGTATTTGTGGAACCCCTTTAAAGCTCATGGCCGGCCGAGCCAGGGTTATTTCATAACCATACCAGCAGCCGGCAACAATAACGAGAGAGAAGAATATTAAAGGGTCCTGGCGGCATAGCTTGTAAAGCCAGACAAATATAAAAGCAAAATTTTTAGAGTACTTGTTCACCAGACTGTCCGCTACGGCTTGTTGACTTGGCCGTGTATTTTAACCGAATTGAGATTTTCTTATTTAACCGTCTTAAGTTGAGAGGCAATCATTGAAATATTCAAGGCAACGGCTTGTACCTCATTTGTAGCAGGATGCGTTTCACTTTTGGCATGAAAAAATTTTTTCGAGTTGGATTTAAGCCATTTTGCTATGTCATATAAACGATCAGGTGAAATGGGGTGTTTAACTGTATGCTGGTTGGCTAATAAAGCGGTGACGGTAAACCAATGAACCATGCCTTGTGGGAGAATATGCATTCTAGCCATAACCTCTAAAGCAAATTCATCGGCTTGTTTTTCCTGTAGTTGTATGCGTTGATTTGAAATTATACTGTACTGCGTATGGTGGAAATGACAGTGGCCAAGGTTATGTAGAATTAGAAAAATAAGCGCAGATTTTAGCGTTTTTTGAGCATCTGTGTTGACAATAACGTTAATTTCTCTGGCATTTTCAGGAATGCCCAATGCTAACAGTGGTGGGATGGGGGGATGATTGCTCTCATATATCTTGGTTATATAATTGATGATTTCCCGTTTATCAAGCTGGTAATGTTCATACCATGAAAATGCAACAGACAAGTCATCAAAAAATTTTATTGATAACGTGGGGATGATTATTTTACCGGAGGTCAAGTTCGTTGAATAATTAAATAAGTCGTATTTATTACTTTGTAAAGGGAGGTTAACTTTGGTTTTAGATAGCGTTTGCCATTCATTTATTGAAAGGTACGGGCGAATATCTTGAAATAAAAGTGTTTGAATGCTTTTAATATAGGTTTCTTGGGCCTTAATTAATTGATCAGGAGGATATAGAAGCGAAAAGTCTGCAGCTAGACTTTTGCCGGATAAAAAGATTAAAAAAAGTAAGGACCATAACCAATTGAGCCGTTTTTTATTATGACATCTTTCTGCTAAGGCGCTATATAAGTTTATTGCTTGTTTCATATGGCACGCATATGTCTTAACAGCTTTTAAATTTCAGATTTAACCGCATTCACAAAAACATCAATTGCAGGGCTTATTGCTTTTTGTGCAAGAACCTTGGTCATGATGTTAAGCGTAAGTAACTCTGCCTCAATAACCTTCTTTTCGCGTTCGACTTCCTGATTAAACACCTCTTCATCAATCTCATTACGAAATCGAGCTTTACTTAGTTCCTTTAAAGTAACTTTTTCAGAATTTAGAATATCCTTGGCATAACTTTTGATATCACCGGTTTCGTCTTTCACGGAATTAGAAATTACGCTGGCCATTTCGTTCAATACACTCTCTATATCAAAGCTCATTGTCTTTCTCCATCGGCTTGGGTTGACTCACTTGAAGGCGAAATATTTTTGGCTTCTTCACCTTTAGCCATAGCGGTAAATATTCTTGTATATTGTTTACGATGCCTTTTAATCTGAAAATCTGACATGGAATTCTTTGACTGGTGAATTTTCTGATCTTGCAGTAATAGCTCTAAAGCAATCTTGGCTTGCTGGGTTGATTCAGAGTTAAGTGGACGAATATCACTTTTCATAATAAGGGAGCGAATCTCCGATTCTAATAATGCATATTGATCCTTAAATTTATCGTATTGTCTTTCTGAATCATCAACGGCTTGAAGCTGGCCCCAAAACAGATCAACTTTTTTTGCCACTTGAATAATATCTTCTTTAAATTGTGCATCGTATTCAGCGACTTTAAACATTGAACAGCCATGAAGACCAAGAGCAAAAATTAAAAGAAAAATAAAGTTTATTTTTACATGGGGTAAATAGTTCATACGAAACCTTATATTTATAATTGAGCTAGTGCTTATCATAATGCGCAACGAATGATAGGAAAGGAAAGAGGCGGTTTAAAAAGCCGGTTTGAAACTGATAATATATGTTAGGTTTTACGGTGTCAATTGCTATCCATCAAAGTTATTTTCCATATGGTGATTTATTTTAAGTTTATAGCCTTTTAGAGTAGGCCTGATACGGGCAAAAGCGAATCAAGGCATATAATTACCTTCATACTTAGGTATGTCAGGATCCATTACATCCCAAGGTTGCGCTTCTTTTACCCAGATGTCATGTTTGGGATGAAAAATGCTCGGGTCATCCAATGTGGCGGCTGCGATGGGTCTTATCTCTTTAGCTGCAGAGTTTCTGCCAAACAGAGCAGTGCCGCATTCGGGGCAGAAGGCTCGGTAAACGATGTTGCCACTGTCTGCAATTGTGGCGTATTCTTTATAAGCACCACTTATTTTTAGTGAAGACGAATGAATAAATAATGCAGCTAAATATGGCGCGCCTAGAAATTTTTGACAGGTTCGGCAATGGCAATTGGCACCGCCAACTGGTTCTTCGGTAATTTCGTATCGGACAGCCCCGCAGAGGCAGCCGCCAGTGATAGATATGGTCATACCTGCTCCCGACAGTAATGTATGAGATAAGTGTAGTGTTAATTGGGAATATGAACAGGAAATTTGAAAAACGGCGGTATTGATTTTTTGTAAGTACTGAGCATGTTAACATGTACGGACTTTTATTAGCTTTGTAAGGAAGGTAGTCGTGGAAAATTGTACAGCCTGCGGCGCAAAAAGACGAGGAGAGGAGTTTGCCTGTCCGGTATGCGGTGCTTTTTATTCCAAATTGGATGAATTACTGGCTGAAGAAGCGGCGGAAATAGAGCAAAAATCGTTTAAAGGCAGAGTTAAGCGTATATTAGCTTCAGAGCAGGTCGGTCATGAGTTTGTTAAAGAGTTAGGCCTGTTAAGAAAATCATTACCATTAAAGGCCTGGTTTTCGATTTTTGTCTCTTTTTGCTTTATTTTTGCACTGATTTTAGCAGTGCTTTAGGATGCTGAATTAATATGGGGGTGTTATGATTTTTACAACAACGCCGGATGTGCCGGGCAAAGAAATTAAAGAAAGCTTAGGTGTGGTTACGGGTAATGTGGTGCAGTCAAAAAATGTCGGTCGCGATATTATGGCCAGTATCAAAGCTTTGTTCGGCGGTGAGATAAGAGGTTATACCGAGATGTTGACGGAGGCCAGAGATAAAGCGGTAGTGCGTATGGTTGCACAGGCGCATGAACGCGATGCGGATGCTATTGTTAATATCCGTTTTACTACCAGCTCGATTATGGCTAATGCATCTGAAATTTTGGCTTATGGCACAGCCGTTAAATTAAAGTGAATAAGGGTGCGGAAAGGGTTGACTCTCCTTGTGTGCGTCGATGTTGTTTGGATGAGCATGACATTTGCATGGGGTGCTTCAGGTCTTTAACAGAAATTACCGGCTGGCATAGTGCTGATAAAGTCGGGCGTTTACAAATTCTGGATAAGGCTAAACAGCGACGAGTTCAATCGACGCTTTAAGCTGCTAATATGGAGGCTATTATGAGTTTTTGGGTTGTTTTAAAACTGGTATTTTTCTTGATATGGCCATTTTTGTTGCTTTTATTGTATTACTGTTTTGACAAAGAGGGTTTTAAGCGGCGTATGGATAATTTGAAACAACGTCAACGTAAGTAGCATCAAATGATGGGTTATGTCTAAAAAAACGAAATACCAGAAAACGTCGAGCAAGACACAGGAAGAAGCGATGAAAGTGGCGCGAGCGACTCAACGCCCGGAACAAACCAAGCAGCAAACCAAATTAATTGCGCAAGGTATTCAAAAAGGAATTGAACAATACAAAAAACAACAAAAGGAAAAATCCCGGGATTTGGACAGGAAACTAAAAAAGGTTGCTGAACAGCTGGCTAAAAAAGAGCAGGTAGTCGAACAACCCGTATTGCCAAACGATAGCAAACCGTCATTATTGCCATGGCTATTATTGGCTCTTACCTGGCTTGGTATAGTCGGGTACTGGGCTTACTTAAGGTAGTTTTGAATTTACAAGCCAAATTCAAATAGTAGTTTAATTGAAATATAAACGATTAGGACTATGGCGGCGATAACAACCAAGAATTGCATCGGATATCGTTTTATATTGCCCCAAAAACTGGGGGCTTGACCTGCTTTTTTGAGTTGTAGATAAATTGCTCTTTGCTCAGTAGCTCTTTTTTGCTGATATTCGTCCAACAAACTTCTGGCCTTGGTGAAATCACTCTCGTGATACAGCCAGATGGCAGGCATGGAAATCCCCCAATTGCCTGCAGGTGTTTCATAAAAGTCGATATTATGAGTTGTTAATAAATCATAAACTTCCTGTGCTTCGTCTTCAGGGATACCGCGCAGAGAAAAAAGTAATTTAGCCATGAATCGTATCGGGAAATGATTAATATCTTTTATATTATAGCGTGATGAAGAACTAAAGGCTTTTTTAGACTAATTCGCTGATTATGAACAGATAAATGATAGACTATGTTCTTTTGACGTAAATTTCACAGTACTGAGTGTTGCTTGGATGAATGAAGAAAAAATAATTGAATTGGAAATTAAACTGGCTTATCAGGAAGATTTGTTGCAAGACTTGAATACTGTTATGGGGCAGCAGCAAGAACAAATTTTGAAATTGCAGGAAATGTGTAAGCTGTTAAATGAGAAGATTGCTTCGCTTTCCCAGAGTGTACCCAGTGCCGGAGTCGCATCAGCCCATGAAATCCCCCCTCATTATTAATTTCTTTAATAAATAACTGGTTATAAGATATTTTTAAGCTAAAATATAGATTATGTTCTTTGTTCTATCTGAGAAGAAAAATGAATAAAAAAAATAAACAGGGTGTGACTATTTTGGGGCAGGCTTATACTGAAGCAGAGGTTTTAAAGCATAAGGATGAATATATTCGTCTTGAAGCTGTTGAACAGTGTTTCGCTTTAAATGCGCTAGTGACTGATTCTTCGGCATTGGTCAGGGCAGCTGTAGCCAGAAAAAAAGTGGGTTTGGAGTCTTTGGTTAATGATGAAAACTGGCGGGTACGCGCCACTGTGGCTAAATATTGCAGTCATGAGCTATTGGGCAGCTTGTTACATGATGGTCATGATTTTGTACGCTTTGTTGTAGCTAAAAGGGGATTTGGTCTGGAGTCATTGGTTAATGACCCTGATGAAGAAATTGCCGCCCTTGCCAGACAACAATTACAGCACGGTCAGGCTGCTTAAAGAATAGAGCTTTTAATTTGGCTTCAATGAGTTCGGTGGCTTGGGCTTACGTGATGTTCTGTTGTGTATTCATCTTTTAACTGAAATTGCGAGCCTGTTGTTAAAATGGGTAATTAGTCAAAACCGCTTTGATTCTTTTGTCGGGCTTATTTGTTTAAGATAGTTGGCTCAAGCGATAATCTTTTTTATCTTATCATTTGAGATCTGGTTTGTACGTCGGTCTTTGCCGTGCAAGTTACTAATATTTTGGATGGTAATCCAAATGCGGTACTCGAAATAAGGTTATGTCTGTGGGGAGAGTGATCGATTGCCTTCCCGTCAAGATAGGGAAGGCAATTGATCAATGGGATTTACCAGCCTCGTTTGACGATTCTACATTGCACTTTTACATTGGTCAGGTAGCAGCGGTACTTGCCTTCATAGTCACCGCCACATTCATCGCAAACGATGGTGCCTTTGTCTTTAATTTCAGAAAGATTCCAGCCGTATCCATCCTCTTGACATAGAATTTGTGCGTATTTATTTAATCTATAGGGTTTTAGTGCTTGAGCAGAGGCCTTTTCCTTAGTTTTACAACCCGGAGTTGGTTTCAGGTCGCCTTGTTTGTCTTTATATTCCCACTCATCGACATTTAATGCTAAAGCAGAGCCGGAAAAAAAAGACAAAACAGTTATTAATATTATTAGCTTAAGGTTCATGTGTGTCCTCCAAATTTTTAACAAGGCTGTCATTTTATGTTGCGTAAGTCATGCATGTAGAATAGATGGGACTTTTTTAAAAGACAGGCTTTTATTATTATAATCCTGAATCTTCACTATAAAATTTGCAGTATAGGCTGTCAATAAAAAAGGTTAATATTTACGCGGTTAATGATTCGTAATTTGGATCGCAGTCATATCAGGATAAACTAAAACAGATTAGTATTATGTTATACTTAAATTTAGTGTAGCTGTTTTGGGTTATGAGGGAAGGTGTTTCTCTGGATGGTTGCAAATACGAAGCTATGGATAAGAATGGCTTATCCATATTCTTATTAATTGGGGGCAAATTCATGAAAAAAAATAAAATATTATTGCTTATCGCATCCTTACTGATGGCATCATCAGTAAATGCCAAGGTGGTGTTGGAAGATAATACTGTACTGCTCGGCAAATGGAAGTTATATGCGGAAACAGCTGCACTTCATAAAGAGAAAAAGGCGCTTCAAATTAAATGGGATTTTAAAAAGGACGGTACGTTAAAAACGTCGGCCAAAGACCCAAGAACAGGCCCATTAACTGTAAATGTCACTTATAAAGTTGAAGATGGTGTGATTAAAAAGCAGGTTCAGCCGGGTATGTCAAAAATGGAAACTTGCAGTGTGGAAAAACTGGAAGGTAAAGACATGATCTTAAAATGCCCATTCCTATACTACTTTTTAGAGAAAGAATAAGTTTTATATCTCATAGAAATTCTGTCAGCCACATATTTAAATGCTGACAAAAAAGGCCGAATGTGGAACATTCGGCCTTTTTTTGTAAGGTTACCCGGCAGACTAAGGGGGATTTCTGCCGGGTAAGGTTTTAATGCTTATTTTTTTGCAGCATTACGTTCTTGGACTTCTTTAATCACTTCATCAGCAACATTTTTAGGACATGCTGAGTAGTGAGAGAATTCCATAGAGAACTGACCTCGACCTGACGTCATGGTACGCAAGTCACCAATGTAACCGAACATTTCGCTTAAAGGACATTCAGCTTTAATGCGAACACCGGTAACACCTGCTTCTTGTGATTTGATCATACCGCGGCGACGGTTAAGGTCACCAATTACATCACCTACGTGATCTTCAGGTGTAAATACGTCAACATTCATGATCGGTTCAATCAATTGAGGACCTGCTTTAGGAATTGATTGACGATAGGCCGCTTTTGCAGCAATTTCAAAAGCAATCGCTGAGGAGTCAACTGCGTGGAATGCACCGTCCATTAAGGTAACTTTGAAGTCTAACAATGGAAAGCCAGCAAGAACACCATTTTCCATGCTTAATTCAAAGCCTTTTTGAACAGCTGGCCAGTATTCTCTTGGTACGTTACCGCCAGTAACAGCAGATTCAAATTCAAAGCCTGAGCCAGGTTCGCCGGGTTCGATAACGTAGTCGATTTTACCGTATTGACCTGAACCACCAGATTGTTTCTTATGGGTATAGCTGTCTTCAACACGTTGAGTAATGGTTTCGCGGTAAGCAACCTGTGGTTTGCCGACTTCAACGTCAACACCGTGCGTACGTTTAAGAATATCAATTTTAATATCCAGGTGCAGTTCGCCCATGCCTTTAAGAATTGTTTCGCCACTGTCTTCGTCCGTTTCAACGCGGAATGAAGGATCTTCCTGGATCATTTTGCCTAAAGCGATACCCATTTTTTCAGAGCCGCCTTTATCTTTAGGCGCGATAGCAATAGAGATAACTGGATCAGGGAATACCATTGGTTCTAGTGTTGCCGGGTTTTTAGGATCACACAGGGTGTGCCCTGTTTGAATATTTTTCATACCCACGACAGCAACAATGTCTCCAGCCTGCGCGCCTTCCAGCTCAATACGCTCATCGGCATGCATCTCTACGATACGGCCGATACGTTCGGTTTTACCGGTAAAGGTGTTTAAAACGGTGTCGCCTTTATTCAGTTTTCCTGAGTAAATACGGATAAAGGTCAGGGCGCCAAAACGGTCGTCCATAATTTTGAAAGCCAAGGCGCGCAACGGTCTATTAGGATCAACAATCGCAAATTCACCGGTTTCGTTACCTTCATCATCAGTTTCTGGCTGAGGCTTAACTTCAGTTGGGTTAGGCAGGTAATCAACAACCGCATCCAGAACTAATTGGATACCTTTGTTTTTAAATGCAGAACCACAGTAAGTCGGGAAGAAATCAAGTGCGATAGTGCCTTTACGAATACATTTTTTAATGTCTTCGATTGAAGGTTCGTTACCTTCAAGGTAGGCTTCCATTAAATCGTCATCCTGTTCAACAGCTGTTTCAATCAGTTTTTCACGCCATTCTTCAATTGCGTCAGCCATATCAGCTGGTGGCTCTTGAATTTCATAATTTTCAGGCAGGCCTGTGTCATCCCAGACATACGCTTTACGGCTCAGCAGGTCAACAACGCCACAGAAATCATCTTCAATACCGATAGGCAGAACCATAACGAGTGGGTTTGCACCCAATACATCTTCAACTTGTTTTACCACGCGGTAGAAATCAGCACCTAAACGGTCAAGTTTGTTAACGAAGATGACACGGGATACTTCAGAGTCATTGGCATAGCGCCAGTTGGTTTCTGACTGAGGCTCAACACCGCCGGAACCACAAAATACACCGATACCGCCGTCAAGTACTTTCAGTGAACGATAAACTTCAATGGTGAAGTCAACGTGTCCTGGGGTGTCGATAATGTTCATGCGGTGTTTGTTCCATTCGCATGAAGTTGCAGCAGACTGAATAGTGATACCACGTTCCGCTTCCTGCTCCATGAAGTCGGTAGTCGCTTCACCGTCGTGTACTTCACCGGTTTTATGGATTTTACCGGTAAGCTTCAAAATTCGCTCAGTGGTCGTTGTTTTACCCGCATCAACGTGAGCGAAGATGCCGATGTTTCTATAATGGGAAAGGTCTGTCATGTTTGTACTCTAATATAAAGTAAGCCTAAAAAACTTTTTGGTGGTTGGTCAAACATAGTTATTCCAAAACACCGTTGCTGAATAAGTTGTACACATTAAACATCCAACCTTAAAAGCAATAGCTTAATGGTTTGAAATGAATTAATTATAGTTCCGTGCGGCGACTTAAAGCCAAGTGGTAAACACCACTCGCCAGCAAAAAGAAAGCTGATCATTTTACCTGATTTTTTTATAAAAACAGAGCACCAATAGTAAATAAATGCAATAGATAAGGCAGGATAATGGAATTTGCACCTTGAACCCGATCAATAACTGCTGGTAAATATGATTGATTAAGGCTTTATTTTATGCGGGAAAGCAGGCTTTTTTTTGGATTCACAATAAGGCATCGAGAGCTTCAGCTAAAACTATAATTTTAGAGCCTTTTTTGTTTATTGACCGCACTGAGTGACAGTATAGTTATATCTGCATCAGCGAATTTCAAAGCTAGAGAAAATTTCTGGTGGAAGAATATCTGCCACATCAACCTGCCTGACTTTGGCCATCAGCGGACCTTTATGGCACCAGCTGATCAGGTTTTGTATCGCTTCTCCTGTCGAGCAGGCAACGATTTCTACCCGGCCGTCAGGCAGGTTCCTGACACAACCGTTAATGGCTAATTGGCGTGCTTTTTTTTGTGTGAATTTACGAAAGTACACACCTTGTACCCGACCACTGACAATGATTTTTACACTGCGTTGGCTCATTCCTGAATTCTCCAGCAATAATGTATTTTTGGGTTACGCGCAAAATCCTGATCAATGGTGGAAGCGCTGATATCTTCAATAATTAAATCGGATAATCCGCTTTTGTCCAGTTTAAAACGTCTGAAATTGGTTGAAAAGTATAATATGCCGCCAGGCGCAAGCAAACCAACGGCCAACTGAATCAAGCCAACATGGTCTTCTTGAATATCCAGTACCGTATCCATGCGTTTGGAATTGGAAAATGTCGGTGGGTCCATAAAAATCAAATCGAACTGACGAGGTAAAGATTGCTGGTTTTCCTGTTCCAGCCATTTTTGACAATCGGCGTGAATAAATTCGTGTTCACCCGATAAATTATTCAACTTGAAATTTTGCTGGGCCCAAGCCAGATAGGTTTTAGACATGTCTACCGTGGTGGTCGATTTGGCGCCACCTATGGCTGCATGTACTGACGCGGTTCCGGTATAAGCAAACAGGTTTAGGAAGCTTTTGCCTTTGGCCTGTTGCTGAATCATGGTGCGAATGGGGCGATGATCCAAAAACAAGCCGGTATCCAGGTAATCTTCAAAATTAACCTGAAATTTACAGCCATGCTCTTCAATAATGTGGAAGTTGCCTTGGTCGTTATGTTTTTGATATTGCTCCGTGCTTTTTTGTTTGCGACGGATTTTAAGGAAAACCTGTTCAGGATTTATTGCTAAAACCTTGGGTGTTTGAGCCAAAACCCCCGCTAGACGTTGATTGGCTTTTGCCGGGTCTATTGATTTTGGGGCTTCATATTCCTGAATATTGACCCAGGTTTTATCGCCCTGATAAATATCAACGGCAACTGCGTACTCCGGTAAGTCAGCGTCATACAGACGATAACAATGGACGTGGTTTTGTTGCGCCCATTTTTTCATCTTTTTAAGATTCTTTTTCAAGCGGTTGGCAAACATCTCAGCATTATCAACCGATTCCTGATTTAGGCTGTTTAAGGTAATTTGATGCAAGCGGTCTTGTGCAGATTTTATTTTGGGGACAAAAAAAGCCGACTCATCAATACTCATCAGTAACAGCTTACATTCCAATGCGCCATTATACAGAGTGATCGGTTTGTGCGAACGAATGCCAAAACGAAAGCCCAGTTCAGGATTGCTGATAATAACGGCCGCTTCCCAGCCTTTAAAATTGGTTTTTAAAGTATTGCCGAAGCGGCTGTATAGCTCGGCAGTTTCTTGAGTATCTCCCAGGCGTTCGCCATAGGGCGGGTTACAAATTACCAACCCGGGCTGCCAGCTTTCGGCAGCTTTGGCATCGGCAATATCACGGCGTTCGATATGAATTTTGTCACTTAAGCCTGCATTTGCAATGTGGGCTAAAGCGGTATTCATTGTATGACGGTTCTGGTCAAAGCCGACAATGGTAGGCAAATGCTTTAAGCCTTCAATTTTTCTGGCTTCTGCTTCGGCTAATAATTGCTGCCAGCTGTCGGCGTCATGTTTTTTCCAGCCCAGGAAACCGTAGTAGTCTCTTAACAGGCCAGGAGCATAATCGGCGGCAATCATTGCGCCTTCCAGCAATAAAGTGCCGGAACCGCACATTGGGTCGATTAACGATCCATGCTGCCGGGCGATTTTTGCCCAGCCGCTACGAATCAGCATGGCTGCAGCCAGGTTTTCCTTGATAGGGGCTTTAATATTAACTTCTCTATAGCCGCGACGGTGCAGGCTTTCACCCGACAAATCAAGACTTAGGCGAGCGTCTTCACCATTCAGGTAAACATTGACTTGAATGTGCGGTTGTTTGGTATCAATATTCGGTCGTTTATGAAATTTAGTGCGCATCTGGTCGACGATGGCATCTTTCACTTTTAATGCGCCGAAATGAGTGTGATTAATCACTTTAGAACGTTTGGCGCTAAAGGTAACGGCAAAACTGTCATCCGGTTTGATATGTTCAAACCAATTAATCTTTTTTACCCCATCATAGAGGTCTTGTTGACTGGTTACGGTAAAGGTATTTAAGGTCAACAATACCCTGTTGGCCAGTCTGGACCATAAGCAGATCCGGTAAGCGGTTGTTAAATCCCCTTCAAATGCCACACCGGCTAACGTGGGTTTTATATTCTCTGCTCCTAAACTGACGAGCTCATCAGCGAGTAGTGATTCCATTGCTTTTGGCGTGGTTGCAAATAGCTGGTATGTGGTCATAAATAAGTAAAAAAGCTGGAGCCAAGATAAAAAGTTAGAAAATGCTTGATTCGCGAATGTATTCAGTTTACTGATTCAACGTTCAGTTAACAGGATAAACGCATTTAAGATAAAGCAAAAGCTTTGTAATTTAAGATTGGGAGTGGAAAAAAGCAAAACGGGGTTTAGGAACTAACCCAAACCCCGTTTTTAAAATCAATCAGAAAAATTATTGGATTTTAATCAATTCAACATCAAAGATTAATGTCTCATTAGGGCCAATTGCACCGCCTGCGCCATGCTGGCCGTAGGCAAGTTCAGAAGGGATATAGAAACGATACTTTGCACCTTCTTTCATTAATTGAACACCTTCCGTCCAGCCTGCAATCACTCTATTTAAAGGAAATGTTGCCGGTTGGCCATGGCTGTATGAACTGTCAAATTCATCGCCATCTATTGTTGTGCCTTTATAATGCACGGTAACCCTATCGGTGGCGGATGGTGAAGCACCTTCGCCTTCGGTTAAAACAGTGTACTGCAATCCGCTTGCTGTGGTGATTACACCGTCTTTTTTTGAATTTTCACTTAAAAAGGCTTCGCCAGCCGCTTTATTTTCTTCAGGTGTGGTGGCATTTGCCAATGAAAACATAGTAAATCCTATAAGAATAATCGTAAAAATTGAAATTAACCGAGTTTGGATTTGGATCACAGTTCCCCCTTTTTTTTCTTGTGTGAATCTATTAGTTTATCAAAAAAACCAGAAATTGCTCTCAAATTCCTGTTTGCAACTGTTTAATTGTAATTTATATCTGTTAGCTTTCCGTTCGACTTTTTTTGAGATTTTTATAAGCCACGGTTTTTTAAGGAAAGTTTTTCTCTGGTAGCCGCCGTGCCCTTCGTGATAAGCCAGATAAAGGTTGGCCGTATTTAGCTTGGAAATACCCAAACGTTGGTGGCTGATATGGCAATACCAGCCGATAAAGTCGCTGGCATCGTCAAATTCGTCTCTATCGGCTCCCCAGCTACCGGCAGCATTCAGGTAATCCTCCCAAGTATCATCCTGAGCTTGTGCATAGCCATAAGCCGAACTGTTTCTGAACCAGGGAATAATACCTAATAGCCAGGGTCTGGGTGGTTGGGCGTCAGCAACAAAACCGGATTCCTGATGCATAATGGCCATTTGAACATAAATGGGAACCCCCCATTGTTCAAAGCTTTCTTTGCTGTCGTCATACCAGTCATCTTTTTCTCTGAAAATCTGACAAATATTATCAGTGTTTTTTGGCGGACTGCTAATGCAGGCCTGCAACGAGCCGGAAAGGACAAGAATGAGTATTATTCTAGCGGCAGATGCTTGTTGCAAAAATTGGATTATCATTTAGGGAGCAAGGGGAAAAACTATGCTTAATTGTTAATAAAAATAGATGAATAATTGTGTTTTAGCAACTACACTTGTAATTAAATAAAGATTCAATTAGGTTTGTTATGCTTCGCAACGCTGGCTGCGCAAGGAATAAAACCAGTTATAAAATGGTATTTCATTATGTTTGAAGACAAACGGTATTATCGAAAAAAATTATCCACCCATGGATTGATTTATCTAATGGAAAAAGAGCTGGATATTAATATTATTAATATATCCATTACCGGCGCATTAGTTGAGTTGTGTGAGGATTATGGTTTAAAAGGCGTTCCTGATTTATTTGAAGCAATAAAAAAATCTCCGGTTTTGGACTTTTATATACCGGATATGAAATTGGCCGGGGATGCCAATGTAGCAAGAGCAGAAGAAGTTGACGGACGATTTCAATTGGCCTTGGAGTTTAATAATCTTTCTTCCAATGCTGAATATGCCTTATACAAAAGGCATGTGTATCGAAAAAATTTAATTGCCCCTGGGCAGATAGTGCTGAATGGCAAAATATGTCGTTTTGAAAGTGTTGATGTGTCAGTTGATGGTTTGATGATTCGTCTGTCCGAGAAGGTGGATGTTAAGCCGGGTACGGAAACCACATTCGAGTTTAAGCGGTTGGATCTGAATGGCGAGATAAAAGTCATTTGGGTCGATCATATTGATGAAGAGACATTGATGGGGTTGCAATATATCAATATTGAAAGGGGAGCTCCTAAAGGGATTCCCCGGTTTGAAACAAAGTGAATGGCTGAAGAGTGTGCTTGTATAGTTAAGTAAAACATTGCGTGTCACGTTTTGCCCAATAATCAGCGGCCAGATTATGCGCATCCTGCTGATTTGATACTTTACCCAGCAACTTAAGCGCAACGGCCGCGGTACCAATAACGGCAGCTTCAGCAAATTCATCCTCAATCCGGCCCTGCCAGACTTGGGCCAATTGCCGGGGCTCCAGTTTATCTGGTTTCATATGCCGGCGTTTGAATAATGCCGGCCAGTTTTCATCTTCTAATTCGCCATTTATGACACTTTGAACCAGGCACTCCATATCCGGATTGCGTTCAGTTTCGCCGCCTTCGCCTTTTAACACCGCAATATTTTCCTGTTTCAGCAATAATGCGGCTTCCTGATGTACCGGCCGATAACCGGGATGAAAAATACCCTGAATGCTATGACTGGAATTAAACGGATTTAATAACCGGACTAGAGTATGAACCGGTGAGCGCAAGCCCATTAAGGGGCGTAGTTTGATAATTTCATCCAGTTTGGGACAGAAATGCTCCAGGCTTAAATAGCTGAAATGCTGCTGCGTTAATTGTTGCTGTGCTTCGGCAATAGATTGAGCCGGCGTCAGGTTGAAATATTTTAAAACCTCATCGGTATAAATACGTCCGGCCGTGTGGCCGCTGGCTCCGTGCATTAAAACAGTGATGTCGTTTTCAGCCAGCAGTAGAGCGGTCAATAAGAACCAGGGTAAATGCCGACGTTTTCCAGCATAGGAAGACCAGTCCAGATCTACCTGAATATCGTTATTTAAGGGCGGAAATGATTCTCGCGCGGCCTGGACAAAACCGGCCAGCTCTTCAGGCGTTTCTTCTTTGACCCTCATCAACATTAAAAATGCACCCAGTTGAATAGGTTCGACCTGGTCCGTCAAAATCATTCGCATTGCATGATAGGCTTCTTCCCGGGTTAATGGGCGTGAACCATTTTTACCTTTGCCAAGGATACGAATGTATTCGGCAAAAGGGTGTTCCATTGTATCGTTTGGCATTTTATTTAAATGAATTAAGGCTTAAAGGAATGTAGTGATCAATTAACAGTACCGAAAACATGATCATTAAATAAATAATGGAATAACCAAAGGTTTTCATTGCTGTTCTATTGTCTTTCCGATACATCATTAAAATAGCAAAATAGATAAATCCGAGCCCAAGTAAAACAGCAGGAATTAAATAGATCAGACCGCTCATACCGGTTAAATAGGGTAGCAGGGTGACCAGTAGTAACAAAACGGTATACAGCAGAATCTGTAAGCGGGTAAATTCCGGACCATGAGTAACAGGCAACATCGGGATTTCCACCTTGGCATATTCCTCCCGTCTGGCAATGGCCAGCGCCCAAAAATGCGGCGGGGTCCAGACAAAAACAATTAAAAACAGCAGTAAAGAATAAGGATGAACTTCGCCCGTCATTGCGCACCAGCCCAGTACCGGCGGTGCCGCGCCCGCTGCCCCGCCGATAACGATGTTTTGCGGGGTCATGCGTTTTAAATATACGGTGTAAATAATGGCATAGCCGATCAGCGATAAAAAGGTTAAAAATGCAGTCAGCGGATTAACCCAAAAGAACAATAAGGCCATGGAAATAACACATAAAATCAGCGCAAAACTGATGACATTCCATGATTTCAGTTCGCCTTTGGGTAAGGGCCTGTTCTTGGTTCTGGTCATTTCGGCATCAGCAGTCTGGTCAATATAATGATTGATCGCGGCGGCAGACGATGCCGCCAGGCCGATACCGATTGTGCCGTAGATAAATGTATCCAACGGCGGCATTCCGGGCACGGCCAGCAACATGCCGACAATTGCAGTAAAAACAATGAGCGCAACCACTTTGGGTTTGCATAGCTCAAGATAATTTTGCCAGGAAAGCTTTGAAATTTCGCTTGTCATCGTTTAATAAGGTTCCAACTTTTTTATAGTTGTATAGAATACAGTGAACTATTCATTTATGAAATAGCCAAACGCACGAACATCACTATCATGAGGACGTTATGAACTATCGATTAGTTTTTGCAGTAATGCTGTGTATACCGATTGTAGCTGCCAATGCTGCAACTAAAGTATATGAACATCAATTGGCAAATGGTTTAAAAATTCTGGTTAAGCAAGATCATCGTTCTCCGGTGGCCGTGTCTCAGGTTTGGTATAAAGTTGGTTCCAGTTATGAGCCGGGTGGTATTACCGGTGTGTCACACATGCTGGAACATATGATGTTTAAAGGCACCGATAAACATGCGGCGGGTGAATTTTCGCGTATTATCGCCGAAAATGGTGGCCAGGAAAATGCTTTCACCGGGCGGGATTATACCGCTTATTTTCAAACCATGGAGAAATCCAGACTGGCGGTCAGTTTCGAACTGGAAGCAGACCGAATGAGACATTTGCATTTACTGGCTGATGAATTGGTTAAAGAACTTGAAGTAGTGCATGAGGAACGCAGAATGCGAACCGATGACCAGCCCAGAGCGAAAGTGCAGGAACATTTTATTGCAACAGCATTTAGTAACAGCCCATACCAACACCCGCTGATCGGTTGGCCGTCAGATATTGAGAACTATAAAATAGCCGATCTTCAACGCTGGTATGAACACTGGTATGCGCCCAATAATGCCACATTGGTGGTGGTGGGTGATGTAGAGCCCAATGCGGTTTTTGCATTGGCCGAACAATATTTTGGTCCGTTAAAACCCAGTGTCATTGAGCCTCTAAAGCCACAGCAGGAAGTAGAGCAACTTGGAGTAAAGCGTATCACGATTAAACTGCCTGCCAAGCTGCCCTATATCGTGATGGGCTATAAAGTACCTGTACTGAACAGTGTGGAAAATGAATGGGAAGCCTATGCACTGGAAGTGCTGGCTGGTGTTTTAGATGGCGGCAGCAGTGCCAGGTTAGCAAGCAGACTGGTACGTGGTCAGCAAATTGCGGTGGGTGCAGGAGCAGGCTACAGTTTAACCGCAAGGTTGCCGGAGTTGTTTATGCTGGATGCCACGCCGGTAGAAGGAAAAACAGCTTTTGATATGGAAATGGCATTAAAAAATGAAATCTACCAGTTGCGCAAAGACCTGGTGGCCCCGGAAGAATTACAAAGAATCAAAGCACAGGTTTTGGCCGATGCAATATATGAGCGTGACTCGATGTTTTATCAGGCCATGCAATTGGGCATGATGGAAACGGTCGGCCTGGGCTGGGAAAAAGTGGATGAATATGTTGAAAAAATTAATCAGGTGACGGCGGAACAGGTTCGTGCCGTGGCACGTAAATACCTTATAGAAGACCATCTGACGATTGCTTACCTGGAACCTCAACCGATGCCAAATCAAAACCAACATAACAATAATAAGGGAGGCAGTCATGCGCATTAGTTTTTTCTGTTTAATCTTGTTGCTGACTCAAACATCGGTTTGGGCGGCAGCGAAAATTGAACGCTGGCATACCAAACAAGGTGCCAAAGTATATTATGTGCATACAGAAGGTCTGCCTATGGTTGATATCCGTGTCAGTTTTGATGCAGGTAGTGCCAGGGATGATTACCAATATGGTTTGGCGGCATTAACATCGAATATGCTGGATACCGGTGCCGGCCCTTGGAGCGCGGATGACATTGCCCAGCGTTTTGAAAGTGTCGGTGCGCAATTCGGTAACGGAATTAGCCGGGATACGGCATGGTTGTCATTAAGAACCCTGACGCAAGAAGAGCTGTTTGATAAGGCTGTTGACACTTTGCACCTCATCCTGACCGAACCCCATTTCAGTGAAGAGGATTTTGAACGCGAGAAAAAACGCACATTGGCAGGGTTGAAGCATAGAGAAGAATCACCGGCGGCACAAGCAGCTATCGCGTTTTATAATGCATTGTATGGCGATCACCCTTATGCACATCCCAGCAGTGGTGTGATTGAAACCGTTGCCGGTTTTGAAACAAAAAATCTGAATGATTTTTATAAACAATATTATGTTGCCTCTAATGCTATCGTGGTTATTGTCGGTGATTTAAGCCAGCGTCAGGCGAAAAAAACCGCACAGCGATTATTGGCAGGCTTGCCGGTAGGAGAAAAGCCCGCGCCATTGGCAAAAGTGACTATGCCGGAATCCGCTCAAACACAAAAAATTGCCTTTCCATCCACACAAACTCATGTTTTGGCTGGTTTCCCGGGTGTGTATAGAAAAGACCCCGACTATTTTAATTTGTATGTGGCCAACCATATTCTGGGTGGCAGCGGTTTGGTGTCTAAATTATTTAAAGAAGTCCGGGAAAAACGTGGACTGGCATACAGCGCCTATAGCTATTTTGCTCCGTTATTAAGAAAGGGACCATTTATGATGGGCTTGCAAACCCGTAATGAACAAGCACAAAAAGCCGTACAGGTTATGCACGATACTTTGGTCGATTATGTGGAAAACGGTCCCAGTGAGGAAGAGTTATTGGCAGCCAAGAAAAACATCACCGGCGGCTTTGTCTTGCGTTTTGATACAAATAGCAAGCTAACCAGCTATGTCGAAATGATTGCTTTTTATGATTTACCGTTAAATTACCTGGACACATTCCAGGAGAAAATTAATGCGGTAACCTTGGAAACACTTAAGGATGCCTTAAAACGTCGAGTTAAACCTGAATTGTTACAAACCATTACGGTAGGGAACTCGGGCGCAGGAAAGTGAAAAACAAGTTAAGAATTATTGCCGGCCAGTGGCGCAGCCGGCAATTGCAATTTGCCGATGTGGCTGGCTTAAGACCAACACCGGGACGCGTTAGAGAAACCTTGTTCAACTGGTTGCAGCATGACCTGATCGGCAAACACTGTCTGGATTTATATTCAGGCAGTGGCGCTCTGGGTTTTGAAGCCGCTTCCAGAGAAGCCAAGACAGTGACAATGGTGGAAAATAACCCTCAGGCCTGTCGTAAAATAAGTGAAAACATTCAGAACCTGTCGGCAACACAGATCAAACTGGTCAATACGGATGTGCTCAGGTTTTTGGCGGGTGACGCACAAAGGTATGATCTGGTTTTTCTCGATCCTCCTTTCGGTAAAGGGCTGGCGGTGCAGACCTGCCAATGGCTGGAAGAAAAAGGCTGGTTGACTGAACATGCCAAAATCTATGTCGAAGTGGAAAGCAAACTGGAACTGCGTGGTCTACCGGATAACTGGCAATGTTTAAAAAGCAAAACCGCAGGTGAGGTTGGTTATTATCTGTATGAACGACAGGAATAGGCGGAATTTATATTATTTGTTCTGTGTACTGATAATAATTTAAGGAGCTTTTTTTAATATAATATAGCTATCTGGAATTCTAACGAATTTATCAATCACTGCCTATTTAAAATAGCGAGTATTATTGTATGAACTATGTGGACTAATAAATTATCAGAATTTGCAATCCCGGTTCTTAAATTAGCTGTTTGTTATTTTTTATTAGGTATAGTCGGGCTCTTATTTGCTATTCCTCCGGGATATTCATCTCCGGTTTTTCCTGCGGCTGCGGCTGGGTTTATTGCTGTTTTGTCTTTAGGTTCTCGGGTATTGCCGGGCATATGGCTGGGCTCGGTCAGTATTAATCTTTGGGTGGCCTGGGGAAATCAGGATGTCAATCTTATTGGTTTTCTGGTTGCTTCGTTTATCGGCGTTGGATCGTCCTTGCAGGCCAGGGTGGCCTCCAAATTGATAAAAAACAATAGAAGACTGGACTGGCAAAGCCTAGGCAAAAAATCAGATATCATAAGATTTTTATTGTTGGCCGGCCCGTTAGCCTGTTTGGTTTCTGCTACCTGGGGTTGTTTTACTTTATTAATTTTTAGAGCAATTTCCTGGGCGGATTTCTTCTCTCAATGGTGGCATTGGTGGGCAGGGGACACTATTGGTGTGATTTTATTTGCACCGCTATTTTTAATGGTCGTGCAAAGGCGGGAACGGATATGGAAAAAACGTCTTAAATATATTGCCATACCGGTACTAACGACAATTGTAGGTGTTGTTTTAGCTTTTGGTTATGTCTTTAAAAATGAAGAATCAATTATAAAACAACATGTTGATAATGTTGGTAAACCTATTGCCTCTACGCTTAAGTCTAAAGCTGATGAATTTCAAACCATTGTTGATTCTTTAGCCGGTTTGATATCTGTCAATTCTGAACTCAAGTACTCCGAGTTTAAACAATTTACCGATCCTATTTTTAATAAACATCCTGAATTGCACGCACTGAGTTGGAATCCTGAGATTTTAGATAAAAATCGGGAGCAATTTGAAACCTTTATGCAGCAACAAGGGTTGAAGGATTTTAAAATTACCCAGCGAGATGATAAAAATCAATTAATTGCCGCCAAGCAGCGACACAGTTATATTCCTGTGGCATACATTAACCCGCTGGACAACAATATGTCGGCTATCGGCTATGATATAGCTTCCAATGCAACACGAATCGCTGCGATTGCACAAGCGCGAATAACGGGTGAAACGGTTGCCACGGCTCCAATACGTTTAGTTCAGGAAACGGGGTCCAGCATCGGTTTGTTACTCTTGGTGCCGGTTAAATTGGATAATGCCGGCACGGAAAATAGTACATTTACTCGTCTCCTAGGTGGTTTTGCTGTAGGTGTTTTTCGCATTGAAAAAATGTTGCAGCATTTATTCGAGAAAAATTTCCCGGAAGGTTTTGTTATTGTTATTCATGATAAAAACGCACAGGAACCGAATAAACTTCTTTATAGTTCAGCCTCGTTAAAAACACCGGTTAATTCTGAGTTTTCCTGGCAATCGGAGATAATGATTGCTAATCGAATATGGCAAGTATCCGTTTTTGTGACGGATAGTTATATTGCGTTAAATTATTCACTGCTGGCATGGCAGATTTTAGTCGCAGGGTTACTTTTTGCTTCTTTATTGCAAGTATTATTGCTCAATATTACCGGTCGAAATGAAACCATCCTTCAACAAGTCAGGATGCAAAGGAACGAGCTGGCTGAGCAAAATCGATACCTACAGCAAAGCGAACAACGGTCAAGCCTAAGCCAGGCATATGGTGAGGTTGGTATTTGGGCAATTGATTTTATCGAACGTAAACAGTTGTGGTCCGCAACCTGTCTTAAGCTTTTTGGTTTTTCAGGCAAGAGTACTCCTTCCTGGAGGCGTTTTCTTCGCTTGGTTAATTTGGGCGATAGGAGAAAATTAATCAGCACCTTTCTTTATCATATGGAGCAGGGCGGAAAATTGGATATTGAATTTCGTATAAAATTGCACACAATTGATGAAAGATGGATGCGCATAGCCGGTCAGGTGGAGTTTGATAGCGGCAATCAACCAGTGCAAATGCTTGGTATAGTTCAGGATATTAGTGCACGAAAATTGGCTCAGGAACAGCAAGCCTTAGCTGCGTTGGCTTACGAAAATAGCAGCGAAGCAATGATGGTAACAGATAACGATAATAAAATACTGACGATAAACCCAGCCTTTACTAAGCTTACCGGGTACACAAAGGACGATATACTTGGAATGACACCAAAATTATTAAGTTCCGGACGACAAAACAAAGCCTTTTACCAGGCAATGTGGAATGATCTGAATACCAAAGGCCATTGGCAGGGTGAACTATGGAATCGACGAAAAAACGGTAATGAATATCTGGAGTGGCTGACAATTAATACTGTTTTTAATACGGACGGTAGCGTTCATAGACGTATTGCGTTGTTTTCGGATATTACCGAAAAAGAAAAAAAGATCTGCTGAAATAATTTTAGGCCCAGATCCTTTTCCAGGTGCGGTGTGGATTAGCATTAACTTTGCATAAACAAGCAAAGTGTTTCAATCTTGTTTCAATAGTGTCTTATTTTGTTTCATAAATTTGTTTCAATGATTGATTTTGAAACGCTGGTTTTGCCTCAAAATCTCCTTATAACCCTCATATCTCCCAATGAATCAATATTTAAAAAAGTTGGCATGTAAATTGATTTATCAATCTGTCAATACGTAGTGCGATGATTTTTTGTTGCATTGTCCGTAGGGGTCAAACTAACGGATAAATAAAGCGGAAAGGGTGATACGATCGCCTTATACTTAAACATTGGAGCAGACGATGAACAATGATAATCTAAACCGATTACATCGTGAGTTTAAGGCTTGGGCTGACGAGATCGGCAATTTGTTGACCGATGTTTTCCATTATCTGGCGCTGTTTGTGATTGGTGCCAGTATTGTATGGTCGGCGGTGGCTGCTTATAGCGACATGATGCAGCAAAGTCATGCCAGTATCGGCGATATTTTGCTATTGTTTATCTATTTGGAACTGGGCGCAATGGTGGGCATTTATTTCAAAACCAATGCGATGCCGGTGCGTTGCTTACTTTATGTTGCCATAACTGCCATGGCGCGGCTGATGATTGCCGATATACAGGTTCATCATCAAATCGAAATTAGTATTTTGTTTGTAGCGGGCGCAATCTTACTATTAGCCATTTCGACTCGGCTGATTCACTCGTCACCCGCTGAGGACAGGCCAGGAGATCGTTATGAGTGAAACCACTGATCACCACCCTGTTTTACCCAAAGCCAGTTTATTGCGTTGGGAAATCAGTCTTGCCTTGCTGGTCAAATGTCTGTTTTTGATCGGGTTGTGGTTTTTAATTTTTCGCTGGATGGACAGACCTGTCGGTAAACCCGATGTAGCCGCACATTTTGCTCTGCCTGCAATGCCGTCAGGCGATCCGTCCGATATTTTTCCTCAACAAAAAAAGGAGCCTAGTCATGTTCGGTGACGATATTGTCATGCTGTCACGGATGCAGTTTGGTTTGACCGCAATGTATCACTTTTTATTCGTGCCGTTGACCTTGGGCATGACTTTTATCCTCGGCATTATGGAATCGGTTTATGTTATGACCGGTCGTGAGGTTTATAAAGACATGACCAAATTTTGGGGCAAATTATTTGGTATTAATTTTGCGATGGGTGTCACCACCGGGTTGACACTGGAATTTCAATTTGGCACCAACTGGGCTTATTATTCTCATTATGTCGGTGATATTTTCGGGCCGCTACTGGCCAATGAGGGCTGGATGGCCTTTTTTCTGGAATCAACTTTTGTCGGTTTGTTTTTTTTCGGTTGGGATAAGCTGAGCAAAGAGCAGCATTTGTTGGTAACCTGGCTTTTGGCCCTAGGGACCAGCCTATCGGCACTCTGGATACTGATCGCCAACGGCTGGATGCAGCATCCGGTCGGTGCGGAATTCAACTACCAAACCTTGCGCATGGAAATGACCAGTTTTGCCGATGTCTTCTTTAATCCGGTGGCGCAGGTTAAATTCGTCCATACCGTTGCCGCCGGTTATGTGACCGGCTCAATGTTTGTTTTAGGTGTGAGCTCATGGTATTTGCTCAATAAGCGCGACATCGGTTTTGCCCGGCGCTCGTTTTCGATTGCCTCTGCATTCGGCCTGGCATCGGTACTCTCAGTCATCGTCCTCGGTGATGAAAGCGGCTATACCGAGGGTGAAACTCAAAAAATCAAGCTAGCGGCGATTGAAGCCGAATGGGAGACGGAACCGGCACCCGCCGGTTTTACCGCCTTCGGTTTTCCCGATCAGGAAAATGAAAGAACCGACTATGCAATCAAGATTCCTTTCGTACTGGGCATGATCGCGACCCGTTCGGTGGATGAAGAGGTTAAAGGCTTAAAAGACTTGCGCAAGGAAAGCGAGCAACGCATCAAAAGCGGTATGATTGCGTATCGAGAATTGCAAAAATTACGTGGCGGCGATAACAGCGCCGGGACAAAACAGGTGTTTGAAGAACATAAAGACGATTTGGGTTACGGTTTATTGCTGAAGAAATATACCGATAACGTGGTCGATGCCGATGCAGCCATGATCGATAAAGCCGCTAACGATACCATTCCCAGGGTGGCACCGTTGTTTTGGACCTTCCGGGTCATGGTAGCGTGTGGTTTTACCATGTTGTTTATCTTTGCGATGAGCTTTTACTATTGCATCACCCGCGTTGCCGATCAAAAACGCTGGTTGATGCGCATGGCGGTGTGGTGTATTCCGTTGCCGTGGATAGCCGCGGAAACCGGTTGGTTTGTAGCCGAATATGGCCGTCAGCCGTGGACCATTTCCGGAATTTTGCCGACCCATATGAGCGCATCGAGTCTAAGCAGCGATCAGCTTTGGTTTAGCATAGCCGGCTTTGCCTTGTTCTATACCGTGCTGCTGGTCATCGAATTGTACCTGATGTTCAAATATGTACGTCTCGGTCCAAGCAGTTTGCATACCGGACGTTATTGTTTCGAACAAAATCCGGCACAAGCCAAATAAGGAGGATTAGTTATGTTTGATTATGAAACCATACGCCTGATTTGGTGGCTTTTAATCGGCGTCGTCGGCATTGCCTTTGCTGTTACCGAGGGCTTTGATTTCGGAACCTGTACGTTATTGCCAATCATCGGTAAAACCGATTTGGAGCGCCGGGTAATTATCAATTCGGTTGGCGCGACCTGGGAAGGTAACCAGGTTTGGCTGGTGCTGTTAGGTGGTGCAATGTTCGCTATTTGGCCGTCGGTTTATGCCACCCTGTTTTCCGGACTGTACGTCGCCATGCTGTTAGTGCTGTTTGCCCTGTTCTTCCGCCCGGCCGGATTTGATTACCGCAGTAAAATAGAAGATCCGCGTTGGCGCAGTACTTGGGACTGGTGCCTGTTTTTGGGCGGAACATTGCCGCCTGTTTTGCTGGGCGTCTTGGTCGGTAATCTGATTTTGGGCCTGCCGTTTCAATTCGACCAGGATTTAAGATCATTTTACCACGGCTCGTTTTGGGACTTGCTCAGCCCCTTTGCCCTGCTTTGCGGTGTAGGAGGTCTGTTATTGACCACTTTCCACGGCGCCCTGTTTTTGAAATGGCGTAGCGAGGGCATCATTCATCAACGTTCGATCACGGCAATCAACATTCTAGGGCCGCTGTTAATAACAGTGCTGAGTATACTGATCTTATGGGTGTTTTTAGGCATCGACAGGCCGGAGATTACCCATATGGCCGACACGAATGCGGCGTCCAACCCGTTAAACAAAACCGTGATTGCCGATGGTGCAAGCTGGTGGCAGCATTTTCTGAACTACCCCTGGATGTGGTCGGCACCACTTGTTGCATTTGTCGGCTTCGGACTGGCCTGGTTGTTGGGCAAAGGCTCATCACGTATGGCCGCCTTCTGGTTCAGCAGTCTGGGGATTGCCGGCATCGCGTTAACGGTCGGTTTTGGCCTGTTTCCGTTCCTGTTGATTTCAGCTACCGATCCGGGCTCCAGCCTGACCCTGTGGGATGCCAGTTCCAGCCGTGACACCTTGGTCCTGGTTTTTTGGATAACGCTGATATTTCTGCCCATCGTACTCACCTATACACGCTTTGTGTATAAAGTAATCTGGGGCAGCATCACCGAAAACACTGTGATAAAAGACAATCACACACTTTATTAGGGAGAAAGAAAATGTGGTATTTCGCTTGGATACTAGGCGTCGGTTTCGCGGCATCATTCGGCATCATCAATGCCATGTGGCTGGAGTCGGTTTGCGATATCGACCATCATGGCATTGACGAGTCATGCAGCAATATATTGAAAAACAGTAACAATGCTTCAATGGATGAAGACGTAAGCTAATGTGAACAACAAAGAACATCAGCCTTTTGCTGATGTTCTTTACCTCACTCAGTTTACATTGTTTAGTCGGTTTCCAACCTCCGGTTAGGGAGCCTAGCCCCCGCAAGGCAATAAAAAAATATTGAGGAGAATTAACATGGCAAAAATAGTAATCATCGGTGCCGGTATCGGCGGCATTCCCATGGCATTGGAAATGAAAGAAAATGCCCGAAAAGAAGATGAGGTTGTCGTTGTTGCCGACACCCCGACTTTCCATTTTGTACCCTCCAATCCATGGGTCGCCGTCAATTGGCGCAAACCTGAAGATATCAAAGTTGAATTGGCACCGATGTTCAAGAAGAAGAAAATCGGTTTTGTTCAGCAGCAAGTCACCCGGGTTCATCCGGACAAGAACCAGCTGACATTAGCCGATGGTTCGAGTCTCGATTACGATTATCTGATCATCGCCACCGGTCCGAAACTGGCGTTCGATGAAGTTCCGGGCCTAGGCCCGAACGGGCATACGCAATCGGTCTGCCATGTTGATCATGCCGGAGAATCCGGTGAATTCTGGGATAAATTCGTAGCCGATCCCGGGCCAGTCATCATCGGTGCGGTACAAGGCGCATCCTGTTTCGGTCCGGCTTACGAATATATGTTTATTGCCGAATCCGACTTGCGTAAGCGTAAAATCCGCGACAAGGTAAAAATGACCTATGTCACGTCCGAACCGTACATTGGCCATTTAGGCTTGGGCGGTGTCGGCGATACTAAAGGCATGCTGGAAAGCGAATTACGCGATAAAAGCATTAACTGGATCTGTAATGCCAAGGTCGACAAAATAGAGGACGGTATGATGTACGTTACCGAAGTCGATGAAGACGGTAACGAGAAAAAGAAACATGAATTACCGTTCAAACACAGCATGATGTTACCGGCGTTTAAAGGGGTTGATGCCGTATTCGGTATCGAAAACCTGGTCAATCCGCGCGGCTTTGTCATTGTCGACGAAAATCAACGCAATCCGACCTTCAAGAACATCTACTCGGTCGGTGTTTGTATCGCCATTCCACCGGTCGAACAAACGCCTGTCCCGACCGGGACACCTAAAACAGGCTACATGATAGAATCCATGGTCACCGCGACCGCACATAATATCCGTGCCGAACTTGACGGCAAAGAGCCGGAAGAAAAGGGCAGCTGGAATGCACTGTGTTTAGCCGATTTAGGCGACACCGGTATTGCCTTCTTGGCCAAACCGCAAATTCCGCCGCGTAATGTGCAATGGGCTTCGCGAGGTAAATGGGTGCACTTGGCGAAAATTGCCTATGAAAAATATTTTATACGGAAGGTCAGAAAAGGTATCAGTGAACCGTTTTACGAACGTTTTATTCTGAAAACATTTGGTGTGGAACGCCTTAAAGACTGAAGTCTGACCAGTCAAGTAAATATCCGTAGCTTGGCTGACGAAGCAGGGAGACCGTCTTCCAACAGGCTCAAAGCCTAAGGTAGAGGCGGCTTCCCAGGCTATCCGATGACACGATAAAGTACTCATAGAAAAACTGCGTTGTTCGGTGCGGTATCTTAATATGCGGCTGAATTAAGTAATATTGCTTTGTTTCTACCTGCACTAAAAAAATTTAAGTTTTTTTATATCCAGCCGATTTGTATCTGGATGCGGCTTGGTTTGGGTTTTGTTCCATCTGTGTCAGTGCAAATTATTATCTTAGAATAACGTAGACAAGGAAATAACTATGAAAAAAAAGAAGTCTCAGTGGCTGTTAAAGCCCATGATTGTAGGTGTTATAGCTATGCTGTCACCTATATCATTCATTGCTGAAGCCAATGCTTCGGCTTGTACAACAAGCACTGTAAACGGCAGTACCGTGAATGGAGACTCACTCTGGGGTGAAGTGCCGACGGTTACAGGCCAGGTTGCTGCGACAAGCTGTGATATTGATCAGTTTTCCTGGAATAATTTTCTCTATTTGACCGGGGACGATGGCAACGGACACCCAAGGTTCATGAGTTTTGCTCCTTGGTATAAGGCCTTACCGGAATCAGGTAAATCGGTTTGGAGCGGTCAATATGCACCGTTACAGGCGGCACAGATGCAGAGTAACAGAAACCATCTTCAAGCCGGTGATGCCTTTCATTTGTTAGACGTAAACGGTAACACGGTAACCTATGATATTCGTGTCAACGAAGATTTTGTCAATTACATAGCCGATCATGGCATGTATACAACAGAAGCAATCAATAAAGCTGTCGCTGATTATAAAAACAATAACCAGTCTGCCAGCGCTATTTGGTTGCCGCCGACAGAAAAAAAATCGAAAAAGTCGGTCATGGAAATTAAAACCTCCTGGAGAAATTACGGTAGCAATCAAGCCAGCTGCCCAGCCGATATTATGCACTGTGAACAGGATAGCGGCGGGACCTGGTGGGGGTTGATCGGTTTGCACCTGGTACAAAAAACGCCTAACCATGGGGAAATGGTATGGGCCTCGTTTGAACATATCGCCAATGCACCGGACTGTCAGGCTGGCGGCAGTAACCCGATTCAGAAAAATCCGTCAGGCTTGACGACAGGCTGGAACCTGTTTAACTACGACAGTTACACTGAAGCGGGAGGCAAAGGTACGGACTGTTCCATCCCCCAAACGGGTGTCGAGAGTCCTTTGTGTTTAACCAACCCGAATCCTTCAGGCGATAATAAAACCTGGGTTTCGATCAATGTCTGCCGTAGCGATCAATTACCGCCTGCCGTGAACTGTGATTCAGCCAGCAGTGACCTGGCAGTGACTTCATGTCTGAACAGCAATGTACAGGCTACATTGAGCAATAAATGGAAAAACTATCAGTTAATCGGCGCCGAATGGGGCTCATGGGGTGCAGCCTTCGGCCAGGTAACCCCATTGATCGGGTGTTTTAATTTGTATGACGGCACCGGTCCGGGAGTCGGGTCATTGGGCTCTAGCTGTACAAACCCGGCGCCTACCGGTGAGAATACCATGACCATTGCCGGCACCACGCATTTGGCGAACACAACCATGGAAACATGGATGCAGAAAGGTATTTCCTTAACCACCGGCCAGGGAAAATCAGCAGAAACCTGGACCCAGCAGGATTGCTTTTCCTGTCATCAGCCACCGACGGCTTCTTATCAGGGCGATATGAGTCACCTGTTTGGTCGCGCCCAGCAAATTGGCGATGTTAAAGCCGGGCCTATCTTTAGCAACAACGCTGCCAAGCAGATTTGTCCCAATGTCTGTGATAAAGCCAGCGGTAAATGGAATGGCCAATGGACAACAACTGAGCCGGGTGTCATGTCTGTGTGCGGCTGTGTTGTAAAAGATTAGAGTCTAAACGTTTGTACGGAACCGGCTACCTGCTTAGGTAGCCGGTTTTTTTGGGGATTACAATTTTACCTTGTTATACGGTAGTTATAACTTAATGCCAAAATGATTTAACAGCAAAACCATGACCCAATAGCAAAATACAGTGATAGCAATGGAAACACTGATGCTTACATAAAAATTGATCCCATTTTTCAGAAAAATTGGCAGTGACACAAATAACGCCAAAGATGGGATGACCAACCAAAATACACTTGATGCAAGGTCACTTACTTTATCCGTATCTTTTGTATCAAAATACAACCAAAACATGGCGAGCACCGATATCAATGGGATTGATGCTAAAATGGCTGCCATAAACGAACTTCTTTTTGCAACTTCAGATATAAGAACAATTAATACGGTTGTTACGGCTATTTTAACGAAATAGTATCCCATTTATGAGCCCTCTTTATGATTTATACCGTTTAACGTTCTTGTTGCGGAGTATGCCTTAATGAAAGGCAGAATCGAGTTAATTTAGCACAATTGGACTGCTGCAAAACGGGATCTGTTCTTACAATTTACACTCGGATGAAGCCAATGATGATGACTGATTCGTATCAGGCCTTTAGACGGAATGTACAGCTGGAAAATCAGAGCCAAGACTTACAATTCACTTTTTTATAAAAAACAAGCTGTTTTGATATTAATAAGAAAATGTAAGACGCGACCCTGTTTTTTGGATTAATTCACTACAGTGTTGAGACTTATTTTTTTACAAAATTGTAAATGGTTCCATATTTAGCTTTCAAAACCATATTATTCTCATTCCTTTCCTGCAAAGAATAGATATCGAATTTCCCGGCTCTACCGAGCACTGAAACTTTTAATTTTCCGTCCTCAATAACGTATTTGACCGGGGCTTGATCGTAATAACCTCCATCGCGAGGAATATTGGAAATCGTCACTGTGCCATTGTTGAATGTCCAAGTATCTTCCCTTGGAATTATGTCACCGCTATTAGCGGATTGTTTGGTCGACTCAAGCTTCCAACTGCCTAATATCTCTTTATCCGACTGAAAAGGAATATCTGCGTATACAATTCCTGCGAATGTCGACATTCCTACTAAAATAGCTACAAAGCTTAATATTTTCATTTTTTACTCTTTTTTAGGATAAGAGAAAACCATTGTACGCGTGCACTCGGGAAAAGTATGATTAATTTCATTTATTGATGGTTTTATGAAGTTTATGAGGCGGAAAGTTAAGCAATGGGGGCTGGCTTTCTTCAACAAACCAGTCGTTTTGGGATTGGTTAAATTTTATTGGCACACAGGCGAGGGAGGTATCAGGCCTTACATTTGAAATACCTATCATGTTGCCTTAGTCTTTTGCGGGCCGAGTGAACTTGACCGCTTCGTTATGCACTTGGGTCAGACCAGACCGCAAATTCATTACCGCAAGGGTCACTGAAATGGAAGCGACGACCTCCAGGGAAGGAGAATATATCTTTTATGATTTTTCCTCCGGCTGATTGTACTTGCTCTAAAGTTTGTTCAAGGTTTTTACTATAGAGCACAATCAGAACACTACCATTTGTAGTAACTGCACATTGGTCTGATTTAAAAAATCCGCCATCTAATCCTGCATTTTCGATTGCAACGTATTCAGGGCCATAATCAATAAAAGACCAATCGAAAGCATCAGTAAAGAACTTCTTTGTAGCTTCAATATTTGTTGAAGGTATTTCAACATAATTGATTTTTCCCGTTTCTTTCATATAACTCTCCTTAATGCATAACGCTCACTTAACCGGACCACCGGCACGGTGTGAGGCTTGTGGCAATCGACACAAACGAAACCTCGCCGAGGTAGGTTCGAGTTTAAATGATGGTTAGAGCTTAATGTGAATTTCATCATCGATTCTTCCCTCGGTACGGTATATACCAAAGTTTCCCGTTTTCATACACTTCTCTACTCTAACTAATTAGTTCATTTTGATAATATGAGAAGCAAATTAAAAATCAAATAGTTTTATTCTAGTGTGAAATGTAAGGCAGATCCCGATCTCGGTCACCTAACGCCTGAATGAGCTGCGGACGACCATTAGCGGGCTGGTTTTTGTGCTAAAATAGCGAAGCGCTTAAGCACAAAAGAAAGCCCGCGGTTGGCCGTCCGCTCCATTCATTTGTTAGCATTCAGGGAATTTGGTAAATCCACAACCGCATGGTAAACACCTTCAACAACTTTCTTCATTTGCGCAAAGTTTAAAGTATCCACGACATCTGTTTTCTGATGATAATTCTCATTTCGATAAAATGACGTATCCGTGACCATCACAGCTTGATAACCAAACTTCCAATAGTTCTTATGATCGGAAAAATCCACACCAACTAACCAAGAGGGTGCAGAAAGGCTTTCCACTTTAATACCTGACTTTTTCATCGAAACACTTACTGCGGATTTTAGTTCTGAGCTTGAATAGTTGCTTATTACACCAATAAAATCACCTTCCGATGGGTACCACAACTTCATTAAACCTATCGGGTAAGTTTGAGAATCCGGCTCTTCGGTAAAATAACCAATCATCTCGAGGGAAATCATACCTACCACATCTTCGTCTCGATCCTTGAGGCCTTTTGCATGTACGTAACTTCCCATGCCTACTGTTCTAAAGAACGGGGGCTCCTCCAACGTATACGCCACCAATTCTACTTTCTTGTTTAGCATACTCTCGTTGTTTTTCAATAATTTTGCAAGTGCTAACAAGCCAGCTACTCCGGATGCATTATCATCAGCACCAGGCTGATCCCCATAGGTGTCGTAGTGTGCGCCAACAACTATTGTTCCTTTTCCTTCGGGACCAATTGACGCTAGTACATTGTTTACATGCTTACCATTAACGGGAAAGTCTTGAGTAAAAACCTTGTATCCCTGCTGCACTAGTTTGAGTTGAATATATTCCGACGTACGAACGAGATTGGAATGAAACTCGAAGTTCCTAGGCCCGATACTAACTGATAACATTTCTACTATTTCTTTTAAGTAAGCTTCACTTACTTCACCAGCGATACTCTGCTCTTTTCCATGAGCATTAACAGCAAAGGCAAACACCAACAGCGATATTATTTTTTTCATACAATCCTATTCTGAATGCTAACGCCTAAATCAGCCGCGCGTTTTTTTGCGTCGGCTGAATTTTTTTATGAACACAAATATGGGGTCTACCATTGTATTTAGTAGGTGACACCCTCGGTCAGAAATTATAGTATTCATCATTGACGAGGGTGTGGCTAGTGGGGTCCGCAACGCTTTGTTGGCTCGGCTTTGAAATGCCGCCCTCGTCACCTACATCATCCAGTCAAGCCCACCGGGATGATGTCCAATTTATTGTGACTCTGCAAGTAGACGAGGCTGATGGATGAATTCTTTTCAACCTTCAGGAGTCATTATGCCTATTGCTGTATTTCCAGAGATTCGAGTGAGTTTAGATATTGGTTGTCGATTACATTCTGTGGCCGTTGGGTTAGCGGATGGAAAAGTACTCGATGAGTTTGAAATTCAACATAATAAAGATGGCTTCGATGATTTTTTTAAGAAAATTCAGCACTATGAGCTAAAACACAAGCTACCCGTATCCATCGCAATGGAAGGCTATAACGGCTATGCGCGGCCGTTGGATCAAATGATCCGTGCACGGAATTACCGCTTGTTTAATATCAATAATTTAAAACTGGCCCGGTTCAAAGAAATATTTCCAGGCGCAGCTAAAACCGATGCATTGGATGCTCGGAAAGGACTGGAATTATTTCAACTTAGAGACTATTTACCTCTGGCCAAAGATGTTCTGCAGGAAATCAAACCGACGCCACTTGAAAATGAACAATTGAAGAGATTGACGCGTCGTCGACGTCGAATGGTGAACGAGCGAGTGAGCGTTGTTAATAGCTTACAATCTGATTTACACGCCGTGTGCCCTGGTTTATGCGATATTACACAGGACGTCAGTCAAGTTTGGTATTTAAACCTTTTGTCCAGTGTAAAAGAAAACTTAACCGAATTAGCCAGAAAACGGAAAAGTTCTCTGTTAAAAATAAACAGCATCGGTCAAGTGACTGTTGAAAAGATACTGCCTTGGCAGCAGCAAGCTTGCTTTAGCCCCGATGTTGAATTGGTGACGCCTTTAATACTGGAAGATGTCAGACGTATTATTGAATTAAACGCCATTATCAAAGCACTGGATTTGCAAATAGAGAGCCGTTCAGAAAAATCGAAAGAAGCAACGCTGCTTAGGAGTATTCCAGGTTTTGGCAAAACCAGCTGCGCAGAACTCGCCGGTGAAATAGGAACTGTCGAACGATTTGCCTCTGAATCCAGTCTGGCTTTATACCTGGGTATGGCTACATTGGATAATTCCTCTGGAAACTACCGAGGGAGCAAGATGCCTAAGCATGTCAACACGCGGGCAAAAGCCGCAATGATGGCTGCGGTAGATCATCATCGACGTAATGTTGAAGAATCCAAGCGTTATTACGAAAAAAAAACGTGCTGAAGGCAAAAAACACAACCAAGCCGTTCGTGCGCTGGGAAGACACCTATGTCGCGTTATATTCAAAATGCTAAAAGATGAAAAGACGTATGAACACAAATAAATTTACAGTTTTGGTCATTTATTTGTTGAAAATATAAGCGGGATGTTCAGGCCTTACATTTTACACAATAATAGTTTTGAGCTTGTTTCTAGAAAATGTCAAATGTAAGGCTTGACCCCCTGTTTCTTTGACTCCCTGTTTCTTTGTTTCTCAGGCTTGACCCCCTGTTTCTCTAGAGATAGGTATTTTTGATGGCATGTCAAAATGAAAAATCAAATACTTTTGCTTCTGATGTATTAAAAGCTTTTTCTATTGTTTTTTTTGGCGAATGTGCAATTATGGTTTTCACTAATGCTCCTATTTTTGCAGCCTTTTTTTCAATCATTCTATTTTCTATTACACCCTTTATTTCCATGACGGTAGTTTTACATCCGTTTGCCGCTTTGGTCATTGTTATAATTAGTGGCTTGTTAATTAAAATAAAGTTAACTGGTTATCCAAGACTCTTCAGCCTTGTAATACTAATTTCATTATGGCAAGTTTATGGCTTTATGTGCTTGAATTTATATATAGTAACCTGAAGAAGTTGGGTGGATTCAAGTTCCAAGTATAGCGAAGAGATATGTATAACAAACAAAATCAGCCGACGCCAAAAGCGCGCGGCTGTTTTGGGCATTAGGTTTTTTGGGGGAAATATGCACGAAAAAGCAGTAGAAAAAATTGAAGGAATAGTGCGTGGTGTAAATACCCCTTAAACTAGTACAAGTGACTCGTAGAAATTTCTATAATAAAACAGATAGGAGTTTTTACCATGAGCAAACGATTAACAGAAAGCCAAATCGTATCGATATTAAAAGAAGCAGAAGCTGGTATTCCGGTTCCGGAGCTTTGTCGCAAACACAGTATTGGTCAGAGTACTTTTTACAAATGGCGCTCTAAATATGGCGGTATGGAGGCTTCAGACGTACGACGATTAAAAGAACTGGAAGAAGAAAATCGGCGCCTGAAGCAAATGTATACCCAAAGGGCACAAGCGCGGAGTTGAGCCTAAAAAGCCAAATGCAAGAGGAAATTATAAAAAAGCTGTAAGGCCAGCAGCCGATCGTCGACATTGGGTTTCTCAACTCCAAACCAAGTTTGGCGCCAGTATTTCATTGAGTTGTCAGGCAGCTTGTTTGAGTCGGACAGCTTATTATTACCAGCCTAAACGAACGGATGACGCCGAATTAATGGAGGCGCTGCTGGCCTTAATTGAAAAACATCCTCGCTGGGGATTTCCTAAATGCCGTAAACGCTTACGCGCATTAGGTCGCCAATGGAACCATAAACGTATTTACCGCGTGTATCTGGAATTAAAACTGAATATGAGACGGAAAGCTAAAAAACGACTACCACCTCGAAACCCGCAGCCTTTAGTCGTACCTCAAGCCGCTAATACCTGTTGGTCAATGGATTTCATGTCAGACAGCTTACAGCATGGACATCGATTTAGAACCTTTAATGTTTTGGATGATTTTAATCGAGAAATCCTTGGGATTGATATTAATACCAGCATACCCGCGTCAAGAGTGACTCGTTACTTGGATCAAATTGCTGCCTGGAGAGGTTATCCGCAACAAGTTCGTGTTGATAACGGACCCGAATTTATTGCAACCGAGTTTGTCCAGTGGGCCGAAAAACACAACGTTGTGATTGATTATATTAAGCCGGGAAGTCCCTATCAGAATGGATTTGTAGAACGATTTAATCGGACATACCGTGATGATATTCTTGATTTATATTTATTCGAAAGTCTGAATGAAGTGCGACTTATGACGGATGACTGGATGCAACTCTATAATTATGAAAGGCCACATGATGGACTGAATGATATGACACCGATTGCGTATCTCAATGCGGCATAATTATTCTACGAATTCGCTGTGTTAAGAATGGGGTATTTACACACCCTTTGTATTTAGCCTTAGGCCGTGATGAAATCGAAAGGCTTTCAAATTACCAGGAATTATTCAAGCATCATGTAGACGGCCCTTTATTGGAAGACATCCGACGTTCAACTCACCAAGGCATGGTGCTTGGTAATGATTATTTTAAAGAAGAAGTTGGACGTTTGACCGGGCGAAGGATGACGGCAAAAAAGAAGGGCAGGCCAGTCGGTTGGCGGAAGAAAGCTGTGAACTTGAATTCACCGTAATAAAGATTGAGTAGAGGTAAAAAACCAGCTTCAATGAGGAAGGCAGATAGTCGAAATCAACTTATTCTTGATGTTAATTAGAAATTTGGGCATAGTTAGTCAATCTGAAAAATAAAGAAAAAAGGTTGGAGATTACGATTGAATTTTTGGGTTTTCTACAGCCTTGTTAGGTTCTTTATAATCGAATGCTCTAGCATGTTCAATAAATTAGGTGTGTAATTATGGGTTTAAAAATCTTTCAACCGTCTCTTTTTTTGAAGCCTTATGTTAGCGCGATTTGGGATTATGAAGATTTATTAGGCGCTAACGGTTTGAAGCTTTCAATTCTGCCTGATACCGCAACCTATCTTTGTTTTTTATATGCCGACTATTTAACAACCGCACACAAGAATCAAATTTATACAACCCGTAGCGGGCTTGCTGGCATTCAAAGTTTTCGTAGCGATCTTGGCGGATTAGGAAAAGTGTCTGGCGTTTCTGCCCGCCTTACGCCGTGGGGATTAAATGTATTTTGTCGCGGTATTGTCAGAGATTGTGCTGAAAGGCGTGTAGACTGCCGAGATATTTTTCCTAAATATTCAATAGAAGCCATTGAGGATAAGTTGTCTATCAAAAAAACAGCAAGCGAGCGAGTACAATGCGTTGAGCATTTTTTACTTTCGATTTTGAACCGTAATAATGAGGACTTACTGATTCAAGCGGCATGTAAAAAATTAGATAGAAGCAATGGACGTTACCTTATTGTAAAACTGGCTCAAAGCCTCGGTTTAAGCGAACGTACACTTGATCGACGGTTTCATATACATGTCGGCATCACGCCTAAAAAATATGCACGTATAGTACGTTTGCGTAGCGCAATTTTCCAACGTAAAAAGCTATCAAGTTGGGCAGATGTAGCCTACATAGCAGGCTACTACGATCAAAGTCATATGATTAATGAATTTCAAGAGCTATATGGCATGTCGCCTGACACTATTTATCCGCAAATGGAAACATCTCAAACTCTACAATTTTCTGGATTATTAAACTTGAATCACGGCTTTTAATATAGTGGTTTTGCAATTTGCCGTTATTATCTGTCGGTTTTTTCCAATACCGATGAAAAAGTTCATTGTTAAACTACATTCACTGATTGTAAAGCTAGAAATAGCTTACTGTCAGTCAATTTACAAATCAATTGAGGATATAGCTAATGATGACTAAACAACCTATTATAAAAAAATTAAATGTTCCCGCTGATGTGGTTTGGGCTGCAATCCGAGAAATAGGAAGGCTTGATGTTTGGTTTCCAATTATTGAGACTTGCAGAATAGATGGTAATGGGGCTGGTGCATTACGATATATGACGTTATCGGATGGTGGTGAGATAAAAGACACTATCGAAAAAATCGATGATACCAACATGAGATTGGTGTATCTTCGCCCCATATCACCGTTTCCAGTGACTTATTACAAAGGGACGGTTGAAGTATTTAAGTCATATGATGGTTTGGGGATTGTAGTTTGGACTATAGATTTCGAGTCTACCCCTGAAAATTGCGTGTCAGTGGCAGAATTAGTTAAAGGGGCAATCAGTGCTGGAATTGACGGTATGGAAAAAGACCTTCAACCCGCCTAACCAAAAAATCCAGCTGACCATTTTAAGCGTCACGGTTTTTGCTATTCGGGAAAAAGTAGTGCCACTTTAAATGGCATCTGATTTTGGTGTTAAAGATGAATATGAAATATAGAGTTCAGATGCTTATCAACATTTTTCTTATTGTAATTATTACTGTTATTACAACTTCTTATTTTGTTAGAAAAGCAACAGTTAAAGCTTTGTCAGATTCATTTAGGGCAATAGAAATTTTAAATGAAGTTGCTAGAATTGAGGCATGGGGTCGATTAGAAAAAATAATGATTAAAGTTTGTAATAAAGAGGCGCTTGGTTTAATAAGAATCGAACAGTCATTTATGTTTTCTAGCTTAAACTTTCAAATTAACAATGAGAGAAAATTTATAAATATGCTCAAAAAAAACCAGGTATTTATAATAGGTGTAAGTTAGCAATAAAGACAAATAACAGCATTATACCGACATGCTAGAAATCTTTAACAGCTGTTTCACTTTGCCCCCAAATGGCATCGTTCGCTTTCTATGCTTTGGGTAGCTGGTGATGTAGGACGTTAGCGCAAAACAGGAGGAACTAGTGATTGATCCCCAGCACATAAAGGCAATTTTTCTCGCAATATTTGATAAACTTGAAGCTTTATCAAAAATAACTGGCATTATCGCTGCTGTCATAGCTATATGTGCTGTATTGCTTCCTTCGTCACTATGGAAACCAATTGAGTCCGTTATTGCATCTATATACGGAACAAATGGCTGGGTCTATTACGAGGTTGGGGAGAATAGAACAATAACAGATGACGGTAACTTTTATCTCTTAAAAGAAACAGAAACAGGTTTCTATGATGAAATTCAGATTGGCGATAAGCTACGGGTGTCAGGGGATGTTAATTTTAGAAATGGCCCAACCTCTGATAGCCCGAGATCTTTTGTATTAATTAACGGCGATTGCGTAATCGTTACAGAAACACCGAGTAAAAAAGTTAATGTTCAGCAGGCCGAATCAGGAGGTTGGTTAAGAGTAGCAACTTCGCCATGTGGGCTGTTTTAAAGTTTGTGCTAACCTCTATAATGTCAGCCTTCTGTCAATAGGCAAAGTGGTCTTGTATTCCAAACAAATCGAATTTTTAAAAAATAGGTTCGTAAGTTACTGCTGCCGTCACTTTTCCTAAGTGCATCAGGCTGCGCCTGAAAGAAGGATGGGTGACTCCTTTGCGCCTAATAATCATTGTTAACACTTTTTAATCAACAAATCATAGTCACTAAAATAAACAATGCACTACAATGAAATTGAGCGATTGTCTTCTTAATGTTCTTTCTTAAGAAAAATTAATTAATCAACCTGGGGGAATCATGCAGGATCTTCAACATCTCGCGATTATCTGGTTTGGTGTGTTTTTGGCCTCTTCTGTAGCTAAACGCACACAATTGACCTCGGTCGTCTATTTTTTGGCCTTTGGCAGTTTAATGGTCAATATGGGGGTTTTGCCTGAAGAAACCACGCCCTTTATCGAAGGCTTTTCTAAAATCGGTATTATTCTGATCATGTTTGCACTGGGTTTTGAAGAAAACATGAGTAGTTTTGTTCACGGTATCAAAAGGGCCTGGGGTATCGCTCTTTTTGGCGCAATAGCACCTTTTTTTATGGCCTATTTTGTTGCCATTCAATTTTGGGGGGAGATCAAACTGGCTCTGATGTGTGGCTTGGCGATGACCGCTACCGCTGTGTCACTGACCATGGTGTCATTACGTAGCGAAGGTCTGCATCGCTCCGAAGCCGCACGCGGTATTATGACTTCTGCAGTATTGGATGATATTGCATCATTAGCTTTGGTTGCGCTATTGGTTCCACTGGCAACCGGACAGGCTGAACTTTCTATAGCGCAATTTTTTATGATTGCTGCAAAAGCAGTTTTATTTTTCGGGATTGTCACATTGCTCGGAGTCTGGATTTTTCCCAGCCAAAGTTCCATTCAAATCAAGCACTTGATTCCATTATGGGAACGTCGTTTTATCCGCATTCCTTTTCTGGAACGGCATAAATATGGTTTATCCCTTTTGGAACGCTATGGCGTCAGAGACTTGTTGATGCAAGGTGAAAAAGGTCAAGCCACACTGACTATTCTTCTTTTAGCGTTAATTATCAGTCTGATTGCACACGATTTTGGTTTTCATCCTGCAGTCGGTGCTTATATGGCAGGCTTGATTTTAAAACAAGAATATTTTCATCATGATGAAGATCAACAAAAATTTAATTACGAGCAGTCTAAACATGTAATCGATAACGTGGCTTTTTCCTGGATAGGACCCGTATTTTTCGTTAACCTCGGTACCAAAATTATTTTGGATATCGAAATAGTGACCTCGGTAATACCGGAAATGTTGGCTATGACTATTGGTATTTTCGTCATACAAATCTTATCTGCCATGTTAGCCGCTCGTTTTACCGGTGATTATGCCTGGTATGAAAGCGTTATGATCGGTATCGGTATGCTGGGGCGCGCGGAACTGGCTTTTGTTGTTTTGGATATCGGTTATGTACAGAATGCCATTTTTACCGCATCGGCATTCTATACCCTGATGTTCACTGCTTTTTGGCTGAATGTTTCCGTTCCCTTCACCATTAAATGGTGGAAACCTTATTTCCAGGGAGAAAAATCTTTAACGTTGGGAATCGGGACACAACGAATTATACTCTCGAAAACCAAACCGGAGATTTCGGAATAAGTTTCAGACAGGTAAGACTTGAGAAAACTAGACATCTTAATATTGAAAAATGTGCCAGTGATGGCGAAATAGCTAAATAAATCTAAAAATATATGGAGTATAAGCTAAACCAGCTTCAATGAAGCTGCCATACCTTTATAATCAACTTATTGCTGATGTTAATTAACATTTCATACATAGTCTGCCATACAGAATAATAAAAAAGACAAGGTTGGACGTTACGATTGGATTTTTGGGTTGTTTTACAGCCTCGTTAAGTTGTGAGTTAAAAATGGATAGTCTTTTAGAGGCAATAGTTGAATTTTTAAAATTACAACTTTTGGAATCTAGTACTATTTAATGTCGGGCGGATATTCCTAAAGATATTTTAAGAAATACCTAATCCACCAAAGGAAATGGCTCCTTCTCATGGCATGGATGGGTATTATTTAGCTTATTGTGTTTTAAAATTCAGTTTTGACTGTTTCGGCATGGAAGCGGAAGAAACTTTACATGAATGGAATATCCTCAATTCTGAAGATATTGGCAGGATAGTTTTTGCTCTTATTTCAGTGGGCCTTATGGAAGAGCAGACGGATGATTCAATTGATGATTTTAATAATCTGTTTAATGCCACTCAGGAAATTATTAATAACATCAATGGTGAATTCACTACTCCTTTGACTTTGCTTCGTTAGGCCCATGCCGGATTTAGAAACAGCTATACAAATCAAATGGAAGTACTAGAAAAATGAAAAATTTACTTACGTTGCCAGATAACCTTCCCATTCCGGTTGACGATGGTGCTTGTGATCACCTAGAAGGAATGAAGTTTCCCGAGCTGAAAATACTCAGTACCGGTGATCGTGCAATCAATTTAGGAGTTGAAAAAGGAAAAAGTGTAATTTATTTCTACCCCATGATGGGTAACCCTAATTCCGCTCCAATGATTGGTTGGAATGATATACCAGGGGCTAGAGGATGTACGCCACAATCTTGTGAATTTAGAAATCATTTTTCAAAATTAAGATTGCTTGGTGTAACAAATGTATTTGGTGCAAGCTCACAGGATATTGATGAACAAAAAGAGACTTGTGCACGTCTTCAACTACCTTTTGAGTTGTTAAATGACTCTGAATTTGAGCTCGCGACTGCATTGAACTTACCTACATTTAGCTATAAAGATAAAAAGCTAATTAAGCGCCTAACTGTCATTGTTGAAGACGGTACAATAATAAAGGTTTTCTATCCGGTATTTCCGCCAAATGAAAATGCCGAAAGAGTCATTGAATGGCTAAATAAGAAAAAGGACTAACAGCGGCAACCGAAAGGGACTTGATGTTCCCCTCATTATCAGAGTAATAGCAAAAATTATGGAAAATACAAAAGTTCTAATTAAGCTTGTCAGGAAAGCAAGACAGCTATGAATCTAAAATTAACTCCGTCTGCTTGATTTTATTTTAGACAATTTATGTAATCAGACTCGTTTAAGCGGCTGACTTCCTATATGATAGTATTTTGTCTGTCGTTATTTATTCTGAAGGCAGGTATGTATTTTAGAAGATCGAAATAGGTGATTTATGAACAATATTCGACGTGCGTTTTTTCTGGTAATGATTTCTTTTGTCAGTGTAGTGGCTTTTAGCAGTAATGCTTATGCCAGATTTGAGAAGCATGTCTGTTCAAAACCCAAGTTTTCCAGCTTTAAACCGGGTAAGAAAGCTGAAGTTGATCCGGGTACTGAGTTTTCTTTTCATGCACCCAGAGACATTGCTAAAAGTTCCGTTGTAGTGACTGTTAAAGGAATTAAAGTTGATATGACGGTAGAAGATAGAAATGAATTTTATAAATTTAAGGGGATTTTGCCTGCTGAGTTAAGCAATACATTTGCTCGTGTGCATGTAAAAGGTAAGGTTAATCGTGGTTGTAAAGGTGATAATGGTTGGTTAATTAAAATCAACTGAGGCTGATTAAATTTTATTGAATAGCGTCTCTCTTTTTGAGGAGAAGGCGCTTTCTTTTAACTTGTTACACCATTTTACCGAATTAATTTTTAATTCTTTGATGTAGCTCTTTTTATTTTTTGTTTGCTATCTTTTGCATATGCTCTACCAGATTTGGTGAATGTGTAAAGGGTGTGATATAGAAATCCTTTATGTACACTTTTTAGGATAATGAAAAAATCACTGTTTTTAATCTTTTCGCTTATCCTGATTAGTTATAACCAACAAGCAAGTTCACAGCAGTTTTCAGCTCAACAGATGCTTTTTCAGCATCGTTTTTTTTCATTTTCTCAGGATGCTTCTTTACTTTGTCAAACCAGCCAGACTGGTTTCTTTTCTAATAAGAAGTTATACGAAGTCATTTATTTTTATGAATATAAGCAGCCCGATTTAAGAGCGCAATCGGTTGCGGTTTTGACCGATCATTATCACCCTGATCATTTGCAAGATTTGCAGAATTACCGTAAAGATTGTGCAGTCAGCAAGGAACCTGATTTTTGTCTGTTACAAAAGTACTGGGGCAGCAGGGAGTCTGCCTTAAGGGCGCTGGCGCTGTTTTACGATACCAAGACTGTTATTAAACATGGTGAGGATTATAAGGCGCGTCGTTTTTCTGAGGATCATTTGCGGGTTTTTGAAAAAGCCATCCGCAAAATTCCTGTTTTTTTGCGTAAATCGATCAGTAAGGCTAAACCGATAAATAATCTGGATAAGGTGATTGAAGATGTTAATCCTAATGTTCAGACCTTGATTCATGAAGCTTTTCCTGAAGACTATTCGACCAGTGTCTGGAAGGATGATACCCATCCGTTAACTCTGGTGCCGGGTTTTGGGTTTAGAAGCCAAGTTGTTGCTCAAGTCTACAGTGGTCAGAATTTAATTATTGTGACGGTCAAGGCTTTTGATAAGGCTAAAGAGGAGAAAAATTATAAAGATATTGATTTGAAATATCTGGTTGATTTTCGTTTACCTATTATTATTCATGAGATTGCCCATACTATTGATAATTTCCATTTTTGGAACGGTAAAGATGAGCTTTATTTTTTTTATCGCTACCGGAAAATGTCGACTGATTGGGATACCATTCAAATGATAAAAGAGGCCAAGCTGGCTTTATGGCCGTCTAAATGGTTTGAAGCCTTTGAATCTTTATGGGAAGTCAATGAGGGGCGATATGATGGTCGAATTCAGGAGAAACTGGCTGAACTGCTAGCGCAATATATTTTGATTCCTGAACGATTAAAAAAAACTGCGCCGGAAGGTTATGCCTGGTTACGCGATGACGTGTTTAAGGGAATTGAATATGCCGGTTATGATACCTGCACAACTCCTATCGTCAGACCATTGAATGGCTTGGAGTGGTTTTTTGGTAAGGTTTTGGGGCGTTAATGGTGTGCAGGCTGAGCACATTGACCATTAAAAATATGTTTTTCGGTTTAAACATGGTCAGCGATTGAAAATGCAATCGCTGGTCTATTAAAAATTACGCAATGCCATTAATTTATTGACTGCAGCTTTATCAATGTCAGACGTTAGTTAATCTTATTCTTTCCCAGAAGATATTGCTGGGTTTGTGAAGATAAAGTGACTTCTGTAATCTGATTTTCCACGTTATCACCTTTATTTATTTCACAAGCAACTCGCAAGTAATTCGGTGTGTAACCAAAAATCAACTGTTTACCATTATCGCTGTCTTGATATTGAGCTTCCCACAGGACTGGAAAACGTTGATTCAGGTTAGCAGTAAAAAAATCAGTTTTCATGGTTTCAGCCAACGTATGCAACTGCTGGCTGCGTTGTTTTTTTACCTCATTATTTAACTGACCTGGCAGACTAGCGGCTTTGGTACCTTCTCGTTTGGAATAGGTGAAAATATGAATATGCCCGAAACCAATTCTTTTTATGAAGTCGTAGCTTTGTTGCCATTCCTGCTCTGTTTCACCAGGAAAGCCGACGATAATATCAGTGGTGATATTAAAGTGGGGGATTTGCTGACGAAGCTGGGTGACAATATGTTCAAACTCTTCTGTTTTACAACGTCTGGCCATGCGTTTAAGCACACTGTCAGCGCCGCTTTGCAGGGGCAGATGCAAGTGCGGCATGAGTCGTGGATTGTTAAACAGTTCGAAAAAGTTATCCGGTAATTCCCAAGGTTCCAGTGAACCCAATCTTAGTCTGGGGATGTCGGTGTTATCAAGAACCGCCTGAATTAAGTCCGACAGGTTGTTGCCTAAGTCTGAACCATAGCCGCCTAAATGCACGCCGGTCAGGATGACCTCTTTAATGCCCTGTTGGTGCAGGGTATTGATTTCATTTGTGATATCGATAATCGATCGGCTTTTCTCTTCGCCACGGGCAATGGTGACAATACAGAAGGTACAACGATAACGACAGCCATCCTGTACCTTAATAAAGGCACGTTGGCGGCCGCGACTAAATAATGAAATTTCGCCAGGCTCAGTAGACATGGCAGGCATGCTGTCCATGTTTAACTGACTCAATACCGTTTCTACCAGCTGATTTTTATCTTTGTTGCCGATAACCAGATCAACGCCCATCAGTTCGGCGGCTTCATCCTGGTTTAAAGTGGCATAGCAGCCGCTGACCACAAGTTTGGCCTGCGGACTGTCACGGTGTATGCGGCGAATCATTTGCCGTGATTTTCTGGCTGCATCCTGTGTTACCGCGCAGGAGTTGATAATGACAACCTGTGCGTTATCCAGTTGGCGGGTGATTTGATGTCCGGCAGTTTGAAAAGCCTGAGCCCAGGTTTCCAATTCGGCTTCATTAAGACGGCAACCCAGTGTTTTAAGATGAATGTACATTAACCAAAGAACCAATAACTAACAAAAATTGCCGCCAAAATACCGGCAAAATCGGCTATTATCCCACAACCTGCCGCATGACGGATATTTTTGATGCCAACTGCGCCAAAATAAACCGCCAGCACATAAAAAGTTGTTTCTGTGCTGCCCTGTACTACTGAGGCCAGATGTCCGGCAAAGGAGTCGGCACCGTGTGTTTGCATGGTGTCTACCATCATGGCCCGGGCACCGCTGCCGCTGAAGGGTTTCATTAAGGCCGTGGGCAGGCCGTCAATAAAACGATCATCCAGGGCAAATAGATGAACCAGTTTGCGAACGGCTGTAGTTAATAAATCCAGGGCACCGCTGGCTCTGAACACGCCAATGGCGACAAGCATGGCAACCAGGTAGGGGATAATGGTAACAGCGGTTTGAAATCCTTCTTTAGCGCCTTCTATAAAGGCTTCATAGGCATTGATCTTTTTATATAATGCGCTGCAGATAAACAGCATAACCAAACTAAACAGAATGACATTACTGATCAAGGCTGACTGTTGCAGCATTTGCTGTTGGCTGAGACCGGAAAAATAAATCAGCAAAAGACCGATGATACTGCTGAAACCAATGAAATAAGCTGTTATTACCTTATCCCATAGATTGATTTTTTGGATCAACGCAACCGAGAGTATGCCGACCAGGGTGGACATATAGGTGGCGATTAAAATAGGAATAAAGACATCGGTCGGATTCGCAGCACCCATTTGTGCGCGGTAGGTAAAAATAGTGACCGGAAACAGGGTTACCGCCGAGGTGTTAATCACCAGAAATAAAATTTGAGCATTTGATGCGGTTTGACTGTCCGGGTTTAGTGATTGCAGTTCTTTCATGGCCTTAATGCCTAAAGGGGTGGCGGCATTATCCAAGCCTAAAGCATTGGCGGAGATATTCATCACCATGGCTGCAAGGGCAGGGTGGTTTTTGGGTACTTCCGGCATTAGCCGGCTGAATAACGGACTTAAAAACTGAGTCAATAGCTGAATAAAACCGCTACGTTCGCCAATACGCATAATTCCCAGCCACAAAGCCAATACGCCGGTTAAGCCAAGGGCAATTTCAAACGCGGTTTTTGACAGGCTGAACATCGCAGTCATCATTTGACTGAAAACTTGCTGGTCGCCCAGAACAATTAATTTGAATAAAGCGGTAATGAATGCAGCAATAAAGAAAAAAGCCCAGATCAGGTTTAGCACTGTGATTCCAGAGGCTGAAAAGGCACTATTTTAATGTGTGGTTCGCAGGAAAGAAAGTAAAGTTGCGTTGAGTAAAATGAATTAAACCTTATATATAAGCTGGTTTTAGGATAAGAAGGCTGGTTACGAGAGAAAAATATTTAAGGTTTCATTAATTTTCTTTTCCGCGTCATGAAGAATACTTAAGGAGTTTTCCGTTGAAAGCGTGATGTTTTTTAATTTGCTGGCGGCAGGGATTGAGGTAATTAAAGGTAAATCAGTTTTTTCATTTTGGCCTATTTTGCTATGTAATTTGGATAAAACCACGATATCAGTATAAGTCAGTGTTTCTCCGCCGGATTGGAACCAATCATCAGATGCTAACGGTACCTGAATAAATTCTTCGGCAAAGTCCCATTTTTTTAATATGTAAGCACCGACTACACCTTTAATGACAGGAATTGCTTCTCGAATATCTTTATCGTTATAGTATTTGTCCGGTAATTTTGACACATAATTTAGAAAAGGAACGGCGCCTATATCACAGACCAGTCCGGCCAGTAAAGCCTCTTCCGGATTGCATTGTTTACTAACGGATGCCAGTTCGCGACATAAAAAAGAAAGATGCAGGCTGTTTTTCCATAATTGGTCTAAATGTTTTTTTATGTGAATTGAAGAACAGGTAAAAATTTTGTTAAGGCTTAAACCAATGACTAAACTGCGTGTTGCATTTAAACCAATTCTATTGACCGCTTCAAAACAGCTTTTAACCGGATTGACAGAGATATATAAAGGACAGTTTGCGACCTCAATTAGTTTTGCTGAAATCACCGGATCAAGCTGAATGATCTCTACGGCTTGCTTGATGCCAATTTCTTTTTGCATGGCCTGCCGTAATTTAATGGCAACTACCGGTAGGACGGGAACTTCAATATCATCGTCAATAAAGTGATGAGCAAATCCCTGAAGTAAACGATTGTTGCTGAATTCCTCGGGAATGTTAAGTTCTTGGGGGGTCAGGCTCGAGGGATTAATTGCCATGATTTTTTGAGATACACGCAAGATACTGATATCTGTTTTGGCTACGGCTGTCGTCGTATTTTTTACACCACTGGTCAGTGGAAATTTGGCCTTTACCCCTGGAGCTTCAATGTCAAAATTTTTTCCGTTAGCATCCGATAGGGTGATAGACCCTTTGAGCAGATAAATTGCTGAATCAACCGTCTCATTAATATTAAAAAGCGTTTCGCCTGCAGCATAAACTTCTGAGGTATTGTTTAAGGAAAACGACTTTAGCTTTTCTTCGCTCAGGGCTCTGATCGGAATTAATTGTTTTAATGTGTCCACCGTTATTTTTTCACTGACGAAGCTGCAAGTCGGTTTTTTTCTTTTGATTAAGGATTTTATTAACGTCATTGGTTAGTCTGGAGTAAAAAAATTGAGAGTTACTGTGGTCTGTTAACAGGCTAAATGCGTTTTGCCTGATATTATTTTTTAAATATAGCTTCTTTTATACGAGGGATGTTCGGCACTTGCTGTTTTTAGGAACTAATTTTATGCTTAGATACAAGGTGTCTGCAAATATAATCGATTTGCATAATATTTAGAATTTAGCTTTTGTTGTGTGGGGAAAGTTAATGCACTGTAAATTCGGTTAAAGGCTTTAATTTACTGTTTGAGGAAATCAGTCTAGTAGTTGCCGGCCTGAATAATTATGCAAGACTGGCATGTTACCTGTTTCAGCCGGGTGTAGTTACCAACCCTACACTGTAGTATGGTTTTTTGAAAGTACCGCTGAATAGGGCTTGCAAACAGTTAGCGTTGTTGATTTTGTTGTAATTGCCTTTGTCGTTTCCGTTCTCTATGCTTGTCGTGGAAATGAACTATCTGTTCGATAAAGACTTTATCTTTTGGCGATAATTTATCAATTTGTTGATAGCGAAGATAAAATCTGAGTTGTTGGGTTTTGCTCAACAGTTGTCTGCCCACTTTATCCAGATGAGCCAGATCCCTAAGTTTGCCTCTTTTTAAACTCAAGCCGCATTGTTTTGCGCCGGAAGGACAGTCAATAAAAAATATTTCAGGCTTGCCTTGAGTTTTTACCAGAATGTTTCTCCAGTTCAGATCTTTATGGATGAACTTTGCATCGTGCATTTTGCGAGTGTAGTCGGCAACCTGGTTAATGATAGAGTTGATTTTTTCTTTATCCTGCAGGCGTTCCGGTTGACTGCGAATATATTGTTCCAGGTCGATGGTATCGGTCACTTCTTCGGTCATTAAAAACCCTTGCATAATGCCTTTTTGATCCCGTTTTTGACCATAAGCAATTATTTTTGGTGTCGGTAAACCTATTTTATTGAGCAGCAGCAAGTTTTCCCATTCTCGTCGTATCCTGCTTTTTCCCAGGTATCTGCGTATTCCTTTGCCGGGGGCATGATAGCGTTTCAGGTAGTACTGTTTGTTTTCGATTGTCAGCTTATATACCCGACTAAGAATATCGGAAGTAATACGTTCACCTTGCAGGGCAAATATCTTATCAAAGGAGTCGAACTTTTCCTGGCTTCGTGGATTCAAATGATGACTGGCTAAATACCAGATTGTGCCGCTTAAGCGCATTACTGCTCCGTTTTTGATTATTGCTTGACTTAATATTATAAGTATAAATTTTGAAAGATGGGTAAGTTAAATTAAGCGCTGGTTTTAAAAATATATGCGATAATGAAGCATGTTTGCGAATTTAAATTGACTGCTCTGGTTTGGTAGATAACTGAAATGTTTGATGTAATTAATAATATTGTTTTTCAAGTTCATGGTGGTGGTCATCATAGTGATGGTGTTTCCAGTGGGGTGGAAAATTTCCTGGTTTTTATAGAAAAGCTTTTTACTATGCAGCCGGTAGAGATTTTTGCTGCGATACTTCCGGGTTTAAATGCATTGGTTAATGTTCATCCTATGTTTGTTCATTTTCCAATTGCTCTTTTTAGTGCCTTTTTATTCGTTGAACTGTTAGCGACGATGACAAAAAAGGAAGATTGGCACCATGTTGCCAGCTGGTTTCTTTATCTGGGTACGCTGGCGGCAGTAGTGACAGTGATAGCCGGGGTTTTGGCTGCTAACTCGGTTGATCATGGCGAAAATGTACATGACATTATGGAAAGGCACAAGCAAATGGGGTTGGCGGTATTATCGTTGTCGGTTGCTTTATCTGCCTGGCGTATGAAAAGTTCGGGGATCATCAGGTCGGGTGTGAAATGGCTTTATCTTTTGCTGACTTTTGCTTTATTTATTATGGTTTTTATAACAGCCGATTTAGGTGGGTTAATGGTTTATAAGTTTGGTGTTGCTGTTAAGGCGGTACCCGTTATAGATACCAGTCATGTTCACAGTGGACATGTGCATAGTCATTAGGATTAGGTTGTTCGTTTGTTAAAAAGGCTGACTTAAGTCAGCCTTTTTTATTTTTTTGTAAGAAAATCGTTTTTTGCTCGAAGGGAAAGCCATATCAGTGTAATTATGGTATTCTAGTAAGCTTTTTTAGTTATTAACTTTATGCGAACTCGCGTTAAAATTTGTGGATTTACCAGACCGGAAGATGCTGTGACGGCGGCCTATTTAGGTGTCGATGCAATTGGTTTGGTATTTTATCCGCCCAGTCCCAGAAATGTTGATATTGCTCAGGCGCTTGAAATTGTTAAGGCTTTGCCGGCATTTGTGTCTGTGGTGGCGTTGTTTGTAGATGAAAAGCCGACAAAAATACGTGAGGTTTTGGATCAGGTTGCTATCGATTGCCTGCAGTTTCATGGTGATGAGTCGGCAGCAGATTGTCGCTTATATAACAAACCTTATATGAAAGCGGTTAGAATGCAGGATAATACTGATTTATCAGCATTGGCAATGCAATATTATGACGCCGCCGGATTGTTGCTGGATGCCTTTCATCCAGATGCGAAGGGTGGGACAGGTCGTCAGTTTGACTGGGGGTTGATTCCTCAACAATGCGATTTGCCGATTATTCTGGCGGGAGGATTGGCGCCGGAAAATGCCAGTATGGCAATTCAGTCAATCAAGCCTTATGCTTTGGATGTAAGCAGCGGGGTGGAAGTTAAAAAAGGCGTTAAAGATGCAGATAAAATGGCTGCATTTATAATGCAGGTGAACGAGGGGGATAGTAGTAAGTAATATGACAGAAAAATATAACATGCCCGATGATCGCGGACATTTCGGACCTTATGGTGGGGTGTTTGTGGGTGAAACCTTAATGCAGCCCATTCAGGAATTAAATGATGCTTATCAGCGTTATATGACTGATCCAGATTTTGTCGCTGAGTTGGATGATGATTTAGCACATTATGTTGGCCGGCCTTCACCTCTTTATTACGCTGAACGATGGACACGGGAATTAGGTGGTGCAAAGATCTACCTAAAACGGGAGGATTTGAATCACACCGGTGCTCATAAAGTCAACAATACCATTGGTCAGGCATTATTGGCCAAGCGTATGGGGAAAACCCGTATTATTGCTGAAACCGGTGCCGGTCAGCATGGTGTGGCAACCGCCACAGTGGCCGCCCGATTAGGTCTTGAATGCGTGATCTATATGGGTGCCGTTGATGTTGCTAGGCAAGCGCTGAATGTTTATCGCATGAAGTTATTGGGTGCAACGGTTGTACCTGTGGAATCCGGTTCCAAAACTTTGAAAGACGCTTTGAATGAAGCGCTTAGAGACTGGGTAACCAATGTTGATAACACCTTTTACATTATTGGTACGGTTGCCGGTCCTCACCCATACCCTGCTATGGTGCGTGATTTTCAAGCCGTGATTGGTCGCGAAGCAAAAGCACAGTGTCTGGAAATGACCGGGCGTTTACCGGATGCATTGGTTGCCTGTGTTGGCGGCGGTTCCAATGCCATTGGCTTGTTTTATCCGTTTATTGATGATGCGACAGTCAAAATGTATGGTGTTGAGGCGGCGGGTGACGGAGTTGAAACCGGTCATCATTCCGCACCTATTTGTGCGGGTAAAACGGGTGTTTTACATGGTAACCGTACTTACTTAATGTCAGATGATGACGGTGAAATCATTGAGACCCATTCAATTTCGGCGGGTCTGGATTATCCGGGGGTAGGCCCGGAACATGCGTGGTTGAATGATATCGGGCGTGCCAGTTATGTCAATATTACAGATAATGAAGCCTTACAGGGTTTTCATTCTTTAACTAAAATGGAAGGCATTATTCCAGCTTTGGAGTCAAGTCATGCCATGGCATATGTCATGAAGCTGGCACCTACAATGAGTAAAGATGAAATCATCATTGTTAATTTATCAGGGCGTGGTGATAAGGATATGCACACAATGGCACAGCGTGAGGGGATACAACTGTGAGTCGTTTAGCTGCAAAATTTGAACAATTTGCTAAAACCGGTCGTAAGGCTTTGATTCCTTTTATTACGGCTGGTGATCCAACAACTGGATTTACTGTACCTATGATGCATGCCATGGTTGAAGCCGGTGCTGATGTGATTGAATTAGGCGTGCCTTTTTCAGATCCAATGTCCGATGGCCCGGTTATTCAACGAGCCAGTGAACGGGCTTTGCAGCACAGAATGAGTTTGCGCGGTGTGTTGGAATTAACAAAGGAGTTCAGAAAAACCGACCAGGACACGCCCGTGGTTTTAATGGGCTATTTAAATCCGGTTGAAGTTATGGGCTACGAAGCGTTTGCTCTTGCTGCAAAAGAGGCCGATGTTGATGGTGTGTTAACGGTCGATATGCCGCCGGAGGAAGCGGAAGAATACGGTGCATTGCTTAAAGCGCAGGGAATTGACCCTATTTTTCTATTGGCACCTAACAGCAATGAAGAACGCATTAAGAAGATGGATGCGGTGGGTAGTGGTTATCTGTATTATGTTTCCTTAAAAGGGGTAACCGGCGCTGGGCATCTTGATACTGCGGATGTGGAACAGAAATTAAGTCGTATCAGAGCAAACACGCAACTGCCGGTCGGTATTGGCTTTGGGGTTAAGGATGCAGCGACAGCGAAAACAGTTGCCGCATTGGGTGACGGGGTTGTTGTTGGCAGTGCATTAATCAGCCGGATAGAAAATAATATTGATAATCCTGAAAAAGCCAAAAGCGAAATTATAGAATTATTAGAGTCCATGCGTCAGGCGATGGATAGTTAAATAGATTCGGAGTATTCAACGATGAGTTGGTTTGAAAAATTAGTTCCTTCGTCAATTAGAACAGAGACATCAAATAGGAAAGGCGCTGTACCAGAAGGACTTTGGAATAAATGTCCCAGTTGTAATGCTATTCTTTACAATGTGGAGTTGGAGAAAAATTTTAGTGTCTGTCCGAAATGTGAGCACCACATGCGTATTTCGGCCCGAACCCGGTTAACTCTTTTCCTGGATGAGGGTACCGGTATTGAAATTGGTCAAGGGATAAAGCCAACTGATCCGTTAAAATTTAAAGACAGCAAAAAATATAAAGACCGTCTTTCTCAGGCGCAAAAGAAAAGCAAAGAGAATGATGCTTTGGTCGTTATGCAGGGCGAGTTAAAAGGGAAAGGGATTGTTGCTGCTGCTTTTGATTTTAATTTTATGGGCGGCTCCATGGGCTCTGTCGTTGGTGAGCGTTTTGTCCGCGCTGTTAATAAAAGCATAGAATTAGGCGTGCCCTTTATTGTATTTACTGCCAGTGGCGGTGCACGAATGCAGGAGTCTTTGTTTTCTTTATTTCAGATGACAAAAACCAGTACTGCATTGACCAAACTGGCCGAAGCCGGGTTGCCATATATTTCTTTCATGACCGATCCGACGATGGGTGGTGTGTCTGCCAGTTTAGCTATGTTAGGTGACTTGAATGTTGCTGAGCCAAATGCATTAATCGGCTTTGCCGGCCCAAGGGTGATTGAGCAGACAGTAAGAGAAAAATTACCGGAAGGTTTTCAACGCAGTGAATTTTTGCAAGAGCATGGCGCTATCGATATGATTATAGATAGACGTGAAATGCGGGACAAGATTGCCAGTGTATTGGCTATGTTAATGGCCAATAGACCTGAAAGAACAGAACAGGAACCGGTTCAAGAAGAGGTGGTTGCCGAAACAATTGAAGAGGACAGCATAAATCAAGACCTGTCTGAACAGGAATAAGTCATTGTATCGGGGGTTATTCTATTAGCTCATGAAGCGCTTTCATACGCTAGAAGATTGGTTGGCTTGGCAAGAAAGCCTGCATCCGCAGACAATTGATTTGGGTTTGGAAAGGGTTGGAAAAGTCTTTCAAATCTTACATCCAGATGCTGTTAAACCGCCAACTATTACCGTTGCAGGGACTAATGGAAAAGGTTCCTGTATTGCTTTTTTGGAGTCTATATACAGGGCACAAGGTTATCGAGTTGGGGCTTATACATCACCGCATATTTTGAAGTATAACGAAAGAATCAGGATTGATGGTGAGCCGGTTTCAGACCAGTTGATTTTTGAGGCTTTTGAACGTATTGATTTTGCTCGTGGTGATATATCGCTCAGTTATTTTGAATTTGGTACTTTAGCGGCTTTAGATATTTTTTTCCGTTCCAATCTGGATGTCCAGTTACTGGAAGTCGGTTTAGGCGGCCGTTTGGATGCGGTAAACATTATTGATACCGATGTGGCTTTAATCACCAGTATTTGTATAGACCATGTCGATTGGCTAGGTGAAACACGAGAGGCCATAGGGCAGGAAAAAGCAGGTATTTTTCGGTCTCATAAGCCCGCGGTAGTGGGTGACCCTGAACCGCCTTGTTCGTTGTTGCAAAGTGCAGAAACAAAGAAAACCTTGTTATTTCGCTTCGGCAATGACTTTTATTATAAAAAACACACCGATTGTTGGGATTGGGTATCTGCTGATAGAATTTTGAAGCAATTGCCTGTGCCAAAGTTAAAAGGTGAACATCAATATCGAAATGCTGCGTCTGTTATCCAGGCTATAGAACGAATGCAGGCTGTATTGCCGGTTTCTAAGCAGTCTATCTGTCAAGGCTTGGAGAGTGTCAGTTTAAAGGGGAGATTCCAATTAATTGACGGCGATGTGCCTGTTTTGCTGGATGTGAGCCATAACCCTCAAGCAGTCAGAAGTTTGCATGATTATTTGACAGATGTGTTTCCGGGCAAGCGAATTCATGCCATTTTTGCCATGATGAAAGATAAAGATATTGCCGGGGTGGTTACTATAATGCGGCCCCTGATTCATGAGTGGTATATTGCACCCGTTAATAATACCCGAGTGGCATCAATGAAGACTCTACAACGTACATTTGATCAGTGTGATGTCGAGAATGTTCATTTTGATTTTAATAGTCTTGCTGATGCAGTCGTTGCGGTAAATAATCATGCGGAGAAAGGTGATTTAATCTTGGTATTCGGTTCTTTCTTTCTAGTATCGGAATATTTGTCTGAATTTGATGAAGAGTGAGGTTGAAACATGGATCAGGAACTAAAACAGCGATTAGTTGGGGTCATGGTAATCACTGCTTTGGCGGCTATTTTTGTGCCTATGTTATTTGATGATCCGGTGGATGAAACAGGTAAAATGGTGAGTGAACTGGCTATTCCCGAATCCCCTATTAAGTCCTTTGAGGAAAGCAACACAAAATTACCGGAAAGTATCGATAAGGTACAAGCGGTTGCAAATATTCCTGAAGAAATTAAAACACTTGAATCGACACCGGTTGCACAAGAATTACAGCGCTGGTTTGTCCAGGTTGCCACTTTTAATCAAAAAGAAAATGCACTTAAATTACGTACAGAGCTAAGAAATCAAGGTTATAAAGCGTTTTTTGAAGTAGTTGAGAAAGCTCCCGATAATACTATGTACCGATTGCGTGTGGGGCCGGTCTTAACCAGGCAGAAGGCAGAAGATTTATTGGTTAAATTAAATAAATTAAAAGGTATTAACAGTATTATCGTATCAGAATGATATGCTGATCTTTGTTTAGTCTTTCACTGCTTATAAATATGAGGTTAAGATGATTTGGATTGATTATGCCATTATTGGCCTTGTTTCAATTTCATTAGTCATTGGGTTTTTGCGTGGATTTATAAAAGAAGCTTTTTCTCTGGTGGTCTGGATTTTGGCAATCTGGGTTGGACTTGGTTTCAGTCGTGAATTCTCCGGTTTTTTAAGCACATTGATTACTTATCCCTCTGCAAGAATTGCAGCCTCTTTTGCTATTTTGTTTTTTTTGACCTTGATTGTCGGCGGTTTAATAGGCTATTTGCTGGCAGAGTTGGTTAAAAAAACAGGTTTAACAGGGACCGACCGTTTTGCAGGCATGTTGTTCGGCATTGCTCGTGGTATGGTTGTCGTTTCCATTTTTGTCATGTTGGCAGGGCTAACGCCATTGCCTGAAGATTCCTGGTGGAAAGAGTCAGTGCTTATTCCGCCTTTTCAGTCCCTTGCAGTTTGGCTGCGAGAGCAAGTTCCGTCGGGTTTGGCGGGTAACATCAATTATTAACTCGTTTTAAGGTCGGATATAAAAATGTGTGGTATTGCTGCTATCGTTTCTAATCGAAATGTTAATCAGGATCTTTATGATGCGCTTACAGTTCTACAGCATCGGGGGCAGGATGCCGCAGGTATCGTCACTTGTGAAAACGGACGCCTTCATATGCGTAAAGGTAACGGTTTGACGCGTGACGTCTTTAATACAGAGCAAATGATGAAGCTGGTCGGTTCCATGGGGATTGCTCATGTGCGTTATCCAACAGCGGGATGTACCAGTACGGCAGAAGCGCAACCGTTTTATGTCAATTCACCCTTTGGTTTGACTTTGGCACATAACGGCAATCTAACTAATACCGAAGAACTTAAAGAGCAGGTGTTTGCCGATGACCAAAGGCATATCAATACTGATTCGGATTCTGAGGTTTTATTGAACGTTTTTGCTCACGAATTGCAGGCATTGGGTAAGTTAAAATTAACCCCGGAGGATATTTTTCAGGCGGTATCTGCTGTTCATAAGCGCTGTCGAGGTGCTTATGCCGTTGTGGTTATGATAGCCGGTTTTGGGGTTTTGGCCTTTAGGGATCCACATGGAATTCGTCCGGCAGTTTTCGGTCGCAGAGAATCTGAGGAAGGGCCTGAGTTTATGGTGGCTTCAGAAAATGTAGCTCTGGATGTTTTGGGCTTTGAGCTAATCAGGGATATTGAGCCGGGTGAGGCGGTATTTATCGAAGCTGGCGGTGAGTTATATACCAAACAGTGTGCGGAAGAGGTGGATCATTGCCCGTGTATTTTTGAATACGTTTATTTTGCTCGTCCTGATTCGATTATCGATGATATTTCGGTTTATAAGGCGCGTTTAAGAATGGGTGAAAAACTGGCTGAAAAAGTCCTTAGGGACTGGCCGGATCATGATATCGATGTCGTCATTCCTATTCCTGATACCAGCCGGACATCGGCTTTGCAAATGGCTAATGTACTGGGGGTCAAGTTTCGTGAAGGTTTTATAAAAAACCGATATATCGGTAGAACATTTATTATGCCGGGACAGCAAATGAGGAAGAAGTCGGTCAGACAAAAGCTTAATGCGATTGATCTGGAGTTTGATGGAAAAAATGTTCTGTTGGTTGATGACTCCATTGTGAGGGGGACCACCTCGGAACAGATCATTCAAATGGCTCGCGATGCCGGTGCCAAAAAGGTTTATTTTGCTTCTGCTGCGCCTCCGGTCAGGTATCCGAATGTGTATGGAATTGATATGCCGGCTGCACATGAGCTGATTGCTCATAACCGGACTGAGGAAGAAGTGTCCCAGGCAATTGGCGCTGATAAAATGATATATCAGGAACTGGGTGATCTGATCGAGGCGGTGCGCAAAGGCAATAGTAAAATTAAACACTTTGATACATCGTGTTTTGATCGCCAATATGTCACCGGTGATGTTGATGATGCCTATTTACAGAATATTGAAGCATTGCGCAATGATGAAGCACAGGGAAAGCGAAATGCGGAGAACTTCATTATTGAAATGGAAAACTCGGCATAACTTCAATTTCACTGATATTTAAAGTGATAAACATAATTAAACGAATAGAATTTTGTAAACATTGAATGAATGATATTAATTGGAAAGAATTCTCTCTGGAAACACAGGCAATAAGAGCCGGTCAGAAACGTTCCGACGAGAATGAACACAGTATACCCATTTTTGCCACTTCCAGCTATGTATTCGATAGTGCGGAAGAGGCTGCATTAAAATTTACCGGCCAAATCCCCGGAAATATATATTCGCGTTTTACCAATCCAACGGTTAATGCTTTCCAGGAACGGCTGGCCTTAATGGAACAGGGCGAGCGTTGTCTGGCATTTTCTTCCGGTATGGCTGCTATTATGGCTGTGGGTATGGGGTTGCTGAAAGCCGGTGATCATGTTGTGTGTTCGCGTAGTGTGTTTGGTAACACCATTTTAATGTTTGAAAACTATTTTGCTAAATTTGGTGTACAGACTGATTTTGTCTCATTAACCGATACATCGGAATGGAAAGGGGCGATTAAACCGAATACGCGGTTTCTGTTTTTAGAGACACCTTCCAATCCATTGATTGAAATCGCTGATATCAAAGCTATTGCCGATATTGCACATCAGCATGACTGTCTGTTGATAGTTGATAATGTTTTTTGTACTCCGGTATTGCAAAAACCCCTACAACTGGGGGCCGATATTGTTGTGCATTCAGCCACGAAATATATTGATGGTCAGGGACGTTGCGTTGGTGGGGCGGTAGTTGCCAGTGATGAGATAATTGAAAAATATATTTATCCGTTTTTGCGTACCGGCGGTGCAACCATGAGTGCTTTTAATGCCTGGGTATTTTTATCCGGTTTGGAAACCTTGTCGGTACGTATGCAGGCCCATTGTGATCATGCTTATGAGCTGGCTAAGTGGTTGGAGCAACAGGAAAATGTTGTCAAAGTTAATTATCCTGGCCTGGAATCACATGCTCAACATGAATTAGCCAAGCAGCAGCAGTCGCATTTCGGCGCTGTAGTCAGTTTTGAGTTGGCGGGTGGTAAAGAGGGTGCATGGAAACTTATTGACAGCACACAAATGTTATCCATTACTGCAAATTTGGGTGATGTCAAAACCACCATTACGCACCCGGCAACGACTACGCATGGTCGATTAACGCCTGAGGTAAGGGCATCTGCGGGCATTAAGGATGGCTTGGTGCGGGTGTCTGTCGGTTTGGAAAATATTGAGGATATCAAACGTGATCTCGCAAGAGGGTTGTAAACAGAGGAAGTGATCTTAATTTGAATTCATTAGAAAATTAAAACAGTAGTACTAAAAAGGCTGACAATTTAAGTAGAATAGCCTATATTTACCGAATAAGTAAATTAGCTTAGATGTGGTAGGCGATTTATTTGATTTAATAAAATATGATTGCATTAAGCTCAGGTTTGAGTGGAATGTGTGGTGTGAGTTAGCTTTTAAGTCATATGTTTATAATTTGCTTGGGTTTGGTTAAAAGGTAAGCATGGGCTTGGAACTGTTGGGTATCTTGAATACAATTGCATCTTTAAGTCCAAATGCCCTTATAAGATGGAAACTATAATAATAGAGACGGTATATGATGAAAATTGAATATATGACACTGCCAAGTATATTTGTTGTTCTTTTAGGAGGGATGCTGCTAGTTGGGACTGCAAATGCTGGGGGTGATAAAGTCACTCAAAATTCATTTAATGATGACTCCGTAGATGGAATTGTTGCAGGAACACAGCAACGAATTTCTGAATTGTCTGAGAAACTTCAAAATTATCAGATTCAAGCCGAACACGAACGCAAACAGGCAGAAGCTGTCGCTAAAGCCGCAGATGTCAGAGTCAATCAGGCCAGAACGGAAATGCTTAGAGCACAGAAGTTACTGGAACAATTATCATATAGACAGGGTGTCAGTGTTGATCTGGAGAAAGATCCTTCAGTGGATGATATTGTTAACGAAACACAGAAGCAGGTTGTGCAGTTAACGGTTAAGTTGCAACGTTTACAAATTGATGCCGAAAGTGAAAAAAAAGCGGCGGAAGCAAAAATTAATGATGTGCAGCTCAAAATTGATCAATTGATAGCGGAAAAAAGAAGAGTCGAGGCCTTGATGAATCAGCTCACACTTACCTCATCACCGGTCTCAAACATAAATATTGATGCTTATCCGCGTTCTGCTTCGATGTATTTGGGGAGCGAGTTTGGTGGTCAGCAGGCAATGGTTCTGGACGATGTGCAGTTTGATAAAGACAGTGCTGTATTAAAATACAACGCAGTGTCAAAAATTAACAATATCGTAGATTTTCTGCTGAAAAACCCTGCTCGCAAAGTGTTGATAGCCGGGCATTCGGATAAAAATGGTAAGGCTGGCTATAACTTGAATTTATCAGAGCGCAGAGCTAAATCTGTTTTTTACGCATTGCTGGAAAAAGGCGTTCCATTGGAACAATTGCGGGTTACCGGTTTCGGCGATACTCGTCCTAAAATCCATCAAAAAAATAGAGTTGCAAGTAAAGTAAACAGACGAGTTGAAATAGTTGTTCTGAACTGATCAGTTAAGATTAATAAAAAACCTGCAATAGTTTATCGGCAATTGCAGGTTTTTTTATGCGTAAAATAAACCTATTTAATTGGCAGTAAGTAAGCCTGTTAACTTATTTTCTCTGTCCAATGCATATAGATCATCAAAGCCGCCGACATGGTAATCGCCAATAAAAATTTGCGGTACGGTTCTACGCTTACTTTTTTGCATCATTTCCTCCCGTAGGCCGGGTTTTGAATCAACATTGATTTCTGTATAGCTGGCCCCTTTTTTATCCAATAGACGTTTGGCCATGGTGCAATAAGGGCATAAATTCGCGGTATAAACGAGTATTTTGGACATTTTAAAGGTATGTGAAAAATACAGGCATTTTACTGGTTAGTTGTCACTTGTTCAATTTGAATGGCTAAATTTAAATGTTTAATCATTAACCAGGCTGCTTCAGCGACGGTTTTGCCAAAAGAGACGATACCGTCTTCATGACCTAACATACTGAAAATAGAGGATGATTTAAGTTGATTTGAGCTTATTAGCTGTGCGACAGCGCAAGCCATTTCAGTCGTGCCGTAAGCTATATCGGCTGAGGTATGAGCCAGATTCAAAGCTTCAGTCTGCCGCCAGATTTCAGGGCAGTGACTGTGTATGATGGCTCTGGCTTGAGAGCTTTGTTGATAGATACAGGCATGGGTTAAAGCTTCAGATGAAGGTTTGCAGGGTCCCGAGGAATTGATAATGTTTTGGGTAATATCTGCACTTGTAACAAGGCAATACTGTTTTGCTGTTAAAAACTCTATTTCTCCTGTTTGGGTGCCGCTGATAATAAATGAGTCGGCTGTAGACGGAAAGCGCAGGCTGATATTACCGTATCCTAAGCCACCGTATCGATCCATTGATTGACCAATCAAACCAAGCCGGTACATGATGCTGCGCCAGCTGTTTAATTCTAAAACAGCGTTGGTTCCAGGGAAATCAGTCTGTTTATGGTTTAATTGATATTTAATTACACCTTCTTTCTCGGGCATATTGATTTCATTATTTTATTCATACTCAACGTAATGTATCTTACCTTTTTCAGCTTTCGAGGGTAAGGCTTTAAGGTAAATGAAAATAAGAGACGCTTTTCAATTCAAATAAAACTGGCGTTTTAACAAAGGAGGGGGGTATTTATCCGGTTTTGATTGATTTTCTATATTCATTCCGAAAATTTACCGGCTTAAATTAAAAAATTGTTATAAAATAAGCGGTTTTGGTAACAAAGGCTGAAATTTTTCAGTTTGATGAATTTGTAATTACAATGCGTTGTCCTTTTTGTACGGCTCAAGATACAAGGGTTATCGACTCAAGACTGGCGAATGAAGGTGATCAGGTTCGCAGGCGGCGGGAATGTAATGTCTGTAAAGAACGTTTTACCACATTTGAGGTGGCTGAGCTTACTTTGCCTCAAATTATCAAGCGTGATGGTGTCAGGGAGCCGTTTGACGAGGGAAAATTACGTGCAGGAATGCTGCGGGCCTTGGAAAAAAGGCCGGTTGGCAGTGATGATATTGAAGCGGCCATTAACCGAATTAAAAAAGAGTTAAGAGCGACTGGAGAACGGGAGATTTCTGCCAATGAGTTGGGTGAAAAAGTGATGAAGGAATTAAGTAATCTGGATCATGTTGCATTTGTTCGTTTCGCCTCGGTCTATAGAAGTTTTGAAGATGTCAGTGAATTTACTGAAATGATTAAGCATTTAGACAAGAAATAAATGCCAGTTTCAGAACTTGAAGATGCCGAGTTTATGGCTAGAGCCATACAGCTGGCAAAAAAAGGTTATTACACTACAGATCCAAACCCCAGAGTTGGATGTGTTATTGTAAAAGACCACCAGATAATTGCCGAAGGTTGGCATGCTCAAGCCGGTTTGGGCCACGCTGAAGTGGAGGCTTTGAAAAGAACTGCCGATGCTAAAGGCGCTACGGCCTATGTAACCCTGGAACCGTGCAGTCATCATGGCAAAACCCCTCCCTGTTGTGATGCTTTAATTAAAGCTCAACTTGCCAGAGTAGTGGTGGCGATGCAGGACCCCAATCCACAGGTTTCCGGGCAGGGGATTGCTAGAATGCGCCAAGCCGGAATTCAAGTTGAGTGTGGTTTGTTGCAGGCTGATGCGGAAGCATTGAACCGAGGCTTTATCAAGAGAATGCGTTTCGGTCTGCCATTTGTGTTCAGTAAATTGGCCATGAGTCTGGATGGTCGTACGGCAATGGCATCGGGTGAAAGTAAGTGGATAACTGGAGATCAGGCCAGGCAGGACGTGCAACGGTTGAGAGCGCAGAGTTCGGCTGTTTTAACCGGGATAAATACTGTTTTAGCTGATAATCCTGCAATGAATGTGCGCTTGAATGAAGCTGTTGAACAGCCGCTTCGAGTCGTTCTGGATTCCAGTCTGCAAATGCCACTCAACGCTAAAATGCTAAGTTTGCCCGGGCGTACTGTGATTTTGACGTGTTCTACTGATCAAGCCAAAAAACAACAGTTGCAATCAGCTGGTTTTGAAGTCTATGGCCTGGAGGCTAAAAATAATCGTCTGGATTTAACCAGTGTGTTGAGTTGTTTGGCCGAATTACAGGTGAATACGGTAATGGTTGAGGCCGGCGCCACGTTAAATGGTGCTTTGTTGGCTGAGGGACTGGTGGATGAGTGGGTGCTTTATATGGCCACTGTGATTTTGGGTGATGAAGGTCGTGGCTTATTTAAATTACCCGGTTTACAATCAATGGCAGACAGAAAACAATTACATTTAAAAGATTTCCGGCAATTGGGTGCTGATCTCAGGTTAACACTTGCGGGACACGAAAAAGGTCATTAATGTTTACAGGTATTATTTTAGCAATAGGTAAGATTTCTGCTATTGAGCCCCGGGCGGGAGATTGTCGATTAACCATTGATACAGGCAAGCTTTCGATTGCCGATGCGGCCTTGGGGGATAGTATTGCTGTCAATGGGGTTTGTCTGACAGCGGTTGAATTGGGGAATCATTTTTTTACTGCTGATGTCTCTAATGAAACCTTATCCCGAACCATTTTAAAAAATGCCACGGTATCTACACCGGTTAACCTCGAATTGGCATTGACACCCAGTACTCGTTTAGGCGGCCATATTGTCAGTGGTCATGTCGATGGTATTGGTACGGTGTTAGAGAAAACACCCGATGGACGCTCGTATCGTTTTAAATTTAAAGCGCCGGATGAACTGGCAAAATATATTGCGGAAAAAGGCTCTATTTGTATTAACGGGATCAGTTTGACGGTTAATGAAGTTGATGGTGCAGTTTTTAGTGTCAATATTGTGCCTCATACGCTTCAAGAAACAACGCTGGGTTCAACCGGTGCCGGGGATAAGGTCAATCTTGAAGTCGATCTTCTGGCTCGATACATGGAGCGGTTGATGAAGGGCGAAGCTGCAGCAAAATGTCATGCCGGTGTCACCGAACAACTCCTTCAGCAGTCTGGTTTTATAGCTTAATGAATAGTATTGAAGAAATTATAGAAGACTTACGTCAGGGAAAAATGGTTATCATTATGGATGATGAGGACCGCGAAAATGAAGGTGATCTGGTGATGGCTGCTGCTTTTACCCGTCCGGAAGATATCAACTTTATGGCGCGTTACGGCCGCGGTTTAATATGCTTAACCATGACGCCACAGCGTTGTCAGCAGTTACGCTTGCCGTTAATGGTGAATGATAACAGAACCGCACACTCGACCAATTTTACCGTGTCCATTGAGGCTGCAAGCGGAGTCACTACAGGTATTTCGGCAGCGGATAGGGCAAAAACAGTACAGGCAGCGGTTGCCCCGGAGGCTACTGCCGAAGATCTGGTTCAACCGGGACATATTTTTCCTTTGATGGCGCAGCCGGGTGGTGTTTTGAACCGTGCCGGGCATACGGAAGCGGGTTGTGACTTGGCAAAACTGGCGGGCGTTGAAGCAAGCTCGGTGATTGTTGAAATCTTGAATGATGACGGAACGATGGCCCGGCGGCCGGATCTGGAGATTTTTGCTCAACAACATGATTTAAAAATTGGCACCATTGCGGATTTGATTCATTATCGTATTCAACATGAAAATACGTTGGAAAGGGTCAGTGATTGTAATTTTCCAACTGAATTCGGTGATTTCAGGTTATATGCCTATCAGGATCGCAATGACGATAATCTCCATTTGGCCCTGGTTATGGGGGATGTAGCCAATGGCGAGCCGGTTTTGGTGCGGGTTCATGCGCGTAATTTGCTGGATGATTTGTTTTGTTCCAAACGCAATGATTGTAGTGTGCCGATGCGTGAGGCAATGAAAAAAATTGCAGAAGAAGGCCGTGGGGTGCTGGTGGTCATCAGGCAAAATGAAAATAACAAATCGTTGGTAGAGAAAATTCATCAATACCATATGGAAGATAATGGTGTTGACGTTTCCAGTCAAACGGCAGCGGCTGTGGACTGGCGTACCACGGGTACCGGTTCCAGAATTCTGGCGGATTTGGGTGTACGTAAGTTAAAGGTGTTGGGAACACAGAAAAAATATGTCGGTCTTTCCGGTTTTGATCTGGAAGTGGTTGAGCATGTTGATTATGATGCTGGTTGCTAGCATTATTTAGGTTTAGTTCATTATTTAATAGAGATTTATATGTCGACAGTAAAAACTTTTGAAGGCCAATTATCAGCGCAAGGCGGTAAGTTTTGTATCGTTGCATCGCGTTTTAATAGTTTTATCGTGGAGCAGTTGGAAGGTGGGGCAATTGATGCTTTGGTTCGACATGGGGCCAACAGGGATGATATTACCCTGGTTAAAGCACCGGGTGCATTTGAACTGCCTATGGTGGTACAGCGTCTGGCGGCGAGCAAAAAATTTGATGCTATCGTTGCCTTGGGTGCGGTTATCCGTGGAGGTACGCCACATTTTGATTATGTTGCCGGTGAATGTGTTAAAGGGTTGGCATCGGTATCATTGCAATATGATGTACCGGTCAGTTTCGGTGTGCTAACCGTCGATACTATCGAACAGGCCATTGAGCGTGCAGGTACTAAAGCCGGCAATAAAGGGGCTGAAGCAGCAATGTCGGCAGTGGAAATGGTTAGTTTGTTTAATAACCTGGAAGCTTAATGAGTCAGGCACGAACAAATGCTCGAAAAACTGCGGTGCAGGCATTGTATCAATGGCAGATGACCGGGCAGAATTTAAATAAGATTGAAAAACAGTTTTTAGAAGAAGATCGACTAAAAAATGTACAAAAAAGTTATTTTATTGAATTGTTTCATGGTGTACCCAAGCAGCTGGATAAGATAGATGCCATACTGGCGCAGTTTGTGGACCGCGATGTGGAAAAAATTGATCCGGTTGAGCGGGCTATTTTACGTATTTCCGTTTACGAATTGCTGAATCGTTTGGATGCACCGTATCGGGTTATTTTAAATGAAGGAATCAATCTGGCTAAATGTTTTGGTGCGGAAGGCAGTCATCGCTACATCAATGGTATTTTGGATAAGGTAGCGCAGCAGGAACGTGCTGTGGAAATTAAAGCAAAAAGTTCTAGTAAGTAATGACCGCTGCTGTTTCTGAGTTTGGCTTGATTCAGCAGTATTTTGCCGGCAATCAGCCTGCAAACCTTTTCACCCGTCTTGGAATTGGCGATGATTGCGCCTTGTTGAATATTCCTCAGGGTTATGAGCTGGCAATTACCACCGATACCATGGTTGAAGGTGTGCATTTTTTACCCAATACAGACCCTGAGTGTTTGGCGCATAAACTGCTTGCCGTTAATTTAAGCGATCTTGCCAGTATGGGGGCTAAACCGATAGCGGTTACCTTGGCTATAACACTGCCCGAAGTTGATCCGTCCTGGCTGAAACGATTCTCCAGGGGGCTATTTACCTTGGCTCAAAAATATTCAGTTGATTTGATTGGCGGTGATACAACTTCCGGCAGTTTGACTTTGACAATACAGGCTTTAGGTCTGGTAAAGACGGGACAGGCTATAAGGCGTTCCGGTGCTAAAGTGGGTGATTTAATTTATGTCAGTGGATGCCTAGGTGATGCCGGCTTAGGCTTAAAAATTGCGCAGGGATATTCGTGTCAAGAGCCGGAGGTTCCTTTGCAGCGTTTTCATAAACCCATGCCCAGAGTTGAAACCGGTTTGGCATTGATAGGTATAGCCAGCGCGTGTATTGATATATCTGATGGTTTAAGTTCGGATTTGGGACATATTCTGGATAAGAGTGCTGTCGGAGCCTGTCTTGATTGGCAAAAAATACCGCTTTCATCCTCAGTGCGGGATTATGTTGAGACATCGTCCGATTGGCTTATGCCCTTAACAGCCGGTGATGATTATGAGTTATGTTTTGCCGTAGCGCCCGAAAATATTGAGCTGATACCGGAAAGCTGTAGTCAGATAGGGGTGATAGAGCAACAGCCGGGCTTACGTATAAAAAAATCGGGTAAAACTGAAGTTATTGAGGCAAAAGGTTTTGAGCATTTTTCTAAATAATCAATTGGGTCAAAATAAATTGACCCCTGGGCAAGTTATAAAAGACCCGGTGTTATTTTTGGCGTTTGGTTTTGGTTCTGGTTTAGTTAAAAAAGCGCCAGGAACAATGGGGACGATAGCTGCCATTCCCGTCTATTATCTTTTGATGCAAACTAACATCTGGGTTTATAGCGTTTTTACGGTAACTTCAATACTGGCCGGGATTTGGATTTGTGGGCAAGCCGCTGATAAATTGGGTGAGCATGACTTTGGCGGTATTGTTTGGGATGAGATTGCCGGTTATTTGGTTACCATGTGGGTGGTAGGGTTTTCCTGGCAGGCTGTTTTTATCGGGTTTGTCTTGTTCAGGGTGTTTGATATTATAAAACCATGGCCAATAAAGTTGCTGGATCAGCATGTTCAGGGGGGCTTTGGAATTATGGTCGATGATGTCCTGGCAGGAATTTTTGCGGCAATAGTGTTGCAACTTTTTGTCGCTTTAGATTGGTTTATTTGATTTTATTGGCAATTGTTTTAAGCTTATCAGGTCATTGGCAGTCGTTTTTAGTAATGACTGACTAAAAAGATAAGAAATAAGTTGCTTAATTTAGAATTCATTGTATAATGGTTCAAATCAATCGCGGGGTGGAGCAGCTTGGTAGCTCGTCGGGCTCATAACCCGAAGGTCGTAGGTTCAAATCCTGCCCCCGCTACCAAAATATTAAGAACCCCTTTTTGGGGTTTTTTGTTTTCTGGTGGATTGAAAATTTGGATTGTTAATGGAAGAGCCTCTGGCTCTTTTTTTGTGTGTGTTGAAAAGTGAGGGCGAATGAAACAGGCTCCAGAACATCTGGTTAACTTGATTGAACCCATTGTTGAAGGATTGGGTTACGAGTGCGTTGGGATTGAGTATAATCCGCATCCGCAAAACGGTATGCTACGTATTTATATTGATAGTGAATCCGGTATTTTACTTGATGATTGTACCAAAGTCAGTCATCAGGTCAGTGGTGTTTTGGATGTCGAAGACCCGATTCAGGGTAATTATCATTTGGAAGTGTCCTCACCGGGTGAAGATAGACCGTTTTTTAAAAGCAGTCAGTTTGCGCGCTATCTTGGCAGTACAGTGAATGTTAATTTGTTTAGTCCAATTAACAAACGAAGAAAAATAACCGGTCAGATTCAAAAGGTTGAAGGTGATGTGATATGGCTTCAGGAAGGTGAAGATATTTTTGAAATACCGCTTCAAGCAATGAGTAAGGCAAGACTGGTTCCTGATTATTTACTGGAAAAAAGGAGATCGTGATGGGAAATAAAGAAATTTTACTAGTAGTTGATGTTTTTTCTAACGAAAAAGAAATTGAAAAGGAAATTGTTTTTCAGGCGATGGAATCAGCTTTGGAAGCAGCTACTATAAAACGTCATGAGACCCCTATTGATGTCAAGGTAACTATTAATAGAGCAACGGGTGGTTATAGTACGGTCAGGCGCTGGAAAGTGGTTGAGGCTAATAGTGAATTTGAAAACGGTCTGGAATGTGCGGACAAGCAAATTTTATTAGAAGATGCCCGTAAAGAAAATCCTGAAATAGAGGTGGGTGATTATGTTTCCAAGCCAATTGATTCGGTTGAGTTCTGTCGCATAGCCGCACAGACAGCGAAACAGGTTATCATACAGAAAATCAGGGAAGCTGAGCGTAACAAAGTGGTTGAGGCTTATAGCAGCCGAGTCGGCGAGCTGATTACCGGTGTTGTAAAACGCTTGGAAAAAGGCAGTGTTTATTTGGATCTGGGGGGTAATATAGAAGCCTATATTCCGAAAGAAGAAATGATTCCCAGAGAATCAGTTCGGATAGGTGACCGTATCAGAGGCTATTTGAAATCGGTTCGTCCTGAGCCGCGTGGACCGCAACTTTTCGTTAGTCGTGTTGCTCCTGAATTGCTAATATCTTTGTTCCGTCTTGAAGTGCCTGAAGTTGGCGAAGGTATGGTTGAAGTTCTTGCCGCAGCCAGAGACCCGGGGTCCAGAGCGAAAATTGCGGTAAAAGCCAATGATCCCAGAATTGATCCGGTCGGTGCTTGTGTAGGTATGCGTGGATCAAGAGTTCAATCGGTATCTAATGAGCTGGCTGGTGAACGTGTTGATATTATTCTTTGGAATGATAATGAAGCTCAGTTTGTTATCAACGCTATGTCACCCGCAGAAATTCAATCGATTGTTGTCGATGAAGATAAACATTGTATGGATATAGCCGTTGCCACAGACAGTTTGTCTCAAGCAATTGGTCGTGGGGGCCAAAATGTTCGGCTGGCAACAGAATTGACAGGCTGGGAGCTGAATGTTCTGGATGCTGAAAAGGTTGAAGAAGACAGTGAAGAAGCGGCTGCTAAAATAACTCAAATGTTTGTAGACCAACTTGATGTTGATGAAGAATTGGCAGCTGTCCTGGTAGAGGTTGGTTTTAATTCAGTGGAAGAACTGGCATATGTGCCGGTTCAGGAAATGCTGGATGTTGACGGATTTGATGAGGAACTAATCGAAACTCTAAAAAGCCGAGCTAAGGATGCATTGTTGATTAATGCCATCGCTTCTGAAGAGAAAATTGAAACAGCAGAACCGGCCCAAGATCTTTTGGATATGGAAGGAATGAGCAAAGACTTAGCGTATGAAATGGCTAGTCAGGGAATTGTAACGATGGATGATTTGGCTGAGCAGGCGGTAGATGATTTGCTGAATTTTACAGGGATAGATGAGGAAAAAGCAGGACAGTTGATCATGAAGGCTCGTGAGCCTTGGTTTGCAGACGAACAGGGCAAGTAAGGGGAAAAAGAATGAGCGAAAAAACAGTCAGTCAATTAGCTAAGGTCGTAGGTATACCGCTGGAGCAGTTTCTTGAGCAATTAAAAGAAGCAGGGCTCTCAGCCAGTTCAGCTGATGATGTTATTAGTGAAGATGAGAAAATGAAACTGCTGGCGCATTTGCGCAAGCGACATGGTAAAGCTGATATCTCAACAGAAAGTACACCTAAACGGGTGACTTTAAAACGTCGTGTTGTCAGTGAATTAAAACAATCATCTGCTCCTGGAACATCATCAAAGACAATCAGTGTTGAAGTCAGGAAAAAGAAGACGTATGTGAAACGCACTGAAGTTGAAGATGAAGCGGTTGAAAGTCTACAAGAGAAAGCTGTAGAAACTAAACAGCCGGAGCCGCTTGTAGAGCAGGAAGCAGTTGAAAAAAAGGTTGTTGAAACTGAGCTGGAAATCAAAAAAGAGGAGGTTTCTGTCGAGCCTGAAGAAGTTAAAGTTGATGAGGTGAAAACCGAAGAAGCTATAACAGAAGAGCCTGTAGAGGAAGTCGTTCCTGAACCAGTTGAAACAGAAGAAGATAAGCTGGAAGCTGAAAGATTGGCATTGGAGGAAGAAGAGAAACGATTGGCTGAAGAAAAAGCAAAACGTCTTCAGGAATCAATTGAGAAAAATGCTGAGAAAGTAAGGAAACAAGCTGCAGCCCGTCAGGAAGCCGCTGGACAGAAGAACAAGAAGGCGGAGCGACAAGTTAAACCAGTTCCGAAGAAAGGTAAGAAGAAAGGGCGTCAAAAAGAAGTTTCCAAGGTTGAAACTGATGGCAAGCATCAGTTTGAAAAACCAGTTGCACCGACGGTCAGAGAAGTAGTAATCGGTGAAAATATTATTGTTTCCGATTTAGCTCAAAAAATGAGTATTAAAGCCGCTGAAGTCATCAAACATTTGATGAAATTAGGTATTATGGCGACTATTAATCAGACTATAGATCAAGAAACGGCTGCTATCTTGGTTGAAGAGATGGGGCATAAGGTTATCATGCAAAGCGATGACGATCTTGAAGCTGAAGTGCTGGGTGATTTGGCTAAAGATGATCGCCCATTAATCGCCAGGGCACCTATTGTGACCATTATGGGCCATGTTGACCATGGTAAGACTTCATTACTGGATTATATTAGAGAAACCCGAGTTGCCGCAGGTGAAGCGGGTGGTATTACCCAACATATTGGTGCTTATCAGGTTAAAACCGATCACGGTTCGGTAACCTTCTTGGATACACCGGGTCACGCGGCTTTTACCGCTATGCGTGCACGCGGTGCGGAAGTGACTGACGTGGTTATTGTGGTTGTAGCCGCCGATGATGGTGTTATGCCGCAAACCAAAGAAGCTGTTGAGCACGCTAGGGCGGCCAACGTGCCTATGATTGTCGCTATTAATAAAATGGATAAACCGGAAGCAAATCCGGATAAGGTTATGCAGGAACTGGCGGCTTTAGACGTTGTGCCGGAGGAATGGGGCGGCGATGTACAGTTTCTTAAAGTATCGGCAAAAACCGGTGAAGGTATTGATGATTTAATTGAAGCTCTAATTCTTCAGGCTGAAATACTGGAACTGAAAGCACCGGTAAAAGGAATTGCTTCCGGTATTGTGATCGAATCCAGGTTGGATAAAGGGCGCGGTCCTGTTGCCACTGTTCTGGTACAAAAAGGTACTTTGGAAAAAAGTCAGATTGTCCTGTGTGGTCATGAATATGGCCGTGTCAGAGCTATGTTTAATGAGAATGCCAAAGCGGTTAAAGAAGCGGGCCCTTGCGCACCGGTTGAGATTTTAGGTTTATCCGGTACACCGAATGCGGGTGATGAATTTCTGGTCGTTCAAAGTGAAAAAGCTGCAAGAGACCTGGCCGAACACCGCCAAGATAGAAATAAATTAAATCTGCATGCCAGTCAGCAGGCGGCAAAACTGGATCAGGTCTTTTCAAGAATGGCTGCTGGTGAAACAGCAAGTCTGAATTTGGTAATCAAGACGGATGTACAAGGCAGTTTGGAAGCATTACGTGACTCACTGATTAAATTGTCCACTGAAGAAGTTGAGGTTAAAGTGGTTTTTGGTGGTGTGGGTGGTATCAACGAAGGTGATGCCAACCTGGCTTTGGCTTCCGGCGCAATTTTGATTGGTTTTAATGTCAGAGCTGATGCCACAGCCAGAAAACTGATTGAAGAAAAAGAAATCGACTTGCATTACTATAGTGTGATCTACGATGCTATAGATGAGGTTAAAAAATCAATCAGCGGAATGCTGGCACCGGAAATTAAAGAGCAGATTGTTGGTTTGGCTGAAGTTCGTGATGTCTTCCGTTCTCCCAAATTTGGTTCCATTGCCGGTTGTATGGTGTTGGAAGGCTTTGTCAAGCGTAATCTGCCTATTCGTGTACTGCGTGACAACGTCGTGATTTACGAAGGTCAATTGGAATCATTGCGTCGTTTTAAAGATGATGCCAATGAAGTCAAAATGGGCATGGAATGCGGTATTGGGGTTAAAAACTATAATGATGTCAGAAATGGCGATCAGATTGAGGTTTTTGAACGCATTGAAGTTAAAAGGGAAATATAGTATAGATGGCTAGAGAATTTGGTCGTAGTGCCCGGGTTTCTTCGCAAATTCAAAAAGAGTTGGCGGTTATTTTACAGCGCGGTATAAACGATCCGCGTCTGGGGTTTATTACTGTTAATGAAGTCGAAGTAAGTAAAGATCTGGCGGTAGCTAAAGTCTATGTGACTGTGCTTAATGCTGATGATCAAGGTAAACGGGAGCAAGTTAAGTTTCTTAATGAAGATGCCCCTGTGATCCGAGCCGAGCTGGCAAAAAGAATGCGGTTAAGGCATGTTTCGGAATTACGTTTTTATTATGACGATTCATTTGATACCGGCATGCGTGTTGCTGAGTTATTGAGCCAAGACGATTCTCTGGACAAGGACTAAAAACGAGTGGCAAAACGTAAAAAAGGCCTCGATATTCATGGAATATTGTTGCTGGATAAACGTTTGGGGGTGTCGTCAAATAAAGCTTTACAGGAAGTAAAGCGCTTATTTAATGCCAATAAAGCCGGCCATACGGGTAGTCTTGATCCATTAGCAACGGGTTTGTTACCCTTGTGCTTTGGCGAGGCGACCAAAGTCTCGGCTTTTATGCTGGATGATGATAAGCGCTACCAAGTTGAGGTACAGCTGGGTCTGGTGACCGATAGCGGTGATGCGGAAGGTCAAGTGATCGAGCAGAAACCGGTTCCTGACTTTAGCGAACAACAAATTCAGCAATGCATTGAGAGTTTTGTTGGTGAAATTGATCAGGTTCCGCCAATGTACTCAGCCTTAAAACATCAGGGCAAAAAGCTTTATGAGCTGGCCAGAGAAGGAAAGACGGTTGAGCGAAAAGCCAGAACAATACGCATTTTTGATATTAAATTATTGTCACAAACCCGTTATAAACTAGAATTGGATGTGTCTTGCTCTAAAGGTACATATATACGGACTTTAGCGGAAGATATCGGTTACAAACTGGGTTGTGGCGCAACGGTTACTGCTTTGCGGCGTTTGAATGCCGGTCAATTTAATATTGAACAGGCATTTACCATTGAACAGCTGCAAAATATGACGGCACAAGCTTTATTGCAGCAACTTATTGCTGTAGATAAACCGCTGGACGAAATGCCAATGGTGACCTTATCTGAACAGCAAACAGCCTCTATTAAACAAGGTCGACAGCTGTTAATGCAAGAGTCCATACAAGGTATGGTACGCATGTATAGCGAACAAGGATTTTTAGGTTTGGGGGAATTGCTAATGGATGGTAAACTAGCGCCCAAGAAATTGTTTCATTTATATAATTAACTGTGGCTGGAATTTTCAGAGCACAAAAATTTATGTTTCTACACCCTATTGTGGAGACATTTTCATTAAGGGCTGTTATTTAACGGCCTTTGTTTTTTAATTTAATCATATAGGGATTAAAAAAAATGCCATTTACTGCAGAACAAAAAAAAGCTGTTGTTGAAGAATATCGTCTGTCTGAAACAGACACAGGTTCACCTGAAGTACAGGTTGCTTTACTGACAGCGCATATTACGCACTTGATGCCTCACTTCGATGCACACAAAAAGGATAATCATTCCCGTCGTGGTTTGTTACGTATGGTTAACCAACGTCGCAAGTTACTGGATTATCTGAAAAAGAAAGATGTTGCTCGTTACCGTTCATTAATTGAGCGTTTAGGCTTGCGTAAGTAACAAAATTTAAAAAGAACGGCAGCAATGTCGTTCTTTTATTTAAATCGTTCATTTATGAACATTATTAAAAATAACCTTTAACGTAAAGGAACCTAATAGTGAACCCTATCAGGAAAGAATTTCAATACGGTGATCAACTCGTAACTCTGGAAACCGGAGAAATTGCACGTCAAGCTGATGGTGCGGTAGTGATTGATGTCGATGGTACTGCATTACTTGTTACTGTAGTCGGTAAAAAAGATAGTAACGGCGGCGGCGATTTTTTCCCGTTAACTGTCAACTATCAAGAAAAGGCATATGCTGCCGGTAAAATTCCAGGTGGTTTTTTCAAACGTGAAGGTCGTCCAACCGAGAAGGAAACTCTAACTTCAAGGTTGATTGATCGCCCAATTCGACCATTATTTCCTGATGGCTATACCAATGAAGTTCAGGTTATTGCCACTGTTATTTCACTTAACCCTGACGTCGATACAGAAATTCCTGCATTATTAGGTACTTCTGCTGCTCTTGCAGTATCCGGTTTACCTTTTAACGGACCGGTCGGTGCTGCATGCGTGGGTTATAAGGATGGTGAATACCTACTAAATCCTTCGATTGATGCGTTAAAAGACTCTCAACTGGAACTGGTTGTTGCCGGTACGTCTAAAGCCGTATTAATGGTCGAATCGGAAGCTGATAGCTTAACTGAAGAGGTTATGCTAAATGCCGTTTTATTTGGTCATGAACAAATGCAAACCGCCATTACTGCGATTAGCGAATTTGCGGCCGAGGTTAATAAACCAGCGATCGAATGGTCTGCTCCAGAGCACGATACCGCTTTGGAAACACTAGTTGCCGGTGAGGTTGAAGCATCGATTACAGCTGCCTATCAGGTTGCTGAAAAATTGGTTAGACAAGAGCAGTTAAAAGAAATCAGAAATACAGTAGTTGAAAAGCTAACTGCCGATGAGCAGTACGAAGAAAGTGCAATTCGTGAAATTATTGAAAAGCTGGAAAAGAAAATTGTTCGCGGCTCAATCTTGAACGAAAGCAAGCGTATTGATGGTCGTGATTTGGCGACGGTAAGACCGATTACTGTTAAAACCGGCGTGCTACCAAGAACGCATGGTTCAGCATTGTTTACCCGAGGTGAAACACAGGCCTTAGTGGTTGCGACTCTTGGTACACAACGTGATGCGCAGATCATAGACGCATTATCCGGTGAGCATAAAGAACCTTTTATGCTGCATTATAACTTCCCTCCATTCTGTGTCGGTGAAACCGGTTTCGTCGGTTCACCAAAGCGTAGAGAAATTGGTCACGGCCGATTAGCCAAGCGTGGTGTACAAGCGGTATTACCCGATATGGAAGAATTTCCATATGTTGTACGCGTGGTTTCTGAAATTACCGAATCCAACGGTTCAAGTTCTATGGCTTCGGTTTGTGGTACCAGCTTGGCCTTGATGGATGCGGGCGTACCAACTAAAGCACCGGTTGCCGGTATTGCGATGGGTTTGATCAAAGAAGGCGAAAACTTTGCTGTATTGTCTGACATCATGGGTGATGAAGATCACTTGGGTGATATGGACTTTAAAGTAGCCGGTTCGGAAACCGGTATCACTGCTTTGCAAATGGATATCAAGATCGACGGCATTACTTCCGAAATTATGAAGACAGCCTTGGAACAGGCAAAACAAGGTCGTTTGCATATTCTGGGTGAAATGAATAAAGCACTGTCAGAAACCCGTGAAGAAATGTCTGACTATGCGCCGCGTATTATCACCTTCAAAATTGATCCAAGCAAAATTCGTGAAGTGATTGGTAAAGGTGGTGCAACCATCCGCAATCTGACCGAACAAACTGGCGCCAGCATCGATTTAACAGACGATGGTATTGTTAAAGTGGCTTCTGTTGATAAAGCCGCAGGTGAAGAAGCACGCCGTTTAATTGAAGAAATTACCGCTGAAGTTGAAGTAGGCAAAATTTACGAGGGTAAAGTAGCCCGCTTAATGGACTTTGGTGCTTTTGTAACTATTTTACCGGGTAAAGACGGCCTGGTTCATATCTCTCAAATTTCAGATGAGCATGTTGATAAAGTCAGTGACAAGCTTTCTGAAGGCGACGTGGTTAAAGTCAAAGTTCTTGAAATCGATCGTCAGGGAAGAGTTAGGTTAAGCATGAAAGAAGTTGATTAAATCAACTGATACTTAGTCTACTTAAGTAAAAATTAAAAGGGCCTTAACGGGCCCTTTTTTATGGGTATTAAAATTAGGTATGCAAACATTTGATCCAAAGTGTAAAGCCTGTCCAAGACTGGTTAAGCATCTGCACCAGATAAAAACTGAATATCCTGAGTATTATGCCCATCCGGTTGCTGCTTTTGGGGATCGGCAAGGGCGGTTATTGATTGTCGGTTTGGCGCCTGGAATGCATGGAGCCAATGCCACCGGCCGACCTTTTACCGGAGATGCTTCCGGTTTAATGTTATATAAGATGCTGTATGACTTTGGTTTTAGTAATCAACCGGAATCTGTTTCAGTAAATGATGGTTTAAGGCTGATCAATTGTCAGATTACCAACGCTGAAAATCTTGGAAACGGAGCGACAGCGAAGTGAAGATTTTTAGTCCGCGATAGGCGTAGCGCCGGGCGGGTTT
>JBNLBS010000004.1:0-218311 GCA_050303415.1 Methylococcaceae bacterium | reverse complement strand
TTAACCACCGAAGCGGAACGCAAAATAGAAATGCAACAAATGCGCAGCGTCAGTCAAACCGAAAAAACAGCCTTTCCGTTGCTGCTGCTGACCCTGTGTATCCTATTGTTACCCTCAGCCGCCCCGCTGGTCGGCATGTTCTGCCTGGGTAACCTGATGAACACCTGTGGCGTGGTTGAACGCCTGAGCAAAACCTCACAAAACGAACTGATCAACATCGTCACCATCTTCTTAGGCCTGTCCGTGGGATCTAAACTCAATGCCCATGCCTTCCTGCAACTGGAAACCCTGGGTATCCTGGCCTTAGGCGCCATCGCCTTCTGCATTGGCACGGCAGCCGGCGTATTGATGGCCAAACTGATGAACAAATTCAGCGCCACCCCGATCAACCCGTTGATCGGCGCCGCCGGCGTCTCGGCGGTCCCGATGGCGGCGCGTGTCGCCAATAAAGTGGGGCAGGAAAGCGACCCGCACAACTTCCTGCTGATGCATGCCATGGGGCCGAATGTGGCCGGTGTGATCGGTTCGGCGGTGGCAGCCGGTATTTTACTGAGCCTGGTACATTAAAGGTCAAAGAAAAGCTTAGGCATAAAAAAGCCCCGGTCACTCTAGGCGGTCGGGGCTTTTTTATTATGCGGTTAGATGGTGTTGAGTTATAAAGCGTTAAGCGTAAGAGCCGCCGCCATGATGTCCATGCATGCGGTCTTTAAACCAGCTTAAATCGAGTGGCTTTTCACCTTTAACGATGGCTTTAACCTCTTCAATCCATAGTAATATGGTTTTATATAGCTGATCGATCAGGGCTAAAATCTGCTTTAAATTATCTTGATAGAAATCTTCGGCATATACCAGTAGGGTATTGATTTGATGCATAGACGGATCAATCACCTTATGTTGTAAAATATTTTGCCAGTGAATGGGGAGATCAATCGCCATTGCCCGAGATTGCTCATAAAGCTTTTGGGCGGGGGTTACCAGTTTCTGATCGACATTGTCCAAAGTTAATTTAATATAATGATCTTTCGCTGCTTGCGCTTGTTCTACATAATGCTTAGTATTGCTAATCACCGCCTGCTCAACTTGTTGTTTTAGCTTTAGAGGCAGAGCCTGAATTGATTCAGGTGACTTGAGTAAATCGGAAATGATATTGGTTGTATGTACTGTTTCGGGTTTGCTGCTTAATGACTGTTCCAATAAAAAAATTTGTTCGTCCCGCTCTTTAAGCGATGCATTTAATTCTTTAATGGTCAGTTTGCTTTTTTTTAACTGGGTGTTTAGTGTGTCGACTTTTTTTTCCAAACGGGTCAGCTTTGCCTGTATTGCCTTACTATTCGCCGTATCATCAGAATCCATGGGTTACCTCCTCAAAAAATTGTTATTATTGTTAGTGCTTTAAAATCCTTAGCAAGTGATTGATAACAAAACTAAAAACCAAAGTCAATGTTTACCCGTCCGGCTTCAACAACAACAGGCTCTACAGGGTAAAATAGGCGGCAAGGGTTGCGGTCGGGTAATTGGGTGTTCTATCAGTAAATTACTGGACTAAGGCGGAATATCTATTTTTTATCAAATGTACCGCTGGTCAAAACGTTAAGAAAAGCAAGCAGATCTGTTTTTTCTTGTTGTGTCAGGTGTAATGGAAAAGTGGCGGGATCGGTATAGCTGCTTTGATTACCGCCTCTATCATAATATTCAATAACTTCCGCCAATGATTGCAGGCTGCCGTTATGCATATACGGAGCGGTAAGCGCAATATTTCTTAATGTCGGGGTTTTAAATTTACCTATATCATTAACTTGCTTGGTGACATTAAAACGGCCCAGTTCAGAACGTTGTTGGGTTGTTAAAGGCAATTGATCAGGGTCTTTGCCTTGTTTCAATAAAGTGAGTAAATCATCCAGAATTGGCTGTATGTGGTCAATACCAATGCCGATATTGTAAAAACGATTATCGGTAAACAAGGCATTGTTCAAGGATATTTCGTGACAATTGGCACAGTTACCTTTGCGTCTAAATACTAATAAACCTCTGGCTGCGCTGGCAGATAATTTGGTTCGGTCACGACCGAAGTAATATTGATCAAAGGCCGAGTTACCGGCAATCAGCGTTCTTTCGTAACCAGCGATAGCTTTTGCAACATGTTCAATGGTAATTTCATCGGGCGAAAGCTTAAAAATTCGCTGGAAACTTTTTTTATAGTCAGTATCGGTACGAATAATATCGACAATTTTTTTATGATTTTCCAGACCGTGTTCAATGGTATTAATAAAGGGACCTAATGCCTGCAGTTCAAGGCTCTGAGTTCTGCCATCCAGAAAAAATCGGTCAAAAAAGGCGGCATTCACAATAGTCGGTGTATTTCGAGTCCCCTTTTGCTGATTAATCCCTTGAGCAACTTTTAAACCATCGGTAAAGGCTTTATCCTTTTGATGACAACTGGCGCAACTGATTGTCCCGTCACCGCTAAAGCGTTGTTCATTAAACAACAGTTGTCCCAAGGCTGTTTTTTCTATTGTTTGAGGATTATCAGCAGGAATTATTAATGCTGGCAGCCCCAAATAATTATCGGCAAATGCCACGTTAGAAATTACCAGGGCAATAGTAAAAATATATTTCATTGCTTTGTAGGACCATGACGGATACGGAGGTGTTTAAAACACCTCCGTTGTTAAAAATGATTATTCTTGTTCTGGCATATCCTGAACTATTAGTATATAGGGTTCACCAATCGGAAATTCATCATCCGGTGATTGGAAATAAATTACCTTGCCATAGGTCTCGTTAACTGTTGGTAATAACTTACCTGCTTCTTCTGCGGTTAAGTCGGGAAAAGTAGCATGGGCTCGCGGGACTTCTGTTTTATGATAATGCCAGTAGCGTTTTTCACTTTTGGACAGGGCATTATACTGCTCAGCGGTAATTATATATTCAAAGCCGATGGGTTTATCTTGATCCTTCATTCCAGAATGGAACATAAGGCAAACTAACGTCTTATCTTTATAGGCTTTACAATGGTGATGTACCACGGTTTGTAATTTAGGGTCATGAACATCATGGCTATCCGGTTTTAAATGACGAATAGCCTGAATATGTAGGTCATTAAAGCCAAGGTGATTGGGGTAATCCTTTTGTCTAGGGTTTAAGTCTTTGTTGTACTGTAAAGGATGTACATCTATTGATGCTGTCGTTGATGGGCTGTCTGTTGTTGCGCAAGCAGATAAAGCAAACAGGGCGGATATTAAAAGGACTAATTGAATATTCATGATTGACCTCTCTTAATTGAAATTATTAGCATGTGCTAATAAATTAGGCCGGATATGAGACTGTTATCAAAACAGAGATGGTTTGATACAACTCAGTGTCAGGAATCTGAACTGATACAAACGTATCGTAATTTCACTTTAGCCCAATTGGAGTTCAATTACCAGTTAGCATGTATAAAATTATTTGAAATAAAAATGATGATGGTTTGAAGTTAGGTGGTTAATGTTTAAATTAGGAAAAACAGGTTCAGAGTTATAATTATTCTTTGTTTGATCAAGTGTTTTCATTTCGGCTATAGGCATTTTGCAGTAATAACTTGAAGCTGTTTATCTTCGAGCTTTCCATCAATATTTTCGTAACATTTTAGGGTGCAGGGCATGACAATGCGGATATAAACTTCTATAGCAAAACAGGCGATAAGCTCTTATATGGTTATTAACTGGACCTTCGCTATTTCTATTTTTGAATAAATTCATTTTTTCCGGTAAGAAAATTATAAATTGCCGATGCAGCAACTTTCTGACCTTCTGAATTCCAATGCATATCGCCGTTTGGTAAGAAATAACTTATATTGGGTGCCTTTTTAAAATTATCCGCTATATCTAGGCAATTAATTGAGTTTTTTAAGCAGAATTCCTTTATTTTATGGTTGGGTTTGTTTAGGTCAAATAATTTCTCATTTAAGCCATAGGCGTAACTAACTGCTTCCCATTCTTCGCTATTAATCTGAAATCTCTGCGGAAAGATAGCAATTAATAGTTTAGTTTTTTTGCTGTCTGTCATTGCTTTAATATCAAGGATAATTTTTTCTAGAGTTTTAAAAGACTTATTAACTAATGGAATATTTCCATTGTAAAAATGCCCTAGAGAATGAAAAGCATCAAAAAGATGAACATGCCCTGGGTAATCTTGGTACCAAGAAGCTATTCCTTTTTTGTTAATCATCATTTTGAATTTTTTATAAATTCTCCATTTTTGAAAGTTTCTATCGAGCCTTAATAGAGTTGATGAGGGATATCTGTTTATAGAAAATGCATCTTCAGGTAGTAATGAATTGATAATTTTTCCCCCTTTAAAGCTTAATCTGTTTTCAGAAAGATAAGCTTGAGAAATGTCATTTCCAATTGTAATACCAACAATAATTATATCCGGAGAAAACTTAAAAGCATATTTTTTAATATATTGCCTATATTGTCCAGGGTGCTCAGAGCCAGCAATGAGAACTTCGAAGTTATTTTGTTGGTTTAACTTATTCTCTAAGACTTTTCCGATTGTGTGATTTTGGTCTGTACGATAACCTGCGACAAAACTATCGCCTAGAAGAATTATTCTTTGTGTCCCTTCTACTTTTTTGTAAGTGGTTTCATTTTTATTTCTAAAACCAAAGCTGTTGGTTTGTATCGTTGAATCTTTAAACTCCCCAATAATATTTAAATTTAAATTTGGTACTAAATATCCTCCTTCTTTAAGGCCAGATACAATAACTCCAAATCCTCCTTTTTGGTTAGTCAAAGCCTTTTTAGCATTTTTATCGACTACTGAAATGCCAAAGTCGAGTAAGAAGAAAGATATGATCAATGAGGTTGTAAATAGCTTGTATTCTGGAGATTTATGAACAACTAACCATAAATGGAATAACAGATATATACTTAATATTATTGGTGTTCCATCACGGCCAAATATATAACTGTTAGGATGAAGTAATATTATGAATATTGTAGTGAAAAAGTGAATATTTTCTAATATCTTGTTGTTCCTAACCGGAAGTGAGGAGGTTATAAAGATAAAAGATATTACAAAATACTCAATGGAGAATGGTTCAAAAAATGTGAATGGTAATGATAGTTTTGGAGTAAGTAATGCAGTTATGCTCAGTACCCATAATAATATCAAAGTTATTTTTTTTATTTTCATTGTTAATAATCTATGGGTTGATAATTTTTGGAATAACTATGCCGATATAATTCCAGTAGCTATAAATACATTTTTCAAAGGTAAAATATGTGCAAATTTAAAACTTAAATATAGTCGATATTTCATAATTCGAGGTGTTTATTGAGGTTAATTAGATAAGCCTGATTTTTAAAAGTCTTAAACGACAGTGTGCTTTAAGCTACCAGATAATATTATAAATATTACTTATATTTAAATAAGCCTAGTCTATTTACTAGGCTTATTTGTGTCAAATTAAATCAAAAACAAGGTGTCGTTATTAATTTCACCCCATCTCTTTTTAAAAGAGTGATGTGATGATAGTTGTTATTTCCAGATACTGACTATATTGGTAAAGTCATCAGTCCACGGTTTCATATCAAAATATAAAGGCATTTTTTGCCAGTTTCCAAGTCTGCTTTGGCGTAGCGGTTCCAGAGTTTCTGGACTTTTAGCCATGGCGACCCAATCGGTTGCTACCACTAGCGGTTGGTCTTTGATTGGTTTAAATTCCTGTATTAAGGCTGAAAAATGCAGATTTTTTGCATGATCCGATAATACTTTTTTAAGTGCCAGGTGACGGTTGGTAATATGAAAGGTCAGGATGCCGTTGGGTTTTAGGCGGCTTAAATAGAGTTGTATGGCTTCCTGGGTTAACAAGTGCGTGGGTACGGCGTCGGAGCTGAAGGCATCCAAAACCAGCAGGTCAAATTTTTGTTCCGGTTCTTTTTGTAATGATAAGCGGGCATCACCCACCTGCATGCTGACTTTGGGGGCGCAACGCTTGATATAGGAAAAATATTTTTCTGTTTGGGCGATTTCAATAATCAGTGGGTCCAGCTCGTAGATGGTCCATTGCTGGCCGGGTTTGGCATAACAGGTAAGTGCACCGGCACCCAAGCCAACGACACCGATGGTCCAGTTTTGATTGTCGGCATCATAGGTTTTAAACAGTTGTCCCATTGGACCGGGACGGCTGTAATAAGTTAACGGGGTCTGCTGGTGGTGGTTGACCAGTCTCTGTGCTCCGTGTTTGGTCGTGCCGTGGAAAACTTCATGGTATTTTTCCGGCCGACCCTGTTCGTCTATTAATACCGCTTCGCGCACAGACAATACGCCAAAAAAGGTACGTTCCTGAAACAGGGTGTTAGACAATAAGCCATGCAGGCCCAGAGTAAAGAAGATGATGGTGGCGGTCAGCGCGGACAGGGCGATGGCCTGGTTCCTGAAACTGTACAACAACCCGGCCAGTAATATTAACGCACCGCCGATGGCATCCAGATATTGTGGCAGGTCGTCGGCGCTGAAGTAGATGATCAGGCCGGTTGTTAATAATCCTAGCGGAAAAATGATTTGCTTTAACCAGTCATAGTTTTGCGAGCAGATTGCGGCCTTCAGCCCCGGGCGCAACAGCAGGGCTGCGATAATCATAATGGGGTATTCATAGACGGCATTGAAAGCAAAGGGCGCAACAAACGTGTTAAACATGCCGCCTAACATGCCGGCAAAGGACATAATCAGGTAAAAGGTGGTTAGGTGTTCGGTATGCGGACGGTTTTTCGCCAGTTCGCCATGGCATACCATCACCGCCAGAAAGAATGCGCTTAGGTGTAGTATCAGATCCAGCCAATAAGGCAGAACGGCAGGATTGATAAAGGAATAGGCGATAAAGGGCAACAATACCACCGGTTGCAATTTGACCATAACGGGGTGAACTTTATCGCCCCATTTGGAAAATACGATAATAAATGACAGCAGGTACAGGGTTAACGGAATAATCCATAACAACGGTACCGAAGCTATATCGGTGCTGATAAAGTTGGTCAGGCCCAGTAACAAACTGGATGGAACCAATGCCAGTACAAGCCAGTGCAGTTTATTGCTGAGGGATAATTTATTATTTTCGGGTTCTTCCTGCTCAGTCGTTTGGATTTTGCTCTGGCTTTTCCAGAAAAAATAAGCACAGCCTAGAATTAACAGGCACAGCAGTACATAGCCACCGCTCCAGTAGGATTTCTGGCTGACCAGCCCGATATTGGGTTCCAGTGCAAACGGGTAACTTAACAATGCCAGTAAACTACCGGCATTGCTGGCAGCATACAGGTAATAAGGGTCATGACTGGTATGGTGGCCGACATTGGAGAACCATTTTTGCACTAAGGGTGCGGTGGTGGAAACGACAAAAAACGGCAGGCCAATGGCTAAAAACAGGGTCCATAGCAACCAAAGCGTAGGGTTGCTGTCTGTGGGCGGGGTGGTGTTTTCCGGCAATGCCAGAGGTAAGGCCAGAAAGCTGATTAATATAATAGCGGCATGGATAATGATCTGCCGATGGTTATCCTGCCGGGTGGATAGATAATGGGCATACAAATAGCCTAAGAATAAAATACTTTGGTAAAACACCATACAGGTATTCCAAACTGCCGGTGAACCGCCCAATAAAGGCAATAATATTTTGCCGAACATTGGTTGCAGTACAAACATCAGCGATGCGCTTGTAAACAGGGTGACGGCAAAAAAAAGAATCAGCGATATGCTACGGTCAGTGGTGGTGTCTGAATGGTTACTCATTATCTTGCAGTGCGATTTATATTATTGTTATTTTAAAAATGCTAATGATAAAGCATTTGGTAATATTTTGCGGTATTGAGATTCAATCAATCGAAAAAAAAGGCGGTTTTGAAACCGCCTTTTGTCTATTTGAAGAGGCTAAAAAGGCCACCACCATTTTTTTGATCCGGGTTGCTGTTCCTGCGGCGGCTTGGTTTCGGACGGACGTCGGTTAACAGCTCTGTCAGTTTGGTTATCAATGGCCTCTATAGCACGGCGATGAATATCATCAATTTTCTGTTTGGCTCTATCGGCACCTTCATTTATACCGTAGTCAATCGGGTGTTGGCTCTCTTCAATTTGATAGTATCTATGATCATAATCATCGTCACGATCCCGATGGCGTTTTTTATAGTCATCACCCCTGGATTTAAATTTCTTCTTGTCATGATCCCGGCGATACTTTTTATTATCGTCATCATAGTCATCCCTGTCTTTATGTTTCTCTTTTTTGTGTTTTTTATATCCCTTTTTGAGTTTTTTTAATTCATGCCTTTCTTCCGCTCGATCTTGGCCTCGCAGACTGTCCTCATAAGATTGCTTGTTACTGTTGATTCGACCGTGATCGTCATCTTTGTCTTTTTTGGCAAATGTTGGTGAACTAAGGCTTAATGCGATCGCTGTTAACGGAATTAAAATATGCTTAATTTTCATAATCTTGCTGGTTCAGGTTTATAGGGAGGCAAAGTAAGCGGCTAAAGCTTTGATATCCTGTTCAGACAGGTTTTTAACCATTGACGGCATGGGCCCGCCGGTACGTTTACCCTGTTTAAAGTTTTGCAGTTGTTTAATTAGATAATCGGCATGTTGGCCTGCCAAGCGAGGGAATGAACCTCGACCCTGTGCTTTGTTGCCATGACAACCTAGGCACATGCCGGCTTTTTCTTTACCGGTTTTGGCCAGATCAGCATTGCCACCAGCCGATTTTGTTTTTTGTTGGGCAAAGTATTCGGCCAGGTTCTTAATGTCTGTATCACTCAGGTTTTTTGCCATGCCTTGCATAATAGCGTTATTGCGGCTACCGTCCCGGAAGGCTTTTAACTGTTTGTTTAAATAGTCTGCCTGTTGACCGGCAAGATTGGGATTTAAAGGGATGTTACTGTTACCATTTTGACCATGGCAACCAAAACATTGAGTGGCTTTTGTTTCACCTGCATTAACTGCCTGACTGATGCTGAGGGCTAACAAAAGCAATGGGACGAATAATGTGTATGGATTCATCGTTAAGTCCTCTGTATGCTTGCAAAAGAATTACAACTTACCTTTTGTTAGAGGTTAGACGTTATTGCTTTAAAATTCAACACTTGTTTACCGGTGAGGAAATTAATTGCTTATGAATATGATTGATAGAGTGGAACCTGTACCTTTAATCGGGATTGGTGCGATTATTTTTAACCATGATCAGGTGCTATTGATTAAAAGAAACCAGGCACCCGCTTCGGGTTTATGGTCCGTGCCCGGTGGTAAAATGGAGGCGGGTGAATCGATGAGTGAGGCTTGTCAGCGTGAAGTATTGGAGGAGACTGGCTTAAAAATTAACACAAAGTCTGTGTTGGCTGTGGTTGAAAGGCGTCTGGAAGGTTTTCATTACGTCATTATTGATTTTTTAGCTGAATTAACGAAAGATCAGGATATTGATCCGGTGGCTGAAACGGATGTTGCTGAGGCAAAATGGGTTAGGATAAACAAGTTACCGGGATATGAATTGGTTGAAGGTTTGCAAATGATTATTGAACGTGCCTATCAGGTTGAGCGGAGAGCTGATCAACCCGGTTTGTTGTGCGATGATGGCAATGGTAGTGATTACGTTTTAACTACAGCCAGTTAAGCCTTGAAAAATCAGTTGAGTATTTAACTGATTTTTCAAGGCTTAAATTTACTCTTGCGAAATATACTTTAGGATTTCAACTACTTGCTGCGGTGTTTCGGTAACTGCCATTGCAGCGGCATCAATCTCTTTCAATGGGTGTGTGAGATCCGGGGCGTGCAGGGTAATAATAGGAATGCCCATGCCTGCGGCAATACCGGCGTCAAATGCTGCATTCCATTGTTTATATTTGTCGCCAAAGCGTATTACAACAATATCGGCTCTGGTAATGTAGGTATTGGTACGAATGGCATTAATTTTTGCGGCTTTATGATCTTTCCAAAAATTGTTGCTCTCTGGACCTAGAATTTCCACACCAACATTATCACTGCTGTCGTGATCGGTAATCGGCGTTAATACTTCAATATCAAGATTATGATCGGCAATACCTTGTTTGATCTGTTCGCGCCAGTCGGTGTGAATTTCGCCGGATAGATATATACAGTAAGACATTGTGCACCTCAATGATTAGTTTAACTGAGTAATAGTGTATATGAGCTTGATTCCGGTTAAAATAGCAGACATCATTCTTTTATTAAAAGTTGTTTAAAAGGTCAAAATGTCTGAGAAACATATTTATAAGGTTGTTTTTGTTAACCGGGAGGAAGTTTACGAGGTTTATGTAAACAGTGTGTATCAGGGGGATATGTATGGCTTTGTGGTGCTGGAGGATTTCGTTTTTGGAGAAAAAAGCGCGATTGTTGTGGATCCGACCGAAGAAAAATTAAGGGCTGAGTTTGAAGGCGTTGACCGCTCTTTTGTACCTATGCACGAAATTATCAGGATAGATCGGGTAAAAAAACGGGGTACCGCCAAAATTATTTCTACCACAAAAGATTCCGGCGCGGCTAACAGTAAGGTTTCTTCACTGTATACACCGGAAAAAAAGTAAGCGCTCGTTATTTTACAACCCGTAAATTGGGTTTGTTGGATGTCTTTTGCGCCGGTGGTGGCTCGTCGTGGCCATCATCGGATTCATTGTCAAAGATCATGCCTTTGCCGTTTTCTTTGGCATAAATAGCCATAACAGCGGAAATTGGTGCAACAATATGCATGGGTTTTCCACCAAACCGGGCGTTGAACTGAATGTCTTCATTACCCAGTGACAGGCCTTGAATGGCCTCGGGCCTGATATTTAACACAATTTTTCCGTCTTCAATAAATTCTTCGGGCAAAACCGCGTTTTCATCTTCAGCATCAACCAGCAAATGCGGGGTTAAGCTGTTATCAATAACCCAGTCATAGATCGAGCGAATTAAATAAGGCTTTAATGGAGTCATTTAGGTAATTCGGCCATGTCATGTTCAATTGGACTTAAGCTTTTTTCGAAAGCTTTACGCATAAAAATACGGTTGGCGTATTTTTTTATGGCGTCGTTTTGAGTAAGTAGGTCTATGCCCAGGCTTGGTAAACGCCATAATAATGGTGCCAGGGCGCAATCAATTAAAGAAAACTCGTCACTCATAAAGTAAGGGCGGGCAGCAAACACCGGTGCAGCAGCCAGTAAGCTTTCTTTCAACATTTTTTTTGCTCGGGCTGATTTTTTCTCGCCTGAGTTTAGGATTTCATCCAATAACTGGTACCAGTCCTGGTCGATACGTTTGATCAGCATTCTGGCATTAGCACGGGATACAGGATCCATTTGATGTAACGGCGGATGAGGGAAGCGTTCATCCAGATATTCCATAATAATCCTGGAATCATATAGTACCAGGCCTCTTTCAATTAAGGTGGGCGAAGTACCGGTAGGATTTAACTCTAGCAAGTCTTCTGGAGGGTCAGTCGGGTCAAAATATTCAATGTCTGCGGTTATACCTTTTTCATGCAGTACGAAGCGAGTGCAATGACTCATTGCACAATTTGCAGACGAAAACAGGGTCATTACAGATTTTCGAGTATTAATATTTGCCACGGAATAATAACCTCTTGAGATTCAAGTTAGGGCATAAAAATGGAATTGTAACATGAAACGACATTGTTTGATTGTCAGCTCTGTCTGCCCGGTTGCATAGGTACGCAAAAACATCCATGTTTTTGCAGCTAGTTTAATGGACGTCTTTCCAGTATTCTTTTTTCAGGAAATAAGCCAATACAGTAAACATCAGAATGAAGAACAGGACATATTTACCCGTGCTTTTTCTTTCAAGCTGTATGGGTTCTCCGGCATAGTCCAGAAAATTAACCAGATCGATAACCAATTGGTCGAACTCCTGTTCTGAAAGTTCTCCTTGCTGTTCCAAAGTCAGTTTTTCGATAACCTGAGTACCATTATCATCTTCAAAAACCGGAACTTGTGTACCTTGCAGTTTCCATAAAACATTAGGCATACCTACATCAGGGAATACTGTGTTGTTGATGCCTAATGGTTTTGTTGGGTCAGCGTAAAAACCTTTTAGATAACTGTATAACCAATCGGTACCGCGGGAGCGGGCAATTAATGACAGATCCGGTGGTGTGGTGCCAAACCATTTTTTTGCATCATTCGGATTCATTGCTGTCAGCATCTTGTCATAAATACCCGCACCTTCAGGAGCAACTTCGGTCAGTACTTTTTCATCACTAAATTCAAAGTCTACTGCCATACGTTGATAGCGAATATGTTTAAGCGAATGACAGCTTTGGCAATATGTCGCGTAATATTTTGCGCCCCGCAACAAAGAATCATTATCTGTCAGGTCTGTATCCGCTTCCTGCAGTGCTATACCGCCCGAAGAGGCAAAAGCGACCAAAGGAAGAGTTGAAAGCAGTAATATGTTTATTATTTTTTTCATATTAATCAAGGCTGTCTTTTATATTTTTGGCTAAACGAACGGTCAGGTTCATAATTCCGGCTAGACTTGGTCTTCGGCTAAAATTATTTGCATCCTCTGATGATTTTGGCAATATTTCATTAAAGGTTTTTTGCCAACCGGGTAGACGATCTTCCAGTGTGGGTTGATCGGTCACCCGATCCGGTACGGGTTTGAATTTTTCCCAACGGGTATAAATCGGCATTAATAAGAAGAAGCCGAAATAAATTGCTGTGAAAATCCTAGCCATCGTCGTTGCCATTGGAGTTGCCGGTTGCGTGCCTAAGTAGCAAAGCGCAATAAAACTGATAGTAAATAGAGCGACTGCTTTTTTGTAAATACCGCCACGGTACCGTATTGATTTTACCTCGGTGCGGTCCAGCCAAGGCAGTAAAAATAAAACAACAATCGCACTGCCCATGGCAATAACGCCGGCAAATTTATCCGGCACGGCTCTTAATATGGCGTAGAAAGGTGTGAAATACCAAACCGGTGCAATATGTTCGGGCGTTTTCATTGGGTCAGCCGGGATAAAATTGGCGTGTTCGAGAAAATAGCCGCCCATTTCCGGCATATAAAAGATGACTGTGGCGAAGAAAAATAGAAATACACCTACGCCAACAATATCTTTGACCGAATAATACGGATGGAATGGAATGCCGTCCAGCGGGATGCCGTTAGCGTCTTTGTTTTTCTTGATTTCAATGCCGTCAGGGTTGTTTGAGCCAACTTCATGTAAAGCAACAATATGCAGAAAAACCAGCATTAGCAAGACCAGAGGTACGGCAATAACATGGAAAGCAAAAAAGCGGTTTAATGTGGCATCGGAAATAACATAATCGCCTCTGATCCATAACGACAAGTCATCACCAATTACCGGAATGGCACTAAACAGGGAAATAATAACCTGTGCACCCCAGTATGACATTTGACCCCAAGGCAATAAATAGCCCATGAAAGCTTCAGCCATCAGAGCGACAAAAATTAACATACCGAATATCCACACCAGCTCTCGGGGTTGCTTAAACGAGCCGTAGATCATACCTCTGAACATATGCAGATAAACTACAATAAAAAAAGCAGAGGCACCGGTAGAATGCATATAGCGGACCAGCCAGCCCCAATTAACATCACGCATGATGTATTCAACTGAATCAAAAGCCAGCTCGGCATCCGGCTTGTAGTTCATGGTCAGTAAAATACCGGTGACGAACTGATTAACCAGAATCAGCAGGGCTAATGAACCGAAAAAATACCAGATATTAAAGTTTTTAGGCGCATAATATTGCGCCATATGTTCATTCCATAATTTGGTCAGCGGAAAACGATTTAAAAACCAATCGCCACATTCAGAAAATCGATTTACGTTCATGCGTTTGCCTCCTCAGTAGCATTTTCGCCAATCAAAATACGGGTGTCCGTTATATAACGATGAGGAGGAACTTCAAGGTTGGTTGGAGCGGGAACACCTTTATAAACACGCCCGGCTAAATCAAACCAGGAGCCATGACAAGGACAGAAAAAGCCGCCTTGCCATTTTTCACCTAAATCCGAAGGGGCAACTTCAGGACGAAAGGTTGGTGAACAACCTAAGTGGGTACATAAACCAACAGCTACAAAAATTTCAGGTTTGATTGAACGGCCAATATTAATACTGGATGGTGGCTGAAGTGACTCATGGGAGAGAGGGTCTCTTAAATCACTGTCATTGGTTTTTAATCGGTCCAGAACGTCTGTGGTTCGATTCAAAATCCAGACTGGTTTGCCACGCCATTCAACACGGAGTAATTGGCCGGGTTCTATTTTACTGATATCGACTTCAACAGGAGCACCTGCAGCCATCGCTTTTGTGCTTGGTTGCATTTGTGCAAGAAAAGGAACGGCTATATATCCCGTGCCGACAGCGCCAACCACGGTTAAAGCCGTGGTTAAAAACTGGCGTTTTGACTTATCGACGCCTTCATTATTCATCGTGTTTTTCTCCAGATTGCAATGTGCAGTTCAGCACAATCCACTTATAATTTTTATTTCCCAATATACCACTAGAGCTTGTCAGATTTGAAGTGGTTATGTCGATTAGTTTTATTTTGGGATGTGTTGGTTATGATTGTGGTATTGGTATCTTATTGTATTTTAATGGTAAATTTTAGCTGTTTGTTTATCTGTTGAAGTGTATTTTGATCGAATAAAATAATATTTTCATCTTAGAAATTAAGGTTTTTTTTAAAAAATTGGTCAGGAAAATTGCCTTTTAATACCTGCTTTTTAGAACATTTTATCTGTTATTATCGATCAGATGGATTCTTTATTTTTTTTGCTGTCAAAAATTTTATGGGTGGTGGCCGCACCGGATAATTTTTTAGCGCTAGTCTTATTTCTGGGGTTGCTGGCGTTTTTAAAAAACAAGTTTTTTTTAGCCAAACTCTTTCTGGTGCCGGCTATTATCGCTATTGTGTTAATTACAAGTTTGCCGATAGGGGAATGGTTGTTACAGCCTTTGGAAACCAGGTTTAAAACCAACCCTGATCTGCCATCAGACATTGATGGTATTATCGTATTGGGCGGAGCAGAGGAGCCGGTTATGTCAGGAAAATGGCGGCAACCTGAAGTAAACCATGCCGCAGAAAGGCAATTGGCCTTTTTGACTCTGGCCAGGCGATACCCGAAGGCAAAGCTGGTCTATAGCGGTGGTTCAGGCAGTATGGTCTATCAGTCTGTTAAAGGTGCCGATGTGGCAGAGCGATTGTACCGGCAGCAAGCAATAAATTTAGATAGAGTAACCTTAGAACGACAATCTCGTAATACTTATGAAAACGCAATCTTCAGCAAGCAATTGCTAAAGCCAGCAAAACACGAAAAGTGGGTTTTAATTACCACAGCGTGGCATATGCCTCGTTCAGTTGGTGTGTTTTGTCAGGCTGGCTGGCCGGTTATTCCTTATCCGGTTGATCATAGGACATGGCCGGAAAATCGATTATTTGCCAGTGTTGATTTGGTTGGAAACTTATCTAAATTGCAAATAGGCGTAAAGGAATGGCTTGGTTTACTAGCCTATTTTGCCAGCAATAAAACCGACAGTTTTGTGTCGGCAGGCTGTTGAATTTAAAAGTAGTTTTGCCTTAAGAAGGTAACTCTTAAGGCAATGCAGTGTTTGGTTAAGCGGCAGCCGGTTTAAGATTAAATGATGACAGAATGCTGTCACGCAGGTTTCTATAGCTGTTATGTAATTGTTGTAGATCTAAATTAAAAGACTTTTTCATAAAACTTATAAATTGCTCACCCGCATAATCATCTGCAACATAGAAAAAATAAAGAACGGTTAAGATATAAATGCTTTCTGACATATTAAGTTGCCTATTTTTATTATGAAAAGTTAAACGCATTATTTAAAAGTAAATGTTGCGTGAAATAAAAATATACCAGAAGAAATAAAAAAGCGTGACTTTATATGCAAATTAATGACAAAAATACGTTGCATATTTAAGCTAAGGCTGTGATTTTGCGATATAAGGTTGTATCCCTATATCGCAAATTTGGTCTAAGTTATTAAATTGTCAGGGTTTAACGGTTAAATTATTAACGACTTTGCTAACATTTCTTATCTCTTTAATCAGTTCTGTGCTTCTTTTAATATCGATTTCTCGATCAACAGTCCCTGTTAAGGTAACCACACCGGTTCTTGTGGTGACATCAATATCGGACGCATTGATATGCGGGTCGGCAACAAATTTTGCATTTACGTCACTGGTAACCGTCATATCTTTAGTTCGTTGAGCCAGACTTCTGTTATCACCAGGGGTTGCGCACCCGGTTAGCCAAACTAATGTAAAAACAAGGATAAATATTTTGAAAAAATTCATTTTTGTTCTCCATTGGGTTAAACAATGTTTTCTTTTTTAAAAAATAAAGTCAATTCCAGTATAGACTCTCCTTGGTAAAAGAAAACTGTCAGCTATGTATTATAGTTAGTCAGACAAAAAGGTTAATCTGGTGTGAAGCCTTATATTTAATGCTGATATTGCAAAAAATCCTGCATTAATGTATTCTTACCGGCTTCTTACCGTTCGGTAAGCATGTTAGGAGAGATGGCCGAGCGGTCGAAGGCGCACGCCTGGAAAGTGTGTATACGGCAACGTATCGAGGGTTCGAATCCCTCTCTCTCCGCCATTTATTAAGGCTTTGATTTAAAATATTTTATCTAAAAATCATACAGAAAAAACGGTTTTGGTTACGCAAAGCTGTTACACGCTAGGTTTGTTTTTGGCTAGAGTTCCCTACCTGTTTCGCTAGAAAAACGTCTAGTATTTTCGATCACTCATTCCATAAGTTCCCTGGGGGAAATTATAGCAGTGGAAGTCTTCGAACCGAGAATAGACCTGACGCTTTACTGTATGCTTCAAATTTTTCCTTCATTTTGTTGTTTTGGCATTAAATTTTACGACTGAGCCATATTGTCGAAAAATAGGGAGGATGTTGAACATATAATGCTCACTGCTTAGTCAAATTGTAGTAACAGATAAAATAAGCCATCGCTTTAATGCGTTTTCGCCATACACTGTTGCATTAGTGTCTGACATTTACGGGATCTTTCGGGAAATATTTCGGGGGGAACCGGCTGGCTAAAATAAAAACCTTGGTAATAATGACATCCCTTACTGTTAAGTATGGTTAACTGTTCGGCGATTTCTACACCTTCGGCAATGACATTGAGCTTTAATAGTTGAGCCATGGCGATAATCATGGTAACGATAACCAATTCATCATTGTCAGTGACGATATTGTCGATGAAACTTTTATCAATTTTTAATTGGTCAATAGGCAATTGTTTTAGATAAGATAAAGATGAATAACCGGTACCAAAATCATCTAATGAGATTGCAATCCCTAATTTTTTGAGGGAGGTCATCTTGGCAATTGTTTTATCGATATTCTCAATGATCGCCGATTCGGTAAGTTCAAGCATAATGTGCGAAAACGGAATTTGGTGTCTTTGAATGGTGCGTTGTATAAAATCAATAAAATCAGTTTGCTTGAATTGACGTGAACTGACATTCACTGCAATATGCCCAACAGTAAAATTTTGTTGTTCCCACATTTTAATTTGCTGGCAAACAGTGTCCAATAGCCATTCACCTAGCGGAACGATTAAACCAGTGTCTTCAGCTAAAGGAATAAAATGGGAAGGAGCAATCATGCCACGTTCGGGGTGCCGCCAACGCAGTAATGCTTCAGCACCCACTAATGTGCCTTCAGCATTGATCTGTGGTTGATAATGGACTTCAAATTGACTGTCGTCCAGTGCCTTGCGTAGCTGTTGTTCGATTATTAGACGTTGATCAGCTTGAGCTTGCATGATGGGGTCAAAAAAACATGCTTGATTACGCCCCATGGCCTTGGCTTGATACATAGCTATATCAGCTTGTTGAATTAAATCGGTGTTGGTTTTATCCGTTTGTGGAAACAGTGTAATGCCCAAACTGGTTGAGAAATAGTGTTCTCTATTTTCGATTCGGTACGGCTGGCTTAATGCCTTGATAATTTTATCCGCAACGGTCAAAGCGCCATTTGTAGCACTTATTACATCGTTTTGGTCAGCATGTAATAACACAACAAACTCATCGCCGCCTAAACGCGCCGGCATGTCCTCTTCGCGTATCAGGTTTTGTAAACGATTGCCGACTTGCTGCAACAGTTTATCTCCATGCAGGTGACCGAGCGAATCATTAAGCATTTTAAAGTGATCCAAATCCAGCAATATAATTGTGCCAAAGTGGTGATTCCGTTTGGCATGAGCGATTTCGTAATCCAGTCGCTCCAGTAATGTAGGACGGTTTGCCAGCCCCGTTAAGCTGTCATAGTAAGCTAAAGCATGAATTTTTTGTTCATTGGCTTTTTGTTCACTAATATCGGAGAAAATGCCAACGTAATGCGTGACTTTTCCTTCCGGCGAGTTTACTGCAGTAATAGTTTGCCAACTTGGATAAGTTTTGCCGTTTTTACGTCGGCTCCATAGTTCTCCTTGAAAACGACCATTTTGTGCTAATTGCCGCCATAATGAGGCAAAAAAATCAGTGCTATGGTAACCGGCGTTTAACAGACGGGTGGAATGTCCGATGACTTCTTCTGCGGCATATCCGGTGATTCGGGTAAAAGCGGTGTTCACCCTTAAAATGATTGTGTTGTGATCAGTGATAATAATGCCTTGGTCACTATTAAAGGTTGTTGCTAACAACCGTAATTCCTCTTCAATTTTCAGTCTGGCGCTGATCATCTTCTGAAAGGTATCCGCCAAATGTTTAATATCAGGATCGCTGCCATTTCTCAGCCGAAAGTCTGGTAACGTCTTTTGTTTGCCATAAGCTCGTATCTGCTTAATCAGCGTGTATAAAGGTCGACTGATTTTTTGACCAAATCGCCAGGCAAAAACGAGACCTATCAGGCCAATTATCGTGGTGGTCAACAAAATATCGCGGCTAAGATTGAATAAAGAACGTTCAAATTGACTTCGATTGATGCCTAAATATAATCGGGCATCCAAACCGTCTACTAAAGGTGAGGAAAATTGTGCAATTTTGCCTTGCGGTGTTTGATAAATGAGTGGGTTTTCTGAAGGGGTGAGATGTTTCATCAACACGCGCGGAAAACCTTCTATAAATGAATGAGTGAAAAGTTCTCCATCCATGTCCGTCACATAAGCATATTCAAGCAATGGGTCTTTTTGGGTAATAACTTGTAACGTTTCGCGCACCTGCAACTTTTGGGTATCTAATGTATCCTGGGCGATACTGATAGCCAACTGGCGTGTTAAAGCCTGTGTCCACTGATTTTGTTCTTTAATCAAGTAATTATAAAAATGAATACGCAACACTAGAAGATTGCTTATTATGGCAAAAAAGATGATGCCCAGGATCAGCCACAGTAAACGTTGAGTAAATTTCATGGATTCACTTGTCCAATCAAACCAAAACGTTTTAACCAGGGGCGCAAGACATCATAATCACTATGCCAAGCTGCTACGAAACCGTGCGGCATTTCAGTTCTTTCCCAATGATGAAGGCCAAGTGCGTTACGGCCCATCGGATCAAATTCAAGTAATGCCTGCTTAACGCGTTCAATTACGGAGTCAGGCAAGGTGTTGTTTGCAGCGATACCACTAGAAGGATAATAATCCGATTGATATAAAATGCGTACCAAACCTTGTTCAGCTAAACGTTCTGCCATGGTATCCTGTAATCCGCAAGCATCGACACGACCGGCAATGACTTCCGATGCACAGCGTTGATGTGAGCCGGTAAATAGATAAAACGCCAAGTCATTTAACGTGACACCATGTTGTTGCAGTTCAATGCGCGGAACTAAATGTCCTTGTGTGGAAGATTGGTTGCCCAAAGCTAAACGTTTACCTTTAATATCTTGCAGCGTTTGCAACGGGCTTTTCGGTGCTACGATAAATATGGATCGATAATTGGCCTGGTTTTCCGCATTGACGCCGCGAACCAGAGGAATGGCCTGGTAACGCGCTTCCGCGATTAAAAAGCTGACTGCGCCTAATGCAGCAAATTGCACCCGATTTTGTCCTAACTCGTCAATAATTGTGCTGTTTCTAGGCGTGAAGCGCAATTTAAAACAATAGCTTGTCGCTTGTTCTAAATAACGTAGAAAGGGTAAATACTGGCGCGCATCTTCTTGAGGGCTTGCACGCAAATCAAAACCAAAGCTATAGCATTCTTCTGCGGTTGCATGAAAAGAAGATCGCTTAATAGCTATCTCTTTATCGTTTAATTGATCATTCAGATCAGCAACTATAAATGAGTTCTCTTCAGATGTTTCGCATCCAACAATGTTGACTATCAGAAACATGCTTAAAAATATGAAAAGCTTGGTAATTTTAAACATAAGTTATTTTTTAGTTCGTTATCCGTGCCTAACCTTCATTGAAGGTTTAACCAGGCAAAAATCCGTTTAACTATCCAACTACGTTTTTTAAGATTGAAAACAATAACTAACTGAAATTTAAAATAACAGGTAATCTGCTTTAGCAATTAACCCGCATAACCGTCTTCAAGCCAACTTTATACAGGGGTCGGTTAACTTTACCATTAATAATTAGGTGTTTTCTTGATCTAGAACGACCTCGGTCCTGACTAAGAGCCACAGAACCAAGCCCAACGTATCCACCAAAATTAGATGTTTACGATCGTTCCTGCATCAAATTCTCAAAACTCGCTGTTTTAGGTTTTTGACAGCCCATATTAGCATTCTTTTGAATGCTTATGTGATCCGGGTTTATGGCATAATTGACTGCCTGTTTCGCTGATATACAAATTGAATTTAAACAGCCTTGAAATTATTTTACGAGGTTCAATCGCAGGTTTTGTATTCTGTAACATAATATTGTAGATACTTCAAAACTATTTCAAATAGTTTATAAGACACAATCCGAAAACTATAGAACGGTAAAATAATATAAAACGTGTATAGATCTGTTATCGACTGAATTTGATATTTTAGTGTTGTTAAGATCAAAACAGCAAACTATCTTACCTGTAAGCTTGCAAATAAACAGATCAAATTCTGTAGCTTGGTATATACACTGTATTCGATTACGGGTTGTTTTTGTGTGGTTTTCAAAAAAGACTGAAAATAGCAGTGGGTTTTTGGTGAGAGTATTTTTTTGTCTAACATTTTGTTAAGTTAAATGCTAAACAACTATATAAAGCTTAGACGTACTCTTAAAATAACCGGAAAAATATTTGTGTTAACTGATATTATTAAAAGGGTATGTTTTTTTAGTGATGTTGCCATTACAATCAAAGCCCAGCCTCGGAAACTGATGTAAACGCTCATCGAAAATGCAATAAACCATAAAGATGTCGGCTAATCAATCCTGATCATTATCCCGAGTATAATCGAAATCAACCCTATAATTCTGTTGGACAGCGGATTGCGAAAGAGACAAAACATTTCGATAAATGCCTTGTGTAAGCATATAACCAACGATTAAAAGATTTAAATAATTAACTTCATTAGTGTTACTAAAAAACACAAGAAAACCGACAACAATATCCAAAATGCCGCCTTGCATATTAAATAGAAACCCTTGTGCTGTTTCTAAAATTAAACCATCAATGTAACGTTAGACACCAACCAAAAAAACTATGACTCCAATTACGGAAATCCAAGAAGCGTTTTAACCCAATATGTATACATTGGGTGCAACAATATTTAAAGTTTTTATCCCTCACCGATAAAAATCATCGCGCTTCCTCGACGGCTATACCACTTGAGTCTTGCTGTGAACTGAATTAATTCAGAGGCTATTTTTGATTCCATTATTTATTAAATAAATCTTACTGAGTGTCTTAGTTTTTGATGAATTTTTTTTAAAATAATCAGATTAAAAATAGTTATATTAAGTTCAGCATAGCTATAACTATTTTTACTGGCATTATGGTGCGAACAGAAGGCGTTTTCAAATCATAAACAGGCTTTAGATTTTCTGTTTAAGGCTGCTACTATTTTGGCCTGGCAGGAAATCGGATGCACGAATGAGAATAGAACCATCTTCTTCAAAAGCCTCGTTCTCTATGCGCTTTCTTGCCTGTGCTTGTATATCCACTCGATATTCATCTACAGCCCGCATGGGGTCTTCTTCTGAGGCGCCAAACCTGTCTTTCAAAATGTCTATTGATATCCTGCAAAGCACACGTTTTTTGTCTACTGTTGTCGCCGCAATGGTTACCATTTTAGTCGCATTATTCCAGCTTTCAAGCCTTGGAAAGGCTATCAACGTCTTTCCTCAGGTTGATTTTCTTGTATTGCTCTTGATTTAATCAGTTTCATATCTCTTGTCTCATTTGTGTAACCCTTAAAGATAGATGGGCAGAATTCTATTCAGTCAATCCATTGACCGTCATAGAGCTCCTTGTCAGTTTCATTGAGAATGTAATGGCGTAAACCGGATTTGGTGTTGTAAATATCACAAGCACATAAAGCAGCTTCCAATTTTTGGAATTGATGCAGTTGAACCTGTCGATAAGGCGACAAAACATTAAAGACCGCGCCATGACAGGGAATTGGCTCGGACCTAAATAGGCGATACATTTATTACACCAAATAATGATGTATTTGGATCAGGTGGCAACGTATCCAAACTCGGTTTTAATCTGTTTAAAATAGCTTTTTTTGCTTCTTCCCGGTCATCAAAATGAATTGTTTCTGTTTTAAAAACCTGGTAGGTTTCATGCCCTTTACCAGCCAGAAGAACAACATCATTTTCTTGAGCTTGATTAATGATGAATTCTATAGCTTTTCTTCTATTTTGAATCAAAACATAATTTTGGAAATTAATATCCACACCCGTTTTGATTTCCGCCATGATTTCTTGGCTATTTTCTAAGCGTGGGTTATCTTCTGTAATGACCAGGTAATCAGCTATATCACCGGCAACTTTACCCATTTTTGCTCGTTTACCACGGTCTCTATTTCCACCACAACCAAAGAGCACTCTAAGCTGCCCCTGTTGTTTTATAGCAATGCCATTAAGTGTATTTAACACATTTTTGAGGCCATCGGGTGTATGAGCATAATCGATTAGCACAGTGAATAACTGTCCATCATCAATGCTTTCAAGGCGCCCTCTGGGAGGTGGACAAGAAGATAATGTTTTCTGAATCATTTTTTCGGAAATTTTAATATGCCGAAGTGCGCTTGCCGCTGCCCTAAAATTTAAAAGATTAAAGTGCCCTAAAAGCTTAGTCGTGAACTTTATAGGTTCTTTATAAAAATCTTGTGGAAGAATTTTATGCGCACTTCCTTCACGCATAAAACCTAACTTCGTATGTTGATATTTTTCAAATGTTTTATGATAATCCAAATGATCTTGAGTGATATTGGTAAGTAACTTGATATTAAAATCAATACCTATCACTCTAGCTTGATCAATACCTTCCGATGTTACTTCCATTATAAAATGCGTTCCGCCTGTATCTAAATGGTCTCGCATAAACCTTTCAATATCATCTGACTCAGGCGTGGAAAGGTCTTTATTACCTGAATTCAATGTGCCTAAAACAAAGGGTTTGTATCCCGCTGATTTTAAAACTTCACCAATCAAGTATGAAACCGATGTTTTTCCGTTAGTTCCTGTAATACCAATAACATAAAGATCCTCTGAAGGATGTTTGCTGGTTGATTTTATCCTTGCTTTGCATGGCTTGCTTTTTAATGAAATTGGATTTCGCTTGATGTCTGACAGAGAAGCGATAGCGGATTTTTCATTCAAGTTAATGTGCTCTGAAGCACAAGCCTGTTTTCTTTTATACGTGATCTGTGGGAGTTTGGATTGCGGGGATTCAAATGTAATAGCAGTTCTTTGATGCGTTTTTACATGGTCAGAAGACCAATTTAAATCATGTGTTTCTATATTCGTTTCAAGGTTTTTAATTAAATTGCTCCAGAAGGGGTATAAGATTATAAATAGTCATGACGCCATTAAAATTACCTGATAGCTATTTTTTTCTGAGGCTACGAAGCAAAACCGTATCGGCGAGAGTCGATAAATAACATATTGATTAATGCGCTTATCAAGTCGAATCATAAAGAGAAATTATAAAATGGGCATCGATTACTCATAGCGAATCACTCTTTTGAAATTATGTCATAAGGCAATGTAATTAAATGCCGATTAGAGATACGTTATCTAGTCTGCGCTATATAAGAACGACAGTTAAGAATATAATGACAATGTATTATGAGGTGGGGAGGGGAAGAATTTGCTAACCAAGCTATTAAGAGCAAGGGGCTTTGCTCCAAAGATCCGCCAGATCATGTATTAGCTGATACTATACACCTATTTTAAATTAAAAATATTTTATTTTACTTCTGGCGTTTTTAAATTTTATTCTTAACCGTCTACAAAAACAGTATTTGAACAATATGAGCCTAATGATATAGAAGCATGCTGATTATCTAAGCGAGTTATGAGTAGTGACTTAATGAATTGGATTAAAAATCGTTAAGGATTGGAAGCGGGTTCAGTTGTAAAAGCGCCTTGTTTTTCAAAGCCTTGGTAAACATGTTCTGCAATCCTGTTGTAAGTTGCATCAGCCCCAATAAAAGAAAAGGGCAGTGCGGGGAAAAACAACAGCCAATTAACGGTGTAAAAACTGTCTGAAACCTTCACAGAATATTTTTTGCCCGTTATTACATTTTCAAGTTCGTAAACTAAATCGAACGTGGTATCTATAGTGTGAGGGAATATCAATAAGGTTAATCCACTAATAATTTGCATAAAGACACTCGATTCCCCTTCTTGATGGCCTTTTAGAGTTAAATTATATTGTGCTTTATTGGTAAATTTTTCACTCTTTACATAATCATATTTACTGATGTAGCGCTTTTTCTTCCATTTTTCTAAAATAGCATCATTTATCATTCTACCCATTTTATTATCAGTAACCATTTGCCCGCCATCAAGATGAAACGTGAAATTTCCAACACTTTCTTCAATTCGTGGTGCAGATAAGGGCTTTAGAGGTTCAAGTTCAGCTAGCTTATCTCCTGAGAATGTCATACAACCACTTAATGAGATGAGTAGTATTCCAGCAACGTATAGCTTAGAAAGTTGTTTCATTTTGTTTCCGTGTTTTGTTCTAATAATTTTTTGGGAATGCATTATCTATTATTTAAGAAGTAATGAATATCAGTGATGGGCTACATTTGAAGAATGCATTCTTTAGACTGGTTGACACTTGAGCTCTACATTGTACTTTGAGCGGTCGAAGGCGTACGCCTGGGAAGTGTGTATACTGCAACGTATCAGGGGGGTGGAATCCCTGGCTCTCGCCATATTAAAGTTCTCCTCGTCTTACCTTTATTGTCGTTTATAATACACGTTGTTATTTTGTATTGAGTTGTTATGTCCGAAAACTACGCTTTTGATAGTACCTATAATGGCGATTATGATGTTGCTGCTTTGAAGGTGCCGCCTCATTCCATACAGGCTGAGCAATCTGTGCTGGGAGGCTTGATGTTGGATAATCAGACGTGGGATTCTGTTGCCGATAAGGTAGTGGAGAGTGATTTTTATCGTAAAGATCACCGTTTGATTTTTAGAACCATCGAACAACTGGCTGAAAAGCAGGATCCTTTTGATGTGATCACTTTATCTGAGGCCTTGGAAGAACAAGGGCTGTTGGATGAAGCCGGTGGGCTGGCCTATCTGGGTACATTAGCGAAAGATACGCCCAGTGCGGCCAATATTGTCGCCTATGCCAATATTGTCAGAGACCGCTCGGTTTTACGCCAATTGATCCATATTGGTACTGAGATTTCCGATTCCGCGTTTAATACCGAAGGCCGGGAGACGGCTGATTTGTTGGAAAATGCCGAGCGAGAAGTCTTTAAAATAGCCGAACAGCGTCAGCGCGGCCAAGGTGGTTTTGAATCCATTAAAAACCTGCTGGCGGTAGCGGTGGACAAAATTGAAACCTTGTTTGAACAGGAAGGCGGTATTACCGGGGTCAGTACCGGGTTTACCGATTTTGATGAAATGACTTCAGGCCTGCAACCGGCCGATTTGATTATTGTCGCCGGTCGACCTTCTATGGGTAAAACCACCATCGCGATGAATATGGCCGAGAATGTCGCCATTAAAGGGGATAAACCCGTGGCCGTATTCAGTATGGAGATGCCGGGTGATTCTTTGGCGATGCGGATGATGTCTTCATTGGGGCGGATCGATCAGCACAAAGTGCGTACCGGTAATCTGGATGATGATGATTGGCCGCGATTGACATCGGCTATCAGTTTACTGGGCGAAGCCAAGCTGTTTATTGATGACACCCCGGCATTAACACCAACGGAAGTGCGCTCCAGGGCAAGACGCTTGGCCCGGGAGCATGGTCAGTTGGGGTTGATTGTGTTGGATTATTTACAGTTGATGCAATCACCTGCCAGTGGCGAAAGCCGGGTGCAGCAAGTGTCGGATATTTCCAGAGCGCTTAAGGCGCTGGCGAAAGAACTCAATGTGCCGGTTATAGCTCTGTCACAGCTTAACCGTAATTTGGAACAAAGGCCAAACAAGCGGCCCGTGATGTCAGATTTACGGGAGTCGGGTAGTATTGAGCAGGATGCCGACGTGATTGTTTTCGTTTATCGGGACGAAGTCTATAACGAGGACAGTCCGGATAAAGGGGTCGCTGAAATTATTATTGGCAAGCAGCGGAATGGTCCCATTGGTACGGTTCGCTTAACGTTTCAGGGTCAATTTACCAAATTTGAGAATTATGCCGGTAATCCGTATGAAGATGATTATGAATAAAGGCCTGTAAAGCTATGACTCCTCCTGCATACGCTGAACTGGATTTATCAGCGGTACAGCATAACCTGAGTGTCGTACGCGGGTATGCGGCTAATGCCAAAATTATGGCGGTGATCAAGGCTAATGCTTATGGCCACGGACTTTTGCGCATTGCCGGGGTTCTCACGGATGCCGATGCTTTTGCGGTTGCCAGAATTGAAGAAGGCATCAGTTTGAGACAGGCCGGGTTCGACAAAAAAATATTAGTACTGGAAGGTTTTAGTTGTTCAGAAGAGTTGGAAGGCATCTTGGCTTATCAACTGGATGCTGTAGTGCACGATGTGGCACAAATTAATATTCTGTCTCAACGCCCAGAACAGAATAAACTTTCAGTCTGGTTAAAAGTCGATACCGGCATGAATCGGTTGGGTTTTAACCTAAAAGATTTTGACCAGGCGCACCGGTCTCTGGAAAACTGCGCTATTGTTAAACCGTCAATAAATTTGGTAACCCACCTGGCCAATGCTGATGATCTGGAGGATGATAAAACCAATCTTCAAATTAGCCGGTTCAATCAGGCTGTGGCCGATTATCCGGGCGAGCACAGCATAGCGAACTCTGCCGGTGTGATGGCCTGGCCGGAAGCAATTTCTGATTGGGTGCGACCCGGTATTATGCTTTATGGTATCTCGCCTTTTACCGACAACACGGGTAGAAACCAGGGCTTGAAGCCGGTCATGAGTCTTCATTCCCGGCTGATTTCAGTCAAAACCGTTAAAAAGGGCGAAGCCGTTGGTTATGGCGGGCAGTGGCTATGTTCGAAAGACACTCTTTTAGGCGTGGTTGCGATTGGTTATGGCGATGGCTATCCCCGTCATGCCAAAGCCGGTACCCCGGTTTTGGTAAATGGCAGGAAAGTTCCTTTAATCGGCCGCGTATCAATGGATATGATAACGGTAGACTTAAGCTCTCAGCCTCAGGCCAAAGTGGGTGATGCCGTTACGTTATGGGGTAATGGTCTTGATGTTGAAGAAATTGCCAGTTGTGCGCAAACCATTGCTTATACGCTGGTCTGTGGCATTACCCGTCGGGTTCAGATTATTGATAAATATCAGGATCAATAATGGCGGGATGTTGTAACAGCTGTTCATTGGATGCTCATAGAAAAAAACAGCGTACAACGTTGACTATTGTGCTGATTATTAATGCGGTTATGTTTATTGTGATTGCATCGGCTGCCTTATTGGCTCAATCGTCAGCCTTATTAACCGACAGTCTGGACAATCTGGGTGATACTGTTACCTATGCATTTAGTCTTTTTGCCGTCTCTAAGAGTGATACGGTTAAAGCTAAAGTTGCTTTGTTTAAAGGTATCTTAATTTTGCTGGCGGCCTGTACCGTTGCCGGACAGATCATCTATAAGCTCTTTGTGCCGGTAGTGCCGATCTTTGAGCTGATGGGAATATTCAGTCTGGCTGGTTTGGTCGCCAATTCAATCTGCCTTTTATTGTTATGGCGACATCGACATGAAGATGTCAATATGAGTTCAGTTTGGGAATGCTCGAGAAATGATATAGCCTCAAACTTATCGGTATTTGTTGCCGCCGCTGCAGTTTGGTTTAGTAACTCCGGCTGGCCGGATATACTTATTGCCACATGTTTGCTGGTTCTGCTGATAAGATCGGCTGGACGGGTAATTATTTCCGCTTTAGCTCATAAAAACAGCTAGTTATTCGGCTGTAGAATTGGTATGGCTTATAATAGGGCTGGTACGACCAGACTATTGCCGATAGTTTGTCTTGCTTAAATTATCATATAGCCAATTTTGAATTATGTGCTTATTTAAGCGTCTCAATATCAACAACATCAACCTGCTCTAAATTCTGCAACTGTAATCGTGCAAATTTAAGCAATAAATTTTTTATATCGGAATTATATGGAACAGCAAGATATTTTACGTCGCTTTATTTTTGAAGATCTGGGTGTGCGCGGCGAATGGGTGAATCTTAATCATAGCTGGCAGCAGGTCAAACAGTATCAAACCGGCTCTGAAGCTGCAAAACATTTATTGGGGCAGGCTCTGGCGGCCGTTGTCATGTTGTCGGCGACAATTAAATTTAAAGGATCGATGATTTTACAGGCCCAAGGAAATGGTGCTTTGAAAACACTGGTAGCTCAATCGACTGAAAAAAGGGAGATCAGAGGCCTGGTACGTAGTTCCGAAGATCTGGTCTGCGGGCGGTTAGAGGATATGTTCGGTGCCGGTCAGCTGGTGTTAACCATTGAGCCGGATAATGCAGATCCCTATCAAGGTATTGTGCCTTTAGCGGGAGAAAACCTTGCTTATGCATTACAAACGTATTTCCAACAGTCTGAGCAATTGAATACCCGATTATGGTTGTATTCAAATGATACCAATGTTTCAGCCTTGCTGATTCAGGAGCTACCGTCACAGGACAGCTCCAAACTTGATTGGGAAAGGATTGAAGCGCTGGCATCAACGGTTACCGAACAGGAAATGCTTGAATTGGATTGTGAAACCATTTTATATCGCTTGTTTAATGAAGAACAAGTTCGCCTGTTTAAGCCTGAGCCGGTTGCGTTTAAGTGTGCCTGTAGTAATAAAAAGATTGAATTTGCGTTGCGCTCTATAGGCCGGGATGCATTAGAGGATATTCTAAAAGAGCGGGAACATATTGAAGTGGGTTGCGAGTTCTGTAATCGTCAGTACCGGTTTGATAAAGTGGATATAGAGCAGGTGTTATCCGATATGATCACTGTACAAGGTTCGGATGCGACTCATTAAGCGATTGTTTTTGCTGTTGCTTATGGCATCACTAAGCGGATGCTTTTATTGGTGGCGGGCCTATCAAACCTATCAGCAGCTGGATGAGTTTGACCGTTATTTTGCCATTAATGTGGCTGATGACTTTACGGTAAAATTCAAATCCCCCATCCTATATAGTCAGGATTTTGTTCTATTATCCAAACTACAACCCAGCATATCTACATCATTGCCGGTAGGTAAACAATGGCGATACAAATTTAATAAGGTCGATGAACAGCTTCATCCTGTTACACCGGCAGTAAGATTCTTTTTTGATTTAAATTTTAATCAGGATGATCGTTTAATTGCATGGCGTTTTTCCCCCCTGTTTTTACAGATAGCCCCGGCCGAGTTTTTGGAGCTATCCTTACGCTCTTTAGCCGGTGCGGATATTAATCAAGACAAACGGCAATTACGGGCAAATACCGACAATTTGCTGAAAATTGATTTACCGTTGCCGCAAAAGGCAGCCATTTTAACCCAGCTGGGTAAGCCTGAGTCGATTGAGGAGAAGCTGGATAAAGAGGTTTATCAATATCGCTTCTTATTGGACACCTCGGTTATAGAACAAGGTTATGAGGAAAGAGCCATATCCATTGTAAAACTGACTTTTGATAAAGTCAGCCAGTCATTAATCAAAATGTCCGGCCGCTTTGCAGGACTGAAGATATCGATTGACTATCGTAAGTATCAGGCAAAACCGGTGCCTGGTTTTGCGACATCTGATAATGTTAGTAGTCCGATCTAGTGGTTTGATATTTAATTGTGCCTGTTTACTAAAGATCCGGACAAAAGTGTTAACGCATTTAAATGGCATGATTTTTTTGATTTATTGGTATAGTGCATATATGCTAAAAATCGAGTTTAAAATTAATACCTAAAAGTCAAAAGGGACTTTGATTAAACTCTTTATATTAGAAGTTGACACTATAAGAATTAACAGTATAATTCGGCTCCCCTTAGCTGCAGGACATGCAGCAGTTTAAATTAACAAAATGAGAACGCCATGAAAGTCTGTTTTATTATGTATCCCTGGGAGAGAGTCGATGCGGAGTCAGATTCTACTCTTCGATTAATTCATGAATGTGTTTCTCGCGGGTATATGGTGGCACTTACCACACCTAATAACCTGACTGTGCGCGAAAGTGTGACCAGCGCTTTTTGCCGTATCATCCGTAAAGGAAAGGTTAGCAGCAATATCCCCAATTTTTACCGCAAAATAGAATTTAAAAAGCACATGTTGCCATTGGGCGGCTTTGATGTGATCTTTATGCGCGCTAATCCGCCGTTGGATACGTTGGCACTTAATTTTTTGGATTCGGTTCGTAATGACGTTTTTATCGTTAATGATATTGATGGTTTGCGTATTGCCAACAATAAACTGTATACCGCGTCTTTTCAGGGGGAAGCGCAGCAGTTTTTGCCGACAACCTTTGTGTCTAAAAACAAGGAATATTTAAGTCGGGTATTGAATGAATGGCCGCATGAAAGAATGATCATGAAGCCATTGGAAGGCTATGGTGGGCGCGGGGTTATAGTTTTAGAAACCAAAGCGAAGCAAAACTTTAACTCATTACTGGACTTTTATATCGGTGAAGAACAGAATCATGTCATCCTGCAGGAGTATGTGACCGGAGCCGAGAAGGGTGATGTGCGTATTTTGATGTTAAATGGTGAGCCGGTAGGCGCAATGCGCAGAATTCCGCATCAGGATGATTTGCGCTCTAATGTGCATGCAGGTGGCACCGTAGCCAAGCATGTGTTGTCGCCTGCCGAGAAAAAACTATGTAAGGCAGTGGGGCCAAAACTGGTTCGAGACGGTCTTTATTTTACCGGTCTGGATGTTATTAATGAAAAATTGATTGAAGTTAATGTCCTGTCTCCGGGGGGGATCACCCGAATTAACAAGTTGAATCGCGTGAGAATCCAGTCAAAAGTAATAGACTTTATTGAAAATGTTGTTCATACCAAAGAAACATTGATGAACAGAAAAGACAGCTTCAAAAAGGTTATTGAAGATGCTGATCTTACCTGAACAGGAAATAATTAAACGCATTCAGGCAAAACAAACTTTTACTGCCACAATTGACAGTGGCGCGTTTGTCATCAAGATCGACAAATATGTTCCTGTTGTGCATACCGCAATACATGACGGCCATAATCTGGCCGGTTCGTTACTGAGTAAATGTCTGCTGGATGACAATGAAAGGCGTTATGAGGAAGATCCTTTTACCGGGGATATGATTCAGGCTTTTCCCATTACTCTGCGCGCACTTGATTCACGTTATATGTACGACCTTAACCGGTCGCCGGAAGACTGTATCTATGAACAGGCCTGGGGTAAAACCATCTGGCGTGAAGCGTTATCAGAGCGGGAAGTCAGCGCACATAAAAAATTGCATGCCAGCTATTACCAAGTGTTACGGGTATTGATCAGCAAGTTGGAACAATTATTTAACGCCTGTGTTGTTTATGACTTGCATTCCTATAACTATTTGCGAATAGCTTCGGATACACCCTTGTTTAATATTGGTACATACTCTGTGGATACACAGCGTTGGCAGCCGGTACTGAAGCATTTGCTCAAGCAATTGCAGCAACATGAATATTCCAATATCGAAAACCGTGCTGCATTGGATGAAGTGTTTCAGGGTAAGGGCTATCAGGCTGCCTATATTCGACAGCATTTTAACAACACGCTGTGTGTCGCCCTGGAATTAAAAAAGGTTTTTATGGAGGAAAGCAGTGGACAGCCATACCCTTTAATACTGGATGAGTTCAAGGAAAATTTGAAACGAGCGCTGAGCAGAAATGCCGCGTATTTTTCCCGTCGTTTCAGTAAAAAAACCAGTGTCAGACCGACACAGTTGTTGGCGGAGGATTCCGATGCCGCAATTCGGCGTGTGGACTCAATGCTTTATCGACTCGCCAAAGGGGTCGATACATTGTTGCATGTTAACCCGGTTAACCTGGTACAGGAAAAAAAGCGTTTTTTCTCGCGTCACTTCAATTACCAGCCACAGTTCAAGTACCGCCAGTTAAAAATCGATCCCTTTGCATTTAGAGAAAAGCTCTACAATATTCCGGTCGATACCATAGAGGACATCAGTATCAGGCAGCTTTACCGATCTACAATAGATGGTTTTGCACATGAAATCGACCTGATGAGCTCTATCGGTACCGAACATTTTCTTTATAATTCATTGCGATATTATGGTGAGCCAAAAGATAAGGACCTGGATAACGCTCGCTTCTTTCTTTATGCACCGGCGCTGGAGGAGGAAAAAGATCAGCTTAAACATGATGCCGATGACGCGATGAAGGCATTCCATGTTGCACTTAATGAATACGGCATAGACTGTAAAGTCGAAATAAGCAGCAGAATTGTTGCCAGAGCAATGGTTAACAATGTCAAAAAATCAATTATTATCAACCGCAGCGCTAGATTCAGTGAAGTTGATCTGCAGGCCTTGGTTCACCATGAGCTTGGCGTGCATATGGTGACCACGATGAATTCATTGGTGCAGCCGTTAAAAATATTTAAACTGGGACTGCCCGGCAACACCCATTCACAAGAAGGGCTGGCTATTCTCAGTGAATATTTATCGGGTAATATGACTCTTCAACGATTAAAAATACTTGCGTATCGGGTACTCGCTGTCGATATGCTGGTAGAGGGGTACGATTTTAGTCACACATTTAAATCGCTTACTGAAGAATACGGCATGCGGCATGAGTCTGCGTTTAATACGGCGGCCAGGGTCTATCGAGGCGGTGGTTTTACCAAAGACTATCTATATCTGTCCGGTTTAAGGGAAGCGTTGAATTATTATATGGCGAGTGGCAGTATCGAAAATATGTTTATCGGTAAGACTTCGTTCAAGTTTCTTAAGATTATCAACGAAATGAGCGATAAAAAACTAATAAAAGCCCCCGTTTATTTGCCGGCGGCCTTAAAACAGGAAAAACCCGAACATCCGATTTTGGATTATTTGCTGAAAACTATTCATTAATTGTCAGTGTGAACTCTGTGTAGTTCGGATGCTGAATTAAACATCCTCAGTTCCGAGCCATTCAAGAGGCGTCTTAAAAATGCCCTTGTAAATAATTAACTATTCTCCAACATATATAGCTGTAAAACGGTTTTGCATCGAATATTATTTTGTCGCATGTGGGAAACTAAATTTTCAAAAATTTCCCGTAAAATGAAATAACCTTTGTCGGGGTTATTGTCCATGAAATTTAATAATGCCAAACCGTCTATCCTTACTATCTCACATTCCGTAATGGCAATAATTTGAGCACTGCGGGGTTCGCCATCAAATAAAGACAGTTCACCAAACATTTCTCCTTCTCCTAAACGGGCTAAGCCGGATGGAATTTTCTCTTTTTTATCAGATATTTCTGTGCAAACTTGAACTTGACCGGACAAAATTAAAAAAACATCTCTATCATCATCATTTTCTTTAACGATTTCTTCTAAAGCATTAAATGTTATTATCTTAAATGGAACGTTTTTAATAAATGAGAGATCACCAAGAAGTTCTTTAATGGCAGCCATTTTATATATCCTCAAAAATTTATAAATGATTAAATCTCTAAGTTAATCAATATTTATAATAGTCGAATCCAAAAAGAAAATTTAATATCTCGATGATTTCAGAACAAATTTTATCTTAAGGTAAAGATTTAGGGGGTTGAATTGTGTATCATTTTTAAATGAACATAATCATATTTGACAAGCGTTAGATGAATCATTAATAAGCGCTGTGTAACTCTTCACTTTTTTGATTTTTTAAACGTGTTGTTTTTTGTGGATTGCACAATGCACGGGCATTAAAAAAAGAATTATATCGCTAATATAAAAAATAAAAGCCTAGTCTTTATCTTTTATGTTTCCGGCATGCAACCCGCATTCTTTATGTGCGGCTTCTTCCCACCACCAGCGCCCGACACGTTCGTGCTGATTGGGTAATATGCTGCGGGTACAGGGCTCGCAGCCTATGCTGGTGTAACCTTTTGCATGCAATTCATTGTACGGCACCTGATAGGCTTCGATATGATCCCAGACTTTTTGTGAACTCCAGTTGGTCAGCGGATTGAATTTAACCAGCGGTTTGTCTTCGGTGGAAAATGCCGTATCCAGTTGTACCTCCGGCAGTTCCTGTCGGGTATCGAGGCTTTGATCTTTACGCTGTCCGGTTATCCAGGCGTCAACTTGCGCCAGTTTTCGCCTTAACGGCTCAACTTTTCGAATGCCGCAACATTCTTTATGGCCGTCCTGATAAAAGCTGAACAGACCCTTTTCTTTAACCAAAGCGTCCAGGCTGTCTCTTTCGGGTGCCAGGCATTCAATGTCTATTTTGTAATGCTCACGCACTTTTTCTATAAAGCGGTAGGTTTCGGGATGCAGGCGGCCGGTATCCAATGAAAAAACCTGTATGTCTTTTCTGATGGCCAAGGCCATGTCGATTAACACTACATCTTCCGCACCGCTAAATGAGATAGCAATATTTTCAAAATTTTCCAGCGCAGTTCTTAGTATTTTCCGCGGATTTTTGTCTTTTAATTCGGCTTGGTAGTGTTGAATGTCAAAGCTGTTCATAAGTATTAATGTTGGGCAAAATAGTTAGCCAGGAAAGCATCAAAAGAAAGGATATCACTTTTTTCAATTTCTTTTTGTTTTTGGAGGGATTGGCGAGCCAGCTCTACAAATTCCTGATTAAACTCGGGGGATAAGGTTTGATTTTTAAAATAATCAGCATGCTGGTTTGATGCGTTTAGGGCATAGCAACCAAAATCCTGTTCTTTATTGTTCATATTATGCAGAATGCGTGCTGATGGCGTTTTATCGGGGTGTTCGATGTATTGTTGCAGTTGATTGAGTGCTGCCTGGTAGGGGGTATCATTATGGTCCTGGTCCAGAATCATACAAACCGGTTGCATGGCAGCGAAAATTTCATTGGCCCAGTTTTGCAGGCTGATTTTACCGCCAGATCTTTCCAGTTGAAGGCCTGGCTTTCTACCTTGGTGTGCGACAGCCAGCTGATTGCGGTTATTAATGTAAAAGTCCTGTGCAGTCTGTTTAGGACTGTCCTGTAGTAAACAGGTCAGTAAAAAGGCTTCCAAGAAACGAGAGGTATGTTCATCAAGTCCGATAGGCTGGCTAGGGTTTAGATCCAATGAGCGGACTTCGACATATCGAATGCCTCTACGCTTAAGTGCCAATGTGGGCTTTTCACAGGATTCTGCGACTTGTTTGGGACGAATCGTGCTGTAAAATTCATTTTCAATCTGCAAGGTATTGCTGTTTAGCTGGCGATATTCACCGTCTACTTTAACGCCAATTTTTTCATAGTCGGCATACGGTGTTTCGATCACCTTACTTAGGCTGTTCACGTAACCATCCAGGCTGTTGTAATCAATTTCCAGGTTGGCCTGGTTTTTACTTTTATAACCAATATCACTCATGCGTAATGAAGTTGCATAAGGGTGATACAGGGTATGAGCATCCAGCTCTTCAAAATTAGCCATTAAATGCGGGCGGCTTTTAAAGAAGTTTTTACAAATGGCGGGGGAGGAGCCAAATAAATATAAAATTATCCAGCCCATGCGCTGAAAATTTCTGATCAAACCGAAATAGCTGTCAGAGATGAAATGTTCAAGCGTACAGTCGGGTTGTTCTAATTGATACAATACCGGCCAAAGGTTTTCCGCAACTGAATAGTTGAAATGAATTCCGGCAATGGCCTGCATGGTTCTGCCGTAGCGATACCAAAGTCCCCGGCGGTAAACGTGTTTCATTTGGCCGATGTTGGAGCTGCCGTATTCGGCAATCGGTACGCTTTCATCGCCATTAATGCCGCAAGGCATACTGGCGACCAGCAGAATTTCATTATCCAGTTTATCGTAAACAAACTGGTGAATGTTATGCATATAGCGTAGCGTTTCTTTAATATCTGCAAACGGCGGGGTGATAAATTCCAATAACGCCTCAGAGTAATCTGTGGTGATATGTGGATGGGTAAGTGCTGAGCCTAAACTTTCAGGATGAGGCGTTTGGGCAATAAAGCCTTTGTTGCTGATTCTAAGGCTTTCTTTTTCAATACCTTTTAGGCCGTTGCATAAAAGCTTTTGCTGTCCATTATCCAATAATAGCTGCAGGCGGGGTGTAAACTGATGTTTTAAGTTTGTCATAAAGTGGGCGTTGTTTACCCGTTTGTACGATATAATCTGACCATTATAAAGGGTTATACAAAATTGAAGAAATATTATCTTGAACCAGGGTACGTATGTGGCTCATCAGCCAATTGAAATATTAAAGTCTGTTTTTGGTTATGATCACTTTAGAGGTCAACAACAGCAGGTAATAGATCAATTAGTATCCGGGCAGGATGCCTTGGTTTTAATGCCCACGGGGGGCGGAAAATCTTTGTGTTATCAGATTCCGGCCTTGGTTCGTCCTGGGGTGGGGATTGTTATTTCTCCGCTAATAGCGCTAATGCAGGATCAGGTCAACGCCTTGCATCAATTGGGGGTAAAGGCTGCCTATCTCAATTCGACCCTATCTTTTGAAGACGTCAATCGCATTGAACAGGAACTGGTTAATAATCAGCTGGATCTGCTTTATATTGCACCGGAGCGTTTAACCAATCAAAGGACACTGGATTTATTTAAGCGGATCAATATTGCATTATTTGCCATTGATGAAGCGCATTGTGTGTCGCAATGGGGGCATGATTTTCGTGCCGATTACCTGCAATTGTCCATGCTGCACCAGCGTTTTCCCGATATACCAAGAATTGCCTTAACTGCTACAGCCGATGAAAAAACCCGACAGGAAATTATTAAAAGGCTGGCATTGGAACATGCTGAAGTTTTTTTAAGCGGTTTTGATCGTCCCAATATTCGTTACCGTATCGTACAAAAACAGAATGCCAAACAGCAGTTGTTAAACTTTATTCAAACCGAACATCATGGCGATGCCGGTATTGTCTATTGTCTGTCACGGAAGAAAGTGGATGCCACTGCCGAATGGCTTAACAGCAAAGGCATTAAGGCCCTGCCTTACCATGCTGGGATGGATAATACGACGCGACAGCAGCATCAGCACCGTTTTTTAATGGAAGAAGGCCTGGTGGTGGTTGCTACCATAGCATTTGGTATGGGGATCGATAAACCTAATGTGCGTTTTGTTGCGCATCTGGATTTACCCAAAAGTATTGAAGCTTATTATCAGGAAACCGGTCGTGCCGGACGTGACGGTTTACCGGCAAATGCCTGGATGGCCTATGGTCTGCAGGATGTGATTACCTTACGGCAAATGCTGGCGGGCTCTAACGCTGATGAAGCGCATAAGCGGGTGGAATATCATAAACTGGATGCGATGTTAGCTTTGTGCGAGGAAGTTAATTGTAGAAGACAGGCTTTATTACAGTATTTCGGTGACAGGCTGGCTAAGCCATGCGGCAATTGTGATACCTGCCTGGAGCCGGTTGAAACCTGGGATGCCAGCCAGGCCGCACAGAAGGCATTATCATGTATTTTTAGAACCGGGCAGCGCTTTGGCGTGACTTACCTGATCGATGTATTGCGCGGCAAGCCGAATGAACGCATGATCAATTTTGGACATGATAAACAATCGACCTTCGGCATCGGTAAAGAGCTTGATGAGCAGCAATGGCGCTCGGTGTTTCGTCAATTGGTGGCAAAAGCATTGGTGTCCATAGATTTTGAAGGGCATGGTTCATTTCTATTGACTGAAAGCTGTAGACCTATTTTACGTGGTGAGCAGCAATTGATGTTGCGTAAAGATTTACAGGTAGAAAAAATCAAGAGCAGTCGTAAAACCAGTATTCAGTTTTTGCGACAACAGGATACCTTGTTATGGAATGCCTTACGGGCAAAACGAAGAGAGTTGGCCGATCAGCAGGATGTACCGCCTTATGTAATTTTCCATGATGCCACGTTAATGGAAATGGTGGATGCCAAACCAGGCAATCACCAACAATTAGGACAATTATCCGGTATCGGTGAGCGAAAACTGGAATTATACGGCGAAGACTTTTTGGCGGTTATCGCTGAATATATCGATGAAGATAACAGTGGCCCCATTGGCATGACTGACACAGTTGCCGAGTCTGTCGCTTTATTCCGCTTAGGATATTCGGTAGAACAGATTGCCCGACAGCGAGATCTTAAAGATACCACTATCTATAACCATTTATCCCAGGCTCTGGAGCAGGGATCGATTGAGTTAAAAGACGTCGTTGATTTGTCGGATGAGGAAATCAAATTAATTAAAGACGGCATTATCAGTTTACCCGATGATCAGAAAAATGCCTTAAAGCCATTGTATGATATGTTTGATGGCGCCTATAACTATGGCATTCTTCGCTGTGTCAGGGCTTATTTGCAATATGAAACCAGCTGAGGTGAGGTGTTATTATATGGGTGACATAAAATTGAAATAAAGATCCGATATAGTCTCTGTAATAGACTGTTTTTTTTATAAAAAATGGTTGGCTGCTCTATTGTATTGAGGTTTTATGGAAGATTATCTAAAAGGTTTTTTACGGGATAATTCAGTCTTAGCAATGATTACGCATGATTTAAAATCGCCCATGAATGCGATTTTAGGTGCCAGTCAGTTGATAAAAAATGATTTAACACAAAATCACCCTGAAGTTTTTCAGCAGTTACAAAGCGAGATTGGATTGCTGTTGGAAGCGGGGCAGGAAATGATTGCCTCTATTAATCAAATTATGGCGTTGAGCAAAAGCCAGGCTCAGGATAGTATGATTAACCCGGTTGAGATAACCGACATAGATATAGAATTTCACAAGCTTTACGGCACTTTCTCACATGAATGTTTAACCAAGAAAATAACGTTTAATATTCAGATAGAGGAAGTGATGCCCAAGTTAATTTGGGATATGGATAAGCTGCGTATTCATGTGTTTAATAATATTATTTCCAATGCTATACGTTTTACCCCGGAAAATGGACGTATAGATCTGAATGTCAGGCCGGTTACGGTTGGAGTGGAAATTATAATTTCCGATACCGGGCCGGGCATACCAGAGGAAATATGGGGTCGTGTGTTTCATCAATATGAACAATATCCAACGGCCGAATCCAAACGATTATTCAGCACAAGTGGGTTAGGGCTTTTTAATGCGAATTATTTTACTCGGCAACATGGTGGTTCGGTTCAGCTTATCGAGCCGGCGCAAGGTATGGGGGCAACCTTTAAAATTCAGTTGCCTTATAAGGTTGCGGAATAGGTTTAGCGTTAGTCTGGTTCTGAAGCCGGTTTGAAACTTCATGGCATTCGTCTTTTGCCCGACCGCCTTCTCTTTTAAACACAGAAATTAACTGGCCCAAATAATTTTTGGGCGAAAGCCGGAAAGGGGTTTTTCTAACACTCTCCGCTCTGCCAGCCTGGTAATCAAACCTAGCTTAATAAAACGTTAATTATCGAATTTTAATTCGCAAATTCTAATCAACTCCTCAAACAAGTCAGGATAAGTGGTGGTTTCAATTTGTTTATAAAGTAATTTGCTCTTTAACGCTCATTTTGCGCCATTAAAGAGCAAATTTTTTTTGTTGCTTATCCCTTAACCAATTAATTTATAAGTAGTTTTGATGGCTTATAAACCATCTAAGTAACTCTCATTGATTTATACGGTAATTTAAATTAAAAAAATAGCAATAAAAAATATTATATAAAACTTTTAACATATAAAAGTTGACAAAGATACATAAGGTGGCTAATCTTGTTCACGAGTCGTATTCAAATTTAAAAATTCTGATTCATTAGACCGGAGATGTGAGATGAGATTTGGCAACACAATAACAAAAGACAGGACTGTAACAATCAGGCAGGTGCTTGGTTTTTGTGCGCTATGTTTTTGGCTTAATAGCGTCCAGGCTGCTCAGCATAAATTTGAGATGAGCATTGATGAGGTCACCATTAAGGTGGCGCCAAAACTGGACTATAAGGTCTTTGCTTTTAATGGACAGGTGCCGGGGCCTTTAATTCATGTGCAAGAAGGTGATGATGTAGAGGTTTTGCTGACTAATAATACGTCCACACCGCACACCATTCACTGGCATGGGCTGTATCAAACCAATAACTGGCGTAATGATGGCGTACCGGGTATTACCCAGACGGCGATTGAGGCGGGTGAAAGCTTTACCTATAAATGGAAAGCGGAGAAGACCGGAAGTCTTTGGTATCACTGTCACTCCAATGTCAATGAGCATGTCGGTATTAGAGGTATGTGGGGCGCGATTGTGGTTGACCCTTTGAAGCCGACTGAACTGGAAAAAACCGTGACTAAAGAGGCGGTAGTGATGTTCAGTACCTGGGAGTCTGCCAATGCCGATAAGTTTGGCGAAGGGGGGACACCAGCAGATCTGGTGGATTATTTTTCTATTAATGGTCGATCGTTTCCGTTGACGCAACCGCTCAGGGTTAAAAAAGGTGATGTGGTGCGTTTTCGTCTTTATGGCGCCGGCGGCAGTATTCATGCCTTTCATCCGCACGGACACGATATGTTAGTGACGCATAAGGATGGTCTGCCTTTAGCGCAACCGTATGAAATAGATACCTTGCTTGTTGGCCCCGGGGAACGTTATGACGCCATAGTAAAAATGAATAATCCGGGACGATTTATTGCCCACGATCATGTCGATACGCATGTGACCAATGCAGGAAAATTTCCCGGTGGCGCCATAACGGTTATCGAGTATGAAGGGATACCTGCGGATGACTGGTACGCCTGGAAAGACATTAAATACGACTCAAATTTCTTCTTTAGTGAATCGTTAAAAGCCGGTTATGGCATGCACAGTCACAAAGCCTTTGTCGGTAAACCGCTTGAACGCAAACGCCGCGGACGGACGGAGAAGTAAGTGATGAGCAGTCAAATTAATAATAAAAGTATTTATTTATCCTGCTGCATGCTAGGCCTGTTTGTGTGGTTGTCACCGGCCAGGGCAGCAAATGAAGCCCTGGAAATTCTAAACAGTCAATGTGTTTCCTGTCATGCCATAACAGAGCAAACAACCGTTTCATTAGAACAATTATGGCAAAAAAAGGGGCCGGATCTATCGTCTGCAGGACTTAAATATAACCGGGAATGGCTGAATGAATGGCTACAAAACCCGGTACGGATAAGACCGGCCGGGATGTTTTACGGTAATCATATTAAACCGGGTAAAAAGTCGGATGAAATTGATTCTGCCGGTTTGGTCAGGCATATCAAATTAACCAAACAACAAGCCGAACTGGTCGCTGATGAGCTGATGACATTTAAATATCTGCAGGCGTTGGTCAAGCCTGGAGAATACAAGCCGGGAAAGATTTCGATGACGATGGGCGAGATGATGTTTGACAAGTTTAAAGGTTGCCTTGCCTGTCATCAGATTGAACCTGGGTATGGTGGTTTGTCCGGTCCGGAGGTCTATACAGCGGCAAAACGTTTGCAGGCGGATTATTTGCTCAGTTTTATGCGCAACCCTCAGGCATGGAATTCCAAAACCTTTATGCCTAACAAGCACTTAAAAGAAAAAGATCTGCAGAAGCTGGTGCATTATCTGCGCGGGTTAAGTCAGGAGAAACTCTAATGAAAGTTACAACATTTACTTTAATAGCAGGTTCATTTTTGTTGTTAAGCGCTGTTAATGCCGGTGCTGAAACAGCGGAAGGTAATTACGAGACTTATTGTGTGCAATGTCATGGCATGGAGGGCAATGGAAAAGGAATTAACGTTGCCGATATGTCCACACAACCAAGAGATCACACGGATGCAAAAGAGATGTCGGCCAGAACCGACCAGGAGCTGTTTAAGGTGATTAAGGAGGGAGGGCAGGCGATTAATAAGTCCGTATTAATGCCGCCCTGGAGTGCCACTTTATCGGATGAAGAAATACAGGGTTTGGTCAAATATTTGCATGACCTGTGCAAGTGTTAACCGGGCTGATTTATTGTTATTTAAGAGTATTAGGGGATTTATATGAAGATTAAGTTTTTATCCAAACCGGTTAACGCTGAACTGTTGATGGCCAGTTTGTTGGCATTATCTATTGCTCAGCCTGTTGCGGCCAAGACGGTAAAAGTCACCATGACAGCAAAAGAGAATACCGTTGTGATCGATAATAAAGGTACAGAGTATCCGGCCTGGACTTATGATGGCAAGATTCCGGGTCCTGTTGTACGGGTAACGGAAGGCGATACGGTTGATTTTACCTTGATTAACCCGGAAACCAATAAGGAAAGTCACTCGATGGATTTTCATGCTGCCGTGGTCGATGTGTTAACCGAGTTTAGTGAGGTTAAGCCAGGGGAAACCAAGCATTTTAAATTTGTGGCAAAACATCCCGGCACTTTTATGTATCATTGTGGCGCTGCAACCATGGCGCAACATATTGCACGCGGTATGTTTGGTATTATTATTGTTGATCCCAAGGAAGGTTACAGTAAAAACTACCCCAAGCCGGATCGTGAGTATGTCTTGATTCAGTCGCAATACTTTCCCAATGCTAAGGATAAAACTGCGATGATTGAAAACCGTGGTTGGGCAGGGTCACTCATTAATGGAAAAATCTTTCATTACGACCCGGTACATGATGAAAATGCGTCGTTAACCTTGCAATCCAAACCGGGTGAACGCGTGCGTATTTTCTTCGTAAATGCCAATATCAATAATCCGGTTGCATTTCATCCGATAGCCGGTATCTGGGATAAGGTGTATATCAACGGAAACCCTAAAAATGTATTGCACGGTGTACAAACTTATAATGTGGCTGTTGCGACAGCAGATACCTTTGATCTGGTTTCACCGGCCGATCATCCAACCAATAATGCTATTGTTGACCATACCATGGGGGCAGCATTAAGAGGTGCCATTACCGTATTGATGAATATGCCGGATGCCGATCCCGCACTGGGCAGAAATGGTAATATTTTAATTCGATAGATCTATAAAATCGGGTGGTGCGATAAAAGGGTCCCCTCGGCCTTGAATCGCTATCACCCAACTTTGACTCTAAACGCTGGTATTATGCGAGTATCTTGCCGGATTGATGTTGCCTGGTGAATAAATAATTCTTATTCAGGCAGTGGTTCAACCATTTTTGCAAAAAATAATTCAGGCGCCATTTGTAATTCATGATTTCTACGCTTTGCCCGGGGTCTTTATAGACTCTGGATACATCGGTGCGGACATGGTCACTGATTACTTCGGCCAGGGCGGCATCCAGGTAAATCCTGATTTTAACAGCCGGTTCCAGGAATTCATCCAGATTTTGGTTGAAGCAGTGACTGAGTTTTATGGTTAACGTATGAGGGCTGCGATCTATTATTTCCAGATGCAGCGTAGGCTTGTTTTTTGCGTAACCGATAGCGTAATCGTTAAACTCCAATAGTTCAGGAATTAACCGGAACAGGTTTTGATAATTCGCTTCACAAACATGTTCAAGGCAGAGCGATTTATTGATCGGGTTGACTTCGCCCATAATCTGTTATTTTTCGTGATAACAGGCGTTGGCGCTGTCAGTTTCCCATAAAACAACCTGTTCAACATTAAAGCCTTTTTGCTTCAGGTGTTGAAAAATCATTTTACTTAACACTTCCGCTGTCGGATGTTCATCAATCACCATAAAGCGTTCATTGGCTTGTTTCAACAGGGGCACGATGGGGTCGTCTTTATACAGCAGGAAATTGTGATCCAGTTGGTTGTCTATATAGTCTTTAACGCAGTCTTTAATGTCAGCGAAATCACAGACCATGCCCTGATCATTCAACTGTTCGCTAGAAATAGAAATAGAGGCTTTAACGCTATGTCCATGCAGGTTACGGCATTTTCCCGGGTGATTCATCAGTCGGTGTCCGTAACAAAAATAAACTTCTTTGGTGATGGTATACATGGTGAGAAATAAAAATACTTAAAGGCCGTAAGTATACTTGATAACAGTACCGGCTATGAAAAATTTATCTCATGACAGTGTTTAACATTGGGTAATACGCAAACTATGATTAAGGCGTCTATTCGCCGCCTTTAATGCTTTTTATGGTGGCGGCAATTTCATATTTGTTGGCATCTTGTTGCATGCTTCTTACTACTTCAATAAAGGCATTCATTGGTGGGGTTGTTGCACTTTTAGGTAAGATTTTGATTTCCATGGCAATGCCGGGTTCAAAATTTTGATCGGTGATAAAAGAAACGCCAGAACCACTTATGGTGGTGCATACACCTTTGAACTCTTCATTTGAGTCCATCAATTTATATAAAATGTCACAATCAACTTCCATTCGAATATAATTTCGTTTTTCGTCATATTCCAGCATAGTCTCTCCTTTAGCGTTAGCATGAATAACAGTTGCTTGTTTGAATGTCTTACGCTAACAGAGTTTACTATAAAAAACGCAAAGATGAATGTTGAATTATTGAGCTGTGAATAAATACACATTTTATAAAGTGAGTTAAATAGACTTGGTTTTTTGATACTGAAGAATTTCAAGTCAGGTAGCTGCAGAGTATTCTATTCGTGAGCAATAAATGCGAAACTATAGAATATTTAACCTTAAACTTAAGTTTTACTGAGTAGATTAATGAGCAAAGCAACTGTATTAACAGGTATTACCACAACCGGGACGCCGCATTTAGGCAATTATGTCGGCGCTATTCGTCCGGCGATCGAAGCCAGTAAGGATGACAATGTCACCCCTTTTTACTTTCTGGCAGACTATCATGCGCTGATAAAGTGCCATGAACCTGCGCGAGTAAAGCAGTCCAGTCTGGAGATTGCCGCGACTTGGTTGGCACTGGGTTTGGATACCTCCAATGCAGTTTTTTATCGCCAGTCTGATGTACCGGAAATTCTGGAACTGACCTGGATGTTGACTTGTGTAACCGGTAAGGGATTAATGAATCGGGCGCATGCTTATAAAGCCGCGGTAGCAGACAATGAAGAGGGCGGTGAGAACGATCCGGATAAAGGTATTAATATGGGCTTGTTCAGTTATCCCATTTTAATGGCTGCCGACATCCTGATGTTTAATGCCAATAAAGTGCCGGTCGGTAAAGATCAGATTCAGCATATTGAAATGGCCAGGGATATTGCCGGTCGTTTTAACCATATCTATGGCGAGCATTTTGCTTTGCCGGAAGCGGTCGTGGGCGAAAATTCAGCCACATTGCTGGGCTCTGATGGCCGAAAAATGAGTAAAAGTTATAACAACACTATTCCATTGTTCGAACCGGAAAAGAAATTCAGAAAACTGATCAATAAAATTAAAACCAATTCACTGGAACCGGGGGAGCCAAAAGACCCTGAAACCTGTACACTGTTTTCCATCTATCAGGCCTTTGCCACACCGGCAGAGGTCGACGAGATACGTCAGCGTTATGCCGAAGGTATCGGTTGGGGGGAAATGAAAAAAGTCCTGTTTGAACATATTAACGACCATATTGCTCCGGCAAGAGAACGCTATGAAGCGTTATTGCAGTCACCGGAGCATATTGAAGAACAATTGCAGGAAGGGGCGAAAAAAGCCCGAGCCATCAGTGTGCCGTTTATCCAGGAGCTGCGTGAGGCTGTGGGTATTTCCCGTATTACCGCATGAAGCCGGTCAGTTTTAGTAACTGGTTAAAACAGGCGGCCAATTTAATGCTCAGTCAGCCGATGGTTTGGCTGGGCTACGTCCTTTTTTGCGGTCTGGTTTTTGCTGTTGCGCGTGTTTCACTGGCACTGGGAGTGTTTTTAGCCATCTGTTGCTTGTTTGTTGGCGTGGGTGTTGCGGCTTATATCGATAAAAAAATAGACAGTCTGCAGTCAGCCATTATACAAACACTGCCGTTAGCTATTATTGCCGCTACCGCGCTGGTTTTCTGTTGGTTTATCTTCAGGCTGGTCGCCAACCTGTATAGCGGGGAATATATAAAAATTGTACAGTTCTTTTTCCACTGGGAATTAACGCCGGAAAACCTGGATGGTAAATCTTTACGCCAATTAATCGGCTGGTTATATTCTGCTGCCATTATGACGCCCATCTTTTTAATGCTGATGCTAAACAGCTTCGCCAGCTGGTTTAGTTTTCCGCTGATGATTTTTAATAATCAAAGCTGGAGCGAAGCCAAAGAGCAGGGCAGGCAGGCCAGTGTCACGCATTCCAACGCTTTTTATAAATTAATTTCGCTGTTATTTGCACTGGCGATATTGGGCAACAGTATAGTCCCTATTTTTACCCCGTTGTTTTATATGCTGATGTCCAGCTTAATGTATGTTTCTTATCGGGATGTGTTTGAAAAAATTAATTAATGTCATTTCCTTTTGGGGTGGTTTTATTCAACAAAAGCCATAACTTGCTGCCACCAAGCAGCATTGGGATGAGCTGGAAAGTCATTATGCCCGGCATTATCCAAAGACCAGATTTGTTTCTGTGTTTGCAAGGTGTCAAATAATCGCAGTGTCAGTTTATTGGGAATAATTTCATCCTTTTCGGCAAGGATAACAGCGATCTTTCCTTTAAAGTCTTTAAGATTTTCCACATTATTATATTTATCCCGGATCAGCCATTTGGCCAGAAAGAACCAGTAATGGCTATGGGCGACATTGGCTAAGGTATCAAACGGCATCATTAAAATAATACCTTGAACTGGTATTAAGCCGGTTTTAACTATACCTGAAACCACGCCGCTGCCTAACGATTCACCCCATAGGTATAATGGCTCACCAAATTGTTGATGGGCTAGTTGAGCGGTCTGTATGCCGTCAGCAATAAGAGCTTGCTCGGAAGGTTTGCCTTCACGCGCACCATAACCGGGATATTCGCCAATAATCACCCTATAACCCTGCTTTTCCAGCGCGTTAATATAATAAAAGCGCCCGGCCGCGGAACCGGCATTGCCGTGAAAAACCAGTATCGTCCCTTTATATTGAGGCAAAGGCGCGGTACTGATAAAACCCCGGTAAGTGTCGTGCTCGGGCCAGGGCTTAATCCCCAGCATCGCCGCATTTTGCTGCTGTTCACCCAGGGTGCCGGTTAACGGAAAATAAACCAGTTTGCGCTGAAATACAAAAAGCATCAGCAGAATAAAAAGGTAGGTCAGTAACCATGAAATCATGCGTTTATACATTACCTGCTTTTTTTAGATTATTTCATTAGTCTAACAACGAATAAGACTTTGAACAGATGATTTCAGACCGGTCTATAGGTGAATATCAACGTATCAATAAGTCACGCAAGATTGGCTGTATATCTATTCCTTATCGTCATTATGGATGATATATATGTAGAAAAGCGATGACTTTAAAGTCTAGTACATGATGGAAGATATGTGGCTTTTTGTATCCGATAAGATACAGAAGGTAACTGTTCCCATGTGGGGCATGGGAACAGGATTTGAATTTCTTTTCGAACTATTTTTCGTCCGGTTCAACTAGGTTGTCACCATCGACATCGAATTTGTCGATGATTTTAGCCGCATCTTCTTCAATGCTGTCTTCCATATCCATGATTACGTTAGCAATCTCTTGTTTGGATTTGCCTTGTTTCTGCATTTCAATGGCTTTTTCAACTGCATCTTCTCTTAATTCAATTTCGACTTCATTACTGGTGATGTATGAATCATGATTTTGATCGTATTCAGAAATCGAGGATTTTTGTGCAGCTTTGCCTTCATAAGGGATGTATCTAGCATTAGCATCCATGGCGACTAAGACTAATAAGGCCGGTAAGAAGGCAATAAGATTTTTTCTCATGTTTATCTCCGTAATTCAATTGAAAAGCAAATAATAACATGGCTTAGTATTGATAAAAAGGCAGGCTGCTTTGTTTACAGTGTAAGTGGCTGATTGATATCCTTGTTTTAGAAGCTGCTATAAAAGTCGGCAGACATTATTTTCCATAGCGTTTGTTTTTTAAAAAATGTTTTATAAGTCAGATTGTGAAAATATTATTCTCCCAAGTCTTTTTAAACAGGTTAAAATATTGCGTTTATTTAGCAGTGCCTTGAAATATACTTAAAATTAAGGTGATTTTGCAGTTTTGGCAAATATCATAAAAGGGTATTTGTCAGGTCTTTAACCTTTCCAAGTATGTTGATCATTAGAAGGCCCGGGTTATAACAATTAATAGAATTTTAAAGGTATAGAGGGATAGCGAGTGACTGAATTTACTGAGGTACCTAGCCCTTTTTGCGGTATAGGAACGGATGATCTGAGTATTCAGGTTGACGGCGTATCGCTTAAAGTGACAGCAAATGGCTGTGCGGTGAATACACCGGCTTTTGAACAACCAATCACGGACACCAGTCCCAGGGTGGCTGGCAAAGAGGTCAGCCTGGATGAGGCCGTTAAAAAGGCGGCACAGTTGTTGTCTGATACCAATCAACCGGTGATTGCCGGCTGTGCTACCGATGTAAACGGCATGCGTGGGCTGATGGCACTGGCTGATCGCAGCGGTGCGGTTGTCGATAATATGAATTTTACCGCCGCCCGACGTAATTTTTTGGCCTTGCAGGATTCCGGTTGGATGAATACGACACTGGCTGAGTTAAAAAATCGCTGTGATGTTTTTGTTGTGGTTGGTGTTGATCTGGAAACATTCGCCCCTCGTTTTTTTGAGCGTTACTTGTGGAATGAGTCCATGTTTATGGACGATACCAGTCAGCGTGAGGTTATTTACATTGGTAGAGAGCCTTCCGGTGTCACATCTACATCGCCGGATGGCAAACCGGCAAAAGTATTGCCGTGTGCAGATGAAGATTTGCCTGATGTGATGGCGGTATTAAGAACGCTGGTTAAAGGCGGCATTATTACCGCAGACAGTGTTGGCGGTATTGCCGTTTCCGATTTGCAAACGGTTGCTGATCAGTTAAAAGCGGCCAGTTACGGTGTGGTGACCTGGGCGGCAGGCGCGTTGAATTTCAGTCAGGCTGAACTGACGGTGCAAATGCTTAGCGAAATGGTCAAAGATGTCAATCGTAGTGGTAACCGCTGTTCCGGTTTTCCATTGGGCGGGAAAGAAGGCGATCAAACAGCCAATCAGGTGTGTGGTTGGACATCGGCCTTTCCGGCCAGAACTAAATTCTCCCGTGGTTATCCTGAATATGACCCGTTTTTGAATGATTCCCAGCAAATGCTGGACAATGGTGAAGCGGATGCATTGGTTTGGGTGCAGGCATTTAATGTGCAATCGGTACCGCCGGTTGTCGATGTGCCGACTATTGTGGTCGGACGTTCGGGGATGACCTTTGAAAAGGAGCCTGATGTGTATTTTCCTGTCGGAACGCCGGGTATTGATCATGCGGGACATGCATACCGTTTGGATAATGTGGTGGCTATCCGATTGAAGAAACTAAGGGATTCCGGCTTGCCCAGCACAGCCGATGTGTTAAACGCAATAGAACAGGCTTTATAGTATGTTGATAAAATTAACTGGCGGTAGTGTTTACGATCCGGCGAATGGTATTAACGGGCAAATTAAAGACCTGTATATCAAGGATGGTCGACTTGTTAAGCAGCCTACCGACGAAAAAATCGATCAGGAATATGACCTGAAAGGTAAAGTGGTCATGTCCGGCGCAATTGATATGCATACGCATATTGGTGGCGGGAAAGGTAATATTGCCCGTATGTTGATTCCGGAAGATCATCGCAATGATCCGATTGCGAGGACGGATATTACCCGTTCCGGCTGCGGTCATGCCATGCCAAGTACCTTTGCTACCGGCTATCGCTATGCCGAAATGGGCTATACCGCTGGTTTTGAACCGGCGGTATTGCCGGTTAATGCGCGCCAGGCGCACATGGAAATGGCCGATATTCCGATTCTGGATAAGGGCGGTTACGTCATGTTGGGCAGTGATGATTTTCTACTGCGCATGATGGCGGCGAAAAAAGATCAAAAAGCCATTAACGATTATGTGGCCTGGACACTGCAGGCGGCTAAAGGTATTGGTATTAAAGTGGTCAATCCCGGTGGTATCAACGCATTTAAATTTAACCAGCGCAAGTTGGAGCTGGATGAGGCGAATTCGCATTACGGTGTGTCACCGCGGGAAATTCTGCAGTGTTTGGCAACAGCGGTGAAAGAACTGGGTATTAAACATCCGTTACATGTTCATGGCTGTAATCTGGGTGTGCCGGGCAATGTGAATACCACATTGGATACCATGCAGGGTATCGGTGGTCTGCCTATGCATTTAACACATATTCAGTTCCATAGTTATGGTACCGAAGGTGATTTTAAATTCTCATCCGGTGCGGCACAAATTGCCGAGGCGGTGAACAGGCATAAAAACATTACCGTCGATGTCGGTCAGGTGTTGTTTGGTCAAACCATTACTGCATCGGGCGATAATATGCGCCAGTTTGCCAATCATGGTCTGGCAAACCCGAACAAATGGGTGTGCATGGATATTGAATGTGATGCCGGTTGCGGTGTCGTACCATTTAAATACCAGGATCAAAACTTTGTTAATGCGCTGCAATGGGCCATTGGCCTGGAAACCTTTTTGCTGATTGATGATCCGTGGCGCGTGTTCTTAACCACCGACCATCCGAATGGTGCACCGTTTACCACCTATCCTCATTTGATTCGTTTGTTAATGGATAAGAGTTTCCGTGATGATATGTTGTCAACCATTCATCCTGAAGCGCAAAAAATGACCACATTGGCTTCCATTAACCGCGAATACACGATGGAAGAAATTGCCATTATGACCCGTGCCGGGGCTGCCAAGCTGATTGGTCTGGATGATCGCGGTACATTGGGTGAAGGTGCCTGGGCGGATATTACCATCTATACCGAAGATGCGGATCGGGAAAAAATGTTCGCCACGCCGAATTATGTGTTTAAAGATGGTGAACTGGTGGTGGTTGATGGCAACGTGGTGAAAACCAAATGGGGCACCACCCATATTGTCAGACCGGAATGGGATGCTTCTGTCGAGAAAGATCTGCAGCAATATTTTGATCGCTTTATGACCATGAAAGTGGGTAACTTTAAAATCAGTGACGATGAAATTACCGAGGATGGGCGCGGAACATTAACTGCGCATACGTTAAACGGAGGTGCGGCATGATAATCAATGGCGTAACAATTGATGAAACCTTCGCCGAAGCGTTTCCGATGAAAGCGACGCGAGCCATTATTACAGCGCAGAATGAAAAATGGGCGATGATTTCGGCACAAGCGATGACCGGTTTTGCCACTTCAGTCATTGCCTGTGGCTGTGAGGCCGGTATTGAACGGGTGTTAGATCCATCGGAAACACCGGATGGTCGCCCGGGTGTATCGGTTTTGATTTTTGCCATGGGGGGGAACGGTCTGGCCAAACAGTTGGAAACCCGTGCCGGACAATGTGTACTAACCTCACCAACCTCGGCCTTATTCGCCGGTATTGATGAAGGCGTACAGATTCCGCTGGGTAAAAATCTGCGCTATTTTGGTGATGGTTTTCAAATCGCGAAAAAGATTGATGGCAAACGCTACTGGCGCGTACCCGTTATGGATGGTGAATTCTTGACCGAAGCCACTACCGGCCGGGTCGATGCAGTCGGCGGCGGTAACTTTCTGGTCTTGGCAGAATCTCAGCCTCAGGCTTTGACAGCTTGTGAGGCGGCGATTGAAGAAATGAAGAAGATCCCTAATGTTATCATGCCGTTTCCCGGTGGTGTGGTTCGTTCAGGTTCTAAAGTCGGTTCAAAATACCCGGCCTTGGGCGCCTCGACCAATGATGCTTTCTGTCCGACACTAAAAGGTATGACCAAGACCGATTTATCGCCGGAGATTGAATCGGTAATGGAAATTGTGATTGACGGCTTGACTAAAGAGGATATCGATCAGGCCATGCGTGTAGGAATTCAGGCGGTGTGTGACCTGGGTGCTGAAAATGGTATTAAACGTATTAGCGCCGGTAACTATGGAGGCAAGCTGGGGCCGTTCCACTTTCATTTACAGGAGATTATGGCATGAGCGCATTAACCTTCTCTTTAAAACAAAGAACCGCACAGCGGGTGGATATGTCGCCTCTGGTTCACAAGAATCTGGCCGATAAGACTCCTGCTGAAATTGCTGCCATAAAACTGCAAATGGGTAAAAGTCAGGTTCAGGTCGATGCTTTGTTTGATGTTTCGGGCACTGACAGTCAACATATTGTTATCAGCAATAGTCAGGATAATCTTGACTATATAGGTAAAGATTCTGCCGATGGCAGTATTCGTATTGACGGGAATGCGGGGGCTTATACCGGTTTGGGCTTGATCTCTGGTGAAATTGAGGTTACCGGAGATACGGGTATTTTTGCCGGCTGTGAAATGAAAAATGGATTGTTGACTATTAATGGCAATGCCGGGGATTTTCTTGGCGCCGCATTGCCGGGTAACAAGCAAGGCATGAAAGGCGGCACTATTCTGGTGAAAGGTAATGTCGGAGAACGTGCCGGAGATCATATGCGTCGCGGTAATATTCTGATCGAAGGTGATGCCGGCGATTATTGCGGGGCAAGAATGATTGCCGGAACCATCGCAGTCATGGGGCGGACCGGACGCTACTTGGGTTACGCCATGCGTCGTGGAACCTTGTTGTTATGGAATCAACCTGCATTATCGGCAACCTTTAATGATTGCGGTACGCATACGTTAGCATTCTTGCCCATGCTGTTTAGTTCGTTTAAAAAATTGAACTCAAAATTTGCTCAGGATGATATCGGATTTAATCGCGTGCAACGCTACGGTGGCGATATGTCCGAAATGGGCAGGGGTGAAGTTTTAGTCCGGGTGTAATAATGATGTAATTATTTTCTGATAAAAGGAGAGGCTTTTTGAGCTTCTCCTTTTTTTATATGTTTTTGTGAGGAAAAAGAATGGATCAAGACAAGTCATTGGATCTTTCGAATCTAAGAGGTGACTTTTTTGGCGGTTTAACTGCGGGCGTTGTTGCCTTGCCCTTGGCGTTGGCTTTCGGAGTCCAGTCAGGAATGGGGGCGATAGCCGGTTTATATGGTGCGATAGCTATAGGTATCGTTGCTGCCTGGTTTGGCGGCACCAGTACGCAGATTAGCGGACCGACCGGTCCGATGACGGTAGTGTCGGCAGCGATTATCACGGCTTTGATACATGATATGGGGAGCTTGGAAGCAGCATTAGGGACGATAATTGCAATTTTTGTATTGGCGGGTGTTTTTCAAATATTACTTGGCCTACTAAAAGTTGGGCAATACGTGCGTTATATGCCTTATCCGGTGGTGTCCGGGTTTATGAGCGGTATCGGGGTCATTATTGTCATTCTGCAGATTTTCCCGTTTCTGGGGGAAAAGTCGCCTAAAAATGTGATGGCGATTTTATCCGGTGTGCCTGATGCGTTGTTACATATTAACTATGCAGCAATGGGTTTGGCTTGTGCCACGGTTGCTACGATTTATCTGTTTCCAAAAATTACCAGGGCAGTACCTAGCCAGTTAGTGGCGTTAATTGCCTTTACCGTTGTTGCCGTGGTTATGGATTTGGATGTAGCTATTATTGGCGATATTCCAGAGGGCTTGCCTAGCTTGCAATTGGATAAGCTGGCTGTGGTGGATTTGTCACATCCTATGGCTATAGTATTGCCAGCCATTACCTTGGCGGCGTTGGGAACTATAGACTCATTATTGACTTCTATCGTGGCCGATAGCATGACCAAAACCCGGCACAGTTCGAATAAAGAGTTAATCGGTCAGGGCTTGGGTAATATGATGTCGGCCGTTATCGGAGGCATTCCAGGGGCAGGAGCTACGGTTCGAACCGTGGTCAATATTAATTCCGGTGGTAGAACGAGGATTTCAGGAGTCGTGCATGGTTTTGCGTTATTGCTGGTGTTGTTGGGCGCAGGGAGTTATGCAAAACTGATTCCGTTGCCGGTATTGGCCGGTATTTTAACCACGGTGGGTATCGGTATCGTGGACTACAAAGGTCTTAAACATATTGTAGATGTACCTAAATCTGACTCGTTTATTATGCTGGTGGTGTTGTTTTTAACGGTATTCGTCGACTTGTTGGAGGCTGTTGCTGTCGGCATGGTGTTGGCATCGGTTCTGTTTATGAAGAAAATGAGCGATATTGCCGAAGCTAATTCGGAGGTTGGTTCGGTTGCGGCTTTTGCTGAAGAAGAGAAGTGGGAGGATGAAGCCGATTTAAGCGAAGATATTCGTAAAAAGGTGTTTATTAAGCATTTCGATGGTCCTATTTTCTTCGGATTTACCTCTAAGTTTCAGGATATGAGCCGGGCTTTACCTGAGGTGGATGTCGTGATTTTTCGTATGCCTAGGGTGCCCTATATCGATCAATCCGGTATGTACGCTATTGAGGATGCTATTTTGGAGCTACGGGAGAAAAAAGTGTTAGTAGTGATTACCGGTATTCAACCTCAGCCCAAAGATATGCTGCAAAGAATGGGGGTGATTCCGGGCTTGGTTAGAGAAGAACACTTGTATCCTGACTTTCCAAGTTGTACTGCTGCTTTGGAATCAGGTGAAGCATTTAAAAATGTCGAGCAAAAAGAAACCTTTTCTTGGGTGTTCGTTGCAGGCTAATTAATGTCAGTTAAAGATAACATCCTGTATACAGGATGTTATCTTTTTGTACTTGTTTAAATTTTTCCGTCCAGTCCCATTTGGAAATATTTATGGGTAATTTTGTCTTGGTTTTCCAGTAGCCAGTCAATATCCGGGGTGTTGGTCATTGCTTTATGGATGGCTTGCGCAGTCGCTTTGCGGTGAATGTCAAACAGGATTTGGTGGTCCAGGTTGTCATCAGTGGCAACGCTTGGGTTTAGCCAGACAGAGCAGATAATGCCCAGATCGTTGGCTTTTTCTTTAGGAATGTCGCCTGCTCGAACCGCGTCTAATACACCATTGGCAATCGCCGCTTGGACTGTGCCCATTAGGATATTGGTGTAACGGCTGTTGTTAACAGTGACTTTGCTGACCATTAAAGTCACTGGACGTACTTGAATATCAGTGTTTAAAATGGCGAAAACCTTAGAGTGGCCTTTAGCCTGGTCGCCTGTTAAAGTCGCCAGAGCTGTACCTACAGGACCGTCCAGTTCGCCGATTACGATTTCCGGTTCGGCGGCAGTGCCGGCAGGACCGCCTGCAACTAAAGCTTCACCAGTACGCATAACAATTCTTTCGCTCATTTCTTTCTCCGAAATTTAAAATCTTCAATGAAAATTATAGAACTCGGTAGAATAACATGTTTTGGCTTATTTCTTGAATCTTCATAATGACATCCAGCTTAACAATACAAGATCATAGTCGTGATGTGGCAGGCTTAACATATATTTATCCGGTGCTGTCGCGCCGGGCGGGGGGCTTATCTATCGGAGTCAACCTCAATACCAATAATGCCTGTAACTGGCGTTGTATTTATTGCCAGGTTCCGGGCTTGGTAAAAGGCGCGGCGCCGGAAATTAACTTGGGCTTATTGGAGACGGAGCTGCGTTTTTTTCTGGATTTAGTGTTGTCGGGTAAGTTTTATCAACAGTTTCAAGTCGAAGAATCTCAACGCGTTATTAAAGATATTGCTATTTCCGGTAACGGCGAACCGACCAGTGCAAAAGATTTTGCCCGGATAACAAAATTAATTGGCGAAATTGCGACCGAAAAGAAGTTATTACCCAAGATAAAGCTGGTGCTGATCACTAATGGCAGCCTGATCCATCAGGAAAGGGTGCAGCAAGGTTTAAAACAATGGCACGGATTTGGTGGTGAGGTCTGGTTTAAGTTGGATTCGGCAACTGAGGCCGGGCGCAAACGGTTAAACAATACATCCATAACCAATGCACGAGTGTTAGAAAATATTATTACCTGTGCCAGAATGTGTGTCACAAAAATACAAACGTGCTTGCTAGACGATAATAACAAAGGCTTAACCGAAGAGGAGCAACAGGCTTTTATTCGGTTGATGCAAGAAGTAAAGGTAAAAGCCAGCGTTAAAGAGATAATGCTTTATACGTTGGCCAGGCCTTCTTATCAGCCAGAAGCTAAGCAGATAAAACCATTACCGCTTAAGGTAATGGATGATTTTGCCGAACGAATTCGAACATTGGGGATGATCGTTCATGTCAATATTTAAGTGGGTCATGCTTTAATTAAAGAAATCGCTTATTAGTTTCATTGTTCTGACACATTCAATTTTTATAATTCCGCGGACTTAACCAATCGGTGGAAAATTATATGATTGATGCTGAAAAAATTCTTTCGGAAACTAAAGCGGATTTAAAAATTGGAAAAAACAATCAACTTGCGATCAATGTATTAAAAAAATTATTGCATCAGGATGAGCTCAATCAAGTAATTCAGCAAAACCAACATCTTCGCGGTTTTGCTTTTCTGGATAAGTTGTTGGCTTATTTTAATTTTAGTTATCAGCTTAGCCAGGATTCATACCAAAATATTCCATCGGAAGGAGCAGTTGTAATTGTTGCCAATCATCCAATCGGGACATTGGATGGTCTTGCGCTGATTAAGTTGATTCGAACGGTGCGCGCAGATGTGCGCATTGTGGCTAATCAGCTTTTGACTCAAATGGAACCGTTGGCATCGGTGTTTTTGCCGGTTGATGTACTTACAAACAAGAAAATAAACAAGCGGGTCTATCAAGCCATGAGCGATGCCCTGGAGAATGGACAGGCAGTGATTTTGTTTCCGGCTGGTGAAGTATCACGGATTACACCGAAAGGAGTGTGTGATGGTAAATGGAAGCCTGGATTTATTAAGTTAGCAAAAAAGGCTAAATGTCCGATTTTGCCGATACATGTTAAGGCTAAAAATTCGGCATTGTTTTACGCTATCTCCATGCTTTATAAACCAATGGGTACCGCTCTGTTGGTGAAGGAGATGTTTAATAAGAAAGGACAGGATCTTCAATTTAAAGTTGGTGCGCCAATTCCTTATCGGTCGTTTGCTGACAGCGAAGAAAGTAACAAAGAGCTATGTCGGCGCTTTCGAAAACATGTCGTTAATCTGGGCAAAAAGAAGCATAAGCCAATGTTTGAAACTATCGAAACTGTGGCGCATCCGGTGAATAGTAAGGCTTTGAAAAAGGCTTTATATCAGTCTAGTTTATTGGGGGAAACAAAAGACGGCAAAAAAATATTTCTTTACAGTTATAGGGATGATTGTCCGGTGATGCAGGAAATTGCCCGTTTACGCGAGCTGACGTTCAGAACAGTCGAAGAGGGTACCGGTAAGGCCAGGGATATGGATAAATATGATATTTATTATTCGCATCTGGTGTTATGGGATGACAACGATCTGGAAATTGTAGGTTCCTACCGTATAGGTGAGGGTGCTGACATTATGAAAATTCAAGGTGTAGAAGGTTTTTACACCAATTCTCTGTTTGATTTGAAAACCGAGTTTCAAAACTTTTTACCCTACAGTATTGAGCTGGGAAGGAGTTTTGTCCAGCCGCGTTATTGGGGGCAACGCAGCTTGGATTATTTATGGTATGGCATTGGGGCTTATCTCAGGGAGCACCCAGAGGTGAAGTACTTGTTTGGTCCGGTGAGTATTAGTGACGCCTATCCGCAGCGGGCTAAGGAAGTGATTATTAGTTTTTACCGCCAACAGTTCGGTTCGAAGCTTTCATTGGCAGAGGCCAGGATGCCTTTTGCAGTGTCGGAGCAGGTGGTACGGTTTGCAGAAATGAAATTTGCTGATGATTATAAGACTAGTTACAAGATATTAAACAGCGAGTTAAAAAGGCTGGGGGTCAAGGTGCCTGTACTGTATAAGCAATATGTGGAATTATGTGCGGATAAGGGGTGTCATTTTATAGATTTCAACGTTGATCCGGATTTTAATGACTGCATTGATAGTTTGATTATGCTGGAAGTGGACTGTTTGACTGATAAAAAGCGCAAGCGCTATATCGAAAATAAACTTGTGGCTTAAATGATTTTTTAGAAGCCAAACGGGCCAGGCTCCCGGAAGTTGGAGGAACGGCGGCGTATGACTGTTGGGGATGGTCGCTTTTTAAGCTTTAATATCCAGTATTGAGCCGATTATGTCGTTTTCTGTTTGCAGTATTTTTACTGCGGCCGATGTTTCCAGTTCCGCTTGATTTAAGCTTAAAACAGGCTTTACCAGATCTCTTGAGTCAAACTCAGAGCTGCCTACTTCGTCATCTTGAACCGGAAGGGTGGCAATTTCATGGGCAGCGGTCGCTGTTTTATACAGGGCTGTCTGAATTAAGCCAACTGCACTGCCTGATGCGCTAATATCCATTCAAACCTCCTAAGTTAATTTTAAGTTAACTATACACCTAGATAAGTTTCGGTTGCAAAAAGTTTGCTGGTGAAATTTCAGTTTTGTGAAATATATCTAAAAAATATTTCTTTCAATATGATCGTTAAATGCGTTGTGGGATTTTATTTTAATTTGTACTTGTCATTATGCTAAACCATGGTTATAATTTGCAGCTCTTTAATTGCGAGCGTGGCGGAATTGGTAGACGCGCTGGTTTTAGGTACCAGTATCCTATGATGTGAGAGTTCAAGTCTCTCCGCTCGCACCACAAATTCAATTCAAAGCATAGACGTTGATCAACGTTATTCTCATTATTAATACCGGGTTGTCGGTGTCTATTATACAAAGTCATATTTTAAAATATTTAGAGGTAAAGAAATGCAAGTTTCTGTCGAAAAGACATCAGAATTAAGCAGGAAAATGACTGTTACTGTACCTGAGGAAGTGATTCAGGAGAAAATGGCAAATCGTTTTAAGTCATTGGCCCGTGAAGTTAAGTTGGATGGTTTTCGACCTGGTAAAGCGCCTCAGCATGTAATTAAAAAAATGTATGGCGACAGAGTGAGAGGCGAAGTAACTGGTGATTTAATCCAGAATACTTATTTTGAAGCTCTACAGGAACAAGAACTGGTTCCTGCCGGTCAACCATTTATCGATTCAATTGATGATACCGATGGTTTTAAATATACAGCTGAATTTGAAGTTTACCCTGAAGTTTCTTTAGATGGTATCGACGGTCTTGAAGTTGCTCGCCCGGTTGCAACGGTTGAGCAGGCTGATATCGATCAAATGATAGAGAAATTAAGAAGTCATAAGAAAACATGGTCTATTGTTGAACGTGCATCTGAACAGGGTGACCGCATTACAGTAAATTTTTCCGGTACCTGTGAAGGTGAAAATTTTACCGATGGCACGGTCGAGAAATATCCGGTTGAAATTGGCGCCAAGCAGATGATCCCAGGTTTCGAAGACGAGTTGATCGGTCTTGAAGCTGAGTCAAAGAAGACTTTTGAAATTACTTTTCCTGAAGAATATGGCAATGCAAAATTGGCTGGCAAATCAGCTGAGTTTGAAATTGAAGTAATCAGTGTTGAAGAAACCGTTCTACCTGAAATTAATGAGGAATTCATTAAAAACTACGGTATTGAAAGCGGCAGCAACGAAGAATTTCTGGCTGATGTTAAGAGTAATATGGAGTCCGAGTTGGAGCAGGGCTTACAGCGTGAATTAAAAACGGCTGTAATGGATGCTTTGTATGAAAAAATTCAGTTTACATTGCCGAAAACATTGATAGATCAGGAAGTTGAAAGCATGATGAAGCCTTATGCTGAGTCGGCTAAAAAACAAAACATGAAGCTTGAAGATCTGGAGCTGCCTAAAGATGTTTTTGAGGCTCAGGCAAAACGCCGAGTTGCATTAGGCTTGATTTTAGGTGAAATTATCCGTAAAAATGAAATCAAAGCGGATGCCGATAAAGTTCGTGCAAGCATTGAAAAAATGGCTAAGAGCTATGAAAAGCCGGAAGAAGTGATCGCCTGGTATTATGGTGATCAGAGTCGTTTACAGGATGTCGAGCAAATGGTTTTGGAAGATCAGACTGTTGAGTGGGTTGTATCAAAAGCCACTGTTTCGGATAAACCGGTTACGTTTGATGAAGTAATGAATAAACAGCAACAACAGCAATAATTGACAGCAAGGTATTTAAATGTATAGTCAGCAAGGAACGGATAAGATTTTGTCACCCCAGGCGGCCGGCGGTTTGGTGCCAATTGTTATCGAACAGACTGCTCGTGGTGAGCGCTCTTTTGATATTTATTCGAGGCTTTTAAAGGAAAGGGTTATTTTCCTGGTAGGTCAGGTTGAAGACTATATGGCAAACCTGATTGTTGCTCAAATGTTGTTTTTGGAATCTGAAAACCCTGATAAGGATATTCATCTGTATATCAATTCACCGGGCGGATCGGTGACTGCCGGTATGTCTATTTATGACACTATGCAGTTCATTAAGCCTGATGTCAGCACAATGTGTCTGGGTCAGGCTGCCAGTATGGGCGCTTTTTTGCTTGCAGGTGGTGCCCCCGGTAAACGTTATGCGCTACCAAACTCAAGAGTGATGATTCATCAGCCGTTGGGTGGTTTTCAAGGTCAGGCGTCTGATATTGATATTCATGCCAGAGAAATTTTATCGATCAGGGAAAAATTGAATAAAATTTTGGCGCATCATACGGGGCAACCGCTGGAAAAAATTCAGCAGGACACTGATCGAGACAATTTCTTAAGTGCTCAGGCGGCAGCTGAATATGGCTTGATTGATAAGGTTTTAGCCAATCGATCAGCCGGTACGGAAAAATAACGAATGGATTTTTTTTTATTTCCATCTATTCTTTTTGTTAGTGTTAAGGAAATAAAAGGTCAATTTTGACTATGCGGGAGTTTAATGTATGAGTAATGATAAAAACGGTAAAGATGATGATAAGTTACTTTATTGTTCTTTTTGCGGTAAAAGTCAGCATGAAGTCAGAAAATTAATTGCGGGGCCGTCTGTTTACGTTTGTGATGAATGTGTTGATCTTTGCAATGATATTATCAGGGATGAATTACAGGAAAACTCCAGTCTTGGTGATGGTGAACTGCCTAAGCCAAAGGAAATAAAAGCAGTTCTTGATGAATATGTTATCGGTCAGAATGATGCCAAAAAGATTTTGGCGGTCGCGGTTTATAATCATTATAAACGTCTGCGCAATAAGACCAAGAAAGATGATGTTGAATTAGCCAAGAGTAATATTTTGTTGATAGGTCCAACAGGGTCGGGTAAGACTTTATTGGCTGAAACATTGGCACGATTGCTGGATGTGCCTTTTACCATTGCAGATGCAACCACATTAACTGAAGCGGGTTATGTGGGTGAAGACGTTGAAAATATCATTCAGAAAATTCTGCAAAAATGTGATTATGATGTAGAAAAGGCCGAATCAGGCATTGTTTATATCGACGAGATCGATAAGATTTCAAGAAAATCTGATAACCCATCCATTACTCGTGATGTTTCGGGTGAAGGTGTTCAGCAGGCCTTATTAAAGTTAATTGAAGGGACTGTGGCATCGGTTCCGCCCCAAGGTGGTCGTAAGCACCCGCAGCAAGAGTTTTTACAGGTTAATACAGCAAATATTTTGTTTATTGTCGGTGGTGCTTTTGCCGGTCTGGATAAGGTCATTAAAGATCGTTCAGAAAAAGGCGGTATCGGTTTTTCTGCTGAAGTTAAAACCAGGGATGATGAAAAAAATATTGGTGATCTGTTTTCGGAAGTGGAGTCAGAAGACCTTATTAAATATGGCTTGATCCCCGAGTTTGTAGGTCGTTTACCGGTAGTCGCCACTTTAGATGAGTTGGATGAAGAGGCTTTGGTTACCATTCTGACCGAGCCTAAAAATGCATTGATCAAGCAATATCAGCATTTGTTTTCTATGGAAGGTGCTGAGCTGGAATTTAGAGAGGATTCTCTGCGTGCTATTGCGCGTAAGTCTATGGAACGTAAGACGGGAGCAAGAGGGCTTAGAACCATTGTGGAAAATGTCTTATTAGACACGATGTATGAGTTACCTTCAGATAGCAGTATCGCCAAGGTTGTGATTGATGAGGGAGTCATTTTGGGTGAGTCTGAGCCATACTTAGTGTATGAGCAAGAAGCAAAATTGGTCTCATCTGATTCATAAAATCTGATGGTTTTAAAAATTGAAAAAGGGGCTTTTAAGCCCCTTTTTTTTGTCTACAAAGAAGTTAAATTGAAACTAAAATTGATAATTTTATCCGCTAAAGCTTGCATTTATACTATTTGACCTCATATTCTAAACATTGTTTCTGCCCAAAAACTCCATTTATGGATGTGCTTAAGATGACTGAATTAAACATGAAAGAAGTTCCTGTACTGCCTTTGAGAGATGTAGTGGTTTATCCGCATATGGTTATTCCGTTATTTGTCGGGCGTAATAAATCAATTGATGCGCTGGATGAGGCCATGGCCAGTGATAAGCAAATCCTGCTGATTGCGCAAAAGGATGCGGAAATTGATGAACCGGAAGTCAAAGACCTTTATCAGGTCGGTACGTTAGCCAATATTTTGCAATTGCTAAAACTGCCTGACGGTACGGTTAAAGTCCTGGTTGAAGGCTGTGAGCGCTGTCGTGTGCATAGTTTTCAGGAGACGCAGGGCTTTTATGTGGCGCAAGTATCCGGAATGGAGGACGAGTTAAAACTTTCAGCACAGGAGCAAGAGGTTTTACAGCGTACCTGTATTAATTCTTTTGATAAATACGTTAAGTTAAACAATAAAATTCCTCCTGAAGTATTAAATGCCTTAGCCGGTATTGACGATGCGGGACGGTTGGCAGATACCATGGCTGCGCACATGTCGCTTAAGGTGGAAGAAAAACAGATTTTACTGGAATTGGTGGATGTGGCTCAGCGCCTTGAGAACCTGATGAAGCTGATGGAAGGTGAGGTCGATATGCTGGAACTGGAAAAAAGCATTCGGGTTCGGGTTAAGCAGCAAATGGAAAAGAACCAGAAGGAATATTATCTGAATGAGCAGATGAAGGCGATTCAAAAAGAATTAGGCGAAATGGATGAGGTGTCTAATGAAATTGAAGAACTGGAAAAGAAGATTAAAGCGGCGGGTATGTCTAAAGATGCCAGAGTTAAAGCAGAGGCGGAACTAAACAAATTAAAAATGATGTCACCGATGTCGGCAGAATCAACCGTGGTGCGTAATTATATAGACTGGATGGTTAATGTACCCTGGAAGAAAAAGACCAAAGTCAGGCATGATTTAAAAATTGCTGAACAGGTGCTGGAGGAAGAACATTATGGGCTGGAAAAAGTAAAAGAACGTATTTTAGAATACTTGGCTGTTCAGCAACGGGTTAGAAAGTTGAATGGTCCTATTTTATGTTTGGTCGGGCCGCCCGGGGTGGGTAAGACTTCACTCGGTGAATCGATTGCCCGTGCGACCAATCGTAAGTATTTGCGTATGGCTCTAGGTGGTGTCAGAGATGAGGCGGAAATACGTGGTCACAGACGGACCTATATCGGTTCGATGCCGGGTAAAATTTTACAAAATCTGGCTAAGGTTAAGACGCGTAATCCAATGTTTTTGTTGGATGAAATCGACAAAATGGCGGCCGATTTTAGAGGTGATCCGGCATCGGCATTACTGGAAGTGTTGGATCCGGAACAAAATCACACCTTTGCCGATCATTATCTGGAAGTGGACTTTGATTTATCGGATGTGATGTTTGTGGCCACAGCCAATACCATGAATATACCTGCTGCGTTGCTGGATCGGATGGAAGTGATTCGTTTAGCAGGGTATACGGAAGATGAAAAAATTAATATTGCTGTGCGTTATTTAGTACCAAAACAGATTAAGAAGAATGGTTTAAATAGCAACGAAATACAAATTGCAGAGTCGGCAATACAGGATATTATTCGTTTTTATACCCGTGAGGCTGGAGTTCGAGGATTGGAACGGGAAATCTCCAAAATTTGTCGGAAGGTCGTTAAAGATTTATTGCTTAAACCTAGAAAAACTAAAACCCTGGTTGATAGTGAAAATTTGGAAAAATATCTGGGTGTTAGGCGTTTTAACTATGGTCAGGCAGAAGAACAGGATCAAATTGGCCATGTTACCGGGTTGGCTTGGACCGAAGTTGGTGGTGAACTGTTAACTATTGAAGCGGTAAATCTGCCCGGTAAGGGCAAGCAGTTGTCTACCGGTAAACTGGGCGATGTAATGAAAGAATCCATCGAGGCGGCCATGACGGTGGTCAGAAGTCGTGCTTCCGTGTTAGGTATAGACGATAAAGCCTTTCAAGAAAATGATATTCACGTGCATGTGCCTGAGGGAGCAACGCCTAAAGACGGACCGAGCGCAGGTATTGCGATGTGTACAGCCATTATTTCAACGTTGACCAGGATTCCGGTTAAAGCTAATGTTGCCATGACTGGAGAGATTACTTTGCGCGGTGAGGTGCTTCCGATTGGCGGTTTAAAAGAAAAATTGCTGGCTGCACATAGGGGGGGTGTTACCAAGGTTCTGATTCCTTTTGAAAATGAAAAGGATCTGGCTGAAATCCCCGAAAATATTAAACAAAACCTTGATATTCAACCGGTTAAGTGGATCGATGAGGTGCTGGAGGTTGCTCTGCAATATAGTCCTGAACCGATTAAGAAAGCCTCTCCTAAGCAAAAGACAGAGCATGTAGACGATAAGGTTAAAAGTAAAAAAGTGGATTTGACTGCGCACTAATTTTAACTCCCTGGAAACTGTAGAATAGTCGGCAAAACCAGAAAGACTCTGGCTTTGAGGCTTTATAAAAGCTTGACACTGATTGAGTGCAGTTGATATAAATACCGAGCATTCTGCAAATTGTAAGGTGTGGAAAGGCATAAGGGTTGGACGCTGGCTTGGCGATAATTAAATATTAAAGAATATCCTAAGGGGGATTTTAATGAACAAATCAGAACTTATAGATGCAATTGCTGATAAATCTGAATTAACAAAAGCTGATGCGGGTCGCGCATTAGATGGTTTTGTAACAGCAGTGACAGAAGCTCTAAGCAGCGGCGATTCCGTTGCTTTAGTTGGCTTTGGTACTTTCACTGTGAAGGATAGAGCGGAAAGAAAAGGTCGTAATCCACAAACTGGGGCGGAAATTACAATCAAGGCTGCAAAAATTCCTTCATTTAAAGCTGGTAAGTCTCTTAAAGATAGTGTAAACTAGCATTTCTTTAGTCGGGTGCTTAGCTCAGCTGGGAGAGCATCGCCCTTACAAGGCGAGGGTCGGGGGTTCGATCCCCTCAGCACCCACCAGACTTTGGAGCGGTAGTTCAGTTGGTTAGAATACCGGCCTGTCACGCCGGGGGTCGCGGGTTCGAGTCCCGTCCGCTCCGCCAAATCAAACCCCGGACCATTATGGTTCGGGGTTTTTTTTTGCCGAAATTTTAGTTATTTAAACTTAAGGGCCAGAGCATATGCTGATAAAAATTAGAGAAAAAGCGCAAGGTGTTTTTGCATGGGTCATTTTAATTGTGATATGTGTGCCCTTTGCATTATGGGGAATTCAGAATTACCTTGGAAGCGGCACGGAAAGCTCAGTTGCTACCGTCGGCGACAAAGAGTTCTTTCAAAGGGATTTGACTCAAGCTTATAACGAGTTCAGTCGTAACCTGAAGGGTGCCGGTTTAGATGAAGAAAACGTTAAACAACAAGCACTGCAAAAACTGATTCGTGATGAAGTGTTGTTACAGTATGTCAGGTCAGAAGGTTTGGTTATTACTGATGCAACAGCTAAAGACTTTATTCAATCACTGGAATATTTCCAAACTGACGGCAAATTTAACAAACAGCAGTTTACTGCTTTATTAAATTCCCAACAGATGACGCAAGATCAGTTTGTTGCTCGTGTGAAAAATGCGTTAAGAATGGAACAGTTCCAGCACGGCGTGATGGACAGTAGTTTTACCACACAATACGATATTGATAGTTTTTTTAAAATTCAAAATCAATCACGCGATATCGAATATGTAAGCATTACCAAGAAAAAAGTTACCGCTCAGCCTACAGAGCAGGAAATAGAAGATTATTACCAACAGCACAAAGATAGCTACCAGACCGATGAACAGGTTTCGGTTCAGTATGTGGAATTATCATTAACTGATCTGGCTGAAAAAATTAAGCCGACCGAGCAGGATTTGTTGGCAATGTATGAGGAACAAAAAGATCTTTATTCAACTGGAGAGCGACGCAAAATCAGCCATATACTTTTTGCTTTTAATGCCGAAACGAATGAAGAGGCTGCATTGCAAAAAGCTTTAAAAGCTCAACAAGAACTTAAAAATAAAGATTTTGCCAAATTGGCGGCAGAACTTTCTGACGATAAATTAACCGCTAAAAATGGCGGGGATCTGGGCTTGTTCACTGTTGGTGTGATGGAACCGGCATTTGAAAAAGCAGCCAGTGAATTAGCTTTGAACGAAGTATCCGATCCGGTTAAATCAGCCTTTGGTTACCATTTAATTAAAGTCACTGAATTAGTGCCTGCTGAAGTCAAATCATTTGCCTCGGTGAAACAGGATGTAACAATCGCTTATCAAAAGGCTAAAGCGGAAAATACTTTTTATGAACTGGGTGAAACCTTAACTGAAGTCAGTTATGAAAACCCGACTTCATTGACGGCTGTTGCAGATGCGGTAGCATTGAAAGTAAAAGAAACAGGTTTGTTTACCCGGCAAAATGGTGAGGGGATTGCAAGTCAGGAAAAATTTCGTCAGGCTGCATTTTCTGAAGATGTTTTGAATGGTAATAATAATAGTGAACCCATTGAGCTGGACGCTGAGCATTTGGTTGTCTTGCGCGTGTTAAAACATAACCCGGCAACAGTACGTGCCTTGGCTGAAGTTAAAACCAGCATTGTTGCAGCTTTGCAGGCGGAAAAAGCCCTTCAACAGGCTGTTGCAACGGCGCAAAATGTTAAAAAACGACTGTTAGCCGGTGAATCGTTGAGCAAAGTGGCTGAAGACGAGGTGTTAAAAGTTATCAAACTTGAAGGATTGACTCGTAGCAATGGTGAGCTTCCCTGGCAATTAAATCAAGCTGTCTTTAAAGCGGCGAAACCTGGCGTCGATAAGCCGACTATCCTAATGGTTGGTTTACCATCTGGTGATCAGGCGGTAGTCAGTTTATCCAAGGTCACAGAGGGTAAAATGACTGAAAGTGATAAAAAACAACAGCAATTGGCTGAACGGAATATTGCCAAGGTTTTTGCCCAGGCCACTTATAATTCGGTAATGAAAAGCTTGGTCAATAATGCTGATATATCGGTAAGAAACGAGAGTAATTAATTAGAAGGGAGGTTCGACCTCCCTTTTTTATATCTTGAATTTATGAACTCTTTAAAAAATACTGTATTTATTATATTGCTGCTGGGTTCGTTCGGGGTAAGCGCAGCCGTACCCAATGTTTTGGGCACGTATTCCGGAACCAATACCGGTAATTTCAACAGTTGCTTCCTGCCTCAGGATAACGGTATTCATTCCAATGCCGTCAATCTGATTATCGACAAGCAGGACGGTTCAATTGTCAGCGGTACGGATTTTGGCCCGGGCGGTGGTACATTTACCGGAACTTTATCCGACAACGGCAGTTTTTCGGGTAAGTACAAAGCGGGAAATGGTGAACAAGGAAGCTTTACCGGCACAATTTCTGGAAATGTTTGGACTGCAAACTGGGTGATTAGTGTTCCTGGGGATAGGGGGTGCTCGGGGTCCGGTTCCTTTACTGCGACAGGAAGCGGTACCGGTGCGCTGGCTACTGCTCAAGTCCAGCAAAGCCGGCAAATTGTACGTATTACGAATAGTCTGATTTCTCAGCATTTGGCAACTGAGGTCAGTAATGCTTTTTTTCAAATGCCTGATCTGGACAAGTTAGATGAACCTAAAGAGGGAGCTTCATCTGATAATCGACACCTCCTTGATGCATTTTGGGGAACTACATCAATCAGTGAAATTCACGAAGATGGTTCCAATCTTGCGCATTTTGATACTGATATTTATCAATTTGTCGGCGGTATAGATAAGCGAATAGGGAATGCCTTTTTAGGTTCCGCATTTACCTATGCTTATAGTGAAACTGAACAGACGGGATCTGACTCTAATTCCCATGTGATTGGTATTACACCATATGGTGCCTATCAGCTAACCGACTTTATGTTTGCTTCCGGTCTGGCTGGTTATAACTATAGCCTGGTAACCAATGAACATAGCGGTGATGATATTGAGGTACACGACTATACTTTTGAAGGCAATCTGAATTTTTATAAAATCTGGGATCAACGTTTTATCACTAAAGCACGCTTTGGCAGTCGTTTTCATCATTCAATTATTACTTCTGTCGGAGATGTTGATGATAGTTCCGACGAACTGGTTTGGCTGGGCGATTTGGAGCTGGGGTATCGATTTGATAACGGATTGATCACCTATGTTGGCGGACTATATGAATATCGTGACAAGGAAGAGAGTTTTCAAGGTGCCATAGAACACGACGGTATCGCATATATGCGCGGCGGTTTTGATTATCCTGTTTATGATGGGTTTACTTTGGGTGGAAAAGTGCAGGCTGATTTAAATGATGAGGACAGGGATATCATTACCGGCAGTTTAAATGTAAGAATGGATTTTTAGTTTTAAAAAAGGGGCCGGTTGGCCCCTTTTTTTTGTATTGATTCAGCTTTAACCAGCTGCTAAACCGGCTATGTTATAACCGCAATCGACATAAGTAATTTCACCGGTAATACCTGAGGCCAAGTCCGAGCACATAAATGCTGCGGCATTGCCTACTTCTTCAATGCTGACATTTCTGTGTAATGGCGCAGTATCGGAAGCTTTGCTGAGCATGGTTTTAAAATTGTTGATACCGGCTGAGGCCAGGGTTTTGATCGGCCCAGCAGAAATAGCATTAACCCGCGTGCCTTCGGCACCTAAAGCAACGGCCATATAACGGACATTGGCTTCCAGGCTGGCTTTGGCAACACCCATTACATTGTAATTAGGGATGGCTCTTTCCGCACCCAAGTAGCTTAAGGTTAATAAAGAACCATTGCGGCCTTTCATCATATCGCGGCCGGCTTTGGCCAGGGCGGTAAAACTGTATGAACTGATATCATGTGCGATAGCGAAGTTATCTCGGGTGGTGGCCTCAACATAATCACCATCCAGCGCTTCACGCGGAGCAAAAGCCACCGAATGCACAATACAATCCAAACCGTCCCAATGTTTACCCAGTTCGGTAAACACGTTGTTGATTTGTTCGTCACTGCTGACATCCAGTTCCACAGTGATGTTGGAACCGCATTCAGCCGCCATTGTTTCTACACGGCCTTGTAATTTTTCATTTTGAAAGGTAAAAGCTAATTCAGCGCCTTCACGGTGCATAGCCTGGGCGATTCCCCATGCAATTGAACGATTACTTGCCAAGCCGACGATTAAAACGCGCTTGCCTTGCATAAAACCCATTAGTATCTCCACGAGTAATTGTTGATAGAATAGAATAAGTATCTATGACCCTATTATTGATGTCCAGTATTTTGTCAGTGAAAATAACAAAACAGATCATATACCGCGCATTTCAGTTACTGCTGATATGTATTTTACCGGCTTGCGATAATATGCAGCTGAATAATCCCTATGCCAAGGGCAACTTTCAGCAGTCGGTGCTGTATTCTTCTTTTTCTGAACGGCCCAAGCATTTGGATCCGGCTGTTTCATACAGTGCGAATGAATATAGCTTTATCGGACAAATCTACGAACCGCCATTTCAATATCATTATTTAAAACGGCCTTATCAGTTGATTCCATTGACAGCAACAAATATGCCTGCAGTCCAGTACCTTGATGCGAATGCCAAACCACTTGCTCCGGATGCCGACATTAAAGATATCGCGTATACCGATTATATAATTCAAATACAAAGCGGGATTAAGTACCAGCCACATCCTGCGCTGGCGAAAAATGCCCAAGGTGATTTTTTGTATCACCAATTAACTGCATCCCAGTTACAAGCTATAGAAACGCTGTCAGATTTTACCGAAACAGGAACAAGGGAACTGATAGCCGAAGATTACCTTTACCAGATTAAACGGTTGGCAAATCCAAAAATTCATTCGCCGGTTGCGGAAATTATGAAACATTATATTGTTGGGCTTGATGATTTTGCCCGGCAATTAAAAGAAAAACCGGTTAAAGATTTTAAACGCATTGCTGTCACCGGACTGGAAACTCTGGGGCGATATCAATATAGGATAAGAATCAAGGGTAAATACCCGCAATTCAAGTTCTGGCTGGCAATGCCGTTTTTTGCTCCCATGCCCTGGGAGGCCGATCGCTTTTATAGTCAGCAAGGGTTGAAAGACAAAAATATTACACTGGATTGGTATCCAATCGGTACAGGACCTTATCAATTAACGGAAAATAATCCTAATCGGCGCATGGTTATGGAAAGAAACCCTAATTTTCATGCCGAGTTTTATCCACGGCAAGGTGAACAAACGGATAAAGAACAAGGCTTACTGGCTGATGCCGGTAAACAGTTGCCGTTTATCGACAAAGTGGTATATACCCTGGAAAAAGAAAGCATACCCTACTGGAACAAGTTTCTACAGGGTTATTATGATGCTTCCGGCATAGCCTCCGACAGCTTTGACCAGGCGGTTCAGTTTACCGGTGCCGGCGAAGTCAGTTTAACTCAGGGCATGAAAGATAAGGGGATACAGCTTCAAACCGCAGTCGCAAGCTCTATTTTTTATATGGGCTTCAATATGCTGGATGATGTGGTTGGCGGCGATAGCGAGCAGGCACGGAAACTGCGTCAGGCAATATCCATCGCTATCGATTATGAAGAGTTTATTTCTATTTTTATGAATGGCCGGGCATTGGCAGCACAAGGCTTGCTGCCGCCCGGTATCTATGGTCATGTTGAAGGCGAGGCAGGTATTAATCCTTATGTTTATAACTGGCAACAAGGCCAGGCGCAACGTAAAAAGCTATCGGATGCCAGGCAGCTAATGACTGAAGCGGGCTACCACAATGGTATAGATCCCAAAACAGGCGAAGCGTTGATCTTATACTTTGATACCACCTCCGTCAGTATCGATGATCGCCCGCGTTTAAACTGGTATCGAAAACAATTTGCCAAACTGGGTATTAAACTGGTGGTCAGGGGGACAGATTACAATCGCTTTCAGCAAAAAATGCGTACCGGCAATGCCCAGTTGTTTATCTGGGGCTGGAATGCCGATTATCCGGATCCGGAAAACTTCTTCTTTCTGCTCTATAGCCAGAACGGCAAGGTTGAACATGGCGGCGAAAATGCAGTGAATTATGAAAATAAAGAGTTTGATCGCTTATTTGAACAAATGCGCAATATGGACAATAGTCCAGAGCGTTATCAAATTATCCAGAAAATGCAGAAAATCGTCCGCCATGATGCTCCGTGGATATTCGGTTTTCATCCGAAAAATTTTGCCTTGTATCATGGCTGGTATAAAAATCTTAAATCCAATCTGATGGCAAACAACCGGCTAAAATATACCCGTATAGACGACCGAAGCCGGGCGGAAAAAAGAGCGGAATGGAATAAGCCGGTATTTTGGCCGTTAATTGTCATCGTTTTGATTCTGCTTGGCCTGACAATACCGGGTGTGATTGCTTATCGACAGCGAATGAAGGCGGCGGTCGATAAGGTGTAATGAGTTGATTAGGATTATTTAAAGCTATTGCACTGAATGTTTTATATTGACGTCAAAAAAATCGATTCGATCAGTGCTTTCTGCTTAAAATACGTATGTGTTATTTGCTTCGGGCTGATATTAGGGATTATCGGGATCACAGGAGCCCTTTTTAATCCATGCGCCGTAATCACAATACAATAAAACATCGCCACTGCAGACCTGTTCATTATGTTTAAAGCTTTTGCCATTAAAAAGACAGACAGGTTCTCCCGGTTGTTGTAATTTGACAGTATCGACACGTTCATCGAATTCATCAATGATCGGAGAGGTTTCCAGTTCAGGATCCGGTGCCCCAACATTCGTAACATTAATTCGACTCATTAATCATCTCCAGTTATTAGATATTGTTATTTCTGTCCTAAATCCTAATACAAGATACTCTTTTCGTGTATAGATGACAAAAGAATTAGCAGCGTGTCAATTTTCTATTTATGATCATCAATACAGCAAAGCGTATTCTGTAGTAAATAAATATCCAAGCCTACGGCAGCAAAGTGTCGGTTTGAAGTAATAACCTAGGTATAGTAAATGTTTACAATCAATGAACACTGGCAACAATTATTGGCCTTAGGTGTTTCCTCGGACCAGGAAGAGTTTGAAATTAAACATATCAAACTGTTGAATGCTTTCGCCGCTTTTAGCGGTTTGTTTTCCCTGGTCTATTTTTTTATAGAGCTGCCTTTTTATCCTTTAACCAAACACTTAATGTTTGCCGTTGCTGTCAATGCGGTTTTGTTTTTTTCCGTGTTAGGGCTTAACTATAGACATCATTTTCTAGCGGCCAGATTACTGTTTAATTTATCGGCGTTGTTTTTTATCAGTGTTTATGTGGTTTTATTGGGGGAAGGTGTTAGCGCACATGATTATTTTATCCTGATCATCGGCGCGGCATTTTTCATTTATCCGGTAGACGAAAAAAATTATCAAATCGCCGTTATTATCCTTTCTGCTTTATCCTTTATTGGATTTGAGATCGGTTTTTATCTGGGCCTTAACGCACTGTTGGATGTTCCTGAACATTTGCAAGAGCTGTTTAAACTGATTTTTAATATCGGCAAATTATTTTTTGTCGTTGGTTTTTGTTACCACATATCAGGGCATTATAAACGTGCTGAGAATTTATTAGCATTGGAGCGCAAATATTCCGACAGCTTGCTGCACAATATCTTACCTGAAAGCATCGTAAAAAGATTAAAGCAAGAGCCTGAGATTATTGCTGACAGGTTTGATGCCACGACAATTTTATTTGCCGACATTGTTGGATTTACCCAATTATCCGAAAAAATGGCGCCGGATAAATTGGTTGAGTGTTTAAATGAGATTTTTTCAATCTTTGACGATTTAACCGAGCATTTTGGCCTGGAAAAAATTAAAACCATCGGCGATGCTTATATGGTTGCAGGTGGCCTGCCCGTTGAGATGGAAAATCATGCCCAATACGTTGCCGATTTAGCCTTAGCCATGCGCACACAAATGTCAGAATATAACTTTAAGCATCAGGAACAGTTTAATGTACGGATCGGTATTCATACCGGATCTGTCATTGCCGGTGTGATCGGTATTAAGAAATTTGTTTACGATATTTGGGGGGATACCGTTAATGTAGCCAGCCGAATGGAGTCTCATGGTGTCCCGGGAGAAATTCAGGTGTCGGAATCAACCTATCAGTTATTAAAAAAACAATATTTTTTTGAAGCCCGCGGCTTAATTCCGGTTAAGGGCAAAGGGGATATGTCGGTATATTTGCTAAAAGCTAAAAAAAACCTATGACAATTAAACAGAGCAATATTTTTGAATCAATCCCGGCCAGACTGGATCAAGAGTTTTTTGATGTGTTGGCAGAAAAGGATAATGTAAAAATAGAGCGAATCATATCCAAAGGTCACACCTCGCCAAAAACCGGCTGGTACGATCAACAACAGGATGAATGGGTTATAGTGCTGAAAGGTGCTGCGATAATTGAATTCGCAGATGGCCAGGAGTTTCATTTAGCTGTGGGTAGTCACCTAAATATCCCGGCTCATACCAGACATAAAGTTAAATGGACTCAGGCAGATATGGAAACCGTTTGGTTGGCGATTCACTATTAGCAGACTAAACTCTGAGTGTATATTTGATTTAAATTATTGAATAAGGTGAAGTAAATGAGAAAGTTAATCGTAACAATAATTTTAGTTTTAACCAGTCAGAGCGTGTTTGCCGGACCTGATTTTAAAGAAGGTTTATGGGAGATTACCTCAAAAATGGATATGCCGAATATGCCCATGACTGTTCCTGCAACAACGATCAAGCAATGTCTTACCCAGGCCAATATGGTGCCCGATACCAATGGGCAGAATACGTGCTCAGTCGATCATCAAGTCAGCGGCAATACGGTTAGCTGGACTGTCAGTTGTCAAACGGAGCAGGGGGAAATGACCGGGCAGGGTAAAATGACTTATGCTGACGAATCCTTTGATGGGAAGTTTGTGATGAATATGCCGAATTCCTCGATGGGGGCTATGCAGATGACCACCAAAATGAATGGTCGTTATATTGGTCCCTGCCAATAACCAATCTGTTGAACAGTAAGGTAATAGTCTGTAGTTTACCTGCTACATTCGACGAGTGATTTTATAATGCTCATCATTGTTTTGATAAAATGTTTTTTTAAAGGAGGATAAATGGCTGCCACACCTTCAAATATGATGCCTTTGGGTACGATAGCACCGGATTTTAACCTGCCCGATAGCGTAAGCGGCGCTATGTGTAGTTTGCAAAGCCTGCAGGGGGACAATGGAACGGTGGTCATGTTTATCTGTAACCATTGCCCTTATGTGATTCACATTAAGGATCAGCTGATTGATATTGCCAAACATTATGCATTAAAAAGGATCAATACCATCGCGATCAGTTCCAATGATATTGAAAATTATCCCCAGGATGCCCCGGATAAAATGCAACAGTTGATGGCAGAGTGGGGTAATCCGTTTGCGGCTTATCTATATGATGAAACACAGGAAGTGGCCAAAGCCTATCAGGCTGCCTGCACTCCGGATATTTACCTGTTTGATGCAGACTTGGCCTGCGTTTACCGCGGCCGTCTGGATGCCGCTACACCTAAGAATCAAGAACCTCTTACAGGTGCCGATCTGCGACATGCCCTGGATGCGCTGCTGGCCGGTGAACCGATCAATGATGAGCAAATACCCAGCATTGGTTGTAACATTAAATGGAAATAGGACTGGTTTGGTTGTCTTGTCTTGTAGCCCGGATGCCGCATGCGGAATCCGGGTAAACGAAGGCAATCAAACTCAATAAACCCCCATCTGATTAGTTGTAATTGCCGCCAATGTAGCCCTGTAGGCCTGAATAAGCTTTAAGCGTTTCCGGCAAATATTTGGCTATTATGCGGTATTTGCCGAAAACATTTATTCTCCGCGTTGCTCGAATGGACTTATTCCGGCCTACGGGGCTAATACATATTCCCCGCACAGCAACCAGTTTGCTGCATAAAGCTTTTCCTAAAATTATGCTTTATTTGATTCATATTTAATTTTTCACAAGTTTCCGGGGTTAATCACATTTTGCTTAATAACTGAGAGGTTAAGATAACCTTTAATGTTTTTTGCATTTTCATAAAAATGCAAGGGCAGGTTCTTCATATTTTGATTCAGTTTTAGACAGCTGCTTTTTCGGTAAAATTTTGTACCAAAGTACAATAGAAATTTAAGAGTAGCTCTTATATGCTTAATTCAAAAATTTTAAATCTATCGGGTATGGTTGATTATGCGAGAAAAACTCAATAGTCCTCCTCTTTTTGTAAATTTTAGATTTTTTAATGTATTTTAATTTTTGGTTAGAGAAGGATTCCGATGAATATGTGCAAAACGTTCAAAAACCTTGCTTCAGTAGTTTTTACTGCCAGTCTCTTTATTTATTCGACCTCATCAATCAGTGCCCAGAATAATAAATCCGAAACAAAACGTTTTTTCGGTATCGGTGAACCGCTCACTGTTGAAGAGTTACCGGCGGGAAACTTTCGGGACACGCTTTTATCTTTGTCCCCCCAGGCGCGTGCCAATGCTTTGGTCATTTTGAGGCGGGTAAGTACACCGGTACAGGACTTTGTCTATATGCGTGTTGATGAGCGTGGTTTTATCCATTATGTGGATCCCGCACCCGATGATGCTGTCGAAAGCACCGGAGATCCGGTATTACCTTCGGGTATAACTTCTGCAGATGTATTTAATTTGCATTCCAAACCGGGGGCGGCCAAGGTTCTTTATGTTGACTTTGATGGGCATGAATTGATTGGTACCCGATGGAATCAATATTCGGGACAGACGGTACTTTATATGCGTCCTTTCGATCTTGATGGCGATCACACCAGTTTCAGCCAAACGGAAATTGATCGAATCGCCGAGTCATGGCGTCGTGTGGCTGAAGATTTTGCTCCCTTTGACATTGACGTGACGACAGAGGAACCGCCTTTTACCATTAACCCGACCAACGGGCGCATTGAGTATGGCTTGAATGTCGGCCACAATCTTGTCACGCGACAGCAGGATGATAACGGATACTGGGTATATACTCAGGGCGGTTGCGGATGCGGTGGTGTGGCCTATCTGGATGTGTTTGGCAATCCGTATTACCAGCCCGGTTTGACCTTTAATCGAGGCATTGGCAGTAATGCGATGACTATTTCGCATGAGACCGGACACAATTTCGGGTTGGGGCATGATGGCACCACAACCAGCGGTTATTACAGTGGGCATGGCTCAGGCGAAACCAGTTGGGGGCCAATCATGGGGGCGCCTTTTGGTGTCAGTCTATCCCAGTGGAGCAGGGACGAGTACCCGAATGCAAATAATCCGGAAGACGACTTTGCGGTGATTAATAACTACGTAGGCTTTAGAACTGACGATCATGAAGATGTTGACCTTAATGCTGCCACGCCGCTTTTGGTTACAGGAGGCATCAATGTTGTCAGTCTGGCGCGGGTATCAGATCCGGGTTGGAGTAATCTTGCCAATAAAGGCATGATAGAGGACAGTACAGATATTGATCTGTTCAAAATGAGTGTTGGTCCGGGCACCATTGATCTGGTTGTCGATCCGGCCAAATACGAGGTTTATGAAGGTTCACAAGGGGCTAATTTAGATCTTGAAGTGACGCTTCTCGATAGCGATGGCACCATACTTCAGACCAATAACCCTGATCTTTCCGTTAGTGCTTCGATCAATTATCCGGTAACCGTCGCGGGTGATTATTATCTTAAAATAACCGGTGTCGGACGGGCCGGAAACGGCGGCACAGATTATGGTCACAGTGACTATGGTTCAGTTGGTCAGTACTATATAAATGGCACAATTCCTGAAGACATCCTGATTACCAGTTTGCCGACTGCACCTTCCGACCTCACGGCTCTATTGGTTGGTGACAACAATATCGAGTTGAGCTGGACTGATCCAAACACGCCTCCTGAGGCAAACGAAGCAGGCTATCGTGTTTTTCGTTCGACTGATGGGGCGGGGTTTGTGCTCCAAGCCAGTCTGCCACGGGACAGTAGTTTTTTTGCCGATAACAACCTTAGCAGTGGCAGCTATAGTTATAAACTGGAAGCCTATAACAGCATCGGTACTGTAGAAACATCAACGACAGAGCTAATCACTATTGATATCCCGACCGTAGCCGTGGCAACCAGCGAAACAACCTTACTGGGTTCGATCAGTTCCGGTTCTTATACCAGCACACAGCAGGTAGCGGGTTTCGAGACTCTGCAAGAGCAACAAAGTGGCGGTAAGCCCAGCAACCGGCGGTCCTATCTAGATCATAGCTGGTATGTTACCGGCATCGCTCCCGGCGCGTCAGTAACGTTAAAAATAGTTGCATCGAGTGCGTCCAATAGCGAAAACGATAATTTTAACTTTAGCTATCGGTCGAGCGACGGAGTGTTGGTTCCAATCGGAACGCTTGGATACGGCATGTCGGAAACTTTCAGCCTTCCGCTTGACCCGATTGTCAGCGGAACCATTGAGATAAATGTGGTTGATACAAACCGGGATCAAGGCGCTTCTTCACTCGATACGGTGACGATTCATGAGATAACCGTTACTTCATCCGGCGACCCGGCGGAGCAATCACCGGTAGTTGAAATCCTGGAACCGTTGGATGGCATAACCGTTCCGGGTGGAACCGAGCTGACATTTCAGGCAACTGCGAATGACTATGAAGACGGTAATATCAGTAGTAATATCTTATGGAGCTCAAGCGTAGGCGGATATTTGGGGGCAGGAGCAAATATGCTGGCAACACTCAGCGGGGGAGCTTCACCGGCCAGTCATTTGGTAACCGCCGCTGTAACCGACAGTGCCGGTAATACAACCTCCACGTCGATTACTGTTCACGTAGACGATACGCCGGTAGCGACTGAAATGTCGGTTGTTGACCTGGATGCTTCCGCTATAGCAGCAAGGGGCGGAAAATGGGATGCGCAGGTGACAATTACCGTTCATGACAACCTTGGTGCTGTTGTCCCGGGAGTTAATGTGAATGGTTCCTGGTCAAATGGTGCCAATGGCTCCGGTACTTGTACGACCAATGCTTCGGGCGTTTGTCAGGTTTCCAAAGGCGGATTAAAAAACAATATTTTATCTGTTGTTTTCACCGTAACAGGAATTGATGGTGCACTGACCTATAATGCTGCGAACAATAGTGATCCGGATGCCGACAGTAACGGGACTGCGATCAGCATTGTAAAACCATAAAGCTGAAAGGCTATAAGTTTCTGGATAGAAATTTACAGCTTACGAATCCGAGTGGACTTAAATTAGGCGCCAAAAGCGATTGATAATATTACAATATCAGTCGTTTAAGGTGCCTATTCAGGATGTGGAGAAACCTGAAACCTGCACCGGATTTGGTTAAATAATGCAAGGCATCAAAACTGTTGCACAGGGTCGAATATATTCCTTACGATTACAAACAAAACCTTATGGCTGTGATCAATTTTCAGCATCGACTTCACCCTGTTGGCTGAATTTCAACAAAACTAGTGACTTGTACGCCATTGTTTTGTGTTTATTTATAACCAAGGAGGAGAGCAGTTGAAAAATTGTGATGCCCTTATTTTGATTCAGAATTTAAATAAGTGGGTTTAAGTGGATGCGCCGGTTGGTCACTTATCCAGTCATTAGCCGGAGGACATGCTCCTGATTTTTCCAGTACTCTAGCTTTACTGAACAGCCCGTTCTGTTGTTTTTCAGTTAAATCAGGGGTATTGATGAACTATCATCATCTTCATTAAAAATGTGACTGATAAAGCATATTTCTAACTGTTAGATTGAAATTTTATAACTAGGTTATAAAATCTGCTGCAAATAAAGGCGGACTTTTAGTGTTAGGTTATGTGAAAAAGAAGAGTGATAAAGCTGCTACTCATTGTTTGCGAATGTCGGGTGTAACAATTGGTCAGCTATTGCATATTTAAACTCAAATAAACAGGGGAATTAATCATGTATTTGGAAAAAGACGAAGTTATCCTAAAACAAGTTCAACCGGGGAAAAAATTGTTGGTGCCTTGGTTTTTTGAGAAAACACTAAGATATTCACTTTCTACGTTACTAATGGTTTGTACACTGTTGTTTTTTGGCAATACCATCGGGGTATTAAAGGATATGCCGACCAATAAAGAAAAAACGGTAATGGAGTCTTCAACTGCCATTATTGATAAACCCGGTTCGCATGAATTGAAACACCCTTTTGAAATGATTGTCGATAATTGGCAATATGGTGTCATCATAGGAGGCTTAAGCTTCATTTTGATACAAATTTATCTGATCTTTTTACGCAAGACTTATATCTATACGGTTACTAATAAGCGCTGTGTATTTCAAGGTGGTCTTCTTAAAAAAATCGAACGTTCTGTCTCTCACAAGAAAATAACGGATGTGCAGCGATCACAAAATATACTGGAGCAGATTTTAGGGATTGAAAATATACAAGTTTTTACCCCGGGAACAGCAAGTATGGCCTTTGGTAATCGTCAACCGCAAGCCGAACTCAATTTTGATGGGTTAGTGGATGGGGATGAGCTGGCCGGAATGATTAATCAGTGTGTGCAGGATATTGATTAGCAAGCAGCCTGGATGCACGCAGTGAAATTCAGGATTATATGACTCAATTGTTCAAGATTCCGCAAGCTGTATCCGAGCTACATACTGGAATGTCGAGTTATCATAAACTGAATAATAATTTTAGTTTTGCAGGCCGGATAAGCTGTAGGCGTTCCAGGTAAATATTTGGCAATTAAACAGCTTGCTTAACTGAGTCTACCCATTAATATTCCGTCTATAACTTCAGTTATTTGATGAGCATTTTTATAAACTATTTTTGCACCTTGATCCAAAAGAACACGGTCGCTTAAGATTCCTGTATTGACGGCAATGCATAAACATCCGGCGTCAACTGCCGCTCTAATACCTAACGGGGCATTTTCAATCACTAATGCTTCATGCGGTTTTACCGCTAATTTTTTACACGCGGCAAGGTAAGGATCAGGATTCGGTTTGCCTTTAGAGACATCGTTGCCATTAATGATAGTATTTTCGTTAAGGTAAGGTGAAAAATCTTTTGCTATTTCCTGTTTGATGTCTGGTTTGGTTGAGCCCGTGACTACACACATAGGGATTTTATTCAGATTAATTGATTTCAATAGTTCGATGGCGCCAGGTAATATCTTGTTGTCGAATTTTAATAAAACCTGGGATTTTTGTTTAAGTATCCGGTCTATTTCATTCTGCTCGGGAGAGCGATTTAAATATTTTTGCACAATATTGATAACGGTTTGTTTACCGGGCATGCCTTCCAGTTGATAAACATCAGTTGCAGGTACTTCTATCCCAATCTCTTTGAAAGCTTGGGTCCAAGCTGTTACGTATTGGGGTAGGGAATCATACAACACGCCATCAAGATCGAGTAAGACAGCTTTAAAGTTTCTATTGGAATGCGGCATCAATTAACAGTTAATTTGATTGCAGTCCATTGTCTGATTGAGTCTGGCAAATATCATAAATGAATATTGGGAAGTGTTTGGTCACAGCGGTCATTCTAAATCCAAAACTGAGCGTCGCGCCAGTTTAAGTATATTTTTTTGTCTGGATTTAGTGTTGTTCTGCGGTTTTGACAGGCGTAGAATCATAGAAAAACAAGGAGAAAAAATGACCAATCCACATCAAGTAAGTTTTAAATATCTGTCTCAGGAAGATTTGTTGCAGGCCGGGTGTTTTGATTTACGTATGGCTATTGAGGTGGCGGAAAAAACGCTGCTTGATTTTGAAAATCATCGGATTTTATTTCCGGAGAAAATCGTTCAAATTTTTGATCAGGTGACTCAGGACCGGATCAATTGTTTACCGGCTACCTTGCTGGATGAAAAAATTTGCGGGGTCAAATGGGTCTCCGTTTTTCCACGTAATCCAAAGTTACATAATGTACAAAATTTGTCAGCTATTTTTGTGCTGTCGGAAATCGAAAAAGGTTTTCCGGTTGCGGTAATGGAAGGTACGCTGGCTTCCAATATGCGGGTTGCCGCAATGGGCGCTATTGCAGCCAAGCATCTGGCCCGTAAAGACAGTGAGAGTATCGGCTTTATCGGTGCGGGTGAACAGGCGAAAATGCATTTGCTGGCAATGAAGGTGGTCAGGCCAGGGATAAAGCAATGTCGGGTGTCGGCAAAAACCTCGGAAGAAGAGCAACAGTTTATCACCGAGATGTCGCCTATTTTACCGGATATAAGTTTTACCGCAGCCAATACCAATGCCAAAGACGCGATGGAGGGAGCTGATATTCTGGTCACGGCAACCAGTGCCCAAGCGCCGTTGTTAAAAGCCGAATGGATGAAAGAGGGCGCTTTTTATAGCCATGTCGGCGGCTGGGAGGATGAATATGCTGTTGCGGAAATCTGTGACAAGATTGTTTGTGATGATTGGGATACGGTGACGCATAGAACGCAAACATTAAGCCGGATGTATGCCGAAGGTAAGTTGACTCACAATGATATACATGCGGATTTGCATGAACTGGTTTCCAAACATAAACCGGGTCGTGAATCGGATTCTGAGCGGATTTACTTTAATGCGGTTGGTTTGGCTTATGTCGATGTTGCACTGGCCCTGGCCATGTATCAGCGTGCCGATTCCGCCCATTACGGCCAGGATATGAATCTGCAGGAAACCATGATTTTTGAACATCCTGATATTGTCAGCAAAATCAGGTTGTAAGTATGTTTAAGCAGATTGAGGACAGTAATGTAAAAAAACTGACTATTTTTGTTAACGATCGGCCGGTAGAGGTTTCGGAAGGAATTACGGTGGCTGCTGCGGTGTTGGCTCAGGGCTTAAGACAGACTCGAACAACACCAGTTTCTGGCAGTCAGCGTGCACCCTTTTGTTTAATGGGTGTGTGTTTTGATTGTTTAATGGTGATTGACGGTTTGGCTAATCAGCGCGCCTGTTGTACATATGTTCAACAGGGCATGCGTGTTAACCAACAACAGGGTGCAGGTTTGCCGGTAGGGGGCGATGAATGTTAAGTCACTATCAAGTGATTGTGATAGGAGCGGGGCCTGCCGGTTTAACGGCAGCCACACAAGTGGCAAATCAAGGCGTAAGTGTTGCTCTGCTGGACGAACAACCGGCACCGGGGGGGCAGATTTACCGGGCGATAGAATCCGTACCCGAACAGCGTGCCCGGCAGTTGGGTGAAGAATATCAGCGCGGCAGAAAAATTGTAGAGGCATTTAAGCAAAGTTCAGCAGACTATTTTCCCAATACGCAAGTCTGGTCGTTAACACAAAATAAAGAGGTTGGACTAACGTATCAACAACAGAGTCGAATAATTACGGCGGATCAGGTGATTATTGCGACAGGAGCAATGGAACGGCCGGTACCTTTTCCCGGTTGGACTTTGCCGGGCGTGATGCAGGCCGGTGCCGGACAGATTCTGTTTAAATCAGCCGGAGTGGTACCGGATAAAGGTGTGGTGCTTGCCGGTTCGGGGCCGTTATTATTACTGCTGGCCTGGCAATATCTGCAGGTCGGCGTCAACATCAAGGCCATGCTTGATTTAACGCCGTTATTTAATCATATAACCGCGTTGCCAAAATTACCGGGCGCGTTAAAAGCTCATCATTATATTCGTAAGGGTCTGGGGTATCAGCGGGATTTAAAACGTGGTGGTGTTCCGGTCAGGTATGCGGTCAGTCACTTGCAGGCTCATGGTTCTGACCAGTTACAATCAATCAGTTATAAGCAGTTTGGCGTAAAGCATGAAATTGAAACGGATTTATTGCTGACCCATTTCGGTGTGATCCCGCATATCTGGTTGACACAGGCGGCCGGGTGTCGGCATTTTTGGGATGCCAGTCAGCAATGTTGGCGGCCACAGCGTGATCAATGGGGCAATACAAGCATTGACGGTATTTTGGTGGTCGGTGACGGTGCAGGCATTGCCGGTGCCAGAAGTGCAGAACATGCCGGCAATATTACCGGTGCTCAGGCTTTATGTAATTTAGGTTTGTTTGATCGGCAGCAGCGCAATCATAAAGTTCAGGATGACCGAAAATGGTTAAAGGCCGATATGCATATCAGACCTTTTCTGGAAGCTTATTATCGTATTCCTGCCAACGGTTTATTGGTCACCCCGGACGATGACACGATAGTCTGTCGTTGTGAGGAAGTGACGGCCGGACAAATTAGAAAAGCAGTAGCAGAAGGCCATAGAGACAGCAATCAGGTTAAATTTTTAAGCCGATGCGGGATGGGGCCTTGTCAAGGCAGACAGTGTGCCAATGCGGTTGCTTTTATTACCTCTGCTGAGACCGGACAAACGATGGCTGAAACCGGAATTTATCGTGGTCGTCCTCCTGTGGCGCCATTAACCTTGGGGCAATTGGCGGCATTATCATTGGAGGTGGTTGAATGAATACCGATGTATTGATTATTGGTGCCGGTTTGATGGGATCCTCAACCGCTTTGCATTTGGCCATGCGCGGCGTTAAAAGTATTGTGCTGGATAAGGACAGCCCAGGCCGTCATGCCTCTGGTGTCAATGCCGGGGGTTTAAGGCAGCTGAACCGGAATCCGGCAGAAATACCATTGACGGTTGAAGCGGCAAAAATGTGGCGAAATATTGAAGCCTTGGTTGATTCGGACTGCGATGCCCGTTTTCCCGGACAAGTACGGGTAGCTGAAAATGCAGATGATATGGATATATTGCGTCGTCGTTCAGCGATGGTCCGGTCATTGGGTTTTGAGCATGAACAGATTATTGGTCAGGATGAACTGTATCAACTGGTACCCAGTTTGTCGCGGCATTGTGTGGGCGCGTTAATCTGTCGGGAAGATGGTTATGCCCGTCCATTTCATGCTTTGACCGCTTTTCGACATAAAGCCCAGTCGCTGGGTGCGGAATACGTTTCAAATGCCGAGGTCTATTCAATTGACCGGGACGGTGACAGTTGGCACTTGAGAACGTCGCAAGGTTTTTTTTCCTGCAAGGTTATCGTCAATTGCGCCGGTGCCTGGTCAAATCAAATAGCGGCTACTTTTGAAGAATCGGTACCCTTAACACCAAATGCTCCGATGATGATGATTACCGAACGCCTTCCGCATTTTATTGATCCTGTGGTAGGAGCTTGTAGTCGTAAACTGTCGTTTAAACAAATGCAAAATGGCACTTTGATGATCGGTGGGGCACATTTGGCCAAGCTGGATTTTCTACGGCAGACGACTGAAATTGACTGGCGAAAACTGTCGGAAAGTGCCGCTACGGTAATGGCGTTATTTCCACAATTAAAGGATGTGCGTATTGTCCGAACCTGGGCCGGGCTGGAAGCGTTTATGCCGGATAATATTCCGGTCATCAGTGCCTCTAAGACCAGTGAAAATGTCTACCATGCTTTTGGCTTTTCAGCTCATGGTTTTCAACTCTCGCCGGTGGTGGGAAAGATCATGTCCCAACTGATTTTGGATGGTAACAGTGAATTGCCGGTTGAGCCTTTTCGCATCGATCGTTTTAGTGACCGGAAAGAATAGATACCGTGGGGATGACATTTGGAATATAAAGATTATTACAAGATTATGGGCGTCAGCCGTAATGCCGGAAAAGATGAAATTAAACGGGCATATCGAAAGCTGGCGCGAAAATATCATCCCGATGTCAGTAAGGAACCGAATGCCGAAGCACGTTTTAAGGAAGTCAATGAAGCTTATGAGGTGCTGAAGGATGCCGAAAAAAGAGCGGCTTATGATCGACTGGGTCAGAACTGGAAAGCCGGGCAAACATTCAGGCCGCCGCCGGACTGGAATAAAGGCTTTGAGTTTCATGGTGGTGGTTTTACCCATGCCGATACCAGCCAGTTCAGTGATTTTTTTGAGTCGTTATTTGGTGGACGTTTTACCCGATCAAGTTTTGATATGCAGGGCCAGGATACTTTTGCCAAAGTATCGATTAACCTGGAAGACAGTTATAAGGGCACAACACGTAATATTAATTTAAGCCATACTGTATTGGACACTCATGGCCAGCCGGTTGTCAAGGAGCGTATTCTCAGCGTACATATACCTAAAGGCATTCATCAGGGGCAGCATATTCGATTGGCGGGACAGGGCAGTCCAGGTATTGGCCAGGGGAAACAAGGTGATTTGTATCTGAAAATTGAATTTTATCCTCACCGATTGTATCGAGTAGAGAATAAAAATGTGTTTCTGGACTTGCCTGTTGCCCCTTGGGAAATGGCTTTAGGCGCAACGGTAAAAATTCCGACACCGGATGGGATGGTGGATGTAAAAATACCTGCCAATAGTAAAGTAAACGGAAAGTTACGACTCAAAGGACGGGGTATACCGGGCAATCCGGCGGGGGACTTTTATGTTGTGCTGCAATTGGTTTTACCACCGGCCAATACCGAGAAGGCCAAAGCTTTTTACCAGGAAATGCAACAAAAATTAGCATTTGATCCACGTGCGGGATGGAGGAACAAATGACCGTAAAAACCTATATACACACAGGGGTAGTGCTGGAAGAAGAGATAGAACTTACTTTGGCTGAACTTAGCCAGTCTTGTTCAGTTCATGCGGAATGGGTGATTACCTTGGTTGAAGAGGGAATATTGGATCCGGCCGGGAATGAAGTAAGTGAATGGCGGTTTAATGGCGAAAATTTAAAACGCGCGCGTACGGTACGTAGACTGCAGCAGGATTTGGGCATTAATATTGCCGGTTCTGCACTGGTGGTGGATTTATTAGATGAAATAGAACAATTACGACAACGACTGGCATTATTGGAAAAATAATGGTTTGGTATTAATTGTTTTAAACGGCATAAGAAATTTTATTTTGAAAGGTAATTGATAGAGCGATGGATACAGGTATTACAAAACCGACACAACAGGTGTTCTCTTTTTTAGAGGGCGATGGAAAAAACAAAAAGTTATTAGGCGGTAAAGGTGCCAACTTGTGTGAGATGACACAAATCGGTTTGAATGTACCGCCGGGATTTGTGATTAGTACCGAAGCCTGTTTGCAATATCTTGAACAGGGGGAATTGACAGCTGGTTTAATGGACCAGGTTATCGAGCAGATAAAGTCAGTAGAACGACAAACAGGTAAAGGTTTCGGCGATCGTGAAAATCCTTTATTGATTTCTGTCCGTAGCGGTTCGGCGATGTCCATGCCGGGTATGATGGATACGATACTAAACCTGGGTTTAAATGCCGAAACCCTGCAAGGTGAAATAGAACAGACCGGTGATGCTCGTTTTGGTTATGATGCTTATCGTCGTTTTATTCAACTGTTTGGCAAGGTAGCCCTGAATGTACCGGATGAATTATTTGATGCTCAGTTTGATGCGGTTAAGCAACAGGCGCATGTGACGGAAGATATCGGTTTATCGGCGGAGAATCTGCAGGAAATCAGTGAACGTTTTTTAGCCGTCGTGGAGGATTATACCGGCAATCCTTTTCCTGATGATCCTTATCAGCAACTGGAAATATCCATCAAGGCGGTGTTTAACTCGTGGATGGGTAAGCGTGCTGTGGATTATCGCCGGGAGTTTAAAATAACGCCGGATATGGCCAATGGTACTGCAGTTAATATCTGCACGATGGTGTTCGGTAATCGCGGGGATGATTCGGCAACCGGCGTGGGATTTACCCGCAATCCAGGTACAGGTGAAAACAGGTTGTATGGCGAATATCTGGTCAATGCCCAAGGTGAGGATGTGGTGGCGGGAATTCGCACACCGAAAGCGATAGATTGCCTGGTTGATGACATGCCGGAAATGGCCAGACAATTAGCCGAATTGCGCACCAAACTGGAGGCACATTACCATGAAGTACAGGATTTTGAATTTACCATAGAGCGCGGCATCTTATATTGCCTGCAAACCCGAAACGGCAAAATGAATGCGGCGGCAATGGTGCGCAGCTCGGTAGAAATGGTGCAGGAAGGTTTGATTACCAAGGAGCAGGCCTTGTTACGTATCGATCCGTTAATGCTGGAGCAAATGCTCTATCCCAGGCTGGATCCGAGTGTCGAGGCAACGGCTTTGGCTCAGGGCCTGCCGGCTTCACCCGGTGCAGCGTGTGGTCAGGCGGTATTTGATGCGGATAGGGCGGAGCAGATAGCCAAACAATCCGGTGAAAAAATCATTCTATTACGGGAAGAGACCAAGCCGGAAGATATTCATGGTTTTTTTGCTTCAGAAGGCATCCTAACCAGTCGTGGCGGAAAAACCTCTCATGCAGCAGTAGTGGCCAGAGGCATGGGTAAACCCTGTGTAGCAGGTGCAGAAGGGGTTTCTGTGGATGTCAGGCGCAGAGAAGCCTATGTGGGAGATAGTGTTATTAAAGAAGGTGATATCATCACCATTGACGGCACTAGCGGTAAGGTTTTTCTGGGTGAAATTGCCACCGTGGAAGCGGAATTTACCGATGAATTAAATACCTTGTTGAGTTGGGCTGATGAGTCGGCGTATTTAAGAGTCATGGCCAATGCCGATACCGAGGTCGATGCCGGACGGGCGATTAAATACGGTGCCAAAGGCATCGGCCTGTGCCGTACCGAACGCATGTTTAATGCAGTTGATCGTTTGCCGGTAGTGATCGAAATGATTGTTGCCGAAACTGAGGAGCAAAGGCAGGATGCATTGGACAGATTGTTACCGATGCAACGGAAGGATTTTAGGGCTTTATTTGAATCCATGTCGCCTTATCCGGTAACCATCCGGCTGCTCGATCCGCCCATTCATGAGTTTTTACCGTCAGAACAGCAATTAATGGATGAGCTGGATAATCTGCACCGTTTGCTGGAAACAGCAAAGGGTATGGACGTATTGAGTAATGCCTTGCCTTTGCTCAATATAGGTGTTAATTCTGCATTGAGTGCGGAGAATGGTCTTTCCAAACAAGCGGATACCCGCCTGATAGAATTGGCCATCGATAAAAAGCAGGCAATGTTGAAAAAAGTCAGATCATTGTACGAAACCAACCCGATGTTAGGGCATAGAGGAGTACGTTTGGGGATTACCTTCCCTGAAATCTATGCCATGCAGGTCAGGGCAGTGTTGGAAGCAACGGCTGATTGTGCCAAAAAAGGCATTGAAGTGCATCCGCAAATTATGGTGCCGCAAGTATGTACTGCAGCCGAGCTGGCTATCGTTAAGAAATCGGTTGATGAAATTCGAATTGATATTGAGCAACAATGCAGACATCAATTAAATTTTAGATTCGGCACTATGATAGAAGTGGTTCGTGCCTGTATGCGAGCCGATTCGTTGGTCGATGAAGCCGAATTCTTTTCTTTCGGTACCAATGACCTGACGCAGGCAACGTTTTCTTTTTCACGGGAAGATGCGGAAAACAAATTCCTGCCTTTATATAATGAAACAGGCATATTGCGGGATAATCCGTTTGAAGTGCTAGATGAAAAAGGTGTCGGTAAGTTAATGAAACTGGCGATACAGTGGGGTCGGGAAAAACGCCCGGATCTAAGCGTAGGTATATGCGGCGAACACGGCGGCCATCCGGCTTCCATACGTTTTTGTCACGAGGCCGGGCTTAACTATGTGTCCTGTTCCGCGCCGCGCGTACCGGTGGCGCGTTTGGCGGCGGCACATGCAAAACTGCTGGCCGAACGTAGTTAGGTGTTGTCCAGACAATGGCAGTGGTTTTCACCGCTGCCATTGACATGCTGGATAACGTTAGGAGAGGCTTATTCAGCTTTGTTGTCCAGTACTTTATCTGTATCGCTGATTTGAATTCGTTTTGGTTTCATTGCTTCCGGAATGTGTTTTTCCAGACTAATCGTCAATAAACCATCCTGATAGGCAGCACCGGTAACCTCAATATGGTCGGCAAGATTGAATTTTCGTTCAAAACTTCGTGCCGCAATACCCTGATAAAGGAATTCTCGCTTGGAATCGTCTCCGGTTTTTTGACCGGTAATGGTTAACACGCCTTTTTCCACTTGAATATCAAACTCTTCACGCTTGAAACCGGCAACAGCAAGACTGATTGCATACAGATTTTCGCCGGTGACTTCTATATTATAAGGCGGGTAACCTGAGGATGATGAATCTGAACCCGATGTGGCATCCAGCATGGAAACTAAATTGTCAAAACCGATACTATTACGGTATAAGGGGGTTAAATCAATTTTCATAACATATTCTCCTAAAAGCAATACGAAATATTAGTCAATTTAAATATGACTGCTCTTAATCAGACACAGTCGCTTCAGTTTGAAGATAAGGGGGAAAAAAAATATTTCAAGAGTTGGAGTGATTTTTTTTGTCAAACTGTTTTGGTGTTTATTAATTTCTAAGGTATATCTAGCAGTCAGTATTTTGATTTTGTGGATGAGATGTCAAAAATCAGTGAACAAGAATTTATAAGGTTTGTCGATAAGATGCCCGCTTTTCCTAAAAGTGTGCAGAGTATTGTGCAGTTAACCTCGGATGTTAATGCTTCGGCAAAGGAAATTGTTCGGGTTATTGAAAGTGATCCGATTATGACGGTGAAGATTTTAAAGGTTGTTAATTCAGCCTATTACGGTTTGCCGCAAAAAATCACCTCGGTTCGACGCGCAGTTGTTCAGATTGGCTTGAATACCATTAAAAACCTAGCCTTGAGTGTTGCGGCTATGGGCGTATTAAATCCGGTCAATAAAGCGGACTTTAACACGCAAAATTTCTTGTTGCATTCGCTTACAACTGCTGAAATCTGTAAAAAACTAGCTGAACGAATCGGTATTGCCAAGACTCACAGCAGTGATTTTTTTGTTGCCGGTTTATTGCACGATTTTGGCAAAATACTGTTTGCCGAATTTGTGCCGGTGGATTTTAAATTCGCACTGGATAAAACTGCTGAGTTTAATGTATCTCTCCATCGTGTTGAAACAAAAATTATTGGGATAAATCATGCTAAAGTGGGGCAATTACTTGCCGAAAAATGGGAGCTGGATGCTGCCTTGATCGATGTGATTCATAATCATCACGACATTCAAGGTCAGGGTGTGATGCATAATTGTGTTTTTGCGGCCAATCAGATCAGTAAACACTTGGAATTTGGTGATGCGGGAAATCCTGTTATTGAGCCTTTGCCCGAACATATGATTGTTGCTTTGCAGGGAGATATGAATCAACTTATTGAAGATCTGGGCGATTTGTCCTTAATTAAATCGGAAGCCGCTACATTAATAAACTTATAGGTGTGCATTTGAAATTAAAATTCTGGGGAGTAAGGGGATCGATAGCTACACCCGGTTCGACTACATTGAAATATGGTGGCAATACCACCTGTATTGAAATCAGAACCAATAAGGGTGAGTTGATCGTTTTGGATGCAGGTACCGGGATTCATATGCTGGGGCGGGAATTGCTAAAGCAATTGCCCATTACAGCACATATTTTTATTACCCATACACACTGGGATCATATTCAGGGGCTGCCTTTTTTTGCACCTATTTTTATTCCGGGTAATCAGTTACATTTGTATGGCGGTTTGGATCCTGTGACCAACGAAGGTATAGAGCGTGCGCTAGGGGTGCAGTTGCAGTACAGTTATTTTCCGATTCGAGAGGCTGAACTGAATGCCAATATTGAATACAATACGATCAGACCTGCTGAGCAGGTTGTTATAGGTGATGCGACAATAACCCCGGTTGTGTTGAATCATCCGGTGCTTAACTATGGCTACCGTATTGATAGCAATAATCAATCAGTCTTTTTTACCGGTGATTACGAACCGGTACTTAATATATATGAACCGGATGATGACGAGTTTGATGATTATCAGGCAATGATCGATGCAAAAAATATGGAGATTGCTGCCGCGATTGACGGTGTGGATGTTCTGATTGTTGATACCTCTTATACCGCAAAAGAATATGCGACAAAAAAAGGCTGGGGGCACGGTACTTATGATTCGGCCATAGAAATGGCCTTGTCGGCAAATGTGAAGAAACTTTTTTTTACTCACCATGAGCCAACCCGGACTGATGATCAATTGGATAGTATCTTTTCTGAATTGAAACAAAAATATTCGGATTTAAGAATAGAAATTTCTATGGCCCAAGAAGGCGTGGAAATCTTGTTGTAAAGATTTTTTTCTGTCGGAATTGATCTTGATTGCTTTTGTTTTGTAAAACAGTGTTTTGTATTAGTCTATAATCCTGATAAAATTGCTCGGTTTTATTTGTGAGTGATTATTATGGATGTTATTGAAAGAATTAAAGAGCAGTTAGAAAACAATTCAGTATTGTTGTATATGAAAGGTTCGCCAGATTTTCCTCAATGTGGCTTTTCAGCTCAAGCTGTTCAGGCATTGCAAACATGTAATGCAGAATTTTCCTACGTCAATATTTTGGAAGACCCAGAATTAAGAGAGGCTTTAAAAACCTACTCTAACTGGCCAACCTATCCCCAGCTTTATGTTAAGGGTGAACTAATCGGTGGTTGTGACATTATTATGGATCTATACCAAAGTGGTGAGTTGACAAAAATAGTATCGGCTGCTTAATCCATTATTAGGAATTAAGACAGTTATATGCTAACTGTCTTAATTATCAGCGTCCTGGGCGTTAAGTTGTTGCCAGCGGTTCACGATTTTGCAAAATAGTTCAGCAGTTTGTTCGGCGTCATACAGGGCCGAGTGGGCTTTATCTTCTTGCCAATCAAGGCCTGCAGCCTGAGCTATTTTGGCTAGTACGGTATGCTCATAGGCCAGACCGCCAAGTGTGGCAGTATCAAAGGTACTGAACGGGTGAAAAGGGCTTCTTTTGATTTGTGTACGTTGAATGGCGGCATTTAAAAAACCAATATCGAAAGCCGGGTTATGACCAACCAGGATTGCACGGGTGCAATCGTTTCGTTTCATGGCTTTTCTGATCGGGTGGAAGATTTTGTTAAGGGCTTCTTTTTCCTCAACAGCCATCCGAAAGGGATGATAAGGGTCTATACCATTAAATTTTAATGCGGATGCATCCAGCTCCGAATTTTTAAACGGAATAACGTGGGCGGCATAACGTTCGGTTATTTGTAATTCACGATTAGCATTAAGTTCAACGATAACAGCTGCGATTTCGAGCATTGCATTTTTTTTGGGATTAAAGCCAGCGGTTTCGATATCGATTATAACGGGTAAATAACCGCGAAATCGTTTGCCTAAAGGAATATGAGTTGTTTCCATTATGTATTGGTTGATCTATGATTGTGTTTTTTAAGGTGTCACTGCTCGATGCAAGAGCAAGATTGTGGTATGTTACGCGAAATTACCCCAGAATAAAAAAACAATAGGGAGAAAGAGGGAAAATGCAAACTAAAAAATTCTTAAGTCTTTTGACTGTCGTTATGTTGGTAACCTTGACTGGTTGTGCCACCACTGAGACAGTAGTTACCGAAGATCCTCGCGATCCTTGGGAAAACTGGAATCGTAATGTGCAGGCATTTAATGATGGTCTTGACGATTATGCTATGAAGCCGGTTGCGAAAGGTTACCAAATGGTTACGCCATCTTTTGTAGACCGGGGTATTACTAATTTCTTCAGTAACCTGGACGATATCGGGGTTACTATTAATGATATTTTACAGTTTAAAATTAACCAGGGCGGTATGGATGGTGCTCGTTTTCTGGTTAATACGGTTGCCGGGGTGGGAGGCTTGTTTGATGTTGCATCCATGATCGATTTGCCCAAGCATAAAGAGGATTTTGACCAGACGCTGGGTGTTTGGGGTGTACCGACCGGTCCTTATGTTGTATTACCTTTTTTTGGACCCAGTACGCCAAGAGGGATTGGAGGTTTGATCGGTGATGCGGGCATGAATCCAATCACTTATGTGGGTGGTTCTGTTATCCCGATGGCATTGTTCGCGGTTAATGCAACTGACCAGCGTGCCGATAACCTGAGCACGGAAAAAATTGCTGATGAGGCGGCAATCGATCGCTATCAATTTTTTAGAGATGCTTATTTGCAACAGCGTGAGTATTTAACGTTGGACGGTAATGTACCTGAAGATGAGGAAGACATCGAATTTAGTTTGTCTTTAACTACGGACGAAGATGAAAGCGTAGAAGGTGGTTTAACTTTAGAAGCTGCGGGCGATGACGTTAAGGCAGAGGAAGAGCCAAAGAAAACTGAGCCGGAATCTGTACAAGCAGTACCTGCCGGACCTTTGAGTCCGTATTAAGCTAATCGTTCAGGCAAAAAATAAAGCGGACAGATTCGTTGAACTGTCCGCTTTTTATTTTTAAGCCAATTTCCAGTTTATGTTTTCACCGGCTTTAAGCGGGGTAATCTGGATATTCTGGTTGCCATAATGATTCGGAACCAGCCAACTTTGTTTTTGCAGGGTAATGGTATCAGTATTTCTGGGGAGCCGGTAAAAATCCGGGCCATAAAAACTGGCAAAAGCTTCCAATTTATCCAGAGCATTGGCATTGTCAAATACTTCAGTATAAAGTTCGATGGCGGCATGGGCGCTGTAGCAGCCGGCGCAGCCGCAGCTGTTTTCTTTTAAATGCGTTAAATGCGGAGCGCTGTCGGTGCCTAAAAAGAACTTGGGGTTTCCGCTGATTGCCGCTTTAACTAAAGCCTGGCGGTGTTTTTCGCGTTTGATAATGGGCAGGCAATAATAATGCGGACGTATCCCGCCGGCCAGAATGGCATTTCGGTTAAACAGTAAATGCTGTGGGGTAATGGTGGCCGCAATATTGTCTGAAGCGGATACGACGAATTGAACGGCTTCAGCAGTCGTGACATGTTCAAGAACCATGCGTAATTCAGGGAAGTTCCTACTGATATCGGCCAGAGTGGTTTCAACAAAGACGCGTTCACGGTCAAAAATATCACATTCATCCTGAGTGACTTCGCCATGAATCAGCAAAGGCAACTTATATTGCTGCATGGCCTCTAAAATAGGATAAACAGCTTTTAAATCGGCTACACCGGCGTCTGAGTTAGTGGTTGCCCCTGCCGGATAGAGCTTAAAGGCATGAATGTATTCCGATTCGGCCGCCTTTTTTACCTCCTCGGCGGTGGTTGAATTGGTAAGATACAGTGTCATCAATGGTTTGAAGTTCAAATTCTTCGGCACTGCTTGCAGAATTTCCTCGCGGTACGACAAAGCCTGCGCTACTGTTGTGACCGGTGGTTTTAAATTGGGCATGATGATGGCCCGGGCAAACTGTCTGGCGGTATGAGGGATAACGGTGTTTAAGATGGCTCCATTACGGACATGTAAATGCCAGTCATCGGGGCGGGTTATGGTTAATTTTTCCATTACGTCTGTTGTTTTTGTAAAATAGGTGTTTATTTTATAGCAATGGTCTTGAAAAGCTAAATAAAGACCATATGTTAAGAATTATTTTTGTTTATTTGTTTAGGAGTGGCAAATGCCAATTTACGAATATCAATGTAAAGCGTGCGGTCATGAGCACGAAGCGTTGCAAAAAATGAACGCAGAACCTTTAGTTCATTGTCCTGCCTGTAGTCAGCCTGAATTAATGAAGAAAATTTCAGCTGCCGGTTTTAGGTTAAAAGGTGGCGGCTGGTATGAAACTGATTTTAAAAGCGGCAACAAAAAGAATGTAGCTGGCGAGGCTAAATCAGGTGGATCATCTGGCGGCAGTTGTTGCAGTGGCGGCAGTTGTTCAAGCCATTAGGACCGTTACGGAACTTTAGTACGTAATATCAACAAACTTTGGATTAATAGAGAAAACTTATGCGTAGCCACAAATGTGGAGAATTAAATGCCGCTCACTTGGGTGAAGTCGTAGAATTATGCGGTTGGGTGCACCGTCGTCGTGATCATGGTGGTGTTATTTTTATCGATTTAAGAGACCGTAGTGGTTTAACTCAAGTCGTTATAGACCCCGATACCGAAGAAACTTTTGCCATCGCTGAAAGTGTGCGTAGTGAATATGTGCTAAAAGTGACCGGCACGGTCAGAAACCGCCCGGAAGGCACTATTAATCCAAATATGAGTACCGGTGAGATAGAAGTACTGGTATCTAAGATTGATTTATTAAATAAATCGGATACACCACCTTTTCCACTGGAAAGTGAAATAGAGGTGAATGAAGAGACTCGTCTTAAATATCGTTATATCGATTTAAGACGCAGTGAAATGCAGGAAAAAATGCGTTTTCGTCGTGATGTCACGCGGTGTTTACGTAATTTTCTGGATGATCACGATTTCTTTGAAATTGAAACGCCGTATCTGACCAAGGCAACGCCGGAAGGCGCACGTGACTATATCGTTCCCAGTCGTACCCACGATAATGCATTTTTTGCCTTACCGCAGTCTCCTCAGCTGTATAAACAGTTATTGATGATTTCCGGAATGGACCGTTATTATCAGGTTGTCCGTTGTTTTCGTGATGAAGACTTGCGCGCCGACCGTCAGCCGGAATTTACCCAGCTGGATATTGAAACCTCATTTATGGATGAAGACCATATCATGTTCCTGATGGAAGAGATGGTGCGTCATTTGTTTAATGAAACACTGGAAGAACAGTTACCGGCTGAATTTCCTAAAATGACATATCATGAGGCCATGCAGCGTTATGGTTCGGATCGTCCTGATTTACGAATTCCATTGGAATTGGTTGATATTGCCGATGATATGAAAGGCGTTGATTTTAAAGTCTTTTCAGGTCCGGCTAACGATGCCAATGGTCGTGTGGTCGCAATGAAGGTACCGAATGGCTCGGATTTAAGTCGTAAGGAAATTGATGAATTGACCAAATTTGTCGGTATCTATGGTGCTAAAGGTCTGGCTTATATTAAAGTCAACGATCGTGACGCCGGTATTGACGGTCTGCAATCACCGATTGTTAAATTCGCACCGGCTGAAGTCTGGGAAAGCGTATTAACAAAAGTCGATGCGCAAACCGGTGATTTAATTTTCTTCGGTGCCGATAAAACCACTATCGTTAACGAAGCCATGGGTGCGTTGCGGGTTAAAGTCGGTCTGGATAAAGGAATGATTGAAGGTAAATGGAAACCGGTCTGGATCATTGATTTTCCAATGTTTGACTGGGATGACAAAGGCCAGCGTTGGAATGCCATTCATCACCCGTTTACCGCACCTAGCTGCAGCGTGGAAGAACTGGAAGCCAATCCGGGGCAGGCTTTATCAAGAGCCTATGATCTGGTGTTAAACGGAACCGAAGTGGGTGGTGGGTCAATCCGTATCCATCAAACCGAAATGCAGTCCAGAGTCTTTAAATTGCTGGGCATTGGCGAAGAAGAGGCTAAAGAGAAATTTGGTTTCTTATTAGAGGCGCTAAAATACGGTTGTCCTCCTCATGGTGGGGTGGCATTTGGTTTGGACAGACTGGTAATGTTGATGACAGGTTCAGTTTCCATCCGTGATGTGATTGCCTTCCCTAAAACACAATCGGCTGCCTGTCCGTTAATTGATGCACCGGCATTTGTAAACGATGCTCAATTACGTGAGTTAGGGATAAAACTGCGTAAACCGTTAGGTGAAAAACAGGAAGTCAAAAACTAAAATCTGTATAGCATAGGACGGACTTCGGACTGCCCTTCGATTAAGTTGAATAAATTAATGTCAAATAGCTCTGCATTACCCATACAGGATTACGCATTACTCGATGATGAGGAATGTTATAAACGTATTGTCGCGGCTAAACAAAAGTTAGGCGATAAATGCGTAATATTAGGTCACCACTATCAGCGTGATGAAGTTTTTCAACACGCTGATTTTTCCGGTGACTCTTTAAAATTATCGCGTAATGCCGCCGAATCCGTTGCAGAATATATAGTCTTCTGCGGTGTGCATTTTATGGCGGAAGTTGCGGATATATTATCCCGTCCCGAACAAATTGCCATCTTGCCGGATATGGCTGCCGGCTGTTCGATGGCCGATATGGCTAATCTGATTAAAGTGCAGAAATGCTGGGATGAACTGTCACAAGTATTGGATGCTGACAGTGAAATAACCCCCATCACCTATATCAATTCTGCGGCTGATCTTAAAGCCTTTTGCGGACAGCATGATGGCATAGTCTGTACCTCATCCAATGCGCAAAAAATTCTGGAATGGAGTTTTGCCAGGCGGGAAAAAGTCCTGTTTTTCCCTGACCAGCATTTAGGCAGAAATACCGGTTATAGAATGGGTATTCCTTTGGAACAAATGGTGACCTGGGATTTTGATAAACCGATGGGTGGCTTGACGGTTGAACAGATCAAAAATGCCAAAATGATTTTATGGAATGGCTATTGTTCTGTGCACCAAATGTTTAAACCTGAACATATCGATGACTTTTTGGCAAAATACCCGGAAACCAAGGTAATATCACACCCGGAAGCCAGCTTCGAAGTTTGTCAAAAATCAGATTATATTGGTTCCACCGAAGCCATCCTTAAAATTGTCCGGGAAGCTGAGCCCAACACCCGATGGTTGGTTGGTACCGAGCTGAATCTGGTCAACCGCCTGCATGATGAATGTAAAGCCGACGGTAAAAATATCCATTTCATGTCGCCAACCGTGTGTATGTGTTCAACCATGTTCAGAACTGATCCGCAGCACCTGGCATGGGTATTGGAAAACCTGGTTAACGGTCATGTGGTCAATCAGGTTTCGGTAGAGCCTAAACAGGCTGCATTAGCCAAAAAAGCATTGGAAAATATGTTGTCTGTTGCTTAAGTTTAATAAAAATAGAACATTGTCCAAAATTAAAGGCCGTTAAACAGAGTTTGACGGCCTTTTTTAGTCCCTGAACAGAGGGAAGTATTAAATTAAGAGGGCAAAGTATTTGAATATCCAGCATATTTTATTAATGTTAAAACTGTCATTTGTAGAGATTGAGCGGGCTTTTCTAATTCTCTGCTTTTTGTGGTCTTAAAATCGGCTGGTTTTGGACAGAATCTGCAAAATGTTGTGCCGAATTTGATAGTTGTTTGAGTTCGATTAAAGCTTTATCAAACACATTCAGCCAGGTAGATAAGGTTTCCGGGTTGTAATTGCTGTTTTTCAGCTCGTTGTCCAGGGTATCGGATATTTTATGTAATTCAAGCATACCCAAATTACCGGCAGCGCCTTTAAGCTCGTGCAATAATTTTTCGGCCGTCGATATTTCTCCGGATTGCACCAGGTCAGTTATTTGTGCCGGCGTATCCGCATGGTCTCGATAAAACGCTTGCAGCAGTTTTAACAGGTAATTACGGTCTCCGCCAAGCATCTCCAGTATATTTGTAAAATCGAATCCTGGCAGATTGAATTCACTGTTCAGCTCAGAATGTTTGAAAGCTGGATTTATCGTTTGGCTGTCTGCTGTATTTGGCTTAATCCAACGCACTAATGTTTCCAGTAGTTGCTTTGGGTTCACTGGTTTTGGCGTATGATCATTCATACCGACTGCAAGGCAGGCATCACGGTCATGTTGGGTAACAGCTGCCGTCATGGCGATGATCGGTACTTCCTTACCGTCCGGTAAGGCCCGAATTTTTCGACTGGCTTCAAAACCATCCATTACCGGCATTTGTAAATCCATTAATATCGCATCAAAGTGAAAATACTGCATCATTTCGAGTGCTTTAGCACCATGATGAGCAATTTTCACATTCAATCCTGCATTTCGTAACAGCTCGCCGGTCACTTGTTGATTTAATTCATTATCTTCCACCAGTAGAATGTCGGCATTTTGTATCGGTTTGGCAATATCATAGGAAAAGCCACGTTGTTTTTTATGATGTTCAACATTTTGAGGAAGTTGATGGGTGACGTTGTAAAGCGCTTCAAACAGCTGAGATGGCGAAACCGGCTTGGTAATAATTGCTTCAGGCCTAAGTTTGGTATGACTAAGTTCTGATTTTAATGCTTCTGTGTCAAATGCGGTAAGCATCACAACAATTGGAGCGCTCTTTAATTGACCTTTGTGCTGTTTATCGACCAGTTTTTGCAAGACATTGATGCCGTCTAAGGGCTGCATTTTCCAATCTAACAGCAATAAATTAAAAGGTTTACCCCGCTGTTCGGCTTGGGTGATCTGTCGCAATGCATCTTCCCCGGATAGTGAAATTTCGACTTCATCCAGCCACGTAGACATATACTGCTTTAATATATGACATGAAGCCTCCACATCATCGACTACCAGACAGCGACAATCTTTTAAATGCTCAATGTCGGCAGATATTTGAGCTTTCTGTCCTTCTTGTACTTTTACAGTAAAAGTAAACTGACTGCCTTCGGAGAGTCGACTGCGGACGTCAATATGTCCCCCCATCAAATGAACCAGTTGCTTGGAAATGGATAACCCCAGGCCGGTTCCACCGTATTTACGTGTTGTAGAGCTGTCTGCCTGAGTAAACGGTTGGAATAAATGTTCAATTTGGCCTTCGCTTAGACCAATTCCGGTATCGCGAACTGAAAATTCCATATATAAGTCATTCGACAAGCGCTCTTTAATGCGCACCCGAATATGAATTTCGCCTTGATCGGTAAATTTCAATGCGTTGCTGAGCAGATTTTTTAACACCTGGCGTATACGCAATTCATCACCAAAGATACTTGTAGGGCTGTCCGGATCAACCTCCAGGATTAACTCAAGTTGTTTCTCCTTAATTTGGCTAATAAAAAGTTGAATAACATTGTGCAGCAGTGACTCTAGTGTAAACTCGCGTAGTTCGAGTTTTAATTGCCCGGAGTCGATTTTCGAAATATCCAGTATGTCGTTCAAAATGCCCAGTAAATCTTCGGAAGCATTACGTACTTTATCCAGATAATCTCTTTGCATTAGGGTCAAATCGGTATCCATGATTAAGTGCGTTAAGCCTAGAATTGCATTCATAGGTGTTCGGATTTCATGGCTCATGTTGGCAAGAAAATCACTTTTTGCCTTTACCGCCGCTTCCGCATTTTCCTTGGCTTTTATTATCAGTTCATCGGTCTGTTTTCTTTTATCTATATCTGTCATTGTACCGACGATACGTAAAGGTTTGCCTTTCGCATCAAAGCTGACGGCCCGGCCATGTGCCAAAACCCACTTCCAGCTGCCGTCTTTGCTTAATAGTCGATGTTCCTGTTCGTAATCAGAGCTATTACCTTGTAAATAGGCATCGAGTTCGGCCAGTATCCGGCTTTTTTCATCAGGATGGAGTCGCTTTTTCCATTCCTGAAAATCTGCATCGATTTCGTCATCATCGTATCCGAGCATTGCTTTCCAATGCGCCGAATAAGATATCTCACCGGTTTCAACATTCCAGTCCCAAACGCCATCTCCTGATGCCTCAATCGCTAACCGCCAACGCTCTTCATTTACGTGCAGGTCATATAAAAAACCCTGGTAATCAGACAGGATTCTATTCAGGCGGGCAAGTAATTCACATTCGGAAAACGGTTTGCTGATATAGTCCTGCACGCCATTTTCCAGCAACCTGTTGTGCAAATGTTCATCCGCTTTGGCAGAAAGCACCACAATAGGCAGATTTTTAAAATCTCTTTCTTGCCGCAAAATAGAGATCATTTGATCTCCGCTCATTTTCGGCATCATGATATCGGTTAAAATCAGATCCGGTTTTAATTGCTTCGCTTTTTTTAGACCATCCTCACCATTAACAGCGGTGAAGACTTGGTAGTGGGAAGTCAAAATTGAACTTAGATACATGCGCATATCGACATTATCTTCCACTATTAAAATTTTATTGGCATTTGTTGGAGAGATTATATTGGTGCTCGCTATGTCTTGTGTTTTAACTCGAAGGCTTTCAACATCAAAATAATATTCTGCGTTTTCACGGTGAAATTCTTCCGGTATAGATAAGATTTGACTGTCTTCCGGAGCTTTCAAGGGTATCTTTACTTCAAAACAGGCGCCCCCTGAAGCGGATGTTTTGACTTTTACATCACCTTTCATTAATTGTGTGAATTCTTTAACAATACTCAGGCCTAGACCTGTTCCTCCTCGTAATCGCGTAGAGTGACCATCTAATTGACGAAAACGATCAAAAATAGCCTGATGCTGGTCCTGAGGAATACCGGGTCCGTTGTCACAGACGTCAAGCACTGCATTGTCATGCTCAGATTTAAGCTGGATTACGATTTCACCTTGCTCAGGCGTGAACTTGAAGGCGTTGGACAGAAGGTTTAATACAATGCGCTGGAATTTTTCCGGGTCGATTTCGGCAGGTAAAGATTCGGGTATAAGGACTTGATAGGAAATTTTTTGTTCAGCAGCGATAATATCGAAGTTGGAGGCGATAGTACGAACCTGATGTGCTAAATCCAACAGAGAGTATTGAGGGCGCATTCTATGTGCATCCAGCTTTCCAATGTCGAGCAGATTTGAAACATGCCGATGCAGAAAACGAGCATTACGCAAGATCAATTCAAAATTTTGTCGATCTGTGTCGTCAATATCAATGCGCGATAAATATTTTTGTACCGGTCCGATTATTAGCGTTAACGGAGTGCGTAACTCATGACTGACATTGGCGAAAAACTGGGTTTTTAGTTCGTCCAGTTCCAACGTTTTCAGATATAGTTTTTTGTTTTTTTCATTGGCCAGTGATATTTCCTGCACTGACTGTTCCAGTTGCTTCTTTGCTTTTTTTAATTGATTTTCACTGGCTTGAAGTTGTTGGGTATGAATTTCAAGACGTTGCCGACTGACTGCCATGAACCATAGAATTAAAAAAATCAAAAGATCAACAATTCCACCGCCAACAGCAACCAAAGTCGGCAGGGTGTCATCAATCTCGCTTTCCATATAGGGTGTACTGGCCAGTTTCAAACGCCAGTATCGATTTCCGATATGGATTTTGTATTCCGTAGTAAATCTGGCCTGTGTTGAAAGCCTTGGACTTTTTTCATTTGACCGGTACAGCAGATTTTCAGGAACAGGGTTGTCGGCATCGAAAATTTCAAAATCGACATCCGGTAATCCAGCACCCAAAATACCATTCATTAAATCATTCATCCGGAACGGACTGTATACAAAGCCCCAGTGAGCACGAAGCCTGTTTTCTTTTGTATCAACCGGCATATCGTGTCGATAAACAGGCAAATACATTAAAAATCCGGATTGAATATCCGTATCGGTTTCCTGTACCAATGTTACCCGACCGGATACCGCGGGTTGACCAGTTTCTGCTGCATATTGCATGGCTTCCCGGCGCACCGGTTCGGAAAACATATCATAGCCAAATGCACGTCGGTTACGAAAATCGAAAGGCTCCAGAAAGACAATGCTGCTAAAAAGCTTTCTGTCACCCTCGGGCTTGATTTTGAACTTGGGAAATCCTTCGTTCTGCACAGAGGCTTCAAATTCAGTTTTTTGCTCGGGAAGGATCATGCGTGAAACGCCGACACCCTGAATACCCGGATATTTTGTCGTAATCTGTAATGTCTTGACATATTGACGCCATTCTTCGCGCGTCACTCGTTCAGACGATTCATATAAGGCGACACCACCACGTAAAATTTGTTCATAGGTGTCCATTCTGATTTTAATTCTTTCGCGGGCATTGGATACAGCCGAGTTAAATCTAGTTTGAGCGCGTTGTTCAACAAATTTATTGGCGTTAAACCAGGCAAAAGCGGTTAAAGCCAGCAATAGAAAAAAAATTACCCATGCCGTAATTTTTGTCAAAAGAAAACTAAAAAACTCACGCAACATACACTTTAATTCCAAAAATTGGATAATTATTTTGGCACTGAATGCTGAGCGGAAATTTAATCATAGTGTATATAAAGCCCTACAAAAGCCAGTTTTGACAATAATTAAAAAGTTTGTCTCTTTATTCGGAAAGATCAAAACCATGAAAAAAATGCATCCATTTTACACGGGCCTAAACCGGTTGCAATATGCAATTTCAAATCATTGAAATATTAAGTAAAAAGCAAGCATTCTGTAGCTGGTATTTAGTGGTGCGGACAGAAAGTCAGTAAAGAAAAATAAAATTATGTACGCTCTTACTTAATCTGTCGTTTGGCTGCGTATTTTATTACCAGAAAATATTCGTCTAAAAATCTACAAACTGACATCTCATAAGCTACTATAAATGAAAGATATATTAAAAAGCGGTTATCAATTGCCGGGCAAGGTATTAGACGATGGTGAAATTTAATAATAGTGAACATTTGCTGGATTATTTGGATGAATTAATTCGGCAAAAGTTGGATGAAGATCAGGCGACCAAACTGATTGCATTTGCCCAGTATTATTTTAAAGGGGTATCGCAGGAGGATCTTGAAGGCAGGGGGCTGGAGGATTTATACGGAGCTTTGCTGGTGCATTGGAATTTGGCATTGAATTATAAGCCCGGAGGCCAAAAGGTTCATGTTTATAATCCAACTTTGGAAGATCACAGCTGGCAGTCCAAACATACGATTATTGATATTGTGATTGAGGATATGCCGTTTCTATTGCAGTCAATCACGATGGAAATAAATCAGCATGGTTTTGCTAGTCATTTATTGATTCATCCGGTATTTAATGTCTCCCGCAATAAGTCGGGTGAACTGATCAGCCTGACGCCGGGGAAGGTGGAGGATGAATTTGCCGAGTGTTTTTTACATTTGGAAATTGACCGGCAAAGCAGCCGGAAAGTTTTGGATAAAATTCAACATTGTTTAAGTCGGATTTTAGAGGATGTCCGTGCCGCTACTCAGGATTGGACAGACTGTATGGGCAAAATGGCTGAAGTGATTGAGCAGTTACGTGCCGATTCTTTATATCAGACCGAACAAGGTAAAGAAGCTACCCAGTTTCTTCAATGGTTACATGATGATCATTTTGTCTTTTTAGGTTATCGGGAATATGACATTCTGCTTAAAGACGGAGTTGCAGGCTTTAAGGTTAAACCGGGAACCGGTTTGGGGATATTAAGGGATTCTATTGCCAGGTTGCCGAAAGCAGAGTGTTTGACGATTTCTGATGATGCTTATGAAACCATTGCCAGTTCAAAACCGGTGATGATTACCAAAGCGACCAGTAAATCGACTGTGCATCGCTCCGTATTTATGGATTACATTGGCGTTCGTCAATTGGATGACATGGGAAATGTAATCGGCGAAAAGCGTTTTCTGGGTCTTTATAGTTCATCGGCTTATACCTGTGAATTAAAATCGATTCCAATGGTTGGCAGCAAAATGCAACGCCTGATGCAGCGTTCCGGTTTTCAGCGCAGCACGCATGGTGCACGTGCTTTACTTTATGTTTTGCAATCCTTACCCAGGGATGAATTGTTTCAGGCCGATGAGGACTCCTTGCTGGATTGTGCATTGGGGGTTTTGCAGCTTCAGGGGCGGCAGCGGGTCAGGGTTTTTGTCCGACATGATGTCTATGGTTTTTTCGTTTCGTTGTTGATTTTTGTTCCCAGGGAACGCTATCACACAGAATCCAGAAAGAAAATTCAAAATATTTTACTGGCTGCTTTTCATGGTCAGAATGTGGATTTTAATGTTCAGCTATCCGAATCAATTTTGGCCAGAATACATTTTATTATTCACAGCACTAAGGGATGTAATATCGAATACGATGTTAAGGAGCTGGAAGCAAAAATTGTCGATGTGCTGGCTGACTGGAGAGACGATTTAAAAGCCGAAATGCTGAACTATTTTGGCGAAGCTAAAGGTAATGAATTGTTTGGAGCGTATGGTGATGGTTTTTCGGCGGCTTATAGAGAGGAGGTGTCAGCACGAACAGCGTTATTGGATATAGAGCGCTTTGAACATATGCAAAAAAAGAACTTGGTTGCTGATGGTTTGTTGTATTCGCCGTTAACAGCAGCAGGGCATAAAACTTTGCATTTTAAACTGTTCAGTTGCGGTCAGCAGGCTTCTTTATCCAGGAGCCTGCCTATTCTGGAGAATATGGGAGTAAAGGTTTGTAATGAGAAACCTTATCGGATTAAAAATAAAAATCTAGAGCAAAAACTTTGGGTTCATGATTTTGGCCTGATCTATGGTCAGGCCGGTGGATTGGATGTTGAAAAGCTAAAACCAAGTTTTCAGGAAGCGGTCGAGCATGCCTGGTTTGGCAGAATCGAAAATGACGGCTTTAATGTTTTGGTTATAAAAGCAGGGCTTGATTGGCGTCAAGTGAATATTTTTCGTGCTTATTATCTGTATATGCGCCAGTTGGAGATTACGTTTAGTCAGGCATATGTTGAATTGGCTTTGGCGAATAACCCGGTGGCTATTGATTTGCTGGTTAAATTATTTTATGCACGTTTTGATCCTAAACTGACAGGGAATGAGAAGCTTGTTGCAGAGTTACAGCAGGCTATAGAGGCAGAAATTGACCAGGTCAGTTCACTGGATGAAGATAGGATATTACGACGTTATTTAAATTTAATTCAGTCTGCGGTCAGAACCAATTATTTTATTAATTCGCTTGATGACACCGGTGTGCCTTTTTTTGCCACAAAGTTTAACTCATCTTTAATTACCGAAATGCCTTTGCCGGTTCCACATTTTGAGGTGTTTGTTTATTCACCCAGGATGGAAGGTATACATTTACGTGGAGGAGCGGTAGCAAGGGGCGGGTTACGCTGGTCTGATCGACGCGAGGATTTTAGAACCGAAGTGCTGGGTTTAATGAAGGCACAAATGACCAAAAATGCTGTTATTGTGCCGACCGGCGCAAAGGGCGGTTTTTTTGTCAAGCGGTTGAACGAGATTGTAGATAAAGAACAGGCTAGGCAGGAGGTTGTGCAGTGTTATCAGATATTTATTCGTGGCTTATTGGAAATAACCGACAATCTGGTCGATGATGCTATTGTCAAACCGGAAGATGTACGTTGTTATGATCAGGATGATCCATATTTAGTGGTTGCAGCAGATAAGGGAACTGCGACTTTTTCTGATTATGCCAATGCGTTATCCAAGCGTTATAACTTTTGGCTGGGTGATGCTTTTGCTTCCGGGGGGTCGGTCGGTTATGACCACAAAGCCATGGGTATAACAGCGCGTGGTGCCTGGGAATCGGTCAAACACAATTTTAATCTGCTCGGGCCGGATATCAGCTCAACGCCTTTTACTGTTGTCGGTATTGGTGGTATGTCTGGAGATGTATTTGGTAACGGTATGTTGCTTTCTGACAAGATCAAACTGGTTGCGGTGTTTGATCATGAGTACATTTTTATCGATCCAGACCCAGATCCTGAATTGAGTTTTCAGGAGCGTAAGCGCCTGTTTTCAATTGGTCGGGCGTCCTGGAGCGATTATTCGCCAAAACTGATTTCAAAGGGGGGGGGTGTTTATTCGAGATCACTCAAGTCCATCACTTTAAGCAAACAGGCACAGGAAAGGCTGGGGGTTGATGTGGAGAAGGTCATACCGCAGGATTTGATCAAAATAATTTTATGCGCCCCGGTAGATTTGTTGTGGAATGGTGGTATCGGTACTTATGTTAAGGCTAGTGATGAGTTAAATATCGATGTGGGCGACAGGGCTAATGATGCTACGCGGGTTAATGGTAAACAATTGCGTTGCCGACAGGTCGCAGAGGGCGGTAATCTGGGATTTACCCAGCGTGGACGGATTGAATATGCCATGAATCGAGGTCGGATTAATACCGACTCGATTGATAATTCAGCGGGTGTGGACTGTTCGGATTATGAGGTTAATATCAAGATATTACTCAATAAAATAATGCGTAATGGTGATTTAACTGAGAAGTTACGTAATGAATTGTTGGTGCAGATGACTGATCAGGTTGCAGAGTTGGTTCTGGCACATAATTATCAGCAAAACCGTGCTATTACCATGATTGAAAATGAGGCGCTGGATGAATGGAGTATGGTACGGCGGCTGATTGATATGTTGGAATCGAGAGGTGGGCTGGACCGGGCTTTGGAGAATATTCCCAGTGACGAACAAATGGCGGAAAGATATTCAAATAATCAAGGCTTAACACGTCCCGAGGTATCAGTGTTGCTGGCATACAGTAAAAAAATGTTAAAAGAAGAATTGCTGCCGCAGTCTGAATTATTAAATACTCAGGTTTTTGATCAAGCCTTATTAAATTATTTTCCCGATCAATTGCGACAGCAATATCCGGAGGAAATTAAAAAACATAGTCTGGCCAAAGAGATTGTTGTCAATCAGTTGATTAATAATCTGGTTAATCAACAGGGAATAGTGGTTCCCTATAAATTAATGATTGACTTAGGTTGCTCGGTTGTAGCGGTGCTTAATGTGTATCACTTGGTATGTCAGGTATTTGGCATCGATAAATTATGGTTGTTATTCAAAGAACATGAGAACCAACTGGATGCAGAGTTGCAGCATGCTTTAAATTTGACTGTTCGAAAAACCATAGAAAGAGCGATGTACTGGTTCTTGGTCAATGAGGCGACTAAGGACGATAGCGGTTCTAAACTGGAAAAAATTTATATTCAAGGGGTTGCGCAATTGTCATCCGTGATTACCGAGTTGCTTCCCGAGCAGGAGCAGGAAGCAATCGATAAGAGGGTAGATGAGCTGATCCAGCAGGGTGTATCGGCTGGTATGGCGTTAAATATAGTGTTAATGGATAAATTGTATCAGTGTTTAGATGTGGTTCTGGTGCAAAAGAAAACTTCCTGCGTATTGCAGGATGCTGCCAAAGTATATTTCGGTTTGATTGAAAAATTTGATTTGGCCTGGGTGCGTCAACAAATTGCTGTTTTGCCCAAAGAAACGGTCTGGAGCGCGCTGGCGCGTAGAACTATGCGCGAAGAATTTAATGTGGTGTGTAGTTCTTTGACTATGGCCGTATTAAATCAACAAGGGCGAAATATTGGCGAGAAATTAGAAAACTGGTTTTCTGGTTATGAAACCTCGATTAATCGATACTTAAAATTGCTCAGCCAGGTGCGCTTGGAAAGCGATATAGATTTGGAAAAAATTACCGTTTTATTTAAAGAACTACGTAGTGTGGAAAATAAAATATGACGCTGCATTTAAATAAAAAAATTGACAAAAAATGTGCAATTTAATGCAGTAGTCTACATGATGGCGACAATTTAGATAATTTCGCCTTTGGGACGGAATATTGGCGGACTTTATATGACCCTCATTTAGTTAAAATGTTTCATTAGAAATTATTAGATAACGTTGAGTGGTAGGGATTTTTATGGTCTAATAAAAAAGTTTTAAAATCTTAAAGTGCCTCTTGTTTGGTTGTTAATCGGCGGGAGGATTTTTCGCCGCAATTTGATTCTGGAGAGCGGGCTTATTCACTATGCAATTTACTATTAAAAAAGGGTTGGACCTGCCTATAACGGGTGAGCCTAAACAGAAAATTGAGGATGGCAATGAGGTTAAAACCGTTGCTGTTCTTGGTCACGATTATATTGGCATGAAGCCAAAAATGTTGGTGCAGGAAGGCGATACGGTAAAGCTGGGTCAGGTGCTTTTTTCTGATAAGAAAAACCCTGGCGTCGATATTACCTCACCTGGGGCAGGTGTGGTTAAAGCGATTAACCGTGGTGCCAAACGTGTTTTGCAATCAGTCGTTATTGAACTGAAAGGTAATGCACAGGAGTCTTTTAAAAAATATAAAGACACCAGTTTGCCTAAGTTAACCGAAGATCAGGTTAAGTCTAACCTATTGGCTTCCGGTTTATGGACGTCATTCCGTACCCGCCCTTACGGCAAGAATCCTGCAGTTGATAGCAAGCCGCATTCAATTTTTGTTACCGCGATTGATACCAGTCCTTTGGCTGCGGACCCAGTCGTTGTGATTAAAGAACGTAGCGAGGATTTTGTTAATGGTCTGTCGGTTATTTCATGTTTGACAGAAGGCAAAGTTTACGTTTGTAAAGCAACGGGTGCTGATATTCCCAGCAGTGATATAGAGACGGTTGAAGTTGCTGAGTTCTCCGGCCCTCATCCGGCTGGTTTGCCAAGTACTCATATCCATTTTATTGATCCGGTTAATATAGATAAAACAGTCTGGCATTTGGATTATCAATCAGTTATGGCGATTGGTGCTTTATTCATTACCGGTAAGTTGAATGTAGAACGCGTTGTTTCGCTTGCTGGGCCAAGTGTAAAAAAACCACGTCTGGTTCGTACCCGTCTGGGAGCAAATACCGATGATCTGGTAGCCGGTCAATTAAGCAATGCAGAACACCGGGTCGTATCAGGTTCAGTTTTATATGGTCATAAAGCGGCTGACTGGGCGGCATATTTAGGTCGATACAGTAATCAGGTTTCTGTGCTGGAGGAAGGTCGGGCACGTGAACTGTTTGGCTGGATTGTACCGGGTAAAAATAAATATTCAGCGATGGATGTTTATACCTCAAGTGCCGATCGTAAATCAGGGCGTAAATTCCCACTAACTACCGATAAGAACGGTAGTAACAGAGCCATTGTTCCAGTAGGTGTTTATGAAACCGTGATGCCGATGGATATTTTACCGACCCCTTTATTAAAGGCTTTGGTTGTTGGTGATAGTGATCAGGCTCAATTATTAGGTTGTCTGGAACTGGATGAAGAGGACGTGTCGTTGTTTACCTTTGTTGATCCCGGTAAGCATGATTTTGCACCTGTCCTGAGGGCGAATTTAACTAAAATTGAGAAGGAAGGATAATGTCGGCTAGAGATTTTTTAGATAGCATTGAGCCGCATTTTACAAAAGGCGGTAAATTAGAAAAGTATTACGGTCTCTATGAGATGGTGGATACTTTTATTTATACACCTGCTGATGTAACACGCGGTACTACTCATGTTCGTGATGGTAATGACCTGAAACGAACCATGACATTTGTCGTGATTGCAACATTCTTTTGCATATTGATGGCTATGTACAATACAGGCTATCAGGCAAATTTGGCAATGGAAGCCATGGGTTTGGAAAAAGCCGATAGCTGGCGCAGTATTCCGATGATGATGTTCGGCTACAACAGCATGAACCCCATTTCCAACTTTGTACATGGTGCATTATATTTCCTGCCTATTTATATCGTCACACTTGCTGTTGGTGGTGTGTGGGAAGTTTTATTCGCTACCGTTCGTGGTCATGAAGTGAATGAAGGCTTCCTGGTTTCATCCATGTTATATACCTTGATCATGCCGCCTGATATGCCTTTATGGCAGGTTGGTTTAGGTATTTCCTTTGGTATTGTTATTGGTAAAGAAGTCTTTGGCGGTACCGGAAAAAACTTTCTTAACCCAGCGCTAACTGGTCGGGCATTTTTATTCTTCGCTTATCCGGCATCTATTTCAGGTGATTCTGTTTGGGTTGGTGTTGATGGTTATACTGCAGCAACACCACTAGGTTTGGCTGCTTCTGGCGGCTTGGATGCAGTGCATGAAGCTGGTTACGGCTGGTTCCAGACTTTTATGGGTTTCATACCTGGCTCGATAGGTGAAACTTCCACCTTGGCTATTTTATTAGGTGCAGTTTTCCTACTTTACACCAGAATTGCGTCTTATCGCATTATGGGTGGTGTATTGGCGGGTATGATCGCTATGTCAGTCACTTTTAATATTATCGGTAGTGATAGCAACCCAATGTTTGCTTTGCCTTGGTACTGGCATTTAACAGTGGGTGGTTTTGCTTTTGGTATGGTTTATATGGCGACAGACCCGGTAAGTGCGGCGATGACCAATACCGGACGTTGGATCTTTGGTGCGTTGATTGGTGTGATGGTGGTATTGATTCGTGTCGTGAACCCTGCTTTCCCAGAAGGCATGATGCTGTCTATTTTGTTTGCCAATATGTTTGCTCCGATTATTGATTATTTTGTCGTACAGGCAAATATTAAGAGAAGGATGAAGCGCAATGCCTAACGAAAATAATAACGAATCAATGACTATGTACGATCAAATCAAAGCCAAGCTGGATAAGTGTGAACATTTCCAGAAAGCAATGGTATACCGGGATAAGGTTTTAGCGTTAAGCAATGATAGTTTGGAAAAAACCATTGCGGTGGCATTATCTATCTGTTTTGTCTGTGCTATTTTGGTTTCATTGGCAGCTGTGGCATTGCGACCTTTACAGGTTGAAAATAAAGCCATGGATATGAAGAAAAATATTCTTGATGTTGCCGGCCTGTTAAATGAAGACACTGATATTCATAATGCTTTTGCCAGCCAGATTGAGCCTAAACTGGTAGATATGGAAACCGGCGATTATGTTGAAGGAATGAATGTTGAGGCTTACGATCAACGTAAAGCGGCCAAAGATCCGGCTCAAAATATTGTGTTAACTAAAGAACAGGATATTGCCAGCATCAGAACCAAAGCAAAAATTGCCAAGGTTTATCTGGTAAAAGACGGTGGTGCAATAAAGTCAATTATTCTACCGGTACATGGTTACGGCTTATGGTCAACTATGTACGGATTTTTAGCATTGGATGCAGATGGTAAAACTGTTCAAAGTATTAACTTTTATGATCAGGCTGAGACACCAGGACTGGGTGGAGAGGTTGTTAATCCAAACTGGCGTGCCTTATGGAAAGGTAAGAAAGTCTATGATGAATCGGGTGAGCCGGTACTGAAGCTGGTAAAAGGTACGGTTGATACAGGAAAACCGGGTGCTGAATATAAAGTTGATGGTTTGGCAGGTGCTACATTAACAAGTGTCGGTGTAAGCAATCTGGTTAAATACTGGATGAGTCGAGAAGGTTTTGCACCTTATTTAGAAAAAGTCAGAGCAGGTGAATAGGGGCTAATCATGAATAGTGAAACTAAAAAAGTATTAATCAGTCCGCTGGTTAATAACAACCCTATTACTTTACAAGTATTAGGTATTTGTTCGGCATTAGCGGTTACTTCGCAGATGTCTACTTCGTTAATTATGGCCGTGGCCCTAACTTCGGTTACAGCCTGTTCCAGTGCGGCGATCAGTTCGATCAGAAACCACATTCCAAGCAGTATTCGGATTATTGTGCAAATGACGATTATTGCTTCGCTGGTAATCGTTGTTGATCAGATTTTAAAAGCCTTTGCTTATGAAATCAGTAAGCAACTATCGGTATTTGTCGGTTTGATTATTACAAACTGTATCGTAATGGGCCGTGCTGAGGCTTATGCGATGAAAAATCCACCGATGGCGAGTTTTATTGATGGTATCGGTAATGGCCTTGGCTATAGCTTGATTCTGATTATCGTGGCTTTTTTCAGAGAACTGTTTGGTTCAGGCAAGTTATTGGGTATTGAAGTTTTTCAATTAACCAAAGACGGTGGCTGGTATGATCCGAATGGTTTGATGCTGTTACCACCCAGTGCGTTTTTCTTAATCGGTTTGATTATTTGGGTATTTCGGCAATGGAAACCCGAACAAAAAGAATCAGCTGATTTCAAAATCATGTCGATTTCTCACGGTGAAGGAGGGCATCATTAATGGAAGCCTATATTAGTTTATTTATTAAAGCGGTTTTCATTGAGAACCTGGCTTTATCATTCTTCCTGGGGATGTGTACATTCCTGGCGGTTTCGAAGAAAATTTCGACAGCGATGGGTTTGGGCGTTGCGGTAATGGTAGTTCAAACCATTACTGTACCCGCGAATAATGTTATCTATCATACCTTGTTAAAAGAAGATGCATTAGCCTGGATGGGCATTACCGGTGTTGATTTAAGCTTTCTGGCATTATTAAGCTGTATTGGTATGATTGCGGCTTTGGTACAAATTCTGGAAATGATTCTGGATAAGTTTTTCCCTGCTCTTTATCATGCGTTAGGGGTGTTCCTGCCATTAATTACAGTAAACTGCGCAATTTTAGGCGGTAGTTTGTTCATGATTGAACGTGATTACAACTTTAGCGAAAGTGTTACTTACGGTGTAGGTAGTGGTTTTGGATGGGCGCTGGCGATTACGGTAATGGCGGGTGTGCGCGAAAAACTTAAATATAGCGATATTCCTAAAGGTCTCGAAGGTTTGGGAATTACTTTTATTAGCGCGGGTCTGATGTCACTGGGCTTCATGGCTTTCTCTGGAATACAATTATAAGAAGGTATCGTAATGCTGGAAATCGCATTAGGGATTATTATTTTCACGGTTATCGTGATTGCGCTGGTTTTTGTTATTATCGGCGCGAAAAGTAAACTGGTTGCCTCCGGTGACCTTGAAATTCTGATCAATAAAGAAAAGAAAATTCATGTGCCTGCGGGTTCAAAACTGTTAACGGCATTGGCTGATAACGGCCTGTTTGTTCCATCTGCCTGTGGCGGTGGCGGTACCTGTGCACAGTGTAAAGTAAAAGTTCATTCTGGTGGCGGTGAAATTCTGCCGACAGAGTTATCACATATCACCAAACGTGAAGCTGCAGAAGGCGAACGACTATCCTGTCAGGTCACTGTTAAACATGACATGGACATTGAAGTTGAAGACAGTGTCTTTGGTGTTAAGAAATGGGAATGTACAGTTAAGTCGAATGATAACGTAGCAACATTCATTAAAGAGTTGGTGCTTGAATTACCGGAAGGCGAGAGAATTGACTATAGAGCCGGTGGTTATATTCAGATCGAATGTCCGCCTCATGTGTCAAAATATTCGGATATGGATGTTCAGGAAGAATTCCGTGAAGACTGGGATAAATTCGATTTATGGCGCTATGTTTCTGATGTAAAAGAACCGTCATTACGTGCTTATTCGATGGCATCTTATCCTGAAGAAAAGGAAATTATGCTGAACGTACGTATTGCTACTCCACCGCCAGGTGCGCCTGATAGCGTTCCACCCGGTGTGATGTCTTCATACATTTTTAATTTAAAGCCTGGTGATAAGGCTATAGTGTCGGGTCCATATGGTGAATTCTTTGCCAAAGATACCGATAATGAAATGGTCTTTATTGGTGGTGGTGCTGGTATGGCGCCTATGCGTTCGCATATCTTTGATCAGTTACGTAGACTGAAGTCTAAACGTAAAATGTCATTCTGGTACGGTGCGCGTAGTAAGCGGGAAATGTTCTATGTTGAAGATTTTGATATGCTGGCGGCTGAAAATGACAATTTTGAATGGCATGTAGCCTTGTCTGATCCACTACCGGAAGATAAGTGGGAAGGTTACACCGGTTTTATTCATGAAGTGATTTATGAAGAATACTTGAAAAACCATCCGGCACCGGAAGATTGTGAATTCTACATGTGTGGGCCTCCAATGATGAATGCGGCAGTCATTAAAATGCTGCAGGATAACGGTGTTGAACCAGAAAACATCTTCCTGGATGACTTTGGCGGTTAATCAACGTTATGATTATGTCCCTTGCTCCTGATTTGAGTCAGGAGCAAGAGGAGAGAATATTAAGTGAAAGTAATAAAATTCAGACGAGGAGCCTGGCTTGCCATGTTCCTCTTTTTTTTATTGTCAGCCTGTGACAATAATTATGCACAAAAAAGCTATCCCTTTGCTTACCACGGGCAAACCATGGGTACCAGTTTTAGCATTAAATCCAGTCGGGTACCGGAAGGATTCAATGCTGAACAGTTAAAACAGCAAATAAATGAACATCTGGCCGCCATTAATGGGCAGATGTCTACTTATTTGGAAGATTCGGAGTTGTCAGTTTTTAATCGCAGCCGCTCCACTGATTGGCAACCTGTTTCTCAGGCTTTATTTACCGTTCTTAGTACAGCCAGCAAGATCAGTGGAAAAACTCAGGGCGCTTTTGATATTACAGTTGGGCAATTGGTTAATTCCTGGGGCTTTGGCCCTGATCCAATGACTTTTATCGCACCCAAGCAAGCGATAATTGAGCAGGAAATGCAGCAAATGGGTTATCAGCATCTGCACTTTAGGCCAGAGCAGATGTCAATAAGGAAAGATATTCCGGAATTATATATAGACCTTTCAGCTATAGCCAAGGGTTATGCTGTTGATCAGGTTGCTGATATTCTTGAGACTGCCGGATTGGAGGATTATCTGGTAGAGATTGGTGGAGAACTCAGATTAAAAGGTGGTAACCTGAGCAATGAACCCTGGCGAATTGCGGTTGAAAAGCCGACACCTGAGAAAAGGATGATCCAGACGGTTTTTCCTTTTACCAATACGGCCTTGGCAACATCTGGTGATTATCGTAATTTTTTTGAGGTGGACGGGGTTCGCTTTTCCCATACTATAGATCCGAGAACGGGGCATCCAATTAAACATAAGCTGGCATCGGTCACTGTTTTAAATCAAGCCTGTATGGAGGCTGATGCGTTGGCGACCGCTTTTATGGTGTTAGGGCCGGACGAAGGTTATCAACTGGCCGAACAGGAAGGCATTGCGGCGTTATTTATTATTAAAACTGAACAGGGCTTTGACGAAAAAGCAACGTCAGCCTTTACAACAAATACACGGTGAGACAATGACTTATTTTTTAGTAACTTTTGCATTTATGCTGCTGGTCGTATTAATTATGGCAGTTGGCGTTATTTTTGGTCGACGTGCGATTAAAGGTTCTTGCGGTGGAGCCAATAATGGCAATTGTGTCTGTACTGAAAAGTGTGATAAAAGGAAGAAGATGGAAGCAGAAGGTAATACATAGTTATTAACTTTGCTGCCAAACTAATAAAATTAAAAAAGGGGAAAGATTATGCTGGCTAAAATTAGAGTTGCCGATTATATGACTAAGAGGTTGGTAAAACTGCATAAAAATACCGATATTTTTGACGCAATAAAATTATTGTTGGAGCATAAGATAACCAGCGCCCCGGTAGTGGATGAGCATGGAGCTTTAATTGGAATTTTTTCCGAAAAAGATGGTATTAAGGTTGTTCTGGACAGTGTATATAACCAGACGGTAAGTGCTAAAGTAACAGAGTTTATGGCTGAAGATGTGGTTTCTGTGGATGCGGAATCCAGTATTGTTGATCTGGCTGAACGTTTTAAGGACTCTGCTATTAGGGCATTCCCGGTGTTTGATGACAATGAACTGGTTGGTATCGTCAGTCGTACAGATATATTGAAAGCATTGGTGTCAATACGCTAAAGAAATCAGTTTGATGTCAGAAAATACTTTTCTTTGGCATGATTATGAGACTTTTGGTATTGATCCGAGGCGTGATCAGGCTGTTCAGTTTGCCGGAATTCGTACCGACTATGACTTTAATCCGGTTGATGAGCCCTTTACTTTGTTTTGTCGGCCATCGCCCGATAGCCTCCCCCAGCCGGATGCCTGTGTTGTTACCGGTATAACGCCTCAGTACGCCGAGCAACATGGCCTTTGTGAGGCTGAATTCATTGCTCAAATCCAGCAACAGTTGTCACGCCCGAATACCTGCACCTTAGGCTATAACAATATTCGTTTCGATGATGAAGTAACCCGCAATATACTTTATCGGAATTTTTATGACCCCTATGCACGCGAATGGCAAAATGGTAATTCCCGCTGGGATTTGATAGATGTTGTCAGAGCTGCATACGGGCTACGTCCAGAGGGCATAGTGTGGCCCATGAACGAGGAAAATAAACCGGTTTTTAAGCTGGAAGAACTGACCAAAGCCAATGGCATAGAACATTTGTCTGCTCATGATGCCTTGTCCGATGTTTATGCCACAATTGCAATCGCTAAACTGATTAAAAAGGCACAACCCCGCCTATTTCAATTTCTTTTTGATCATCGGTTAAAAGCAGGAGCGAATAAGTTACTGCAGTTAGGCAGTTTTACCCCTTTAGTTCATGTTTCCAGACGCTACCCGGCTTTAAAGCATTGTTTGGCTGTTGTCCTGCCGTTATGCCCGCATCCTACAAACAGTAATGGTGTGCTGGTGTATGATTTGTCGGTCGACCCTTCTCCGATGTTGTCTTTATCGGTAGAAGAAATCAAACAACGCATCTTTACTGCAAAGGACGATTTACCAGACGATGTTGATCGGATTCCGATTAAAACGGTACATGTCAATAAATGTCCTGTATTAGCGCCATTATCAGTGATTACAAAGCCTGATGAACAACGATTACAACTGAACTTGGCCGCTTGTATGACGAATGCCGAGACTATAAAAGCCGCTTGGCGGCCGATGCAAAGCGATAAAATACAGCAGGTTTTTAGCGCCAGTTTTACAGATCAAGATAGTGACCCGGATCTAATGATTTATTCCGGCGGTTTTTTTTCTACCCGGGATAAGGCGGAAATGGAAAAACTAAGAAATCTAGAGGTGGAACAATTGGCGAATCAGAAATTTCAATTTTCTGATGCCCGTTTACCGGAGATGTTATTTAGATATCGAGCCAGAAATTATCCCGAGACGTTAACAGCAAATGAACAACAAAATTGGCAGGAATTTTGTAGGAAGAAATTGACTGAACCCTCGCCGGGATCCAGTATTGTACTTGGGGATTTTTTAAAGCGTATACATGAATTAGCCGAGACAGATGCGGATAAATCCATTCTGGCGGCACTTGAAGATTTTGCTGACAGTAAAATTAAACAATACGGTCTAAATCAGTTACATAAATAGAATATCAAATTGGCTTTTTTGCAGAACAAATAAATTAAATTTATTTCTCAACATTAATTTACAAAAATTAGTATATTCTTTATAACGCTCGGCACGTACAATTCTATATGTCTGTCCTTTACTGTTCTGTATGCCGATAATGGTAGCATGGCTGGTAAAACTGATTGAATCTTTTTTAAATGAAGCCAGCTCCTCCTGTGAAAGCGGATATTTATTATTGGTAATGCGAATAATTTCTGTAATGATATCATCACGTTTGTGGGGCTCAATTTGTAAATAAGCACTAACCACTGGTTTAAAGACGGCTTTAGGAACAAGGTTTTTCCTTGCTAACCGGCTGATGGCGATACGAATATCCTTGGTACTATCACTCATAGTTCAAACTGAGAATATAAAAGTTGAGGGATAGAGAATAATTCACCTTGGGTTCAGTTTCAATAGGCAACATATAATAAGCATTATATTGAAACACAATTTTAAATGTACAAGATATTCCGGCATTTTTGAATTTTGTCATATAATTAGCAGTTCAGTTTTTTACGTTTCTACAATAGGAAATAAATATGAAGAAAATTTCTTTATTCGCAACAGGTATCCTGTTCCTTTTTTCGGCCGTAGTGAATGCACACGGTCCGGTAAGAGGAAAAATGACGGCAACAGTGACTATTGATGCGCCTGCGGCAGATGTTTGGGCAGTAATACAAAACTATGGTGATATGTCTTGGCACCCCGCTATTAAAAGTGTTTCCGGTGGCGATAATAAAAAAGGATCGGTACGCGTTCTTACATTGAATAACGGGGGAACGATAACAGAAGAACTTAAAGATTATAAGGCTGACAAAATGTCTTATAAATATAAAATTACCGATTTAAGCACCGTTAAAACAATTCAACATGCCGGTCAGGATGAAAATGTACCTGTTTTACCGGTTGAAAACTACGCAGCGACAATCATGGTTAAAGAGAAAGGCGGCAGCTCAGTTGTGACCTGGATTGCAACATATTATCGCGCCTATGTTAACAACAATCCTCCTGAAGAATTAAATGAAGAGGCTGCTGATGCTGCGGTTACTGCGGTATTAACTGACGGTTTAACCAGCTTGGCTGAAAAATTTGGTTCTAAGGCTGATGTTAAAATCCAATTAAAAAGATAGATGATCAGTTATTCTGAATGCGTGACATGATGGCGAATTCAGTTTTAACTTAATTTTTTTACTACAGTATCATTGAATTAAGGAAGAGATTGTGTTTATTTAAAAACCCAATCTCTTTTTTTTATAAAACTATTCGCCATGCTTATTCGACTCATTTTTTTTCTACTGGTAAATTTTGTCGCTGCTAATACTTGGGCGGCACCAGCTTACGCAATTATTACCAATCAACTGGATAATACTGTTTCAGTGATTGATATTTCAACCAATCAGATCGTTAAAACCATTGATGTACCAGGGAAACCGGCAGGTGTTACGATCAATCATGTTGAGCAACAGGCTTATATTACGACACCAGGAGACAGTGGTTTCACCGTTCTAGATCTGAAGCAGTTAAGCGTAATCAAGCATATTAAAGTAGGCGGCGCTTCATTAGGAATTACAGCTGATCCACAAGGAAAATATATTTTTGTTGCCGACTGGTATGAAAATACGGTATCAGTTTTCAGTGCTCAGAGTCTACAGCTTTTAAATACACTGACGGTCGGAACGTCACCTTCGGGAATGGCAGTCAGCCGGGATGGTCGCTGGCTTTATGTGGCTAACCGTATGGACGATACAGTTTCTCAGATTGACTTGAATACCATGCGGATCAGAAATACCACCAAAGTGGGGGCGCATCCATTTGGTATTACCCTGAATGCTAAAGGTGATCGGCTCTATACAGCTAACGTAGAAAGTAATGATGTTTCTGTTCTGGATGCTAAAAACCTGAAACGCATTGCCCTGGTCAAGGTGGGAGGGCGGCCTTATGCGTCGGCATTAGCCGAACATGACAGTCTGTTGTTTGTTACCAACCAGGATGATGCCAGTATTTCAGTTGTGGATACTAAAACGCTTCAAGAAATCCGACAGATTGATGTTGGTGACAAGCCTGAAGGTATCAGTACCCATAACGATGACCGTCATGTCTATGTCGCCAATTGGTTGGACAGTACGGTGTCGGTTGTTGATGCCGAAACTTTAACCGTGCTTGAAACAATAGTCACCGGTGAAGGCAGTCGAGCTTTTGGTCAGTTTATAACGCATTAAGCACATACAGTGTTGGCGTAATTGAACGAACTTGATAAACTTCTCACAATTTAACCAGCGGATAAAAAAAATGGCAGAAACAGTTGAAGAATTAACCGTCACTTATGAAGATGGGGGGATAGAAACTGTAAAAGAACTGGATAAACAGGTTTTAACCAAGGGTGCCTGGGCAACAGTGATTTATCGGTATCAGGACTGGAATCGAAGTAAAGAGGAATATGGACCGGATAAATACACTATTCGCCGATATCAGAAAAGGAATGGTGAATATCAGCAGAAATCCAAGTTTAATATTTCCAGTAAAGACCAGGCAAAAAGCATTATCGCTGCCTTGGAGAAGTGGATTGATGACTAATCAAGGCGACGTATTTATATAATCCATTTGTTTGAATCAGTCTTTTACAGTCAATACCGAGAGGTGTTGACTGTATGTTTATTTTTTTAACTTCCTTTCTTCGGTAGATAATCATTGATGGTTTTTACCAAAACATTCATATTAAAGGGTTTGGTTATATAATCATCAAAACCTATTTTTAAAGAATTTTCAATGGCTTTTGGACCGGCATCAGCACTAATAGCAATAATAGGCGTGTCGGGTGTTTGGCTTTTCAGAATCCGGCATAATTCATTACCGCCCATCTCGGGCATATGTATATCGAGAAAAATAAGATCGGGCTTATATTGATTGGCTTTTTCCAGGCCTATCAGGCCATTTTCTGCGGTAATGTAATTAATATTTTGAAAACGCTTAAGTGCTTGTTGAACAATTAGTCTGTTGACTTCGTTATCATCGGCATAAAGCAGGCTGAACCGGGTGTCCAATTGAGATTGATCGGAAATTTCAGTTTCATGCATTTCAGGCGACGAAGTCGTTAATTCTTTCCGGATCGAACCATTAAGTTCAAACCAGAAACAACTACCTTCACCATAACTGCTTTCAACACCGATTTTACCATTCATCAGCTCGACCAGTGTTTTGGTGATAGTCAGGCCAATGCCGGTGCCTTCAATAGTGCTGGTTTCGGAACCTAAGCGGTCGAATGGGGTAAAGAGGTGTTCCAGTTTGTTTTCCTTAATACCCAAGCCGGTATCACTAACCTTTATCAGCCAGTGACTGTCTTTAGTGTAAATACAGTCGATTGAAATACTGCCTTGTGGTTTATTGTATTTAATCGCATTAGACAGCAGATTGAGCAGGATTTGTTTTAAACGGAAAGCATCCGCATCTATGCTGACAGTATTGATAAGTTTGTTGTCATAGGAAAGGCTGATTCCCTTTTGGCTCATTGGAAATTTAAGAATATTTTTGCACTCGGTAAGAACCTGACTGAGGTTGACCTGCTCGATAGATAGATCAAGCTTGCCGGCCTCAATTTTAGCCAGATCCAGGACATTGTTTACCAGCTCTAATAAATGCTCGCCCGCAATATGAATCTGGCTGATATTCTCCTGTTGTATATCAGTCAGGTTTTCATCATATTGTATGAGTTGTGAGAAACCTAAAATCGCATTTAACGGTGTGCGTAATTCATGACTCATGCTGGATAGAAACTGAGATTTAGCTTCATTGGCTCTTTCAGCCGCATTTTTAGCATCAATCAGACGTTGTTCGTTAAGTTTTTGTTCACTTATATCGCGAACAATGCAGATATACAGTTGTTTATTATTGATGTTTATATCGGATATAACCAGATCCATAGGGAAGACATTACCTGATTTATGAATGCCGTGTAATTCGATGTGGTTATCGTTCGCTTCGCTTTGCAGGTTAACTAATTTATCAATAATATTGGTATTACTCGTGTATTTATTATCATCAATAATCAAACGCGTTAATTTTTGCTTAAATATTTCGGATTGAATGTAACCGAATATTTTTTCAGCTGCCGGATTAAAATCTATGATTCTCTGTTTGTTATTCAGGGTAATAACGCCGGCGCCCATGTTGTTTAAAATACTGCGTTTTTTGGCTTCACTTTCCAGTGCGGCACTGGTGGTATGTTTTAATTTATTTTGTTGACTGAACAGGTCTTCTCGCATTTTTTTAAATGCTAGGGTTAAATCACCGATTTCATCAGACGAGTCCTTGCTTAAATTGACATTAAAATCGCCTTTAGCCAAACGGCCAGCCGCATTCTTCAGACTGACTATCGGCTGGCGAACCAGTTTGTTTTGCATGACTGCGCCGATAATCAGTAAAACAGTAAAAAGACCGACAGCAATGAACTCCAAACGGTAAATACGTTTTGAAACTTCATCTAATAAGGATTGTTCATCAATGATGAGTTGGATAACGCCTAAGGTTTTGTCTTTCCAAAGGATAGGATGATGTATTGAGGTAAAACTGTGATTTTCTATTGGTTCCGGCTTTATTAACGGGAATAAACGAATGCCGTCCACATTATGCAAGGTAATTTGTTTCCAGAAACCTTTGTTAATTTCCATATGCTCATTTAATGATGCGTGCAGGGCGGCAAGATCATTGGCAAGAAGATTACGGGCAATATCGGTTTGAATAAGCTTCAGGACATTTTGTTCTCGGTTGATTAAATTATTGGATTCGGAAGCAAGAAAATCAGGTCGCCATATAAAATGCATCATGCCTGAAAAAAGGATTGATGCTAACAGCAAAGGGAACAGAAGTTTAGTTCTTAGTCCCATAATTAATTTTTTTTATAATATTTATCAAGCCCCATCGATAATAAAGGCTCATAGTCCTTCATACTGGCTGGGCCAATTTGTTTGATTGGAATTTGTGTTAATAATTGCTGGTTTTCCAGGTTGTCCTTCATCGCCAGTAAAGCTGTTTGAACTTGTTTTCTAACGGTTTCAGGTATTCTGGAATGGGCGGCGAAAGGATGAGGGGCAACTTTCCGGGTTTTATAAATAATACGCAAGTTATTGCGAATATTTTCCGCTTGGCTGTTTAGTGTTTTTTGTACACCACCGCCTGCTTCAGCCAGACCCAGTAGAACATTTAAATACACAGAACTATGTGTTTGTACATAGAGCGGGTCTAAATGAGTGGCGAATAGTTCCTGCGCATCAGCACGTATCATTAGCGAAGCGCCTAAAGCGTTCGGTGCCGGAAAGGCTACTTTCTGGTTGTTTAAATCTTCTATTTTTTCATAAGAGCTGTCTTTTTTTACTACCAGAATACCTTGTAGCGTCCTGCCTATGTCACGGATTAACGGAGTATACCCCTGTTTGTCATTGGCGACGATGATGTGGAAAGGATTCATATAGACAAAATCAAATTTTCCGGCAATAAACTCTTTTTCAAATTCAGGAATGGTGGGTGAGCCTTCCAGGGTAAAGTGATAGCCGGTTTTCTTTTCCAGTTCCTGTAAAATTGGCTGCCAGATCTTATGTAGGCGACGGGCTTCAAATTGCGGAACCACACCGACTATATAATTGGTCTGGCTTTCTTCTGCCCAGGATATAGTCGGAAAAAACAGAGCGAACAGAAAAATAAAAGATTGAATTGTTCGTTTTATAAACATCAAAAATGCCTTTAAATTTGACTGTCACTCGCTTGTTAAAGATTAAGCTATTTTGGTTTTGGCAATAAGTAATATTAATACATTGTAAAGATGCTCATCGTAATGGGCAATAAATTAATTTTAGTCAATCATAAAGATCAAATAATTGATTGAAGGCCTCTGGCTAAAAGTCTGTCCAAATAAATAAGGGAACTGGTATGTTGAATACTATCGGTGCTCCAGATTTCTTTAATGCCGGCATTTATCATATGCTGTTCCGCATCACCGCAAAACAACGGGTGGGTGATGATCGCATAAACATTGCCGGCCCCCCGGTTTTTTAATAATTGAGTGGCTTTTGCCAGGGTTCTGCCGGTACTGGCCATATCATCAATGATTATCACCGGTTTGTTTTGGTAGTCTTGATGCGCCAGGTTGATTTCAACATTTGTGTCGCTATGTCGGGTTTTAGCGGCAATGGCATAATCGAAACCTATTTGTCTGGCAATACTACTTACCCATTGCTCGGATTCACTGTCGGGTCCTAACAGCACGGCATGGTCGAATTTCTGTTGTAAAAATTCGGCAATTTCATCGGTAGCCATCAAGCTGACGGCATTTTTTAGAGGAATGACCCTGTCTAATCGAGGGACCCTATGTAAATGCGGATCGACCGTTATCACATCATCAAACAATTCGCCTAATAGCTGACCGATAATACGCTGACTGACTGCTTCGCCCGGTTGATTGGCTGTGTCTTGGCGCATATAACATAAATATGGGGCAATCAGGGTAATTCGCCGTGCGCCAAGTTCACGGGCGGTTCTGGCGCAGAACATTAATTCGATCAGCTTGTCATTTGGTTGATTCAGGCTGCGACAGATAATTACATGTTCGGGCAACTCGGTAGGCAACTTGACCAGACTTTCACTGTCGGGGAAATGGTGCAAGTACACCGGTTGGCAGTCTATCGCCAATTGCCTGGCCAGGCGTTGGGATTGAGGCAGATAGTCGGGGAAGGCCAGTAACAGCATAAGCGGCAATTAAAAAGCGACCAACGACTTGAGGATTTGATCGTTATGACCGATCGTATAGCCATTGTTTTCATCAGCTAAGCGTTGGGCAAATTTAAAATCGGCGGAAAATTCTGCATATATTCGATAGATCACTTCACCTTTCTGTACTTTATCGCCCAGTTTTTTTAATAAATCCACCCCGGCTTTTTTCTCCATAGGCGCTCCTGCAATTCGGGCTATTTTGGCCATTTGAAAGTTATCAATATTGACCACCACGCCATCCTGTGCAGCTAATACTTCGTAACATAGTTTACTGAGACTGAGGTCAATTGGTTTTTGCCCTTGAGCCTCTATGATAGCTTCCATTTTTGCTGATGCACGACCTGATTCCAAAATGTCTCTGGCAATGGCATAGCCTTGACCGCCTCGGACATCAGGGTCAAACTCAAGTACCCGGCCGGCGAGTTGCAAGGCTTTTTGACGCAAATCAAACGGAGCATCCGGGTCATTGTTCAGAACCTGCATAATATCCCTGGCTTCCAGTGTCGGCCCTATCCCCAGTCCAATGGGTTGGCGGCCATCGGTAATCATGACCTCCAGGTGAATATTGAGCCGGTCACCGACAAATTCAAACAATTTACGCAGTGCCAGCGCTTGTCCCATGCTTCGAACTTTTGCTGTTGGGCCTACCGGGATATCGATTAACAAATGGGTGGAACCGGCAGCCAGTTTTTTAGAAAGAATTGATGCTACCATTTGACCCTGGGAATCAATACCTAAAGGTCTTTCCACGGAAATAAGCAAATCATCTACGGGGGCAAGCCTGGCGGTGCCGCCCCAAGCCAGGCAGCCGCGTTCTTTACGTACGATATTATGCAGTTGATCCGGGGTCAGGTTTATTTCAGACAGCATTTCCATGGTGTCAGCAGTACCGGCCGGTGAGGTAATGGCTCGGCTGGATGTTTTGGGTATTAACATGCCATGTGCTGCAACAATAGGCACGACCAGCATGGATGTGCGATTTCCGGGAATACCTCCGATACAATGTTTATCTGCAACCAGCGCTTCATCCCAGTCAATTCGCTCACCGGAATCCAGCATGGCGCGGGTGAGATAAAGCAGTTCATCACGGTCAAGGTTGTTTTGGCCGGTGGCGACCAAAAATGCGGCCATTTCCATTTTCGAATAGCGACTGTTGACTATGTCTTCAGCAATATTATTGAAATCAGCCTGGCCAAGTCTTTCGCCATTAATTTTTCGCCTGACGGCATCCATGGATTCAGGAGGTTCTGCATGTTCCACGGTGATTAAGGAGCCCTCAGAGGCATTCAGTTGACTAAAGGCCTGTTCGGACAAACCAATTTCACCTGTTTGTACCAGTGAACTGTCATCAACCACATTTAACACGGCCAGTATTTTAAAGCCATTAGTGCTAACCAGGATTTTGGATAGGGCCTGAAAGCCTTCTGCCCGGTAAACTTCACAGTCCCGGTTTAAATAGGCAACATTTTCATGGTAGGTATCAATCCCCACGCGGCGAATTTTTAAAGTTTCAGTACTCATACTAAATTGCAAGTGGAATAATAGCTTGATCATGCTGTCATCTGAATTGAATGTCAATATTGCATTGAGTCAATTTAAGTCTTTTTCTATATTTATATATTGGCTATTGTGAGGAGTTTAGGTAGAGTGTTATTCCTTATTGTTGTATGCACTCCACCTTATTGAGAATGTTAAAAAAGTATTTATATCCGTTAGTTTTTTTACTTGTTATTGGTTTAATTACCCTGGCTTATTGGCTTATACCGGAATTTGAAGCGCAAAGTGCTTTAATTCCGCCTGATAGTGAAGTCAAGCGTTATGGGCAAAAAAGTGCCATAGACAAGCCTTGTAAAAGTGAACATCCCGAGTGGCGGGAAGCGCAAATTATCGATGGAGTGGATATCGACGAGTCGCGCTTATGTAACCCGGACAACCCTTATGATGTTGCGGCTTTTGTAAAAGGTATTAATCAGGTGTCTATGCGTACGTTGATGAATACCCATCTGGCAGAAGATGCATTGATCAAGTCCGATGATCTTGATGGAGATGGTGATCCAGATATTATACGTATCAAGTTGGAGGTGATTGAGCTGAACGGAGCCTCACCGGACGGCGAGTTTGTCTTGCCCAGCTATGATATTGCGCCGGGCATACAGCCCGGGCTTTGGGTTTTTGCTCCCAAGACACGGGGGATGGCGATCAGAAAAGTGAATACCCCAAGAGCGCATTATTTGTTAAGGGCGCCATCGCCTGTTATTCGGGTGGAACAGGGTGATAAGGTATTTATAACCTTGGAAAATTCTCATTATTTTCCTCATACCATTCATTTTCATGGGGTTGATCACCCCTGGCAGACGGCTTCAGGGGGGGATAATGATGGAGTGCCTGTCACCGGTCAAAAAGCGGTATTTCCAGGGGATAGCCGCACCTATGAAATGCAGCCCAGACAAACGGGTACCATGTTGTACCACTGCCATGTGCAAACCGATAAGCATTTCTTGATGGGTTTAAACGGCATGTTTGTGGTGGAGGAAAACAAACCTAATAACTGGGTGCAAACCTTTAATGTAGGTGCCGGTCAGGTCAGGCATTCTTCTGTTGCGGTAAAGCAGAAATATCAGCGCGAATATGATCTGCATTATCAGTCGGTTGATAAAAATCTGGCACAAATCATTCAGCAGGCGAATGATCCGCGTTTGATCGCTCAGCGAATGAATCGACAATACAATATGACTGAATCCAATGAAAATTATTTTATGCTCAACGGTCACTCGTTTCCTTATACCTTAAGAGATGCCATTATTGTTGCCGACGAACATGAGCATATCAAACTGCGTATTGCCAATGCCCAGCATACGGCAATGGCATTGCATTTTCATGGTCATAAGGCGACCGTGACCCATTATGATGGCATCCAAGCACCGGCGGGCGGTCAAATTATCAGGGATGTATTTGATATTGCTCCGGCGCAACGTCTGGATATAGAACTGCAAACCGAAAATGACGGCATACACAGTTACGGCCCCGGTGTCTGGTTGTTTCATGATCATGTGGAAACCGGGGTGACCTCGGATGGTATGAGTCCCGGTGGGAATGTTGCGGTCTTGGCTTACCAGTCATTAGTTAATGAACAGGGACTGCCAAAATTGAGAGAGGGGGCTTTGGATGCTTATTTTGACAGCGCCTATTATGCCAAACTAAAACCGGTTTGGGCGCAGGGTGAATTCAGTAAGGTATTGGGCGATATAGTTTTGGTAAGGTCCGACAAATTAAGAATTGTTCTATTCGGTTTGGTCGTAGGTTTAATAGCCGGTTTGCTGGTTTATACTGTTCGTAGTCTGAAAAAGGAGCATTGAGCATGACAAAATTTTTAATACTTCTGTTGCTGGCTACAACTTATTTGAATACCAGTGCGGTTTCGGCAGCCATGAATCATGGTGGCATGATGATGGATGAAACCGGCATGGTGATGAATCATAACTCGGATAAGCTGCCTCGTGATTGTCCGCAGATTTCAAAAGATGTCGACATTACCGTACATGCCGGGCATAAATATGCACAAAAATTTAATGGCTTGATGTTTGCATTTGATAGGCAGCAGTGGGATGTTGCGCCGTGTAGTCGAATTAATTTCACTTTTATCAATGATGATAATATTCGCCATCAATTTATGCTGCATGGTTTGCCCGGGTATTTATATCCGAAAGGAATGTTTACTATAGAACTGTATGGTAAAGGTCAGAAAAAGGCGAGCCTGATCGTTCCCAGCCGGAAAAAAACCTATCTTGTGCATTGTGAAGTTCCCCAGCATATGGAAAAAGGCATGAAGGCTCAGTTGAAAGTTGATGGTGGTGATGTTGATCTGTCCAGTATTCCGGGTATTTCAGAACAAGTGACGGCGGATTTGTATCCGATCGAATGGAATAAATTCTCCTGGGGCTTGTTAGGGCTCTCGGTATTGGTTGGGTTAATTGCTACCTTATTTATTCCAAAGTTAAGAGCTTAAAAATTTCGGCTTTACCTGGAAGACTGTCTATCGGTAGTCTTTCAGAGCCAATTGCCGGTTGCGTTGAATAACGATATAAAGGCATAATGCGCTAGTCAACTTAGTCAAGGCGTTTATCTTTTAGCGGTAACGATGAATTCATTTGATAATAAAAGGTTAGGCAACGAAAACTTATGACAACCATTTTTGGTAGGAGGAATGAATTCGCTATAGAAATAGGTGCCCTCGTAGATGGCAGTGATACACTGCGAAAGGTTGATGTTTGGGCTGGAAATCGATGGTTAACGTGTGATGATAACGCTGCGTATTTATCGCAATTTGTGCATAGTGTTTGGCGTGAACTAAATAAACTAATGGAAAGGCCAAGAAAGGTATGGGGTACAAGGCCATTTCCTCATTGCACGTACGCTGAAAATCATCGTCTACTTTTGGACATTCCTGAAGAAATAGAACGTGATGACAGCAGACGATTTGAATATTTTTTTATGGATTGGGGGCCTACCACTGATAATCTAGCAATGTTCCTTTTTCGGGAAGATGGTATTGCCAACATAACATTTGAATTTTGGCGAGAAAATCATCATAACCCAGAAGAAAAAGGAGTGGTATTCGTGGTTTCAATGCCTGAAAATGAGCTCAAAGAATTACTCTTGGAGGCTGCAAATTATTTACAGTCAATCAATACAAGGCATGCCTAACCGGCGGGTCAACTTGACCGTCAAAAACTACGCTCCTATCGTTGCTACACTTTTGCCGTCAAGTTGCTTTTATCGTTATCAATTGAGCTTTGCTGGGAAGTAGGTTGAACTCTAGAGGGATAACAAATGTATAGAAACACCCTTAAACGGGTATTTTTCATAGTTGGTTTGGTTTTCAGTCATTATGGTTTTTCTGCTGCGCAGATTAACTTGATTTCTGAGCACAAAAAGCCGAATGCTCCGGTTTATTTCGGTCAAACCGATAAACAAGTCAGCCTAAAATTAACGGGGGTGGAACAATGTGTCAACGTTACCGCGACACTTTGGCAGCTTACCACGCGCCTAGGTTCCGTGTTAGTCGAGCAGCCGCTTATAGACTGCACAAAATCCAAGCTTGATTTTACTCAGAACCCGATAAAACTGGGCTTACATTTTAAAACACCCAAGGTTAAGCGGGAGAGTCAATTTAAATGGGAGTTTACCTCTTGCGATGCTGATAAACAATGCCTGGTGATAGGCGGTTTTGATTTTTCAGTCGTCGCCGAAGAATTGTTGCAACCCATACAGCATTGGGCCAAAGAGCATATGTTATATGTTTATGACAAAAGCAATATATTGCAGTCGTTTTTGGATAAAAACTCGATTGAATATATTGAAACTAAACGGCTAGTCAAAAAAGATGAGCGACTTATTTCCTTAATCGTCGCCGCCAAACAAAATAGGGATATAGACAGTTTGCTACCTGTCGCCGATTCTCAGGCTGTCATTGTGTTTTATCAGTATCCAAATGAGCTGCCGGTTATCATCGATCGAACACTAAGCGATAAGCCGCTAATAGAGGTGCATATGCCTATTGTTGAGACTCTTGAGAGCGATGCGGCGGCACAAAAAATGTTGCTTAAACTCTTTTATCGACTGCCTCAAACGAAACACACCGATCCAATTTTTAATTGAAAAAGGAAGTAAAAATGAACAGCTTGATAAAGAATTCAAAGTATTTGCTTATTATGTTACTTAGCTATAGCATTCAATGCATTGCCGAGGAGGTTAAAACTGATTCTTATAGCGTTGCGGTGTTGCCTTTTGTCGCCGATCAGAAAGAATTCGGTGAATTAGGGCAAGATATACAAACTTTGCTTTCTGCTCATTTGTCTTCCAACGCCAACATCATCATGGTCGAGCGGGCCGAAATCGATAAAGCCTTATCGGAAGTTGAAATGGGGCTGTCGGGGACAGTCGACCCGCAAACGGCAGCAAAAATCGGTTTTATTACCGGTGCGCAAATCCTGATTTCAGGCCGTGCCTTTCCGGTCAGAAAGGAGCTGGTGGTTGTCGCCAAAATGATCGGCGTTGAAACCAGTCGGGTTTATGGTGAAACAGTAACGATGCCGTTAAGAGGTTCTATTGTCGATGCTTCCCTTCAGCTTGCGGAAAAATTGGGCGCGGCGGTAACGGAGCGGGGCAATACCCTGGTCGCTCAAACGCCGAAAGAAGAGGATCTGGTTACGCGTTTGGCGTCGCTGGTTAAAGATAAAAACCTACCCAGTGTTTCCGTCAGTATTCCGGAACAGAGCTTAAATCGAAATGTATTGGACCCGGCCGCCGAAACAGAGATCAGCCATGTTTTGCAAAAATTGGGTTTCGACATTATTGATCCTGCTGCTTCCAATGATATTCCCGATATTGAAATCACCGGCGAAGCCTTTAGTGAGTTTGGATTACGACGTGGCAATCTGGTCTCAACCAAAGGTCGGATCGAATTAAAAGCCATTAAAAGAGACGGCGGCAAGGTTTTGTTGGTTGATAGAGAAACTGCGGTGGCGGTCGATTTGTCGCCGGAAATTGCCGGTAAAAACGCCTTGGCCAAAAGCGCGACAAAGTTGATTGAAAGGCTGGTGCCGGCGCTTTTAAAATAACTATTAGCGATGCGCCGGGTCGTTTATCTATTCGCCTTTGTCGTATGCCTGAGCTTGTTTAATTCGACGCTTGCGGCAGAAAAAACCACCCTGTCCGTGCTGCCTTTTTCTGCGCAAAAAGGTGAACGGCAGGCTTGGTTAAGCAAAGGTATCGCCGATATGCTGATTCGAAAGCTATCGCAAGTAGACGATTTGTTGATTCTGGAACGACACGAATTGCAGGCGTTCCTGAAAGAAATGGAGATGAATCGGTCGGCATTTATCGATCAAAGCCAAGCCGTCAGGGTGGGGCAGGTGGCTAAACTTCAACAGGTGATCTACGGAAATTACACCCTGTCGGACAGTACCATTGAAATCCACTTGCTGTTAGTCGATTTAAATACCCAGGCACTGATTCTTAAAACCCAAGTGTCGGGTGATTTTAATAACATTCACGCGCTGATCGGCAAACTTGCCGTCGATTTCATCCGGCAACGGAAACTTCCTGTCACCGAGAGGGAGCTGGAAAACGTTAATTATCAACCGACCGATTCAATCCCGGCCACGGAACATTTTTATCAGGCGATGGATCATTATGATCAGGGCGAGTACGGCGAAGCATTCGGTCATTTTTTCTCGGCATCCCGGAAAGATCCAAAGTATTGGGAATCGCTGTTATGGATGGGAAAAATGCTGGAATTTCTCGGTATGGACGATTTAGCAATTTCAGCATTTTTGGCGTTAAACAAGCAGGCCCCTCAGCAAACCGAAGGCCGTGATGCACTTTTGTGGGCCGCTATCTTAATGGAAAAGAAAGTCCCGGATAAGGCAGTTAAAGCCTATCGCTCATTAGCAAAGTTAACTCCGGTCCACCCTCATTCTATGGTCGCGGTATTTCGACTGGCCGAACTCTATAAGCAAGAGAAAAAATATCCTGAGGCCTACCAAGCCTATGCCCAGGTGGACAGCTTTTATGTTAGAGAGCAAAAAATGTCGACCATAGAGGGGAGCCGACAATCACGTTTTTTCCGTTGGTCTGAGGTGCTTAAGCTAGCAAAAGACTCCATTATTAATATGGTGGCTTTATATCCGAAATTGAGCGCAGTTCCGCCCGAGCAGATGCCTAAACCGCCAAGAGGGTTGATCAGGATCAGTACTGAAAACCCGGGTTACCGGGAAGCTCGGTTTGCACAAACCGAATCCCTTTTTATGACAGAACAAAATCCGAATGTTAATTGGCGGGAAAAGTTTTACGTTGTTTCTGTCCCGGAAGGCTATGTGGCAACCGGTATCGAAATGCAAATGAATGGACGGCTAAAAAATATTAACCGTCATCATAGTTTTACCATGCGAGTACTGCCTTTTCCGTTACCGCGAAATTATCAAAATACATGGTTGGGGGTGATATACGGACAAACGGCAAAGCCGACAACATTAAAAAAGTTCATCCCTTTTTACGGCAAAAATCAAAAGCTACTGACCTTGCAGTTTATTGAAAACTTTAGCGAGATTAATCATTGGCAAATCAAGCTAAGCCTAAAGCCGGATAATAAAGCATCGGAAAATATCGCTTTATTCGAGAATCCGGTCGATGAAAAGGCGTTTTATGAAGGACAGTTGCACAGTCATTTTACTGTAGAAGAAAAGTCCTTCACCGGCATTGCTCAACCGTTGGCGAAATACTGGTATGCGCCAAAGCAGACCCTGGCTTTGTTGAATAATTTTAACCGAGGACTAATGCTGGTTTTTGTTAAGGGTGAATTAGGCGGCGAACAGACAGAACTGATGATGAGCCGGAGTATGGATCATAAAACCTGGTCTACACCGGTACGGCTTAGTTTGAATTCTTTAAGCGAGGATTTTGCCCCTAAATTATTACGCACCGAAGATGGCGGCGCTCGGCTTTTTTGGATTTCCAACCGGCGGGGATTGGGTTGGGAGTTGTGGACGAGCCGTTTGCAGCCAAAAACCGATTTATGGGAGCCGCCCAATCGTATTGCCTTGGAAAAATTTGCCCCGGCAACGGCCAAGCATGCAAGTTACCAGGCGAATAATCTTTTGCATTATGCGGTAACTCAAGATCAACAAGGCCGCTGGGTCATTGTTTATCGCTCCGGTAAAAAACGCGAAGTCGTGGTTATCACCTCTCAAGACGCCAAAGAATGGTCGTTAATGACTAAACAGCGCAGTATTATGAAATTTTATAATCCTGCTTTGGTGCAGGATAACGCAGGCGTGTATCGCCTGCTTACCGTCGGCAGCGATCAAAAATTGCATCTTTGGAGTGCTAACGATTTAAAACACTGGCGCAGACAAAGTTATCCGTTGGCTTCCGGAAACGCCGAATCTTTTGCCATGCACCCGATACATGTTTTCAGCGAAACTTCGGATCGATTGCTGATGTTGCTATCCAGTGCTGGTTATGGCCTACAGTATGCGCGCTTTAACCCGGATATAAATGAACCCAATCCGGATCTGGTTAAGGCGGTTGGGCTGGAGGCTTATGCCGTGACAGCATTGGAGAATAATCGCTACCTTATCGTGCAACGTAAAAATGATCAGCTTCATTTTAAGCGATATGAACATTTTCAAAATCAGGCAGCGGATGTTAATGCGACCGACTCCATGCTTTATAGCGAATATATGCGCGATAACTCTGCTAATGATTGGCGCAAAATTTACGCCCGCATGCGAGTGATACAGCCGGATGTGACTACTGTTGCCGTCGAGCCTGATGGCCGGGTTTGGTGGGGTATAGAAACCGGCATTATGACGCTTAAGGACGATGATTTTTTTACCGCCGATGTCAGTGAGGGTTATTTTCATCATCATGTCACCGATATTGTGCCGTGCGGCGGAACCACTTACTTTGCCTCTAGGGATTTGGATAAATTGCAGTTGGCCTTTGCGGTTCGATCTGGTCGGTCTTTTTTATTTAAAAATCATACGATTAATGATGATGTCAGCACCATTAGCGCAGTTTATTGCGGCGATGATAAAACGCTTTATTTGGGTACCGAGCATGGAAAATTATTTGCTTATCGGCAGGGTAAAAGTCAGCTGCTCGAAAGCTTTAAGGGTGAACAAATTACCGCGATTGCTGCATTAAAAGACAATAAGCATCTCTTAATTGGTACCGATCAAGGTCGTCTTTATCAGCTAGGCGACCATGCTAAACCGCTGGCTTTACCTAACGATTTGGTCGGCAAAATTCTGGCCCTGGCAATCGATAATCAAGGCGTTATTTGGCTCAGTGTTGAGAACAAAGGGGTGTTTCGCTATATCGACAGTCACTGGCTCAGCTATACGGATGGGATTTATCAATCGGTCGGAATTATCAAACCCGATGTCGTTCAAGGCGTGTGGATGATGTCTGACTCACAGGAGCGCTCTGCCGGTATTGTTTATTCAGACGGTACAAGCTGTACTTTGTTTAACCCTCCCGATAACAAAATCACCGCGCCGACCGGCTTGGCGGTAGAAAGTGACGGTGGTGTGTGGGTTGGGACTGCGTTTGACGGCTTGTTTCATTTAAACCGGCGTAAAAATATTGTGGAGGCAAGATGAAGGCGGTATTAATTTTAATGTTGTTTTGCTTGCCGGTTTACGCGAAACCCGAGCCCGCTAAAGTTTTAATTCTCCCGTTTGAAAATGCAACCGGGGATAGCCAAAATGATCATCTGTCGATTGGTCTGCCGGATATTTTAACCGTTTGTTTTTCCAATTATTCGGATCAAATTATCACGCTGGATCGTGACTCGCTGGATGCCGGTTTAACCGAGCAATCATTAAGCTTAGGTAAATTAATCGACGGCAAAAGCCGTCAATCGATCGGCCGGGTCATCGGCGCAAATCTTATTCTGAAAGGCAGTGTAATCATCGAAAATAATCAGCTACTAGTTCAAGCGCTGTTATTTGATGTGGCGGGCACGCAATTGCGTCAATCCGTATCCGGCACTATTGAGGGCAATATAGTCGAAAGTCTGTGCCGAACTGTCGCAAAACCTTTGTTAGCCGGGATACGGGATAAACCAGCCAAGCCGATTGAAGCTCAGGCCGAAGTCTTGCCGGAAAAACAACAATGGCTAATCGACGGCTTAAATCATTACTATAACGGTGAATATGCACAATCATTTGCGCCGTTATTAAAGCTGGTGAAAAAATTCCCCAATGATCCGGTTCCGCATTATTGGTTGGCGCAAAGTTTTAATCGGGCCGGTTTGCATGATTTTGCCGTTATTCGGTTTCAGGATTTTATGACGCGATTTCCCAATAGTAAGCAAATTATTAAGGTAAGAGCCCGGTTAGCGGCTCTAAAGTCAACATCAACCATAGGGCAGGATAATGAGCAGAAATAAGCAAAGGGGTGTCTCGACAATTTTATTATTGATTTTCGTTGTTGTGCTGACTTTTGCCGCAGGATATTTTTATTCCGAACGGTATCTTGAGACTGACTCCGGTGCCCAGGCGGATTCGGCTCAGGGCGCACAGGGTCAATTGGATTTTCCTTGGCCGCCAAAGTTAGATCAACCTTTTCCCGATATTACGCTTTACTCTCATACCGGTGAAATGCTTAAGCTATCCGACTTTAAAGGCAAGGTTATTTTGGTGGAACCTGTCGGTATGACCTGCCCGGCTTGTAATGCTTTTTCCGGAGGAGGGAAAAGAGGCGGTTATCAAGGTATTTCGCCGCAGCAAAAACTTCCCCCGATTGAATCGTTGCTGCCAAGATATGCAAGTGGAATCGAGCTGGGCGATGAGCGTTTGATACTGGTGCAACTGATGCTCTATGACATGCAATATAAAGCGCCGACCATAGAGGAAAGTCGTAATTGGGCGGAACACTTCGGTTTGGATAAGAAAAATAATGTTTATATTATGGTGGGCGATGAGCGTTATATCAATCAGGCCAGCTACGATATGATTCCCGGTTTTTTCTTAATTGATAAGGATTTTATTTTACGTAGTGACTCCACCGGACACCGGCCTAAGCATAACTTGTTTACCGAACTTTTCCCCAAGCTGGCCGTATTGCTACAGTCGGTTGAAGTCGAGTCGCCGGAATTAGTCACCGAGCCAAGCGAAGCCCAGGTAATTAAACAGTTCTCGGAAAGACTGTATACGGAACTGGGAATGACAGTGCCGGTAGATCGGGCTTATCGGTCGATACCGCATAAGCAAACGACATTTAATTCGACTCTAGCCAAGATGAATGGTCAAGATAGCGACTATCTGGGTAAATTGTTTTCTATCGTCGATATTGCCATTATCGAGCGGGTGCAGACCTTGCTATGGCATCAAACCGGCGGTAGACGCGGCGAGAATAATGATAAATACCGCCGGATACTGACCGAGCTCGACAAACTAGAAGCGCCGGTGCATTTATTGCCGACCCATCGCTTAATTAAGCAAGCTCTTGAAGAGCAGAGCCAATATTTTAAACAAATTGACGATTCAAAATCCTATCGTTTTAGCGCCCAGGATGCTGTCATTCAGAGTTCTCACGCCAAGTTGATACAGGCTTATAGTTTATTAATGGCGCTTTTTCCAAACGAAACTAAACATAACAAAACCGCATTTTACGACCATCTTTGCGCGTTGGATTTTATTTAAAAATTTAGATCAACAAGGAACCGTCACCATGAAAATGATTAGATTATGTTTGCTGAATTTGCTGTTAGTCTGCCTGCCTTCTACCGCTTGGGCTGAAGATCCGGGCTATGCCGACTCGATTGAATTGCGCGAGCTGTTCGTCAATAAAAACTATAAACAACTGATGTCGCAAATCGTGACGTATCAAAAACGCTACGAGGCGGATATAAGAAATGAGACCGCTTTTGAATTGGTGTTTCATAGCTTTAACATGGCGGATTCGACACACGAAGCCATATTTGATGACTGGATAAGGCAATATCCAAGTTCCTATATACCGTATTTGGCGCGTAGCTATTATTTTACCAACTTGGGTTGGAAGAAACGCGGCCAAAAGTATGCAAGCGAAACCTCATATAATCAATTTAATCAACTCAAGCTTTATCATCGCAAAGCCTTGGCCGATATCGATAAGGCGATTGCTATCAAACCGGATATTACGCTTTCATATGCAGCCAGAATTGATGTTTCACTTGGGCTGGGTGACGATAAAATGCGATCAGAAGCCTTGTTGGAAGGCTTAAAGGTCAGCCCGGCATCGTATGAAATTAGAAAAAGCTATTTATTTTCCATACTTCCCAAGTGGGGCGGGAGTTTTGATGAAATAGCCGAATTTCTGGCCGACACCAAGCAATATGAAAACAGAAATTCCAATTTAAAACCGCTTGCAGGTTTTATCTACTATGTCAAAGGTATGATAGCCAGGGAAAGAAATCAATTTGCTGAAGGTTTGGAACTGTTAACTAAAGCGATAGAATATGGCGAAAAGTCCTGGTTTTATTATGAGCGAGGCTTATGTTATTACCAGTTAAACGATTACGATAAAGCAATATCCGATTTAAGTCGATCTGTAGCGATGTATCCCGAAAATATATCCGCATTGTATTGGCGCTCCTGGAGCTATCGTGAAAAAGAAATGTATGCCGAAGCCTTAGGTGACTTGGATTTAGTGGTGCAGTTAGAGCCGACCAATGCCAAATATATTAGTAACCGGGGGGCTGTGTTAACAAAATTTAACCAGTTTGATGAAGCGCTGGATGATTTTAAAAAAGCGGCAGCCATCGATAACAGCAATGCCTATACTTGGTCGCAAATCGGCTGGTATTCAAGTTTTAAATTAAACGACTATCAAACGGGCGCGAATGCCTATAAAAAAGCCGTTGAGCTAGAGCCTGGAAATGTCAATTATTTGTATAACTATGCAATTGTTTTAAATAATATGCGCGATTGCAAGATGAAACCGTTGTTGCAAGAAATTATACAGCTATGCGGCGACGGTAGAGCCAAAGGATGCTCGGGCAATAAAGTCAATTGGGCGAAAGAAATGACGAAGTTCCTGGCAAACGGCGAAGTTTGTCCCGCTTGATTCGAAGGATCGATGTTGTTAACTTTAGTCTTCTTTTGCAGAGCTTGAGAGAGGGGAATAACATTATGCATTTATTCCCCGTTCCAAGTCTTTTGTCGCTGCATGGAGGCTTAAGTTAACAGCTTTGACTGTCATGCCCCGAACTTGTTTGTCTATAGAGAAGTAATAAATTACCATATATTCTCATCATTTCTGTCTTCTCTCGGCTGTGAAATTCTTTTCCGAGTTTAAACCGGATCGGGTTTAAAGATTTGCATAATTAACATCAACAGGTATAATAGCTAGCTCGAATCGGTTAGACGATAGGCGCGTAGCTCAGTTGGTTAGAGCACCACCTTGACATGGTGGGGGTCGGTGGTTCGAATCCACTCGTGCCTACCAATCAATTACTCCTCAAACTTTGCTCGTTACCACTGCTTAAATGGTTAAGATTAGTGTTGTGTTTTGTCGAGTAAATTCTTTCTGTGTTATATGTAGTAAAAAAATTCAGCCTGTATAGAGTGTTGAACTTTAGAGAAGTCCATTATTTCGAATGATGGTCGAAATACATCGATAAATCCTGAACTCATTCCTTATATCTTGTGTGATCATCGTTGCACAGCTTGTTCAATAGGATAAATTGACTTACCGTTTCTTGACGCTGATAGCTCTATTTGATAAAATGCCTGGTTCTCGATAGGGTGGAGTAGGTGTTTTGCCGGAGTTCTTCGCCTTAAAAAACTATCAGCACCGATTGGGTGCTTTTAACGTAGCTAAATTTAAGAAAAATAATAGACTTATGCCCGTAATTACCCTCCCTGATGGATCACAGCGTGCGTTTGATCAGGCTGTTACAGTGATGGATGTTGCTCAATCAATTGGTGCTGGCTTGGCTAAAGCGACGTTGGCGGGTAAGGTTGATGGTGTGTTAGTCGACGCATCCACAGTTATAGAGCAGGATGCCAGTCTACAGATCGTTACAGCAAAAGACTCTGAGGGTATTGAGGTTATTCGGCATTCGACTGCTCATTTACTGGCCCAGGCAGTTAAGCAAATATTCCCGGAAGCACAGGTCACTATCGGTCCTGTAATCGATGACGGCTTTTTTTATGATTTTTCATACCAAAGACCGTTTACCCCGGAAGATTTAGTCAAAATTGAAAAGAGAATGCAGCAGTTGGTTGCAGACAATCTTTCAATTACCCGATCGGTTTTATCCAGAGATGAAGCGGTAAAATTCTTTAAGGATCTGGGTGAGGACTATAAAGCCGAAATCATCGAATCGATTCCGTCCAATGAAGATTTATCTTTATATGCGCAGGGTGAATTTACCGATTTATGTCGCGGTCCGCATGTGCCCAGTACGGGAGCGCTAAAAGCATTTAAATTAATGAAGATTGCCGGCGCCTATTGGCGTGGGGATTCCAATAATGAAATGCTGCAACGTATTTACGGTACGGCCTGGAACGATAAAAAAGAATTAAAAGCTTATCTGACTCGTCTGGAAGAGGCGGAAAAGCGTGATCATAGAAAATTAGGCAAAGCCCTGGATTTATTCCATTCACAAGAAGAAGCACCAGGCATGGTGTTTTGGCATGATAAAGGCTGGACTATCTATCAGCAGGTTGAGCAGTATATTCGTGAAAAATTAAGGTTGAATGGTTATGGTGAGGTGAAAACACCTCAGGTCGTAGATCGTTCTTTGTGGGAAAGATCAGGTCACTGGGATAAGTTTGGTGACATGATTTTTACAACACATTCCGAACATCGGGATTATGCAGTTAAACCGATGAACTGCCCATGCCATATCCAGATCTATAATCAGGGTCTTAAAAGTTACCGTGATTTACCACTGCGGTTGGCGGAATTCGGTTCCTGTCACCGTAACGAGCCGTCAGGAACCTTGCATGGTCTGATGCGAGTACGAAATTTTGTCCAGGATGATGCGCATATTTTTTGTACAGAAGGCCAGATTCAGGATGAGGTTTCCACTTTTATAGACTTGTTGTTTGAAGTGTATAAAGACTTTGGTTTTGAAGATATAATTATTAAATTATCCACCCGTCCTGAGAACAGAGTCGGTGATGATTCAGTCTGGGATAAAGCAGAGCAGGCATTAGAACTGGCTTTGAATAATAAAGGACTGGATTGGGATTTGCAGCCGGGCGAAGGTGCTTTTTACGGACCGAAGGTCGAATTTTCTCTAAAAGATTGTATAGGTCGGGTTTGGCAGTGTGGTACTATTCAGGTTGATTTTTCCATGCCGGGAAGATTAGATGCTTCCTACGTGGCAGAGGATGGTTCGAGACAAGTTCCGGTTATGTTGCACAGAGCTATTTTGGGCTCTTTGGAACGGTTTATAGGTATTTTAATCGAACATCATGCCGGAACATTTCCGGTATGGTTGTCTCCAGTTCAGCTGGCGGTAATGAATATTACCGGTAAGCATGAACATTATGCGACAGAAGTGGCAAGAAATTTGGAGCAACAGGGATTTAGAACTAAATTAGACTTGAGAAATGAGAAGATCGGGTTTAAAATTCGCGAGCATTCAATGCAGCGCACCCCATATCTTCTAATTGTTGGCGATAAAGAATTAGAAAATCAAACCGTTGCGGTGCGTACGCAAAAAGGTGAAGATTTAGGTAGTCTTAAAATCGCTGATTTTGCTGAAAAAATACGACAAGAGATTGCCGAGAGAAAATAATTGTTGATTGGAGGATTAAGGTATCGCTGCCAAAAAAGATGAAACACGCCTGAACGATGAAATCACCGCAAGACGAGTGAGGGTAACAGGTGCTGATGGTGAATCGCTGGGTATTATTTCTTTAGCTGAAGCTAAAGAGGTGGCTTATGCAGCTGATTTGGATTTGGTCGAAATTTCACCGAATGCGGATCCTCCGGTTTGTAGAGTGATGAACTATGGCAAGTTTGTTTTTGAACAGAATAAAAAACAACAGCAAGCCAAAAAGAAGCAGAAGCAGATTCAGGTTAAGGAAATAAAATTCCGCCCCGGAACGGATGAGGGTGATTATCAAGTTAAGCTGAGAAACCTGATTAAGTTCTTGACCGAGGGTAATAAAACCAAAATAACTGTGCGTTTTCGCGGACGTGAAATGGCGCATAGAGAAATTGGTATGGAATTGCTGAAACGAGTTGAAAACGATTTGGAAGAGCTGGCTATTGTTGAGCAGTTCCCTAAATTGGAAGGCCGTCAAATGGTGATGGTTATGGCGCCGAAAAAGAAAAAGTAGGTGTTTAAGGTTTGGGGTCGGGCTTTAAAGTCTGGTCCTGCAGTGCTGGATAAAGCTGCAAAGTATCATTGTGATACCGCTAATTCTTCAGGGCCACGCATTTTGCCTTGCTGAGTTTTATATTTCATGGATGTTTATACTTTAAAGATAGTGGAGAAAACAAATGCCTAAAATGAAATCCCATAGTGGTGCTGCCAAACGTTTTAAACGTACTGGCAACGGTGGTTTTAAATGTAACCAGTCGCACAGACGTCATATTTTGACTAAAAAGAGTACCAAGAGAAAAAGACAGTTGCGTAAATCAGCTGCTCTTCATCCGGCAGACGTGCGTATGACTGCACGCTTGTTACCTTATAGTTAATCTAGGAGACTTAGTGTGGCTAGAGTAAAACGTGGCGTAACAGCCAGAGCAAGACATAAAAAAGTTTTAAAGCAAGCGAAAGGATACTACGGTGCCCGTAGTCGAGTTTATCGCGTTGCTAAACAAGCGGTTATTAAAGCAGGCCAATACGCTTACCGTGACCGTAAGCAAAGAAAACGTCAATTCCGTGCATTGTGGATTGTTCGTATCAATGCAGCAGCACGTATGTGTGATATTTCATACAGTCGCCTGATTAACGGTTTGAACAAAGCGAATGTAGCAATTGATCGTAAAGTATTAGCTGATATCGCCGTACGTGATATGGACGCTTTTGCTGAAATTGCAAAAATTGCCAAAGCTAATCAAAGTCAACCTTAGAAAGGTTCATTCCCACTCTGTCCATTAATGTGGGCAGGGTGGGATGATTGTCAAACCTTTCTTTCCCACCTAATTATAAGAAAAGCGAGCTGAGCAGTGTCGGCTACCCTCGAAGAAACCTTAGAACTTGCTTTGCAAGCACTTGCACAAGCAACAGATCTTGTCCAACTTGATCAGGTACGCGTTCAGTATCTGGGTAAAAAAGGCTTATTTACCCTGAAAATGAAAGAGCTGGGTAAATTAGACCCGGATCAACGACGTACAGCCGGTCAGGAAATTAACCAAGCAAAGTCCACCTTTCAGCAAAAGCTTGAAGCGACTAGACAGGCTTTTCAAAATGCTGAACTGGAACAGCGTCTGGCAAGCGAACGTGTTGATGTCACGTTGCCGGGCAGGGGGCAAGCAACAGCCGGATTACATCCGGTAACCATTACCCTAAGGCGAATTGCAAAGATTTTTGCCGGTGTTGGTTTTGATGTGGTTGAAGGGCCGGAAATAGAAGATGATTATCATAATTTTGAAGCTTTGAATATCCCGGCACATCATCCTGCACGGGCTATGCATGATACCTTCTATTTTGATGCGCATACGGTATTAAGAACTCACACATCACCTGTTCAGGTACGAGTGATGGAGTCTGAGCAGCCTCCGTTAAAAGTGATTGCCCCGGGGCGGGTTTATCGTTGTGATTCTGATTTAACCCATACCCCAATGTTCCATCAGGTCGAAGGCTTTTTGGTGGATACAGATGTCAGTTTTGCCGACTTGAAAGGGGTGGTTTACGAATTCCTGCGTGCGTTCTTTGAAAAAGATATTCAAGTACGTTTCAGACCGTCCTATTTTCCGTTTACCGAGCCGTCAGCCGAAGTTGATATTGAGTGTGTCATGTGTAATGGCAACGGCTGTCGAGTCTGTAGTCATACTGGCTGGCTGGAAGTGATGGGCTGCGGCATGATTCATCCTGAAGTTTTTAAATCGGTCAATATCAACAGTGATGACTTTACCGGTTTTGCCTTTGGCATGGGAGTGGAGCGTTTGGCTATGCTGCGTTATGGCATCAACGATTTAAGATTGTTTTTTGAAAATGATCTTAAGTTTCTTGAGCAGTTTAAATAAGGAGGCGTTGAGTCATGCAAATTAGTGAAGCTTGGTTAAGAGAGCTGGTAAATCCATCGGTTAGCACTGATGAACTGGTCGAGCAGTTAACTATGGCAGGCTTGGAGGTGGATTCTGTTGTGCCTGCGGCCGCTGAATTCAGCAAAGTGGTGGTGGCTGAAGTATTAGAGCTGGAAAAACATCCGGATGCTGACCGTTTAAATGTTTGTCAGGTTAATGTGGGTGAAGGCGAGCCGTTACAAATTGTTTGCGGCGCCAGCAATGTCAGAAAAGGTTTGAAAATTCCGGCTGCTCTGGTTGGTGCGGTATTGCCGGGTGATTTTAAAATTAAAAAATCAAAATTACGCGGAGTTCAGTCTTTGGGCATGTTATGTTCCGAAAAAGAACTGGGCATAGCGGATGACGCTGACGGTTTGATGGAACTGGCAGCCGATGCTCCGGTTGGTACTGATATAAGAGAATATCTTTCTTTAAACGATACCATTATTGAATTTGATCTAACGCCAAATCGGGCCGACTGCCTGAGCGTGGAAGGTATTGCCCGTGAAGTGGCAGTACTGAATCAAGTGAATTGGGCAGCAGCAGAGCTGCAAAAAACAACCGTAGACCATCAGCAAACTGTCGATGTAAATGTCGCAGAAACAGCGGCCTGTCCACGTTATTTAGGACGTTTAATCACTGGTGTCAATGTAAAAGCTGAAACACCGTTATGGATGCAGGAAAAACTTCGTCGTTCAGGCATCAGAAGCTTAGGCCCTCTGGTTGATGTCACAAATTATGTGTTATTGGAAATGGGGCAGCCTTTACATGCTTTCGATGCCGATAAATTAAACGGTAGCGTTCAGGTTCGTTTTGCCAATACAGATGAAGAGGTTGCGTTATTAAATGATCAGACCATCAAGCTGGATAATGAAACACTGGTTATAGCTGATAACAGTCGGGTAGTTGCTTTGGCCGGTGTAATGGGTGGAAGTGAGACTGCGGTTTCCGATGATACGCGAAATATCTTTCTGGAATGTGCTTTCTTTGTGCCGGAAATTATTGCCGGAAAAGCCCGTCGTTACGGTTTGCATACCGATTCATCACATCGCTTTGAGCGTGGTGTAGACCCATATCAGCAAGAAAGAGCAATTGAGCGTGCAACACAGTTGATTGTTGATATTGCCGGTGGTTCAGTTGGAGAATTAACCGATAAAACAGATAATGATACATTGCCGCAACGTAAACCGGTATTGTTGCGACGAGAAAGGGTTGAAAAAATTCTGGCGCTTAATGTTTCTGATGAGCAGGTAACAGCAATTTTTCAACGTCTTGGTATGAAAGTGCAGGCGCATGAGCAAGGCTGGGAAATGACCCCGCCTGGCTGTCGTTTTGATATTGCAATAGAGGCCGACCTGATCGAAGAGTTGGCGCGTATTTATGGCTATAATCAATTGCCTTCCAGCAGCTTATTAATGCGTTCGGCATTAAGTAAGGCGCCGGAAGCAGTGTTGCCTGTTGATCGTATCAAAGATTTGCTGGTTGACAGGGATTATCAGGAAGCAATCACGTACAGCTTTGTTGATGAAGATATTCAACAGGCAATTGCACCGAATGATGAGTTTATCCGCCTGCAAAATCCGATTTCATCTGAAATGTCCATCATGCGTACGACATTATGGTGTGGCATGTTAAAGGCGGCTTTATATAACACTAATCGTCAGCAAAGCCGGGTGCGTCTGTTTGAAAGCGGTTTGAGCTTTGTTAAGCAAGATGGTCAAACCCTACAACAGCAAAAGTTGGCCGGTTTAATACTGGGTGATGTCAATCCGGAACAATGGGCTGAGAAAGCACGTAAAGTTGACTTTTTTGATGCTAAATCTGATCTGGACGCCATATTTTCCTTGACTGGGCGTGACGTGAACTTCGTTGCCGCTCAGCATCCAGCCTTGCATCCTGGTCAAAGTGCAGAAATTCAAACACAGGATGGTCAATTGATAGGTCGTTTGGGTATGTTGCATCCGACGCTGGAAAAACAATTGGGTTTTGATACCCAGGTATTCTTATTTGAATTGTCATTAAATCTGCTGTTGGATAAAACCATTGCCAGCTTTCAGCCATTATCCAAATTTCCATCTGTACGTAGGGATATGGCTTTATTGGTTGAAGAAAAAATAACCGCTGCAGAAATTATCGACAGTATTCATGCAAGTCAACAAGCTGTCATTAAAGATGTAGTGATCTTTGATATTTATCGAGGTCAGGGTGTTGAAGAGGGCTATAAAAGCGTTGCTTTAAGTCTGATTTTACAAGATTTTGAACAAACACTTACAGATTCTGAAATTGATGCTATATTTAGCAAAGTGTTAGATACATTAAATAACCAAATTAGTGCAAAACTGAGGGACTGATTGAATGGCATTAACGAAAGCTGATTTTGCTGAAACATTATTTGACGAACTGGGTTTAAATAAACGCGAAGCAAAAGATATCGTCGAAATATTTTTTGAAGAAATAAAATCTTCTCTGGAAAATGGCGAGCAGGTGAAAATATCCGGTTTTGGTAAATTTGAATTGCGCGACAAAAGCAGTCGCCCTGGCAGAAACCCAAAAACCGGTGAAGAAATACCCATTAGTGCGCGTCGTGTGGTGACATTCAGATCAGGCCAAAAACTAAAAGCCAGAGTCGAAGCCTATGCTGGAACCGAGTAATAATAATGAACTGCCGGCGATACCGGCAAAACGCTACTTTACAATTGGTGAAGTCAGCGAACTGTGTGGGGTAAAACCGCACGTATTGCGTTATTGGGAGCAAGAATTTACTGAGCTTGCGCCAATTAAAAGACGCGGTAACCGGCGCTATTATCAACGCCATGATGTGTTGATGATTCGCCAAATCCGTTCATTGCTTTATGAGCAAGGATATACTATAGGTGGTGCCAGAGCGCATTTAGCCAGTGATGATGCTAAAGATGATTCAACCCGTACCCACCAATTGATTCATCAAATGGTGAGCGAATTAGAAGATATTCTGGAGTTGCTCAAATAAACTGACCGCTTTAGAACTTCTCTTCTACAGCACTGTGATGGATTGTGATTCACAATTCCTTCAAATTAAAGTATCATGCACAACCTGTTTCATCTGTCGGGGCGTAGCGCAGTTTGGTAGCGCACTATACTGGGGGTGTAGGGGTCGTGGGTTCGAATCCCGCCGTCCCGACCAATGAAAGCAGCTAGATTCAATTGTTTCAAGTGGTTAGGAATTAAAATGTTGTCATTTAATTCCAATAGAGTCTAAAAAAGACAGCATTTATATTGTCCTGTTCCAAACAATTCAACAGCTTTATCTCCTGCCTCCGGGCGACTTCCGTAATGTATTTTGCATAAATTCTTGCGGTCGATGTGACCGATGCGTATCAATATTTATTTGATATGAGTATGATGTTGCATTGAAGCGTGAGCAGGTATTTCATAATGACTCAATTATCTGAAAATCAAGCCTATCCCTATCCATTAGCGATTCATGGCGGCGGAGCAGCGGCGCAGTTCTTAAATGGTGAAAAAAATATATTACAGATTTTTTTGCCAAAAATGACACATAAAGAGCAAACTGCGTTAAATTCCGGCAAGATGACCGCAGGCTTTTTATATCAATCAGGGGCTTTGTTGTGGCTGATTCAGTTTTGTGATCAAGACGATCTGATATTGTTGACTTTTGAAGCGCCTTTTGATGGCAGGCTGATACCTAAAGAAAATTTGAATCTGCACGATGATGAAAATCCACACCAGCGATTAGTGATAGAAGTACATGCAGTGGATGAGCAAAGTGTTTTAAGAGCCTTGCGCGTGGCAACTTTGCCAGCAGATTTAAGTGCTGCTTTTTTAAACGCTGTAGAAAAGCAGTTGCGTTCAGAAGGTGGCGACAACATTATGCGCCAATGGTTGCAAGCTAATCCTGCAATATTGGCGCAACAAATCGAAATGAGAGTGTTGGGGCGATAAACTGCAAACGGTGTTGATTATTCCAGTCCCTCATTGTATTCATAGTCGCCAATTGGTCTGACAAAAGTAAATTTTGCCGGTTTTACAACTAAGACATCAGCTAATAATTTAAATGCATTGTGTGGCGCCGGGATAGATGCAAGCGCTGTTAAGGGGCTGATACCGACGTATAGGGCAGTGCCGACAATTGTACCAACAAAAGATACTGGTCTGATTGCGAGTACTTCAACTAAAGCATCATAACCATCAACTTTTGTACTTTCTTTGGCAAAGCCAGGAGTTGAAATGCATAACGCTGAAGATAAAATAATCAATTTAAGCAGTTTCATAAGCACACCTTGGGTCGAAAATTTAGTTAATCAGTAGAAGAAAAGTATAATCATCAATTTACTATACAGTAAATACAAGTTACTAATTTATAGCTGCAGGCTACCATATATTTGTTGATGCTGAAAGCAAAAGCTAAACAGGCCGGATAAAGACAGCTTACCTGAGTGCGAGTTAATTTAAACCCAAAACTCTATTAACCGCTTTAATCAGGCGTTCCTGGTCAACCGGTTTTTGAATCCATCCATTAGCACCGGAGCTTTTGGCCTTGTTCTTTTTATAATCAGCGCTTTCTGTGGTCATGATCAGAATAGGGACCGATTTATAATTATCCAGTCTACGTAAGTTGTTAGCCAGACTCATACCTCCCATATTGGGCATATTCAGATCGGAAATAACCAGGTCGGCGGTTTTTGAGCGCGCAAATTTCATGGCTTCGACTCCATCTTCCGCCACAGCTACTTTGTGGCCCTGTCCTTCTAAAACCAGTTTTACCATGGTTCTTATTGTTTTTGAGTCATCCACTGCCAGTATTCTAGCCATTATATTGATCCTTACATTGTGATTTCTTTAAACTATATAAGTGAAAGCTGTTAAAGAATAAAATTGATTGTACCTTAAGTCAAGCAGAGGGTCTGTGTTAGACTGGCTGGCGGATTTTATCCGGATTATGTTGGTATTGTTTTATTTGATAAAGGGCTATACTTTGGTCTTGATCTAAGATATACGCATTTTAGAGAGGGGAATGCACAAAATGAATGAAGAAGAGCGAAAAAAAATTTTAAACAGTTCACCGGTGGGGACGTGGGCTTTGATGCTGATAGTCAGTGGAGGCATGGTTATTGCCTGGTTGTTTCTCTATTATGGGGTATTTATTCCTCGAGGCATTGTTAACTAGGATTGTTTATGCATATTGATCAATTAGAAAAAAAATGGGTGATGCTTACATTATTGATCGTAGGCTTTTTCGTTAGTATTATCCTTGCTTCCTCTTTGTTACATGGTATTGATGCTCCCAGTAATGTTGAAACCATTGATTCAGCAAAACTGCACTTAAGTAAAGAATTTGCTGAAGATAATCTTGGGGTGCACACTGATGCAAAGGGTAAAATCACCATACTAATGGTCGCAGGCCGATATGGTTTTTATCCTAAACATATTACGGTACCAACTGAAACCGAGTTGACTTTTCGCTGGGTCAGTCTGGATGTGATTCATGGTGTTCATATTCCGATGACCAATATGAGTACTATGATTGTACCGGGCTATGTTGCCCAGGTGACAACCGTACTAAAAACACCGGGAGAGTACCCGGTAATATGTAATGAATATTGCGGTATGGGGCATGCTCACATGTGGAGTAATATCAAAGTGGTGAGTAAACAAGACTGGCAACAAGGCAACAAAGGAGGGGCGGCTAATGGACAATAATATTGACAGAAAACTTATTTTAAGCCATTTTTGGGTGGCTTTTATCGCGTTTGTGGTTGCCAGCCTTATGGGTGGATACCAGGTCTTGGAACGTAGCGGTTTTGTTGCCCCGATTGAGTCGCGAGAAGTTTATTATGCCTCGGTCAGTACCCATGGTGTTTTAATGGCCTTCGTGTTGACCACTTTTTTTATTATCGGATTTGGTTATTTTGTTGCGTCAAGCAGTTTAAAGCAGCCGGTGTGGAATAAAACTTTTGTCTGGACCGGTTTTTGGCTTGCACTGACTGGCGTGGTACTGGCAGCTATTCCTCTTTTAACCGGAATGGCATCGGTGTTATATACCTTTTATCCGCCGCTACAGGCGCATGTGCTTTTTTATATCGGTGCGACGTTATTGGTGGTTGGTTCCTGGTTTTGGTGTACGTCCATGATTATCATGTATATGAAATGGAAAAAAGCCCATGTGGGTGAGCCATTGCCGTTGGTGATGTTTGCCACGGTGGCGAATGCCTTGCTTTGGTTGTGGACCAGTGCCGGTGTGGCGGCAGAAGTGTTGTTTCAGTTAATCCCATTAGCTTTAGGCTGGATTGATACAATAGACCCTGGGCTGTCCAGAACATTATTTGCCTGGACTTTGCATCCGATTGTCTATTTCTGGCTAATACCGACCTATACGGCTTTTTATTGTCTGGTACCCAAGCAAGCGGGCGGTTATTTATTCAGTGATGAAATGGCCAGAATTGCTTTTATTTTACTGGCGGTTTTTGGTTTGCCGATTGGTTTTCACCATTTATATATGGATCCGGAACAGGCGGCAGGCTGGAAAATGCTGCACGGCATAGGCACGTTTATTGTAGCGTTGCCGACGTTGATAACAGGGTTTACCGTGATTGCCTCTTTGGAAATTGCCGGTCGATTGCGGGGGGGTAAAGGTTTATTTGGCTGGATCGGTGCATTGCCGTGGACCAATCCCTTAGTGTTGGCGGTAATCTTGTCTCTGCTAATGTTGATCTTTGGGGGATTTGGCGGTCTGGTTAATGCCAGCTATGCGATGAATGCCATGGTACATAATACCTCGTGGGTACCGGGCCATTTTCATCTTATTTTTGGCGGCACAACGGTGATTATGTATTTTGCCATTGCTTACTATTTTTGGCCAATCTTAACCGGTAAGCCACTGTTTTCAGAATCGTTGGCTCTGGTACAGCTTTGGACGTGGTTTTTTGGCATCTGTGTCATGACAACGCCCTGGCATGTATTAGGATTGTTAGGGCAGCCAAGACGAATTGACAGTGTTAATTACAATAATATCTTAACCCTGTCTTGGGAACCCTATGAATTAGTGATGATATTTGGTGGTTTTATCATGATTTTTTCTGCCTGTTTACTGGTTTATAACCTGGCAAAAACCCAGTTTAAAGCCGATGCAGGAAGTTATCAGGCAGAGGTGGAATATGCACAACCTATACATGCGGTTAATACCTTACCGGGATATTTAAACAGTTTTGCAATTTGGAATGTGGTGATTGCGGTATTTATGTTGATAGGCTTTGCCTATCCAATTTGGCAATTTTTCGCAATGGAAACGTTTGGATCGAGTAGCTGGGGTTATTAATGATGAATAAAATACTATTAGTCGTTGGCTTTTTACTGCCTGCAACCCTACTGGCTCAACCCTCAACGCGGGTTGCCTGGACACCGGAAACATTAAATTTTGTAAAAGCCGGTCAACCTGAAAAGGGGGAGCAACTGGCTGCCGCGTGTACCGGTTGTCATGGTGGTAAAGGCAATAGCAATATACCTCATGTTCCTTCTTTGGCCGGACAATTGTCTACCTATCTTTATAAACAGTTGCAGGATTATGCCGATGGTAGTCGTGATCAATTCGTAATGACACCTATTGCAAAAGGTCTGAGTGAGCAGGATAAGGCTGATTTGGCGGCATGGTTCTCTCGCCAGGCAGCGGTTAACTCTAAACTGCCTAAAAAGGATCTTAAGCGGGCAGCAGTTTTGGTTAAAGATGGTGATACGAAACGCACTATTCCGCCCTGTGAGGTTTGTCATGGTAGTGATGGACAGGGAGGGAAACAGTCAGTTCCTGTGTTAGCCGGGCAACAGGCAGGCTATATCAAGATGACTTTAAATGCTTATAAAAAAGGCAAACGTCATAACGATATCTATAGTCGTATGCGTTCAATCGCACAATTGCTTGAAGATAAGGAAATTGACGAGCTAGGTCGTTACTATCAACAGATGGATTGATTTATAATTGACGGATGCGGGAGAGTTTCAGCATCCGTTTTTTTATTCTGCAGATATTCAATTTTGCTTCCCATCATAAAAATCTTTGTTAAAAAAATAACCAACTTCTTTACTCTGGAATTAAATAGGACTAAAATAGTCCGCTATTAATTGGAGTGATGATGTTACGTCTGAGTAAATTAACAGATTATGCAACGGTATTGCTAAGTTATATGGCTAAGCACTGTAATGGTGTGCATTCGGCTATTGGTTTGGCTGAGGCAACCGGAATCACATTGCCGACTGTAAGCAAAATTTTAAAGTTATTGGTTAAGGCGAAGGTTTTACAATCAACCCGCGGTGCTAAAGGTGGTTACAGGCTGGTTGATCAGCCTGAGAAAATTTCTGTTGCGACTATTATCAGCGCATTAGAAGGACCTATCGCTTTAACTGAATGCAGTATATCCCAACAGAGTTGTGAGCAGGCGACAGGTTGTGAAATACGCGGTAACTGGGGGCTGATCAATCAGACAATTTATAATGCACTGGAGTCGATTACGTTGGCGGATATGATTATGCCGGTGGCGAAACCCTCAGAAATCAGAGTGCCGATTGCCAGTCTGCAACGGTCATAGTGGAGTATTGAATGTCAGCAAGTACAAAAGAAATTGAAAACCTGATCGGTCAGGAATATAAGCAGGGTTTTGTAACTGATCTTGAGGTGGATACCTTTCCTCCCGGTTTGGATGAAGAGGTTATTCGTAATTTATCTAAGGTCAAGAATGAACCTGACTTCATGCTGGAATACCGGTTGCAGGCGTTCAGGCATTGGCAGCAGATGAAATCACCCGATTGGGCACAATTAAATATTGAGCCGATTGATTATCAGGCCATCAGTTATTATTCGGCACCTAAAAAGAAGGAAGATGGGCCGAAAAGTCTGGATGAGGTCGATCCTGAATTGCTGGAAACCTATAAAAAACTGGGTATTCCATTGGATGAACAGGAGCGTTTGGCCGGTGTAGCGGTCGATGCGGTTTTTGACAGTGTTTCGGTGGCTACGACGTTTAAAGGCAAACTGAAAGAGGCCGGGGTTATTTTTTGCCCTATTTCGGAAGCGTTGATCGAATACCCTGATCTGGTCAAACAATATCTGGGTACAGTTGTACCTCCGGGCGATAACTTTTTTGCCGCCTTGAATTCAGCTGTTTTTACCGACGGTTCTTTTGTTTATATTCCAAAAGGCGTGCGTTGCCCGATGGAATTATCAACCTATTTCAGAATTAATGCAGCCAATACCGGACAGTTTGAACGCACCCTGATTATTGCCGATGAAGGCAGCCATGTCAGTTACCTGGAAGGCTGTACAGCGCCAATGCGTGATGAAAATCAGTTGCATGCTGCTGTAGTTGAACTGGTTGCCTTAGATAAAGCAGAAATCAAATATTCAACGGTACAAAACTGGTATCCGGGGGATAAGGACGGTAAAGGCGGTATCTATAATTTTGTGACCAAACGTGCCGATTGCCGAGGCTATCAATCCAAGGTGTCCTGGACTCAGGTCGAGACGGGTTCGGCCATTACCTGGAAATATCCCAGCTGCGTATTAAGCGGTGATGAGTCTGTTGGCGAATTTTATTCTGTTGCACTGACCAATAATTATCAGCAGGCTGATACCGGCACGAAAATGATTCATATCGGTAAAAACACCAGCAGTACCATTATTTCCAAAGGTATTTCTGCCGGTAAGGCACAAAACACGTATCGCGGTTTGGTTAAGGTACTGAAAAATGCAGAAAATGCCCGTAATTACACCCAGTGTGATTCATTGTTGGTAGGCGATAAATGCGGTGCACATACCTTTCCGTATGTTGAGGTTAAACAGCCTTCGGCACAGGTGGAACATGAAGCGACCACGTCAAAGATTAGCGAAGATCAGCTGTTTTTCTGCCAACAGCGCGGCTTATCGGCGGAAGATGCGGTATCGATGATCGTCAATGGCTTCTGTAAGGAAGTTTTTAAGGAACTGCCAATGGAGTTTGCGGTGGAAGCACAGGCACTATTAGGCATCAGCCTTGAAGGCTCTGTGGGTTAACGCAGACTATAAAGAATTTAAGAGAATATAGGTAAGGCAATGTTAAATATCGAAAATCTTCATGCCGGTGTCGACGACAAGGCAATTTTGAAAGGTTTGAATTTACAAATTAACCCGGGTGAAGTTCATGCCATTATGGGGCCTAACGGTGCGGGAAAAAGTACTCTGTCGCATGTATTGTCAGGTAAGTCAGGCTATAACGTGACAGATGGTTCGGTAAATTATTGTGGTCATGACTTGTTGGAGATGGAACCCGAAATAAGGGCACGTGAAGGTGTGTTTCTGGCTTTCCAGTATCCGGTGGAAATTCCCGGCGTCAGTAATATCTATCTGTTAAAAGCGGCACTAAATTCAATCCGTAAACATCATGGTCTGGATGAAGTGGATGCAATGGATTTTTTAACACTGGTTAAGGACAAAGTTAAATTATTGCAAATGGATGAGAAGTTTTTATACCGAGCGGTGAATGAAGGTTTTTCCGGCGGTGAGAAAAAACGTAATGAAATTCTGCAGGCGGCAATTTTAGAGCCAAAATTGTGTATTCTGGATGAAACCGATTCCGGACTGGATATTGATGCCTTAAAAATTGTTGCGGATGGGGTTAATTCGCTTCGTTCGCCAGAACGTTCTTTTTTGATGATTACACATTACCAGCGTTTGCTGGATTACATTAAACCCGATTTTGTCCATGTCTTGGCGCATGGTCAGATTGTTAAATCCGGCGGCCCTGAACTGGCTCTGGAATTGGAAGAAAAAGGTTATTCCTGGGTTGAAGAGCAGGCAGCATAATGAGTGGTCAGCACGAAATTAGCCGTTATACGGCTGAATATCCGCATTTGGCAGCGCAATTGCCGGGCCAGGCTTTAGACTGGCTGCAACAGTTAAGAAGTGATGCCTTTACGCAGTTTTCCGGTCGGGGGTTTCCAACCGTTCGTGATGAAGAATGGCGTTATACCAATGTTTCTGCGATAGAAAAAAAGCTGTTTCAACCGTCTATAGCTGATGTCGAACAGCATATAAATACTGACTGGTTGAAGCAGTATATGCTCGCTGAAGCCTGGACTGTGGTTATTGTTAACGGACGGTTTGTTCCTCAGTTGTCTGTATTGGCCGGTCTGCCAGACAATGTCACCGTATCTAGTTTGAGTGATGCGTTAAACAATAATGCCGATCAGGTGCAACAATATCTGGGGCAGGCGGTGGCTAATGATGAGCATGGTTTTATTGCTTTTAACACTGCCTGGTTTAGTGACGGACTGTTTTTACAGGTACCGGAAAAAACTGTTTTGGCAAAACCATTGCAATTGTTGCACGTGGTCACGCAATCGGATTTATTGGCAACCACCCGAAATATACTGGTTGTTGACAGTATGGCTGCAGCCAACGTAATTGAAACTTATGTCGGTGAAGAACTGGCTTATTTATCGGCAATAGTGAACGAGGTGTTTGTTGCCGAAAATGCTGATTTAACACTATATAAAATGCAGGCCGAGTCGGAAAAAGCCTATCATTTTGGCGGGACCTACATAAAACAGGCGCGTGACAGTCGATTCAAACATCATAATTTTGCCTTTGGTGGTTTATTGGCACGTAATGATGTGCATACCGATCTGGATGTGGCATCGGAATGTTATCTGAATGGTTTGTTTTTAGGTACCAAGCGTCAGCATATCGATAATCATACCCGTATTAATCACCTTAAACCCAATGCGATTAGTCGGGAGCAGTATAAAGGTGTTTTGGATCAGCGCGCCCGTGGAGTGTTTCAGGGGCGGGTTGTTGTTGAAGAAAATGCTCAGAAGACCGATTCGGATATGCATAATCGTAATTTATTGCTATCAGAACATGCAGAGGTGGATACCAAGCCGCAGCTGGAGATTTATGCCGATGATGTAAAATGTGCGCACGGTATAACGGTAGGGCAGTTGGATGAAAAATCTGTCTTTTATCTGCAATCGCGTTGTGTCGATGAAGAAACCGCCCGTAATATGCTAACTTTCGCTTTTGCCAATGAAATGGTTAATAAGGTGGAAATTCAGGCATTGCATGATATGGTGCTGGCTCAACTATTACAACGTTTTCCTCAACAGGGCGTTGATATGGGGTGGTTGTAGGGGTAAATATTGATTAACTCTTAATAGTCACATCAAGAATAACCGGCGAAATGGCTAGGTTTTAAATCTGGCGTAACAAAAGCGTTTTTCAAACATGCTTCGTTTCAAACAGTTAGGCAACGAAAAGATTACCCATATATCATCGGCAATGAAGAATCATATCTGCAAATATCTGATTATGATCAGATCAATCCGCTAAAATAGCCGGATAATAAATAAAATATTTAACAGGAATAACTTAAATAAATGACAGCTTTCCCTATTGATAAAATTCGTGCGGATTTTCCCATTCTGCAGGAAAAGATTCGCAATAAGTCTTTGGTTTATCTGGATAATGCGGCAACTTGCCAGAAGCCGAACGTAGTTATTGACAGCATTTCGGATTTGTACCGCCACAGTTATGCCAATGTACACCGCGGTGTGCATAGCCTTAGTGTCAAATCAACCGACTTATACGAAGGTGCACGGGAAAAGGTTAAAAATTTCATTAATGCCAACAGTACTAAAGAGATTATTTTTACCCGTGGCGCTACTGAAGCCATCAATCTGGTTGCCCAAACTTATGGTAAAGCTAACATCGCAGCAGGGGATGAAATTCTGATTACTGCCATGGAGCATCATTCCAATATCGTACCTTGGCAGATGTTATGTGAGCAAACCGGGGCGGTATTAAAAGTTGCACCGATTAATAAACAGGGTGAGTTGATCTATAATGAATTTGAGAAACTGATCAGCGATAAAACAAAACTGGTTTCCGTGGTACATATGTCCAATGCTCTGGGTACCATTAATCCGGTGAAAAAGATTATTGTCGCCGCCCATGCTAGAAATATTCCGGTGCTGTTAGATGGCGCTCAAGCTATGCCGCATATGGCGGTTGATATGCAGGAACTAGATTGCGAATTTTATGTTTTTTCCGGGCATAAACTTTATGCCCCTTCCGGTATCGGTGCTCTATATGGCAAACAGGCCTTATTGGAAGCCATGCCGCCGTATCAAGGCGGCGGCGATATGATTCGTAAGGTAACCTTTGAAGATACTGAATATAATGCTTTGCCGTATAAATTTGAGGCCGGTACACCAAGTATTGCCGATGCGGTAGGTCTGGGGGCAGCGATAGATTATTTAACCGAAATCGGTATGGATAATATTGCCGCTTATGAGGCGGAATTGCTCCATTATGCAACCGAGCAGGCAAAGCAAATCAAAGGATTGCGCATTATTGGCGAAGCGGCTGAAAAGGGTGCAATCCTATCGTTTGTTTTGGACAAAATTCATCCGCATGATATCGGTACCATGTTGGATAGCCTGGGTATTGCAATCAGGGCGGGACATCATTGTGCCATGCCGGTGATGGATTTTTTTGAAGTGCCTGCTACAGCAAGAGCATCGTTTGCCATGTACAATACCAAGCAGGAAATTGATGTGTTAATGGAAGGAATTAAGTCCTTAATTGAGGTATTTGGCTAATGTTTGATGATTTACGTGATCTTTATCAAGAAGTAATTTTTGATCACAACAGGAATCCGCGTAATTTCCGGGTGATGGAAAACGCGGATCGCGAAGTGGAAGGTTTTAACCCGTTATGTGGCGATCGCTTGACCTTGTATTTAAAACTGGAGGGTGATGTGATTGTCGATGCCAGTTTTCAAGGTTCGGGATGTGCTATTTCCACAGCATCGGTTTCGTTAATGACAGAAATTGTTAAAGGCAAAACTGAAGCCGAAGCGGAGGAATTATTTAAAAAATTCCATGAAATGACCACAGGCAAGGATGAAGACGTTAATCTGGAAGCAATCGGTAAACTGGCAGTATTGGCCGGCGTTCGGGAATACCCGGCACGGGTTAAATGCGCTACACTGGCCTGGCATACTCTGGATGCGGCAATTAAGAACGAAGCGAAATCCATTTCAACAGAATAGTTTGTTGTAATGACCGAACAGCAAGCTGAGTATACAGGCAAACTGGCTGTAGTTTATAACGATACAGACGATCAAAAAACTCACCAACAGCTGGCCGACAGGCTGGCTGTGCCATTGTATTGTCAAGCTGATGTCAGCCAGGAAACAGCAGAACGTTTTTTTCTTGGCTGGCGGGATGGCTGTTTAAAATTATTTGATCATTCCACCTTGAAAAAAGGCGGTTTGTGCGTTGATTTTGATAAGCGTGGTGCACGGCAAAAGTCCTGGCCGGCAGCCAAGAAAGGTCCTATGGCTCAGGCATTGGGGCGAAAAACCAAAACCGTTATTGATGCCACCGCCGGTTGGGGCGGAGACAGTTTTCTAATTTACAGCATGGGATATGCGTTGATCTGTCTTGAGCGTTCGCCAGTGATGGCGGAATTGTTAACTGATGGTTTTGCCCGCCTGCAAAAACAGGACTGGCTAGCCAAATCCGCTTTGCCGCCTCCGCAATTTATCTTTGGTGATGCGATTAATCGCCTGGCTGAGTTGGAAAATCAGGCAGACTGCATTTACCTTGATCCCATGTTCCCACCGAAGAGAAAAGAGTCCGCACTGGCTAAAAAATCGATGTTGATACTGCGCGACCTTTTAGGAAATGATAGGGATAAACAACAATTGTTTGAAGCAGCTATTAAGGCAGCAGCTAAACGTGTTGTGGTTAAAAGTCCGGATTATGCAGAACCTTTGGCGGGAAAACCCAGTGAAAGCTTCCATGGAAAGCTGCTGCGTTATGATGTTTATTTAAAATAGTGACTCAGGTTGATTTTTTTAGGAGTACGAAATGTCAGACTGGATAGATGTTATTGCTGAGGATGCAATGGCAGATGGAGAGAATATTATCGTTGATGTCGATGGTACAGAGGTTGCGATATTTAAAATTGAGGGGCGGTTTTATGCCATCGAAGATGTTTGTACCCATGATGGCGCAGAAATTGCCAGTGGTGAGATAGACGGGGATGAAATTATTTGTCCCAGACATGGCGCCCGGTTTTGTATAAAAACCGGTGCAGTAAAATCGGCACCGGCATACGAAGATATAGACAGCTTTCCATTGCGTATTGAAGACGGTATTTTGCAAATCAGGGATGATCGCTGGGATTAATTTTTCGCAGTGTGGTTTTATTGTACTATTGGACCTAAATTGTTTCCCCGCCGTTTAAGCGAAAAAATGAACGATTAACTTTGTTTTAAGTCCCAGATTTTAGAGATATATTATCAGTTCTCTAAAAGAGAATTAGTTATTACACTAGACAATGGGTTAAATATCGAGGGGGATATTATGCAAAATGTCAGTAATACCAATTCAATGGCTGCAAAAGTTCAGGAATTAAAGCAGCGTCACAGCAATAAGCCGCTTGGGCAACTGGTTTCAGCTGAGGCGCATAAAAAAAACGAGGTTAAAAAAACTGAAACCTCAATAGAATCGGTAAAAACCCAATTAAATAAATCAATTCTTCAGGCCAATTTGGACGTCACTGTCAGTGCGGGTGATAACCCAATGGCTTTACTTTATAAAGCGGCAATCGAAGGGATTAATGACGTATTGCAGGCTGAATTTGGTGATAATGCCATTCAGAAAAGCTATGATGCCGGGCTTGATGTCAGCCCTGAAGCAACTGCCGATAGAATTGTGGCGATGAGTACGGCTTTTTTTTCCAAGTATCGTGAGCAACATCCTGATATGACAGATGAAGAGGTGGCGAAAGCGTTTGTAAAAGTGATCGGGCAAGGTATTGATCAAGGCTTTACCGAGGCTAGGGACATATTGGACGGCCTGCAGGTATTGGAAGGTGATATCGCAAAAAATATTGATAGCACTTATGATTTGGTTCAGGATGGCTTACTGGCTTTTGTGGAAAGTTTTGCACAAGAAGAACAGGAACCGGACGAACCAGTTGAAAATTAACAATGCCGGATCATTTTTAGCTTGTGTTAATTTATACCATATCTTAAGAAATCGAGTAATGGTGATGATTGACTGGTTGATCAGTATTGTTTTAGGCTTTGCCTTGGCAAATATACTTGAGTGGTGTGTGCATAAATATATTTTTCATGGTCTGGGTAAAAACCAGGAGAGTTTCTGGAGTTATCACCTGTATCAGCATCATGTCGATTCGAAGCAACAAAATATATTGGATAAAGGTTATCAATCATTACCTATTTATTGGAATACGCAAGGCAAAGAAGCATTGATTTTGATTTTATTTGTTCTGTGTTTATTACCGCTAGTGTTTGTTGCAGCCAAAATGGTTTTTGCCATTTATCTTTATCTGATGATTTATTATTACAAGCACCGTAAGGCGCATACTCAACCGGGCTGGGCCCAAAAATACTTACCTTGGCATTATCAACATCATCGTTATACTCCGAATGCCAATTGGTGTGTGACCTGGCCATGGTTTGATTGGGTGATGGGGACACGGAGAAAAGTTTAAATGGGGAGCGAGATAAACCGAGAATTATTGTTATTGCGTCATGGCAAATCTGACTGGGATGTCCCCTGCAGTGATTTTAACCGGCCCTTAAAAGGTAGGGGCAAGCGCGGGGCTGAAAAAATAGCACAGTGGCTGGAAAAAAATCAATTGCTGCCTGATTTTATCGTTAGTTCACCAGCTCAAAGGGCTCTACAGACAGCAGAAATTGTTACTGAAACCCTCGGGCGGAATCTGAGTTCAATTCAACAGGACAGCCGAATTTATGCCGCTGGTATTCATGATTTAATGAAAGTATTACTCGATTGTCCAGATCAAGCACAACGTGTTTTGCTGGTTGGGCATAACCCTGGGTTAGAGGCGTTGCTAATCTATTTACTGGCTGATTATCCTGAAATCCCTGAAGACAATAAATTGTTACCGACCGCAACATTGGCTCGGCTAAGAATATTAAATAATTGGAACCAGACCCAAAAAAGTTGCGCCGAACTGCTATCCATAAAACGACCTACAGGGATGTAGGGAGTGCAGATAACGCAGGAGCAGTTATCTGTCGGGCTACCAAGGGATGTAGGGAGTGCAGATAACGCAGGAGCAAGTGTCTAGCGGCCTGTAAGAAAACGGGTAGTGCAATTGGTAAATACAAGGGGTAAATTACTATCGCCCCCATGGAGGCGATGGCAAGAATAATAAATTCTTTACTAATCTCAGGCTGTTGTCTTTAGGTTAGCTGTATAGTCGTTCCTTGCTCTACTGATTGCAGAGCCGCATTAATTATCTGGCAGTTGGTTTTCGCATCAGTTAAATTAAGCAGCGGTTGTTTGTTATTCAGTACACAATCACTAAAATGTTCTACTTCCAGGCGAAAGTGATTGGCTGTGGGCAGGGTTTCTGTTTCTTGTTGTCCTGCCTCTGTCCACCAGGAAATAACCGGTGTTTCCTCTTGTTTGGCCCAGACATTATGACATTTCAAGCCACCTTTGCTGCCGATAATCTCGTATTCGGCACGACGGGCATGTTCAAAACTAAAGTTAAATTGAGCGTAGCGTCCATTACCGTAGTCAATCAAGCCACTACTGCTGACATCAGCACCATTTTCGGTGTGTTTAGCCATTGCGCTAACGGCTAAGGCTGTTTCATCTTTAAACGGCAGTCTGGCAGCATGGATGGCATAGCAGCCAATGTCCCACATTGCACCGCCGCCATGTGCAATATCTTCAGCCAGTCGATACATGCGTGCGGGTTGCATCATAAAAGCAAAACAACTGCGTACACTGCGTATATCACCGATAACACCGGAATCGATGATGTCTTTGACCCGACTATGTTGAGGGTGAAAGCGGTACATAAAGCCTTCCATGACTTTTACCTTATATTTGTCCGCAGCCTCTTGAATAGTATCAATATCCCTGACTGATAATGCCATGGGTTTCTCACACAATACATGCTTGCCATGCTGAATCGCTTTTAAGGTCCAGCTGGCGTGTTCCTGGTTGGCCAATGGCAAATAGATGGCTTCAATTGCATCATCTGTCAGTAAGGCTTCAAGTTGGTCATAACTTTTAACATTTTTTGCATCCGGTACATACTTTTGTAATGTTTCCTGTGCTGCCCCCGGTCGACGACTGGCTATGGCGACTAACTCAGTATTGTTTGCATCGACTATAGCAGGCATGAGTTGTTGGTTGATGCGGGCACCGCCCATAATTCCCCAGCGAAGTTTGCTTGTATTTGTCATAAACTTTTGAATAGTTGGTTTGGGTTTTTAACGTTAGCTTTTTTTGATAGGCTAGTGCAAGCGATTTATTGTTTAAAACAGTTCAATATTCAGTGATAAATCATCTGAACTATCTTCCGTTTGGCTGTTGTCATTGCTTGCTGAAGGTTCGTTTAATTGTTCTTGAATGCTCTCCTGCATTTCAAGCAAATGATGCAGCTTGGCAATGACACTGCTAAATGACTCGGTGATATTGAGTGTTGCAGCAGCAGTATTATCCGCTTCTTCAATGGCGGAATCTATTTTGTTTAAAATAAACATTTCCTGATCTTCCTCCAAACCCATGCGAGGGATGTCATGATCTATCTCTAAAAGCATTTGATGTAATATGCCGATTCCTTTTTCCTGATTATTATGAATGGCCTGTTTAATGTCATTAAGGGTGTCAGTAATTAAGACAAAAGACTGTTGAAGTTCATTGGTTTGAAGTTTGGTGACATGTTGAGCATTTAACAGCTTAATTTTAGACTCTGTACTTCTTAATATATTAGGTAATAAATCTTTTATTCTGCCATAACGGATTGGATCATCCACGGGCATGTTTTTAACCAATAAAGATACATTGGAATAATTGATCTGGGTACGGCTGCTGAAGTCAAAGAAGCGCTTTTCATGGCTGAGTTTTAAAATTAACTCGGTTTCAAGAGGACTCAATAAATCATTAGAGGAAAAGATATATTCCTTTTCATAAGCTTTGATAAGCAACAGGCAGGATAGATTAAAATTATTGGTCAGGTTAAAGACTGCACCGGCCAGCTCTTCATAAGAACTAATTCTATAGGATTGTTCCATAAACTGGATAATCCAGCCCAGTTCACTGCTGTCAGTCATGGCCATCAGAGCCATTTGTTGAGCTTCTTGTATTTGTTGATTTTTTTGCCGGCGTTCGTTTGCAAATTTTATACTGATTTGTATTTTTGCAATCAACAGTTCGGGATCATAAGGCTTGTTGATGTAATAGTCAGCACCTGAATTTAGCGCTTGAATTGGCTCCAGTTCTGTTGTCTTGGGTATTATCAGCAACAGAGGAATGTTTTTGAAGGCGTCAATAGATCTTAATTGTTCACAAATTTCGGGGTATTGCGGTCCAAAGCATTCAATATCCAGCAAAATTATATCTGTCGGGTTTTGACCGGCGTGCTCGATGGCTGTTTTTTCATTGTCAGTTACTGTCAGCAAAAAATCATTGTTGAGTGCCTTACTCAGTAATTTATGGTTGGTTTGATTGCTGTCAATCAATAGGATATTTAGCATTTGCGTTTTTTTATTGTTATAATTCAGCTAATTAACGTTTTTTAACGTTCTAACTGGATGCAAAAGGCTTTTGCTGGACGTTAGTCCGGGTTATTTTAAGAAAATGTTAGATTAATCACAATAAAAATAATTAAATCGAGTCTTGGGGACTTGGTTTGGGCTGGGTGGCTTTATCCAATTCACGGTTAAATTGTTCAATTTGCTGTTCAAGCTGTTTGCCAAATGATTCCATTTCTTTTTCTATCAACGGCAACTGTTCTTCCAATTGTTGATTTAATGATTTTCCGAATTTTTCCAGGCTTTTAAAAAAATGATTAAACACATTGCCGGAGAGTTGTTGAAGGGTTTTTGGATAATCGACTTTCCAGCTGTCTTGTTCTTTGACCAGCATTGTTTTAAAAGCGGCAACCTGGCCATTATCAACATCAACCTGAATACGGGTTTCAACACTGGCATCGGTTTTATTGATAATAATCTGGCCGATTGAGATATCGGCACCCTTAAACTCGGGGTGAGGTTGTTGGTTAAGCAGTTGCTGACTATTTTGGCTGCTGTATTGACGGGCAGTATTCAGGTCATTGTTAATAATTGCCTGCCAAAAGGCATGTGTTACCTGTTCCGGCGTGCTGGCAGTCCGGCAACCGGAAAGAAGGAGCACTATAAAAACAAGCCCGAACAATGCCGGGCTTGTTACTGTTCCGAAAAAAGCTTTATTCTTCGCCACTTAATGCGCCAAGAATGTGTAACAGGCTCATGAACAGATTGTAGATGCTGACATATAAAGAAACCGTCGCCAGAATATAGTTGGTTTCTCCACCATGAATCATTTCACTGGTTTGGTACAAAATCATACCGGACATCAACATAATAAACATGGCGGAAACTGCTAGTGACATACCTGGCATGGAAAAAACCATTGCCCCAATACCGGCCAGGAAAGCAACCAGAATGCCAACCATTAGAAAACCGCCCAAAAAGCTGAAATCCTTACGGGTGGTCAAGGCATAACCGGAAAGACCCAGAAAGATAACGCCCGTGCCGCCCAATGCGGTCATGATTAATTCATGGCCGTTGCTGAAAGCATGTACATACATGTTTAGAATTGGACCTAAAGTCAAGCCCATAAAACCGGTTAAGGCAAAAACAAACACAATGCCTAAGCCGCTGTTGCTGAATTTGGTGGTTAAAAATAACAAACCAAAATAACCGATCATTGAAACAATCATACCGGGGTGTGGCAGATTAAGCGCCATGGCAGCCCCGGCTGTGACAGCACTGAACAGCAAGGTCATGGACAAAAGCATATAGGTGTTTCTTAATAGTTTATTGCTCTCCAGAATGCTGGCTTCCGGACGAGCCGTAGCGGTATTTAATCTCATTGTAGAAATTTCCTTAAAAAATAGTGACAATCAATGTATAAAGACCATCCAATATTACAAGAGTTTCATCGGATATGTAAGTCATTTTCCTAACTATAGGATAATATGCATTGCAAATGATTTAAAGACAGTATTAGTGTATGACAGAAACAGTACAACCAACACCTTATGAATTGATAGGCGGTGAACAGGCAATATTAAGCCTGGTGGATCGATTTTATTTTTATATGGACACCTTGCCGCAAGTTGAAGGTATCCGGAAAATGCATGCGCAGGATTTATCGGGTGCACGGAGTAAGCTGTTTATGTTTTTATCCGGCTGGCTAGGCGGGCCGGATCTGTTTATGCAGGAATTCGGTCATCCTCGTCTAAGAAAACGCCATTTTCCGTTTGCCATTGGTCCTTCGGAACGAGACCAATGGATGTTGTGTATGAATAAGGCTTTATTTGAAGTGCAAATGAGTGATTCACTTAGAAAAGGCCTGCAACAAGCATTACAGGATCTGGCTACCCACATGATTAATCAGCAGTAATTTACCATGTTTGGTCGAAAAAAAAATACGCTCGAGATTGCCTATTCGATCCGGCGCAGTCAACGGGCAAAAAAAATGCGTATTGTTGTCACGCCGGAAAATGTGGAAGTGGTGGCGCCGGTCAAGCAATCGGAAAAAAGTATTAGGCAATTTGTACAATCGCAACAAGCCTGGATTAATCACGCGCAGCTGAAAGTTTGTCGTCAACAGAAGACGGTGAGCAGTCTGGCGCCGTCCAGATATGAACACGGCGTTAAAGTGCCTTACCAGGGGCGGAAAATAAGTTTGGCGGTAAAACCGACAAACCATAAAAATATCAAGATAGTATTGGATCAGGAGCTGCTGGTTTATGTTCCCTACAGTTTATCAGAGTCGATGCACAGTGATCAGATCCGGGCGGCATTAACTCAATGGTGCCAGCAACAAGCCTTGTATCATGTTAAACGTCATGTAGATAAACATGCGCCTACTCGGCAATTATTTCCGCGTTCGGTCAAGGTTAAAACCCAAAAAAGCCGCTGGGGCAGTTGCGGCGTTAAAAATGATATTTACTTAAATTGGCTGTTGATTCTGGCACCACCGGAAGTATTGGAATATGTGGTAGTCCATGAAATTTGTCATATTCAGGAACGTAACCATTCGGTTGCATTCTGGCGCTTGGTCGCTGAGCATATGCCTGATTACCAGCAACATAGACAATGGTTAAAGCGACATGGCAGAAGTTTGATGTTGGGTTTGTAATGAAAAAAGCAGTCTTTTATTTATTGGTAACGATAATTATTTTTAGTACACAATTTTTGTATGAATCCCATATGGTATTTGGCACGCCACCTGCTATACCGACTCAAAATATAGACGGTCAACCGGTGTCTGATCAATTAGCAAAGGGGCCGGGTATTATTTATTTTTGGGCAGAGTGGTGTTCTTTATGCAAGAGAATGCGCATGCCTGTCAGTAACATTTTAGCCGATTACCCGGGCGTAACTGTGGCAGTAAAATCGGGTGATAAAAGGGCGGTCACCGAATATCTGCTGGATAATGCATTGCACTGGCGTGTTGCCAATGACGCGAATGGTCAGGTTAGTGATAGCTTTGGCGTGTTTGCCGTACCTACGCTGTTTTTTTTTAATGAAGAGGGCAAAATTATTTTTGCCAGCAGTGGTTATACCAGTGAGATTGGCATGCGTTTCAGGCTCTGGTTAATTGGCTTTTTCTAAGCATTGTCAATCCGATTATGCGTTGATGGTAAACTCATTTTAACCTTCTAAAATAATTTGAGAAAAACCCGTCTGCCTCAAAAATTTTGGCCTATCTTACAGAAAGGCACTTGCCATACCCAGAAAAATGAAAAAGCCAAATGAGTCGGCAAGAAAAGTTACAATCACATGGGCACCGATAGCCGGATCCAGATCGAGTTTATGTCGTAAGACAGGAATAGAGACTGCCACCACAGAGGTGAGGACAAAATTGAACAGCATGGCAGCGCCCATTACTGTTCCGATACCTGCACTGTAGATATGACTGACAAAAATACCCATAAAGCCGCCGCAAACAAGACCATTAATGACACCAATACTGACTTCCTTAAGGTAAAACTGTCGGAGGTTGTTATCGGTAACCTGTCCCAGTGCCAGCGAACGAATCATCAGGGTGCAGGTTTGATTGCCGATACTGCCTGCAGTAGAGGAGACAATCGGCATCAATGTCGCCAGCATGACAAGTTCAATGATTTTATCTTCAAACAGGGTGATCATCCGGGTGGCGGTGAATGCAGTAAACAAATTGATAGCCAGCCACAGCCAGCGATTTTTGGCACCTGACCAGATGCCGGCCAGGCGATCTTCACCGGAAATAAAACCGATCTGGCGTAACATTTGTTGTTCCGAGCTTTCGCGCATAAAATCAACAATATCATCAATGCAGATACGTCCCACCAGTCTATTATTTTCATCGATTACCGGAGAAGCGATTAGTTCGTATCGCTCAAATGCAAAGGAGGCTTGTTCGGCACTGTCGTCTGGAAAAAAGGAAATCATACTGAGACTCATCGCTTCGTTGATTTTTTGTTCAGGCGATAATGTAATCAGTTGTTGAAGCGGTAACATACCCAGCAGGGTATTATTTCCGTCAAGAATATAAACATGATGGCTGTGTTCAGGCAAGGTACCCAGTTTTTGGCAGTATTCCAACACATCTTTGACGCTGGCGTCTTCATACGCAGTCAATACGCTGAAATCCATAAGCGAGCCGACTGTGCCCGCGGGATAGGATAATGCCTGTTCCAATTGTTGGCATTGTGTTGTTGTCAGCGATGCTAAAATACGTTCAATCGCTTGTTTGGGCAGGGTTTTTACTAGAGCAGCCAGGTCTGAGATTTCTTTGCTTTCGAGATTTTCGGCTGCTGCGACTATTTCGTCAACCGACATGGTTTCCAGTCATTTTTCTCTTACCGGTGCCGATAATGACAGCAGGATATTGCCGCGTTGTTGGGCAGGAATTTGCGCCCAGACATCGTCCCGGTCATCGGGCAATAAACCTTCAAAAATATGTGCGATATCGGCGGTATGTAAGAAGCTGAGCTTTTGTTTCAGGCGCAACTTTTGCTGGCGATTCAGCTTGATAGTTTCCTTGCCTTCCAGTTTTTGCCCCGGCTTTGGCGTTTTGTGTCGTAAAAGGAAGGACTGAATGTCGTTCAGTATCTTTTTCAGATGCTCTTTATTGGTAAATTCGTTATTCATGCTTAGTCCCCCTCTCTAGTTAGCTTGCATACTGGGTAAAAACGTCTTACTTGATTGAGATTGTATAATTTTTTTTATTCGGCCTGTTATGTTAATGGCTAGTTCAAAGATTGAAACGCAATAATTCAATTAATAAATGATAATAAAAACATATTGCCCTAGAGTGTAATATAATTCCAATATGAGCAGGTTTTCTAGGAAAGCTGTTTCGGATAAACTTTCAACTGTTTTAACTAGGGTTGTTTATTGAGAAAGGGTTGAGATATAACGATAATGATCAAAGCAGGAGTGTCAGCATGAAAATTGAACAAAAAACATTATTGCAGTCATGGCGAAATGAATTAAATATTTTATTGCAGGCACATTATATCCGCTCCATTTCTATTCGAAGGATGAATTACTTTCTCGGTTTGCCGGTTATTTTGATTTTAATGCTGGTTTCCAGCTATATCTTTTTTACTATCAATCATAATCCGAATTTCTGGGTAAAAATGCTGGCGGGTATGTTGTTATTGTTATGCGCTATCCTGGTTTCTTTACAGACATTCCTAAAATATTCCGAACAGGCTGAAAATCATCGTAATGCCAGTGCCCGTTACCAATCGTTACATCATTCGGTCGATCAGTTGCTGGCATTTCCTCCTAAAGATGAAATAACCCTGGTAGCCTGGTGTGACCGTTTACGTGACCGCTGGGATGAATTGAATCTGGAGGCCCCTAACGTTAATAAAACTGAGGGTACGCAACAAACTGAGACAGTTTTTCAAAATTCCAATATGCAACAGTCCAATTCTTCTGCCGATAAGACTAATGGAGCTGTTTCAGAGACAGTAGAAAAGGAGCATAATAACAGTAAAGAAACCTAAGGCTGATTGTTGGCACGATAATGAGCGCTGAATAAATCAGTATAATGTTTAAAAAGTAAAGTGTTGCTTGAAGTTATTCAGTACTCTTTTTTTAAGTAATAATTAATTCTTTAGTATCATCAGCGGGCGGGACTATATTATCCTGAAATGTTTCCACCTGATTGGCAACTTCCTGGTGATCTTCAAACCGAGCCAGATGATAAACCGCCTCACCTTCATAAACGAGGGGCAGTTCCGATCGTCCGATTACAAGACCTGTGTATGGGGATAAAACCTCATATTCGGTATGACTGATAGGGTCGCTGATCATACCCAAAATCTCCTGCCGATTAATATGGCTGCCTAGCGGTTTAAGCGTGCGAAAAATACCGCTTGCAGGTGCTCTGACCCAACTGCTGGATTTTGCGATGAACGGTTCTTTAATATGTTTACGTGATTTCTTTCTGGGGGTAATCATATTCAGGTAGCTCATGACTTCAAGTATTCCCTGCAAACCTGCACGGATACAGAGCTCATCAAAGCGCAAAGCTTCCCCGGCTTCATACAGTAACATGGGAATGCCTTGTTCTGCCGCAGACTCTCTTAAGGAGCCGTCGCGCAGGTTGGCGTTAATCAGCACCGGAACATTAAAAGCTTTTGCCAAGGCTAGTGTCTTTTCATCGTCCAGATTGGCTCTGATTTGCGGCAGATTGCTGCGATGAATGGCGCCGGTATGCAAATCAATGCCGTGAGTGCACTGAGCGACAATTTCTTTCATAAACAGGTCGGCCAGTCTGGCTGTCAATGAGCCTTTGGCTGAGCCTGGAAATGAACGGTTCAGGTCGCGGCGATCAGGCAGATAGCGGGAATGATGTATCACGCCATAAACATTAACCATGGGAATGGCAATCAAGGTTCCGCGTAGACGTTTTAACGCCGGTTGTTTTAACAAACGTCGGACTATTTCCACGCCGTTCAGTTCATCACCGTGAATTGCGGCACTGATAAACAGCCTGGGGCCGGATTTTTTTCCGTGAATGACATGTACCGGCATGGTCATCGGTGTATGGGTATATAAGGGGGGTAACGGCAGGTCGATAAGGACATTGCTGCCGGGTTTTATCGACTGATTATTAATAATCAGTTTTGCTTTCTCCTCATTAACCTTTGCCATAAGTACGGGTTCTGGAAGGATTTTTTTGAGAATTCAGGGCAACAAATTTTTTCTCAATAAATTTGATGATAAGTTCGGCAATATTTTTGCCGCTGGCTTCTTCAATTCCCTGTAGACCCGGAGACGAGTTGACTTCCATAACTACCGGGCCGTGGTTGGAACGCAGTAAATCCACACCGCACACATTCAACCCCATGATTTTTGCCGCCCGAACGGCGGTGGAACGTTCTTCCGGGGTCAGCCGTACCAGTGACGCAGTACCACCACGGTGCAGGTTGGAACGGAATTCACCCTCCGCCCCCTGTCTTTTCATTGCTGCAACCACTTTACCGTCTATTACCAGGCAACGGATATCACTGCCGCCGGCTTCTTTAATAAATTCCTGTACCATGATATTGGCATTCAGTCCCATAAATGCCTGAATCACACTTTCCGCCGCTTTATGGGTTTCGGCCAGGACCACACCTATGCCCTGGGTTCCTTCCAGCAGTTTGATGACCAGTGGCGCACCACCCACTTCAGCGATCAAATCTTCGATATCATCCGGGTTATTGGCAAAACCGGTAACAGGCAGGCCGATACCTTTACGGGCCAGTAGTTGAGTCGAACGTAATTTATCACGCGAACGTGTGATGGCAACTGATTCATTTAACGGAAAAACATTCATCATTTCAAACTGCCTTAAAACCGCTGTACCATAAAAGGTGATCGATGCGCCGATTCTGGGAATAACAGCATCAAAACCGGTTATTTCTTCGCCGCGGTAATGGATAGTCGGATTCAAAGAAGTGATATTCATATAACAGCGCAATGCATCCAAAACTCTAACCTCATGTCCCTGGTTACGAGCGGCTTCGACGAGTCGAGCGGTTGAATATAGCCTTGGATTACGAGATAAAATTGCAATTTTCATAAAAAATTTCCTGACTTAATTTTTTCGTTGGCTGGAAGGGATAATCATACGATATAAAGCTACAACCATTTTTTCTTTCTAAAATAAACCAATAAGCCTGCGCTAATCATAAAAAATATCAACCATAGAGCAGGGTAGGCCCAACGCCATTTGAGTTCCGGCATATAGTCAAAATTCATCCCGTAAATTCCGGCGATAAAGGTAAGCGGGATAAAGATCGAGGCAAAAACAGTCAGAACTTTCATGGTTTCGTTCATCTTGTTGCTGATACTGGTCAGGTAAATTTCCTGCATGGCTGTAATCCGTTCCCGATATGATTCCTGTATGTCGGTGACTCTAAGCACATGATCATAAACATCATTGAAATAGCGTAAAATATTCTCATTAATCAGCATAGTATCAGAACGTTGAATAGTGGTCAGCAGTTCTCGTAATGGAGCAATGTTACGATTGATGGAAATTAATTCTCTACGCAGTAATTGGATGGTTGGTAACGTTGTTTCTGTCGGGTTCGATATAACGCTGTCTTCTATTGGAATGATGATTTCATCCAAATTGTCTTGTACGACAAAATATTCGTCGACGATGGTATCGAGAATGACATAGGTCAAGTAATCACCGCCATATCGCCGTAGGTGGCTGTTGGGTTTTTTCAGGCGGTGGTTAATATGCTTGAAAGTGTCGTCGGATTTTTCTTTAAAGGTGATCACGTAATCAGCTAATAACAAAATGCTGATCTGTTCATACATCAAAGTAAAGTTGTTACTTTGGCCAGTCGTAATTCCTTTGACAACCAGGTAAAGGTAATCGTCATATTCTTCCAGTTTTGGACGTTGGTGGGTACTGAGAATGTCTTCCAGTACTAATGGATGGATATTAAATTCTTGACCGATCGCTTCTACAATGCTGGTGTCGTTTAAGCCGTTTATATTGATCCAGGTAATACCGGAAAAACCTTTAAATTGATTTAGTTCGGCCACCGACGTAATTTCATGTTGAGCAAGACTGTCCAAATTGTATTGGATAAGAGAAATTTTACATTCTGTTTGGTGAATTTCGCCAATATGAACCAGAGAGCCGGGAGGTAGACCTGATTTGTCGGCAGGGCTGTATAAGGCCGTTTCAGCCTGTTGTTTATGTAAACGATGCCATGTTGGATATTTGAACTTCATAGCGAGCGTATCTGTGTTGTCTGGTAATAGTGTTCATGATAAAGGATTTTAGCTTAGGCAGAAGACTAATTTATCATAATCGGCTATTCTGCTAGTTAACAACAATTTATCCTGGTTTTTGTATGAAAGCGGTCTGTTTTTCAATTTTTACATTTTTTATCTTGCTGTCTTATTTGTCTGTGACTCATGCTACCCAGCCGAGCGGTCAGGTTGAGTTAACACTGGCTATCGTGCAGGAGAAAATTGAGACCGTCAAAAACAAATCAAATCTTGAAGATGATCTTAAGATTAGAATTTTAAACGCCTATTATGCAACGGAAGACAATCTGGAAGAGTGGTTGTTACTGGAGCAGCAAATTAAGGAGGCAAAGACTCAATTACAAAAACTGCCCGCTAAAATCAAGCAATTGGAAAAACGTATCGAGCAAGCGGAACAACAGCTTAAAACTAAGAAGCAAGAGCGGTTTTCATTATATCCGACTGATGAACTGGAACAGCGTCGTATCATCGAAAAATCCAAGCTAAACGAGCTCGAGGCAACTATCGGTAATATGCAAATTCAACTCGATGAGCTGGTTAAAAGGCCTCAACAACTTAGGGAGAAGATGGCGGCAGTCAAGAGTGAGTTAACTGATAATCAACAGAAACAGGCATCTTTAGCTACTGCAGTGCTCAATAAACAGGAGCTCGATGCCCGGCAGATTCAACTGGAAAGCCGGATACGGATTTTGAATGCCATGCTGAACAAGCTGGACCAGGAAAATATTGCCTATCCGTTAAGTGTTCAATCTAAAAAACTGGAGGTGCAATTACTGAATCTGCAACGTGAGCAACTGGCCGTGTTGATTAAAGGGATTGATGACTTTCTAATTGAACGTTGGGAGCAGGAAATTGATAAGACTCAGGTTGAGTTGATCAAAGCACAAAAGGAAGCTGCCGGCAAACATCCGGTAATTCAGACAGCTACACAGGAAAATATCAACTACAACCAACTCTTGCAGGAAACCAACAAAAAACTTGAGCAGTACCTAAATCAAAAAACTACTATTGAAAGCCAGTATAAACAGTTGGAAAAGGATTTTAACAGTGCCGAGCAAAAAATCAACCTGGCCGGACTAAGTCCGGCTTTAGGAAATTTATTGCGTGAGCAACGTCGTAACCTGCCTTTATTAAAAGACTATCAAAGTGTGTTTGACCGAATTCAGATGGAAATTGCTCAAGCCGGGTTAAAGTTGTTCCAACTGGAAGAAGTTCAGAAATCATTGGAGGATTTGAATCAAAACTTAAAATTACGGATGGAAAAATCGGTGCCTGCCGATTTGGAGGAAAATGAGAAGTTAAAGATTCGGACAGAACTGCGTTTGTTGCTGAATAATCAAAAAGATTTGGTGATCAAACTGAGTTCCGTTTATTCAAATTACTCAAGAACTCTGGCTGATGTTGATTTTAGTCTGCAACAGCTAGTTACATTGGGGGGTAAATATGGCCACTATTTGGACCAGCGTTTATTATGGGTGCCCAGTGCGCCGGTCATTAATAAGCGGTACCTGATTGATATTTTTGATTCCATTCTTTGGTTTGGCAATAAAGCGCCTTGGCAGCAATTTACTGTTGATATAAAAAACAGTGTATATAACAGTCCGTTGCTGGCATTGACAGGTTTTATCGTGCTCTTTTTGCAATATAGTTTTAGGGGCAAAATGAAACAGGCTTTAAACGAGCAACTCAAAAAAAGCAGCAAACTGTATTCCGATCGATTTGTCTACACATTCTACAGCCTGGGTTATGTTTTTCTATTGGCTTTACCGGTTCCCTTTTTAATGGCATGGTTCAGCGGGTTGTTACAGGTAAATCGATTGTCGAGTGAGTTCAGTTTGGCGGTAGCCGGTGCATTGCTTGTCGCGGCTGTTTCTTTACTGATAATGCAGTTTTTTTATCAATTATTTAAACCCAATGGTTTTGTACAAACATTATTCGGTTGGCAGGAAGCGAATCTACAATTGCTTTATGGACAAATAAAATGGCTTCGATTGGTGATAATCCCAGCAGTATTTATCATTGCCATGTTTTCTGATGAAGCCTATTTAGAGCACAGTTATTCGTTAGGTCGAGTCGCATTAATGGTGGTTATGCTGGCGTTGTCGTATATGTTTCATCGTTTTGCCCATCCGGCTAGTGGACTGGCAAAAGACTTTTACCAGACCCATCCGAACAGTTGGTTAAGTCGTTTGCGTTATATCTGGTATGGAGTTTTGGTACTGATACCGCTGACCATTATCGGCTTTGCCATGGCCGGATATTATCAAAGCGCATTGGAGTTACAGCATAAATTAATCATTTTGCTACGGTTGATATTTTTTTCGGTGTTATTGCATGAAGTGGTTATGCGAGGCATGGTCCTGGCCAATCGGCAACTTGCTTTGCAAAATGCCCGGCAAAAACGCAAGTTGCAGGAACTGGCGGAAAACAAGGAAAAATCGGGGGGGGGCGCTGTTAACCTGGAAGAGGAGCTGTTACTGGATATACCCAAAATCAATGCCCAAACTCAAAAATTACTGGCAGCTACGATTATTGCCATTTTACTGATTGGAAGCTGGCTGGCGTTGCAGGATATTTTGCCGGCATTATCCATTTTTGAACAAATTGTATTGTGGCAGCACATGGATATCAGTTCTGGTCAGGAAGTGTTGCAACCGATCACTTTGGTCAATGTGATTGTTTGTTTTGTATATATGATTTTAATGCTTGTTTTTGTTAATAACTTCCCTGGTTTGATCGATTTGCTGTTTGTCGGAAGGTACAGCATGGTTGCAGGCAGTCGTTATGCGTTAATTCAATTGACTCGCTATACTGTGATTACCTTGACTTTTATCGCAATTGTTAACGAGCTGGGCGGGAGTTGGTCTCAGGTGCAATGGCTGGTTGCTGCACTTGGTGTCGGTCTGGGTTTTGGACTACAGGAAATTTTTGCCAATCTGGTATCGGGAATTATCCTGTTATTTGAACGCCCGATCAGAGTGGGGGACACGGTAACTGTCGGTGACGTCAGCGGTCAGGTGACTCATATACAGATGCGAGCAACAACCATTATCGACTGGGATCAAAAGGAACTGATCGTACCGAATAAAACTTTTATCACCGAAAGGCTGATCAACTGGTCATTAACCGATACCGTGACTCGAGTAGTGATACCGGTCGGAGTATCTTACGATTCTGATGATGAGCTGGTTCAGCAAATTCTTGAGCAAGTTGTTGCAGAGGCACCATTGGTCTTGGATGAGCCTGCGCCATCGGTTTTTTTCTTAGGATTCGGCGACAGTTCGCTGGATTATCAGGTGCGTGTTTTTGTGCGGGAACTGGGTGATAGGCTACCGGTAACAGCAGATATCCACAAAAGAATTCGGAGTGCGTTTAAGGAACACAATATCGAAATTCCATTTCCGCAACGTGATCTGCATATTCGCTCATCGGATATTGCCGGTGAGCCTCTTTGAGCAACTGCATGTCAGATTTGAATAATTGGCTAGGGGTAAATATATGGCAACGATGACTTTTTTAGGCGGTATCGGACAGGTCACCGGTTCCTGCTATCTTTTGCAAACCCAATCCGGTCGAATACTGTTGGATTGCGGCTTATACCAGGGCAGTCGGGAGGCCGAGCAATTAAATGAGACGGATTTTGAATTTGATCCGGCCAGCATTGATGCTGTGGTGCTGTCTCATGCGCACCTTGATCACTCGGGGCGTCTGCCAAAGCTGGTGAAGGAAGGTTTTAAGGGTCGGGTGTTCTTGACCCAAGGCAGCTATCATCTGCTTGATTTATTACTCAGCGATGCGGCCGCGCTTCAGCTTAGAGATGCTGAATGGGAAAACAAACGTCGCAAGCGGGCACGCAAACCAGCCGTAGAGCCGCTCTATAGCATGGATGATGTGGAAAATTTATTGGCGCTGCGGGAAGCCTATAAATATAAGCAAAGTTTTAAGGTATTGCCCGATGTCACGGTATCGTTTTCTGATGCGGGACATATTCTGGGCTCAGCGATTGTCAGTTTAACTATTAAAGAAGGAGATGAGGCTAAAACCCTGGTTTTTTCCGGTGACCTGGGTAACCCAAACTCACCATTGCTGCAAGATCCTGAAGTTCTGACTCAGGCGGATGTATTGCTGCTGGAATCAACTTATGGAGATCGTGATCACAAGCCACTGGAATCCACTTTGGATGAGTTACGCGAAATCCTGGCCTTAGCCGATAAGGACGGCGGTAATGTGATTATTCCATCATTTGCCGTGGGCCGGACACAGGATCTGTTTTATTGGCTAGGCAAACTTTACCGCGAAGGCTCTTTACCCCAGCAACGAGTGTATCTTGACAGCCCAATGGCCATTCGTGCCAGCACTATCTATGAAAAGTATACTGATTTATTCAATAATGATGATCCTGAATTCAAGCGTGTTGCCGATCAGGGCTGGCAAAGCTGGTTACCGAACCTGGATTATTCGGCAAGCACCGAACAATCCATGGCTATCAACAGAATAGAAGGCGGCTGTATTATTATTGCCGGCAGCGGCATGTGTACCGGGGGACGGATTCGACATCACCTGAAATATAATTTGTGGCGACGAAATGCGCATATAATTTTTGTCGGCTTTCAGGCTCAGGGGACTTTAGGTCGTGAATTAGTCGAAGGTAAAAAATACTTCAAAATGCTGGACAGTGAAATCAAGGTAGAAGCCTCAATTCATACTCTGGGCGGTTTTAGCGCACATGCCGACCAGAGTCAATTATTGCAGTGGGCCGGCTCTTTTAATGAACCGGTGCCTCAACTTTATCTTGTGCATGGTGAGCCTACTGCTGCACTGTCATTACAAACCAGTTTTCATCGTAACGGATGGCAAGCCAATATTGCCCAAGTCAAACAAACTATAACAATATGAGGGTAGTCGGCGCCAATATTTCAATAATCGAACATATATTTTGTGATGTGTCTAATAATTCAGCTGATACCCCAATGGTTTTTAGACAAACATGATTCCAAATCTTGAGTTTATCTGCACTGGCTAACCATAATGGTGAAGCAAAGCTTATGCCGACTAGAGTTGCCGGTCGGCATTATTTAGTCTGCATGTAGTTTCTGGCCTAGCTTGACCCTTTCCGCCACAGAGCTTGGTAACAGATTGATGTTTTCGATTTGCTGTAAAAAGGGTAATAAGCCTTTTTGATTGGCGATTTGAATACTCAGGCCTGGTCTTGCATTAATTTCCAGCATTAACGGGCCCAGTGTTGCATCCAACACAATATCGACACCGATATATCCCAATGATACCAGTTCCTGACATCCGGCTGCCAACGACATGATCTGATCCCAATAGGGGATTTCCAGACCCTCAATGGCATATCCGGTATCCGGATGATGGTTGATAATTTGCTCCTGCCATACCCCTTTTTGCGTACGACCACTGGCAAGGTCGATGCCGACACCAATGGCGCCTTGATGCAGATTGGCTTTACCATCGGAAAGCCGGGTTGGGAGCCTGAGCATAGACATAATCGGCACACCTTTAAACACGATAGTACGAATGTCCGGCACCCCTTGGTAGCTGATTTGTTTAAACAGTGGGGAAAATTCCACCCGGTATTCAATCAGTGCTTTATCAGGCTGTCCGCCAAGACTGTACATGCCGCTGAGAATATTGGATAAATGATGGTTGATATCACTTTCACTGAGTAAAACACCGTTTAATTTGCGGTATAGATCTTTACTGCGGCCTTTTATAATCAGAATGCCTTCACCGCCACTACCATGCGCCGGTTTGATAGCAAATTCATCATAGTCGGCCAGCGCGTCGGCAAATTCAGCAATCTGATGCTCAATTTCAATAACGGCATATAATTTAGGCACAGCTATCCCGCAATCTACTGCCAGTTGTTTGGTTAGCAGCTTATCGTCTACCAATGGGTAAAATTGGCGCGGGTTGTAACGGGAAATAAAATCTCCATTGCGTTGATTCATTCCCAGCAAGCCAAATTTACGTAGCTGCTGGCCCGGAAACAGGTATTTTTTCCAGTTCATCATGAGTCTTTTAACAAGGCCCTGAAACGCCATAGCTCCGCCAGCCTATAACCTGTATAGCGTCCCAGCAACAGGGTTATGGCCAGTAAAAACAGAAGCAGTTCGGGAAAGACGAAAATTAGGTGTTCAAGGATTGGGTTGGTCATCAGCAAATAGCTTAGAGAGGCAATAAACAGACTGCCGAATCCCTGTTGCAGAGCTTCGGAGGGTCCCAGTTCTTCCCATACCAAAGACATCCGTTCTATTGTCATGGTAATAATGACCATTGGAAACAGCGCAACGGATAATCCAAGTCCGATGCCCAACTTGTGAGTCAACAGACTGATAAACAACATCAGGATAACAACAATAATCAATACTGAAGCCAGCCGTGGTACCAGCAGCAAGTGCAGATAATCCAGATAAAAGCGCAGCATCAAACCCATCCCAACCAATATGCTGAATAATAAAAGACCGCCCAGCAATTCAGTTTCACGAAAAGCCAGGGCAATCAGAATGGGCATAAAGGTACCGAAGCTTTTAATACCGATCAGGTTACGTAATATAACAATCAATAAAGCCCCTAGCGGCATCATTAATAAAATACGATAAACATTCTGGGTTTGAATGGGCAGATTGAATAACGACCAGGCCATCACGCTGGAGTTTGTGATGCTGGCGCGTTGTTGCGCCATGTATTCTGCCTCTTGAAACTGTTTGTTTACTGAAAATTCTATTTTTGCGGCCTTCCCGCCAGTTACCTTCAACAGAGGTTCCTCGCCGATGTGCCATATCAGTGATTCAGCAGGAAAACCCGATTTACCGCTGTAAGGGTTAAAAGCCAGCCATTCAGTACCGTTATAAATCTGTAACCATGGTGTTAGTTTGCCGTGTCTTATGCCGTCTTTTAACAGTAAAATATTGGCTTGTCGTGCCGGAATTCTGGCGCCCGCCAGAATACTTGCGATTCTTTCCACCCATATTTCAGGGTTATCCATCCCCTGGCGTAACAGCAATATGTTGTCGTCAGGCTCTTTGGTGTTCAGTTGTAATAATAATTCATGGGTAAATGAACGGGTGTCGACTGATTTGCTGCGTACGTCTTCAAGCAGCGCATCAACGGCTGTCTGCATCATTTCAGGATAGGCTTTTTTTTGCGGATAAAGAGCTCTTTCAGGTGTCGCCAACGGCTGTTCATCAGCTACCAGTTGAAGTCGATAGTACAGCGCCTGATTTCCTTTCGGTTTGCGCAAGCTCCATTGTACCTTGCGATTGATTTTATTGTCTTCCAGTGTTAAACCATATCGGCCGGAAATGAAATTTTCATCCAGAATCATATAGCCTTGCGGACTTTTGGGCAGCAGCATCTCCACTTTTGCCGAACCTTTACTGGCTTTAAAACTAATCCGTGCCTCAACTGCCCAGACCTGTGCCTGCTCTGCAGGCATTAAAGGTAATTTCAGCACTCTGACCTTATAGAGGCATAGGGCTACACTGGTCACAATCAATGCCAGTGCCAATAGTTTTACATGTAGGTTCTTCACTCTAAAGGACTCTGAAAATTGCTCATGTTAAGGGATGTCAGTAAGCGGCTTCCGGCTTCTCGTTAGCCAGAGATTGAAGTTTGCGACAATTGTTTTTGGCGTATTTACTACTGTGCATAAAAATCTTAGCCGAGTCGACCAGGATATTGTTTTTTAAAAAACGTCTGCCCAGAAGTACCGGATAGTTATAGTTTCCTCTGTCGGCCAGTGTAAACGGAGTTGTGTAGTAGTGTGCATTGATGCAGAATGACAATTCCACAACCGAGCGCGTGACTGACGGCAATTTGTGTCGTTTGATCTGCACATCTCTTAACAATGGCACTTCAATAGTCTGCCGGGCCTTTTTATCATCCTTGCCTTTTGGTAAATCGAAACGAAGCCATGTTTGTCCATTCCGTTCAAACCGTTCAATATTTTCGGCATGTATTGAGGAAGTTTTAGCGCCTGTATCCAGCTTGGCCCTGAGTTTAATCTCCCAGGGATCCAAAATAACCGACTCCAGCCAGCCGGCAACCATGCGATCATTACTGTGTTCGGCATTAACTGAAAAAATGCTCAGTAAACCCGTGAACAATAATAAGGTTTGAATATATCGGTTCATTTCGTCTGTACTAATGTTGCATAAAATGCTTAACATATTACCTGAATTTTGCACATCAGTGGAGCTACGGATTCGGATATATATTAAATTTATTAAAGGGGCTTTAGAGTCGGCTAAAATTTATTAAAGTGAATGCTATATATGCTAAATTGTCTTTAATACACAAAAAGTTAAGCAGGGTTGTTATATATTACGTTAAAGTGCTTAAGATAAAATGAAAAAAAACAAAGTTACGAAAGAAAAATTTAACATGGAGGAAAACTCCATTGAAGATAGCAAACAAGCAAAAGTAATTTATCTGATTGAGCAGTTTGAACGTTTTGCAGCATTAATATTAGTTATTATTGTCAGCCTCATTGTAGCAGTATCCGTTTATCGGGTTTCAAGTACAGTTATTAATGCTTTGTTTGTAGGTGAAGAAGATCCATTGAGTTATGTTTTTTTTCAAAAAACATTTGGACAAATAATGACTGTACTGATCGCAATTGAATTTAATCACACCATTATCCAGATAGCACGGCGAATTGAGAATGCCATTCAGATTAAAATTGTCTTGCTTGTTGCAATGCTGGCATTATCAAGAAAATTTATTATTTTGGATTTGGCTAAAGTAACGCCACCGCAAATGTACGCTCTTGCTGCTATTATGGTTTCATTAGGGGTGGTTTACTGGTTGGTTTTAGATAAAAAAAGTAATCGATAACTATCAGTTTCGCTAGGGCTTTTTAGCTTCAATTATTTCTTTGCGTTCTCCTGTTTCTATGGGTGATGATAATCAAATATATAGTTTATACACATGCCGGGGCTCATCTTTTAGATATTTTGGGCAGGCTGTCAATGCCGGTCTTATTTAACGAATTTTCATTAAACAGGCTGGACGGGGCGATAAACTTAATGCAGATCAAGCAAAACATAAGTCGATAATACAGGTGATTCATTAAGTTTGGTCCTTGGTGCATAAGTTGGGTTGGCTGAACAAATCAGGATAAGTGGCAATACATGGCTAAAAACAATAAAACCGCTTTTGTCTGTACCGAATGCGGTGAGGATTCCCCGCGATGGGCCGGGCAGTGCAGCAGTTGTGGTGAGTGGAATACCATTAAGGAAGTCCGGTTGGGTTCGGGCAAATCTACAAAAAATAAGTATAGTGTCGGTTATGCCGGCAGCCGTTCCGAGGTACAGTTGTTATCAGAAGTAAACTTGGCACAAACAGAAAGGCTGACAACCGGCTTATCGGAGTTTGATCGTGTCTTGGGGGGCGGCGTGGTTAAAGGTAGCGTCGTGCTGATTGGCGGCGCACCGGGAGCGGGTAAAAGTACCCTGTTATTACAGGCCATCGCCGATATGGCCGGGCGCGGCATTACTGTGTTATATGTTTCCGGTGAAGAATCTTTGCAGCAGATTGCGGAAAGGGCTTATCGGCTTAATCTGGCCGCCGATAAAATAAAAATGCTGGCAGAAACTTCGGTGCAAAGTATTTGTGATGTTGTTGATGAGATTAAACCCCAGGTACTGGTGATAGACTCGATTCAGGTGATGTACACGCAGGACACTGATTCAGCTCCGGGTTCGGTATCCCAAGTTAGGGAATCGGCCAGTTTTTTAACCCAATATGCCAAAAAACATAACGTCTCTATTTTTATGGTTGGCCATGTCACCAAAGATCAGTCCCTGGCCGGGCCGATGACGTTAAGTCACATAGTCGATACCCAGGTTATTTTATCGTCTACCGATGATTCCCGGTTCAGAGTGTTACGTGCCGATAAAAATCGTTTCGGTAGTGTGGGGGAATTGGGCTTTTTTGCCATGGACAGTGCCGGGCTTAAAGAAGTTAAAAATCCTTCGGCTATGTTTTTAAACAGAGCTGAGCAACCTTCATCAGGCAGTGTCGTGACTGTATTATGGGAAGGAACACGTCCCTTACTGGTCGAGATTCAGGCTCTGGTTACCGAATGTCAATATGGTAACCCCAGACGCCTGGCGGTAGGTTTTGATCAAAACAGGCTGGCAATGTTGTTGGCGATTTTATCCCGTCACGGGGGGATTTTTACTGCCAATGATGAGATTTATGCCAATGTAGTCGGCGGTATCAAGGTGACTGAAACCAGTTCGGATTTAGCAATTGTAGTCAGTATTGTGTCGAGTCTTAAAGATCAGGTCGTTGAGCACGATACCTTCTTTTTTGGTGAATTAGGTTTAAATGGCGAGATCAGGCCGGTAGCCAATGGTTTTGCCCGGCTGAACGATGCGGTTAAGCATGGTTTTAAAAAAGCCGTTATCCCTAAAGCCAATGCACCCAAAAAAGCGATTGAAGGTTTGCAGGTATATGCCGTTTCAACCCTGGCTGAAGCGCTGGACATTATATGACAGGTTAGTATGTTCTCGAACTATAGGCGCGTAGGGTTGCCTGTATTTTGCTTAATATTCTTCTGCGTAATGAAGATTAACGGGATTTTTCGTTTTACAGGATGTTTTTTCTGGAAAAAGAAAATCGACTAATTCCTCCGGCGGCAGTGGAGGGCTTATATAATAGCCTTGAATTTCATCGCAGTTTTGTTTTTTTAAAAACTCAAGCTGTTGTTTAGTTTCAACCCCTTCGGCAATTACTTTTAAACCAAGACTTTTCGCCATGGTAATAATCACTGTTACGATTGTGGCATCATCAGGATCAATGAGAATATCCCGCACGAACGATTGATCAATTTTCAATTTGTCCAATGATAATTTTTTCAAATAGGTCAAACTAGAGTAACCGGTACCAAAATCGTCGATGGAGATTAGGATGCCCAGTTTGCTCATTTCTTCCATAAAGTTAATGGCCGTGTGAATATTGCTCATCATAATACTTTCGGTCAGTTCCAATTCTAAATAACCGGGAGCGATGGCGTATTTCCGCAGGTTTTTTTTGATAGTTTCTGCCAGCTGGGAATCACTCAGTTGTTTGGATGAAATATTAATAGCGACATTGGGAGAGACCCCATATTTGCCCAACCAGCTTTGAACTTGAGCGCAAGCGCTTGTAATAACCCATTCTCCAATATTGAATATCAGTTGGCTTTCTTCGGCAATAGGTATAAATTCACCCGGTGAAACCAATCCGCGAGTCGGATGCTGCCAACGAAGGAGGGCTTCCACGCCTATGACTTTGCCACTGATCAGATCAAGTTGGGGCTGGTAAAATAATATAAATTCATTATGCTCCAGCGCATGACGCAGCTCGTTTTCTACGGTAAATCTTTGATGTATTTTATCATTCATGTGGGCAGCAAAAAATTGATGATTGCCTTTGCCGGAATTTTTCGCTTGATACATGGCTGTGTCAGCGTGTTTAATCAGGGTTTCGAGGTCTGTACCATCGTCAGGATATAAGCTTATTCCTATGCTGGTTTGTGGGGTAAGTTCGTGGCCTTGTATGGTAATGGGCTCGGATATTTTGCTAAGTATTTTTTCTGCTATCAGGGCCGCTTGTTCAAATCCGGTTTCCGGCAAAATAATAATAAATTCATCACCACCAAAGCGTGACACCGTGTCACTTTTGCGGGTACTGTTTTGTAGACGATCAGAAATGATACACAGTAATTGATCGCCGCAACCATGCCCCAGAGTATCATTAATATATTTAAAGTTATCTAAATCGAGAAAAAGCAGAGCCAGTTTAGAATTATCCCGTTCAGCTTGTGACAACCAGTGTTCCAGGCGTTCCTGTAACATATGACGGTTGGCAAGACTGGTTAGTGGATCGTAAAAAGCCAGGTAAGCAGTATATTCCTCCGCCTCTTTTCGTTCGGTAATATCGGAAAAAATAGCAATATAATGGGAAATAGTTTCTTTGTTGTCTTTTACCTGGGTAATGGATAACCATTCAGGATAAGTCTCACCATTTTTCCGGCGGTTCCATATTTCACCTTGCCATTGGCCGGTTGAGATAATGTCATGCCACATGCGCTGATAAAAGGCTTTGTTCTGACGACCGGAACTTAGAATATTGGGGTTTTTTCCCTTGATGTCTTCTATATCAAAGCCGGTGATGTCAGTAAATGCCTGATTAACTGAAATAATTTCACCATTGGCATTGGTAATAAGAATTCCCTCTCCGGTATTTTTAAAGACTGTAGAGGCAAGACGCAGTTGTTCCTGCTCTAAATGTCTTGCGGTTATGTCATGATTAATGCTGACCAGTCCCAGGATATTTCCTTGAGCATCTGCAAACGGTCGTTTTAACGTTTCCATTAACACTCGCTGTCCATCGGGGTAGTTAAACCAGATCTCGTCGCACTCAGTTTTGGCTTTAGCCAACACATGCTGGTCGTGGTTAATAAATTTTTCTGCTACTTCTACCGGGTAAAATGCAGAGTCAGTTTTCCCTTTTAATTCATGTTCAGGGTGGTTGATAAATTTTTCGAAGCCACGGTTACAACCTAAATATTTACCCTCCAGGTCTTTAAAAAAAATAAGGTCTGGAATAGAGTCTATTATTGAGCGTAGTAGAGCCTGTTCTTTATTAAGGTGTTTATTATAATGATTTAAACGAATAATAATGGGGGCAAGAAACAGGGTAAGCAAGATCGGATCGATGAGTATGGCATAAATTTTGGGTATGTCAGTGGGTAAATCTGACAGCATGGCCATAATGGAGATTTCACCACCGAGTATAGAGATTAATAATATCCACAAGGATTGGTTAAAATTACTAAACCGAAGCGCTACTATTAAAAAAAACACAAATAAAATAACGCCACCAGAGACAAGTGGCGAGATGTCATACAGCATGTCAGTTGATCTCGATAGTGATTGTTATAGTTATTATTAATGTGATATGACTTATTATGGTTGTGCAAAATACTCGGTTAAAGATACCTATTACAATAATTAAATCAAGGATATTTTTTATTAAGTTTTATAAGTTTCAATTTTAGAGATCAGGTTGATTTGTCCCTGTATCGATACTTATAGCTATGTTGCTGCGTGATCGGCTCAAGCTTTATAAAGTGTGGGCTGTTTATAAGGCTTACTCTGTTTTAAGCGTTAAGTCATAAAATATCAACATTGATCAGTGATTTAATTATCACGATTTGTTCTCCACAAAAAAGCAAAGAAGGCACTTCTAATAAATTAAGTATCCATTTAATAGTGTTCCTTTTGAGCCGAAGAGGTTAAACATCTAATTGAAAGGTGTATGTCTCGAGTATGGAAAGAGGCGGGATAAATCCCGGACTCTAAAATCAGGTTAAAGAATTTTTTACGTTCTTACAGATTTATTTTCGGGTAATGGATCATTCGCTTGGAGCGCGTCTTTTTTTATCTGTGAAATGGATAAAGGAATGGCAAATCTAAATGTGGCTCCGCCTTGAACGCTGTTTTCAGCCCATATTTTGCCATGATGAGCCTTAATAATTTCCTGGCTGATTGCCAGCCCCAAGCCAGTTCCTCCGGATTTAGATTTGGTTTTACTGCTTTGGATAAATTTATCAAATATGCTATCCAGCTCGTCTTCCGGAATTCCAATGCCTTCATCTTGAATACTGCATAAAAGGCCGGGAATTGGCTCATGATCAGTCAAACTAAGTGAATATTCCGATAAATCAATTAAAATGGAGTCGCCAGTATTACTAAATTTATAAGCATTACTGAGCAAGTTGGTGACAACCTGACCAATACGAACTTTGTCAAATTCGGCCAGGGTGGAATGAGTCCGGTCTTGCCAATGTATTTGTATCTTTTTTTCCTCAATGCTGGCACTCATTTCGGCAACACAATTTTCTATAATTTGTTTGATATCATATTGCTGTATATCCAGTTCCAATTTTCCCGACTCGAGTTTTGACAAGTCAAGTAAATCGTTCAATAAGACTAACAGTCTTTCTCCGCTTTGGTTGATCCAGTCAAAATATTGTTCCAGCTTGGCCAAATCGCCTTTTTTGGCATTTTTTAAGCCAAAACGGGCAAAACTTAAGATTCCATGTAAAGGGGTACGTAATTCATGCGACATATTGGCCAAAAAATCTGATTTGGCATGATTGGCTTTTTGCGCTTCATCTTTTGCCAAAATAAGTTGGTTCTCTGCTTGCTTACGATCGGTTATATCTTCGTAGGTGCCCAGAATTCCAATAGTTTGGTCTTGTGTATCGTGTAATGGAATTTTACTTGTTTGCAACCAGGATAAACTGCCATCAGGCTTTGTCTGAGTTTCTTCATAAGCAAGTTTGGGGCGATTATTTTCCATCACCAATTTGTCGTCAGCTTGATATTGTTTTGCATTTCTATACCAGCCCATATCAAAGTCTGTTAGACCTACGATTTCTTCCTGATTCTGAAAGCCGGCATCCTGAGCAAAAAGGCTGTTGCAGCCCAGGTATTTCAAATTGTTGTCTTTCCAAAATACGCGTACAGGGATGGAATTAAGAACCAATTGTAACATTTGACGGGCTTCTTTTTCATTTTGCCTACTTATTAACAAATCAGCTGTTTGCTCTTTAACCCGATCTTCCAAATGATCCCGATAGCGGATTAATTCCTCTTCCACTTGTTTACGTTCTGAAATATCGGTCATTGTGCCAATCATGCGTATCGGATGCCCCTCTGGATCTCGTTCAACGACGCGACCTCGTTCCAGAACCCAAATGTAGTCACCCTTGGCATTACATAAACGATGTTCATCTTTCCAGATATCTATTTGACCGGTCAGATATTTTTGTAGTGATTTAAGCATTTTAATCCTATCGTCAGGAAAAATGCTCGCGTTCCTAGCTGGCTGATCGACAGAATTAAATATTCCGTCCATAATATTTTTCCAGCCGGGACTGAAATAAATCTCGCCGGTTGGAATTTTCCAGTCCCAGAAACCATCTTGGGTCGCCTCCATGGCAAGACGATATTTCTCTTCGCTTTCGCTTAATTGAAGTTCGGCTTGTTTTCGTTTGGTAATGTTCCTTATAACCCAAAGCCATACTTCACCAAAAACCGGATGAGTAAAGGAAGATATATTAATTGAACAACAAATGGGTTCGCGGTTTTTATTTAAGGCGTGAATTTCTCCTTGCCAGCTTCCTTTAATATGCAGATTTGGAATTATGTCTGTTATTGTTTGATTGGGTTTAGCAGTATCATGGTCATCCAATTGACTTACAGTCAGGTTTTTCATTTCCCCCATATTGTAACCGAAGATTTTTTCAGCTCCGGTATTGGCATAGATTATCGTATCATTGTCCGAACTCACTAAAAAGACACCTTCCGTCATACTTTCTAGAATTCGGGCCTGTAGACGAATATCATCTTCCAGAGTTGCCTGATTTTTAATACGTTGATGGTTGTAGCGAGCGGGTAGTTGTGCTTTTATTAGACCAAAATTCTCTATGGCTTTAAATACTCCGTCAGCCTGACAATGGGTTAAATAGCTATTGATATTGGCATGATGATGAACGGGGTTCATTGTAACCTTACCCTGAGGTGCATCAATACAGACAGTCTTGAGTGATTCGACAAGTTGTTCAGAGTTAAGGCTGCCGGCCTTATTGGCTGCCTGGGCAAAGGCTTTAACACAGATATAAGTACCCTCACCAAAATTAGTCAGAATACCGTTGCCATTTGGCCATATACCATTTACATCCGGTAATTTTGCCAATTTTTCCAGATATTCCCTGTTTTTAGGGGTATCAATACTCATAAAATAACTGTTGCTGGAGTAGAAACCTTCACGAACTTCGGGCGGCAGTTGACTGGTCATCATTTCATCATAATGCCCCATGACTACGGCTATATGTTTTTTTAGTCCGCGTTTGGAAAAACGTGTCAACAATAGAATCTGATCATCGCCGGCAAAATAGGGCACAAAAACATCCGGTTTTTGTTCTTCCACATGATCGAGTAATTGATCAATTTCCTGTTGGTTCAGGCCTATTTTGGTATATTCCTCGCCGACAACTTTACCACCGTTTTTTATCAGTACTTCTTTGGCTGCCTGTATTGAGCCCCTGGGCCATTCATAGTTATTACCGGCGAAAAACATGCTAGGACCGAATTTTTCCTGCATGTAGGGAATCATCTTTTCCACCTGTTGATTAGGCAATGCAGCAAAATGGAAAAAGTAGCGGCTTAATATACTGCCTTCATAAAATGAAAAATTAAGTAAGGGGGTTTTTCGGGGTTCGGCAACACGATAAGCAACGGCTATACGGGAATTGGATAATAGGTTGCCAATAATTGCCTTACAGTGGTGTCGGTCTATCAATTTTTCTGCTGCAACCACTGCATTTTCCGGAAGACTGCCGTCATCTTCTATGATTAGCTCTAATGGACGGCCAAGCACGCCACCATTATTGTTGACTTCCTGGCAGGCGATTTGGGCTGCATGGACAATTTCTGAGCCGTAAATGCCCACAATGCCTGTGAGTGGAGGCATCAAACCAAGTTTAACTGTAGCTTTAGTCATAAGGCAATATAATAGAAAGAAGTGTATAAACACGCAATGAGTTAAACAATTGGTATAAGTTTTTAAGTTAAAAAAATCCTATCTTATATTAGCTTTTCACCAGACGTTCAATTATAGTCTTTATATCTTGTTGTTTACAGATACTGGTCGCCATTGTTTATTGATCTTCAGGAAATCTGGCAGTGTTTATGAACTAGGTTTATGTATAAAAAATAAGGTTTTAATGCTTTATTTAAGTACAAATATTGTCTATGATTCAGATGCTTTTTGCACTTAATGGTAGTTGTTAAAATGAAACTCAATCATCAAAAACTATTGGCTTTGTTTAAAGATAAAACATCAGGTAGGTACTCATGCTAGAAAGGTCGCGTCCAGCAGTAATATTGGCCGTGGATGATGAAGATTATAATCTTTTTATCATCGAAGAATTTCTGGCCGCTGATCACCATGTTATCAAGATGGCTCATAATGGTTTGGAGGCCTTGAGTTTATTGAAAGCGGCGCCTAATAAATATGATGTTGTATTATTGGATCGAATCATGCCGGAAATGGACGGTATGACGTTATTGGCTAAAATGAAAGCCGACCCTGAATTGTGTAATATACCGGTGATATTGCAAACGGCTTGTGCCAAACATGAGGAAATCGTAGAAGGTATTTCAGCCGGTGCTTATTATTACGTAACCAAGCCTTATGAAGAGGATATGTTTAGATCCGTCGTTCAGGCAGCGGTTAAGGATTGTTTTCGAATAAAAAAATTACAGCATAATGTAAAGGATTATCCTTCATCGATGAGGCTGATGGAGCGCGGCCAATTTCATTATCAAACACTGGAAGATTGTTATGCTTTAGCCGCATTATTGGCTAATGCATTTCCTTCGCCGGAAACAGCTATTATTGGTTTGACCGAGATAATGATAAATGCATTGGAGTTTGGTCATGCCGGTTTAACTTATGCTGAAAAAACAGCCCTAGTCACTAATCATCAGTTGGCACAAACGGTGGCTAAACGCTTGGCTCTACCGGAAAACAAAGACAAGCAAGTAAAAGTCACATTAAAATACACTGACAATGAATTAATCGTCACCATAGAAGATCAAGGTAAGGGATTCAGCTGGCAACAATATTTGAATTTTGATGTGAAGCGGGCTACGGATAATCATGGACGTGGTATTGCGCTGGCAAACGTAATGAGTTTTGATCACCTGGATTATACAAATGGCGGCACAAAAGCAATTGCAAAAGTTAAAATAGCATGAACGTCACAGAAACGGTCATGAAAAAAAGGGTAGGAAATGGCGGACCATATTGATCGTACCAGGGCTAAGATTCTGATCGTAGACGATGAGCCGGTTAATTTAGCAATTTTAATGGAGTTGCTTGAGGCCGACGGTTATCGTTTTATTTATATAGAAGATTCTCCTCGAAGGGCAATTGATTTATATCAACATAACGAATATGACTTGGTATTGTTAGACATTAATATGCCAGAATTGACCGGTTTTGATGTGATGGATGCTTTTGTCAAAATTAACAAGTCATTGCCCCCCCCGGTTATTATTCTGACAGCGTTGACAGATAGGGAAACCAAACTTAGAGCACTAAGAGGTGAGGCGAAAGATTTTTTAACCAAACCTTTTGATCATGAAGAAGTGTTGTGTCGTGTTGCCAACCTTATTGATCTGCATCTCTCACAAAAGGAATTTATTTTACTTAATGAAGAACTGGAGCAACGCGTTATAAGGCGAACCAAAGCATTAGATGCGGCTAAAGTTGACGTGGTAAACCGGTTGGCGATGGCGGCTGATTATAGAGATACAGAAACCAGTGAACACACAATGCGCGTAGGGGCAATCAGTCATTTGCTGGCGCAGGCTAAAGGATTTGATGAAGATTATTGTGAGATTATGCTTAAAGCAGCTCCCATGCATGATATCGGCAAAATTGGAATTCCGGACAGTATTTTATTAAAACCCGGAAAACTAACTGATGAAGAAATGACAATAATGAAAACCCATACACTTATTGGAGAGGCTATGCTTGATGAAAGTCCTTCTGAAATACTGAAAATGGCCAAGGTTATTGCCGTCACTCATCATGAACGCTGGGATGGGAAAGGTTATCCTAATGGCCTTAGCGGTACCGATATTCCGGTGGAGGGGCGCATTGTTATTCTGGCCGATATTTTTGATGCGCTCACCTCCACTCGTCCTTACAAAGAGTCATGGTCCATCGATGCTGCTACAGCTTTTATTAAAGAACACAGCGGGCAAATTTTTGATCCGGAGTTGGTCCAGCTATACTTGGAAAATATCAATGATATTATCAAGGTTAAAGAAACATTTCAGGATTAACATTTTAACTATGGACGAAGAATGATAATAAGTTAGCTAATAGCAGTAAGAGGTTATAAATGAAGAAGTTTCTGCTTGCCTGTACAGTTTTGGTGCTGGCATTGCTGCTGTTTATAGGTATTAATTTTTGGTATAAATCCGCAACTTCTTCACCGGATGATCGATTTTTGGTGAGTATCGGGCGCTTAATCTGTGGCGGCCATCTGCCACTGGCTGTGGTGGAAAAAAAATTCCGGACAAAGATCAAGTCATTTCAGCTTAAAACTGTACAGAATCATAACTGGAATGATGTTGTTAAAGACATGAAAAACGGTAAACTGGCTGGTACTTTTATTCTGTCGCCATTAGCCATGCAACTGATCGAAGATGGATTTCCTGCAAAAATTGTGCTGAAAGCCAACAGAAACGGTAATGGGTTTGTATTAACCAAAAAAATTAAACATATTGATGAACTCAAAGCCCGTAAATCAGTATTAGCAGTGCCCCATCTATATTCCCAGCATCATGTCTTAATGAATATGCTGATACAACAACATCAAATACCCGCACATATGACAACGATCATTCCAATGTCCCCCCGGGATATGGTCTTATCCTTACAACGCGGTGAAATTGACGGGTTTATGATAGGCGAGCCGGAAGGACAGCGGGCGGTCAGCCTGAATGTCGGATGGATGGCTTCAAACTCTTCTGAAATATGGAAGGATCATATGGATCATGTTTTTTTAGCCAGTGATGAATTTATTGAAAAGCATCCGCAACAGTTGCAAGAACTGGTTAGTCTGTTAGTTAAGGCCGGACGGCATATTGAACAGAACCCTTATGAGGCGGCTCTGATGGGGGAGGATTATACGGGGGCTCCTGCACATGTATTTGAGAGGGTATTGACCTCACCAGCCGACTGGATAACATATACCGACATGATGCCTAGTGAGGATGATATACATGACATGGCTGTAAAACTGGTTGATATGGGGCTTTGGAAAAAGATACCCGAAGATCTGCATAAATTTACCGAAACCCGGTTTATAGAGGCAGTTTTAAAAAATGAGCTTTAATCATTCTAGATGATTTCATTAGCTCAGTTCTTAACGCGGTTTGTTATTTATGTGGCTGTTTTACCAGCTATCTTATTGACACTCGTAGTCTGTATTAATACCTATGAAGCAACCAAAGAGGCTTCGCTTAAAGAACAAAAAAACTTTAGTCTACGCATAGCTGATCATGTAGACAGGGAAATGTTGCGGCTGAAGACGTTGCTGATCAACAAATCAGACCCCATCGCCATGTCGATAAGGGTCGGGAAAGATTTTGACAGAGATTATGTCCAAAGCCTCTTAAGCCTGATAATCCAGCGTGAGCAGGCGATTCACTCTGTTTTATTGGTTGATGCTGAAGGACGCTTTCTAGCCGGCTTGTCTGAACATACATTTACTACCCCAATTGAAGAAAAAGCCTATTTAGAACGTAAATATTGGTTGTCCGGGAAAAAACAACAGACTCCCTTTTTAGCGATTCCAAACCTAGGTCGTATATATCTAGGTGGAACGAAAGCGGATGAAGAGAATTTAACCGTAATACCGATAGGCATTCCTGTTCAGTTTGACGGTCAGGTTTATGGGGTTTTACTGGTTGAAATTAAACCGGATTTTCTCTGGAAAGATGTGGCTCCATCTTTTAATAATGATATCGGTGAGAGTTTCTTGTTTGATAGTCGAGGTACCTTGCTTGCCAGTTCTTTCTCCAAAAATTTAAAGTCAGGTGAGCTAACGACTTCCTCAAAAATTGTACGCGCCTTTTTGACTGATGCGAAATGGGGCGTAAGCGAGAGTTATTCGGGTCTTTCAGGAAATGAAGTATTCGGCGTTTTATCCAAAGTTCATAGTGTTAACTGGGGTGTAGTGACTGAAGTTTCAAAGGCTGACGTGTTGGTGCCGGCATTAAAGGTCATGATTGATATGTTGACGGGGATATTATTAATCATCACTTTTATTATGTGGATTGGGTTGAAAAAAATACATCTGATTATCAATCCGGTGAGTCATTTGATCAATTCAATGAAATTATTCCAGGATATAGGTGAAAAACCGAAAGTTGAAAATATAACGAAGATAAAGGAACTGTCAGATTTAAATGAAAATTTTAATCAAATGGTGCAAATGCGGCTCAATACCGAGCGCTCTATCCGGCAATCCGAATCACAGCTGAAAAGTCTTTTTAATGGTGCCCTGGACTCAATTATTTTAAGTAATGAAATGGGAAGAATAGCGGGTGTCAATCCTGCTGCCTGTCGATTGTTTGGCTATCGGGAATCGGAACTATTAGGATTAAAAATAAGCGTTTTGGTGCCAAATCAATTTGAACGGCAGCATGAAAAGTATATTGAAAGGATGGTTGCATCCAATTCAGAATACATTTTTTCCAAAGCAAGGGAAGTGACTGCCGTTAAGAAAAACGGAGAAGTTTTCCCTATCCGTATTGTCATTAACAAAGTTGACTCCGGTGTCTTTGAAGGTATGATCTTCAGTAGTTTTATTCAAGACCTGACTGAGCAAAAGGAACTGGAAGCACAATTAATTCAACATAACGAGCAGTTACAAAAGGAAGTCGAAGACCAAACCAGCGATCTGCGTCATGCAAAAGAAGAGGCAGAACGTGCTAATAAGGCAAAATCAGTCTTTTTGGCGAATATGAGCCATGAGTTGCGTACCCCGTTGCATGGTATTTTAAGTTTTGCCCGTATTGGCAATTTGAGAGTGAAAAATGCTAAACGTGAAAAGTTAGGTGAATATTTTGAACATATTCAAACTAGTGGTCAGCGGCTGTTATTGTTGCTGAATGATCTTCTAGATCTGTCTAAACTGGAAGCATCCAAAATGCAGTTTTCTATCCAGCCACATAACGCGATTGATCTAATCAATACCTGTTTTAAAGAACAGAAAGCTCGGTTACAGGAAAAACGCATCAGTGTAGATATAATTAATAAATCATCAGTACAGCAAATTGATTGTGACGATGTTCGAATTATACAGGTTATTAGTAATTTACTATCCAATTCGATCAAATTCAGTCCCGAAGGTGGGAGGCTAACTATCACCTTATCAGATGTGTTGGACAATAAAACCCAAGCGGCCGCTATCGAGCTCAGTATTCAGGATGAAGGTATCGGGGTTCCAGAGGCAGAGTTAGAAGACGTGTTCAATAAATTTATTCAAAGCAGTAAAACAAACACAGGAACCGGTGGGACAGGATTGGGTTTGGCGATTTGCAAAGAAATTATCGAAGGCCATAAGGGTCAAATCTGGGCGGTACATTCTGAAAATGGGGCGATTTTTAAATTTACTTTGCCGATAAAATCCAATGAAAAAAGTTGATTTTTTCAAGGTATAAATTGAAATTTTTAACAAAATATCCAGAACCGCCTAGACTGACCTTTTATGTCTGAAGGTAATCGAGCAGAGTGTGGGAATTACCGAAAATGAATTAGGGGCTGTTGATGTTATGAAGATGGCAAAACAGGCAATGACCAAGACGGGGGAAATGAGTCAGCATTAAAGTTCACCCGAGTGTTTTTTCAATACAAATCTCCAGATGAACGTGCCAAAATGTTAATTGAAGCTTTTGGAAGATACGGGCTTAATATAATGGTTCGCATTAAAAAATATGATAAAATTTGAGGTTTTTTGCATGCTGAGATGGCGACGGATATTGAAAAAGTCAATTTATTAAGGTTTGCTCAATATTGGTCGTTTCACCGATTATTGTTTCAGAGCGCTGATGTATGAGCGCATTTTTGATTGGCCATAAAAATGCCTTAAAAGACGAAGAACAATGCGGTCAAGTTAAGATTGTTTGGGTTACTTGGATAGGATAGCTGAATCACGGGCTATACACTTGAATATAGAATTTATTAAAAAGCGTTTAAAACAAATCTATAAAGTGACAGAAGTTACCTTGAAGAGATAGGGCTTGCATTCAAAAGCAGTGCCGATAAAAATCGAAAAATATTTCAGGTACTGGCCAGCAATATAGAAGCTTCCTAATATTTAGTTAGGTTTAAGTGAGCAACAAGAACAAGCATTATCTGATCCGTTAAAAAAGTCAGAAAATGCATCGGATAAACTTTATGAATAGGGTCGGGATATTGATGATGGTTCGGGCCGGGTACTCTCCCAGTTGGCAGACAGTGATAATGCTATTTAATTTAAGGATACTTAAATGAACAATCTACCGCATATTCTAGTTGTTGATGATGAGCCGATAAATCTTTCCGTAATTGAAGAATATCTGGAAGAGATTGAATGCCGCGCGAGTTTTGCCAATGATGGTCAGGAAGCCTGGGAGTTATTGGAAGCCAATCCAACCGATTTTGATGTTATCGTTCTGGACCGGATGATGCCAAGAATGACTGGTATGGAGCTGTTGGAAAAAATAAACGAGAATCCTATTCTGAGACATTGTCCGGTGATCATGCAGACGGCAATGGCTGCCAAAAAAGAAGTCATGGAGGGTATAGAAGCCGGTTCGTACTATTATCTAACCAAACCATTTGAAGGTGAAATGCTGATATCGATTGTTAAGGCCGCCATTAATGATCGTAATCAATTTAAGCGACTTCAGTCTGAACTGGAGCAGAGTACACGACCGTTAAAAAAAATGTATAAGGCGGAGTTTGGTTTCAAGAGTTTACAAGAAGCCCGTGATTTGGCTTTGTTTATCGCCAATGCCTGTCTAGATGCTCAAAAAGTGGTGATGGGCTTGTCGGAAATTTTAATTAACGCTATCGAGCATGGTAACTTGGGAATCGGTTATGATGAAAAGACTGTACTCGTCGATAATGGCTGTTGGGAGCAAGAGGTCGAAAATCGCTTGCAGCAGGATAATTATAGAAACAAGCAGGCACTTTTAATTTTTACTCGGGATGAGTCCGGTTGCCATATCGTTGTAAAAGATCAAGGACAGGGTTTTGAATGGGATAATTATTTAAAGATCTCACCTGAACGAGCGACGCACAATCATGGGCGGGGTATCGCGATGGCAGTAATGCTAGGCTTTAGCAAAGTTGAATACCGAGGTTGCGGGAATGAGGTCTACTTATTTATAGAAGGTTGATTCTTTATTTTTTTCTATCCATACACACAAACGGATACTGCATTATCCGTTATCAAAAATACGAACGCTCAACTAAAAATATAAAATTTATCGGTTTCGTTTCTCGCCTTAATTCACCGGTTTAAAGCAGCTGTGCTATTAGAGGTCATTCCTTTAACTATCTGTCTAAAAAGGCAAAGCCGGTCAAAATACGCTATTGAAAATCATTTAAAATATTTGCTCTTGGCAAAAATTGCTTATCACAGCTGACAACTGATTAATCTTGCAACTATATCGATATAGATGTCACTTCCACCAAAGCCATAGGAATCTGCAAATAGTAATCTTGAACTATACACAAAGAATCAATCGTGAGGATTAGGTAACGAGGTTTACTTGCTGTTAGGGGTAAAAGGAGTGATGCTTATGTTTGAACTATAATTTCTGAATAGCCAAGAACTTTGATCCAATGATGAGTTATTCATTATTGGTGGACTTTAATGAGGAGCTGTATAAATGAAGGCTACCAGGATAATAAATAAAACAGAGCATGTTAGCGTCGTCCTTTTGGGTATAGTTGCCTTAACTGTATGTTGGTTTGAGCCGGTGTCAGCTTCTTCTGATGTGACTCGTTTGAAGGGGCAGGCCTTTAGAACGCTTTGTGAAGCAAGCCCTCCAGTTAATATCGCTTATTTAGCTGCGGCAAACGATTTTCACCAGGTCGCCTCCAGTCGGCCTGATGATATTGATGCTATTTATTATCAGGCTATAGCGCTTAACCGACTCAGGTTATATAAGCCTGCGGTCAAACTGTTTAAAAAGGTAAGGCAGTTGGGAGCGGATTATCCCGAATTATCTTTAGAGCTGGGCTGGAGCTTAGTCGGCTTGGGCCAAGGAGCGTCAGCTATTAAAGAACTGGAAAATTATGCATTGGCCCAGCCAAATGATGTGTTAAATATTCGCCTATTGGCACATGCCTATTATTTTATCGGTGATTTAAATAGAGTTGATGCTGAATTAAAGCGGTTAGTACATTTAGCGCCAAAAATGAAAGTAGCGGTTAAATCAATCCGGGGATATATCGCTACTGATAAAAACTGGCTGGAACCTACACCGTCACTAAAGGCTGTCTGTGCCAATGATGCTGTTACTGACAGTCATTTTTCAGACTCAAAACAGAGGCAAGGTGGTTTTAACGCCCAACTATCTGTTGGCGGCGGGTACAATTCAAATGTTATGGGTTTGGCCAGTAACCTGGCATTACCGACACATACACCGCATGAAGATTCTGCTTTTTTTGAAACCCAGGCGGGTGCCTCTTATCAAAAATATATAACGGATAACGATTTGTTAACTGTCGGTTATGGGTTTCAGGCCAAAGTTTATGGCGAGAACGCCTTATCAAAAAACTTTGACCTTATGGACCATTTAATGACGGCCAATTATCAGCACTTGCTTTCCAAAGATGTTACGTTAGGAATCAGGCTTTCAGATGAGTTTACTCAATTGGGCGGTAATAGTCTTAGAAACCAATTTGTATTAAGACCTGCCTTATCCTACAGAGTAACTGACTGGCTTGCCGCTGAAGTTGCCTATAAATTCACCAATGACGATTTCTTCTTTAACGCCGCCGCAATAAGGGACCGGGATAATACAGCCCAAGGGATGGATTTAACAACATTCTTTCAGTGGCCTGAATTGGGCCTGCGGGGACGATTAGGCTATCAATATAATAGTGTTAACGCTGATGGGCGGGACTTTTATTACCATACCAATGCTATTGTCGCTGGTATTGGCCACACCTTTGCAGGGAATATTACCGCTGATGTTTATTACACGCGCTCATTCAATGATTATGATCATGCCAATTCATTATCAAGCAAAGGCTTTAAACGTGATGATGATATCGATCAAATCAGTCTGCAGCTTGGTATCCCGATTATGGGGCCGATTAGTGCCTATGTGCATTATGACTATTTAAGCGTGGATTCAAATATTTCTTTCTATAACTTTAACAAGCATACTGCCAGTGCCGGCTTTGCAATTAATTTTTAAAGGAGAATCTGAAAATGTTAATTAAAAATAGGTTTAAGATTACGTTGACGAGACTCCATTTTTTGGTACTGATTGTTTTAGGAATTACCTGGAGTCAAATAAGTTCAGCTCAATATTATTCGCAACACAATATGTCTGATATTGATACTAATCCGCAGGAGCAGGGCGCATTGGTACATCCGATAAATATTGATAGTACACCTTCTTCCTATCCGTTGTTTTTACAGTCTAAATACCCAAAGATGTCCCAGCAGGAAAGTGATAAATTTAATAAAATTTTGAAGTTTCTAATTGAAATGGGCGAAACCAATTACGCTAAATTGTTAGAGCAAAACGCCCAAAACGGGAAGATCAGTTTTGGCGAAATGGACAGCTCGGAAGGCGGGGAAACAGATCTGTCCGGCAATATCAAAATCAATGAGATCATGCTGGAAACAGCAGGAACCAGGCCAATGACCTTTAGTCAGATGGCAAACCTGGCGGCAACGTTGATCCACGAATATTCCCATACACTACAGAGTTATCTGGAAAAAACTCAGGCCGGACCTTGTCCGGGGGATTTTTGTGAAGTTGAAGCCTGGGGTGCCGGGATCGCATTTTTGGCGCGTTTAACCAATACCATGGTAGATAAGGTGAATCAGGCACAAAAAGATGGCGCGTCGGATGCAGAAGTACAGGAGCTGGCCCGAAATCTGGGCAGTGCTGCCGGTGCCTTTACCACTTATGAAGATAAGTTCAGAGAGGGTGAGCACAGGCCTTGGACCGGAATTGGTCGAGGCAGTGGCGACTTTACCTGGACCGATAGTTCAGGAACCAAGTTCAGTAGTAAAGAGGTCGTCTCTCAGGCGCAAAAACTGCAGCAGGAGACCAATCAAATTGATCAGCATGAGCCTGGTGATGGCCCTTTACCGAAGTTTACCGGTACCAAGCTTCCGGAGATGTCTTCAACAGGTGTTGGTTCGTATACTACACCGCCGGAAGCGCCTAAACCGGAACAGGTGGTACCTGACAATGCCAATCAAATTTAATTTGTATTTGTCAGGTTAAGGTATCAGCGTTTTGTTGTTTTAACGCCCATTGAACATGCTCCCTAACCATTTCAGACGGATGACTTGAGTGCCTGTTCAGGGCGTGTTTTATTTCTGTAGCCGGTTTGGCATTGCCCAGTGCCACCGCAATATTACGCAGCCAGCGCTGATGACCGATACGCCGGATGGCGGAACCTTCCATTTTTTGCAAGAATTCATCCTCCTGCCAGGCAAAAACTTCGATTAACTGCTGTTGATTCAGTCGATGCCGGGGCAAAAAATCCTGCTTATCGGTCAGCTTGGCAAAACGATTCCATGGGCAGATTAATTGGCAGTCATCACAGCCATAAATACGGTTGCCGATTAACGGACGTAATGCTTCAGGTATAGAACCCTGTAACTCAATGGTTAAATACGAAACACAACGGCGGGCATCAACCTGATAAGGGGCAACGATGGCCTGGGTCGGACAAATATCAATACACGCTGTACAGCTGCCGCAATGATTGCCTGATTTCTGGTCAGACGGCAAATCCAAATCGGTATAAATCTCGCCCAGAAAAAACCATGATCCGGCCTTGCGGTTAATTAAATTGGAATGTTTGCCTATCCACCCCAAACCGGCTTTTTCAGCCAGGGCTTTTTCCAGTACCGGTGCACTGTCGACAAAGGCTCGGTAGCCGAATTCACCGATTTCGGACTGGATTTTTTCCGCCAGCTTTTGCAGGCGGTTACGCATCATTTTGTGATAATCACGCCCCAATGCGTAGCGGGAAATATAGGCCTGCAGTGGGTTGTTCAGGTTGCTGTGTAATTTTTCCCCGGTTTCCGGCAAATAGTCCATACGTACGGAAATAACGCTTCGGGTATCGGGATGCAGTAAAGCCGGACGACTGCGCTTTAAGCCATGGCGCTGCATATAGTCCATTTCGCCTTGGTAATTTTTGTTCAACCAGTTTTGCAAATGCTGCTCGGCCTCAGCCAAATGCGTATCGCTGATACCGACTTGCTGAAAGCCCAATTCAATGCCCCATTGCTTGATTTGCAAGGCCAGATGTTCGTATTTATCCATGCGATCGTTATTGTCGAAAACGGACTGATTAAAAACAAACATTATATAGCAGGCAACGCCGAGCCAGAATCAATAGATCGGCAGCCCGTATGAAGCTTGCGTAATAAGGGGTTTAGCAATATCCTGTCTTGTATATTGTTGCACTTCATACCGGCCACCTATTTCGTCAAGATTATGCAAAAACCAGCAAGCAGACTATACAGCGCCCAACAGGTAAGGGCGTTGGATAAAACAGCCATTGAGCAATATGGTATTCCGGGTTTTAAATTAATGTCATTGGCAGGTTTGGCAAGCTTTAATGCCATGGTTAAACGCTGGCCTAAGGCTAAAAAATTAACAGTATTTTGTGGTGCCGGCAATAATGCCGGTGACGGCTACATTGTTGCCGGGTTGGCGCTTAAAGCCGGTTGGCAGGTACAGCTATTGGCATTGGCCGAACCGGAAAACCTGAAAGGCGATGCGTTAACGGCAGCCCAACAATTTCAAAAGGCAAACGGTGTTATTACCCCTTACGCAGCCGAGCTGTCTATTGAAGCGGAACTTATAGTCGATGCGTTATTGGGTACAGGGCTCGATAGAAACGTCAGCGGTTTGTATGTCCAGGCCATTGACACGATAAATCGAAGTTCTGCCGCAGTTTGCGCTATCGATATTCCTTCAGGAATACATGCCGATACCGGGAATATTATGGGCGCAGCGGTAAGGGCGGATTTAACGGTAAGCTTTATTGGCTTAAAGCAAGGGCTTTATACCGGTGATGCCCCGGACTATTGCGGCGAAATAATATTTGATGACCTGAATGTCCCTGAAGCCGTTTATAGTCATATCAGCAGCAATAAATGCCTGATTCAAGCGCCCGTGTTTGTTAAGAGAAGCCGAACGGCACATAAAGGTGCCAATGGCCATGTGCTGATTATTGGCGGCGACTATGGTTTTTCGGGGGCGCCACGAATGTCGGCAGAAGCGGCATTAAGAGTGGGGGCGGGATTAGTATCGGTTGCAACACGCCCGGAACATGCCTGGGTAATGAATCTGAACCGGCCGGAAATAATGTGTCATGCAGTCACTGAACCCGATGAATTAATGCCCTTAATGAACAAAGCCAGTGTCGTTGTGATCGGCCCCGGGCTGGGACAAAGCTCCTGGGCGCAAAATCTTTTTAACGCAACAATTGAAACAGACAAGCCTATGGTAGTGGATGCCGATGGCTTGAATTTATTAAGTCAAAGCCGGCATAAAAAAAATAACTTTATACTGACACCGCATCCGGGAGAAGCGGCCAGATTGTTGCACACATCGGTATCCGATGTTCAACACGACCGCTATCAGACAGTTCAAAGTATTCAACATAAATATAACGGAACTTGTTTGTTAAAAGGGGCCGGCAGCCTGATTGCCGATGCACAAACCATTCACGTCAACACTACCGGTAATCCCGGTATGGCCAGTGGCGGTATGGGCGATGTATTGGCGGGTATTATTGCAGGCTTAATTGCACAGGGAATGCCTGATAAAATAGCCGTTTCAGCGGCCGCTTATATTCATGGTAAGGCGGCAGACCAGGCAAGTGAAGCGCAAGGGGAGAGAGGCCTGCTTGCCAGCGACTTAATGCCGTTACTTCAAAAATTGGTTAATGAATGAACAAATTATTGGAAAACACCGAAGCAACAGAAGCTTTTGGTGCATATTTATGGTCACTTTTACCGGAAAAATGTTTGATCTATCTACAAGGTGATCTGGGCGCGGGTAAAACAACGTTGGTCAGAGGCATGTTAACCGCAGCCGGTCATACCGGTGCGGTAAAAAGCCCTACCTATACCATAGTGGAAGAATATCAGTTGGCGGGTAAGCTGGTTTATCATTTTGATCTGTACCGTATTGCCGATCCTGAAGAGCTGGAGTGGATAGGAATTCGTGATTATCTGCAACAAAACTGTATTTGTTTGATTGAGTGGCCTGATTTAGGCGCTGGCGTGATCCCTGAACCGGATATTGAAATAAACCTGATGCCGGAAGGTGAAGGACGCAAGTTAAGCCTGGAGTTTAAGTCACAAGAAATAAAAAAATATATAACAGAACTGGAAAAACAAGGACATACTGCTATACTTTAACTTAAAGTATGAGTATTGGGTTTAGAAATATGGGACATTCCTGGAAAATATTCTGGATTGTAAGTTTACTGATTGCTGCTGTTACGGTACAGGCAAGGCCGGTTAATATCAACGCGGTGCGCTATCAAAAGACACCCGAAAGCGCGCGTTTGATTTTTGATGTATCCAATGAAGCTGCGCATGATGTTTTTATGTTGAATAACCCTTCACGTCTGGTGATTGACTTTAACGATGCGTATTTAACAAAAAAGCTGGTGCAGCCGGATCTTAATCATCCCTTGTTTTTAAGATTACGCAGTGCCAAACGTAATGGCAAAGACTTGAGAGTGGTTGTCGATTTAAAAAAACGGGCTGATCCAAAAAGTTTTTTTCTAACGCCACATAAAAATTACGGTCACAGGCTGGTTGTTGATTTATTTGATAAAGGCACGCAGTCTTTGGCAACAAAGATTAAACCAAGTAAAGTTCAAACTGTCACCAAAACCGTTAAAAACAAAGTCAGAGATGTGATTGTCGCGGTCGATGCCGGTCATGGCGGTAAAGACCCGGGTGCACATGGCAGACATGGTACACAGGAGAAAGAGGTGGTGTTCTCCATCGCCCAGAAACTGGCCAGATTAATAAACCAGCAACCGGGCATGAAAGCGGTGATGGTTAGAAAAGGCGATTATTATATAAAGCTAAGACGCCGAATGCAGATTGCGCGTGAAGCCAAGGCCGACCTGTTTGTCTCCATTCATGCCGATGCATTTAAAAACTCAAGAGTTAAAGGTGCATCCGTTTTTACCCTATCCAGACGCGGTGCATCCAGTGAGGCTGCTCGTTGGCTGGCCAAGCATGAAAATGCTGCCGATTTGGTTGGCGGAGTCAGTCTGGATGATAAAGATGATGTGCTGGCTACGGTATTATTGGATCTGTCACAAACAGCAACCCAGGAAGCCAGTCGCGATCTGGCGTCCAAAGTTTTACACAATTTTGGCAACATTGGTCCGCTGCATAAAGATCATGTGCAAAAAGCCGGGTTTATGGTGCTTAAATCACCGGATATTCCCTCCATTCTGGTGGAAACCGCCTTTATCTCCAATCCGTCTGAAGAACGTAAATTACGCAGCAATGCACATCAGGACAAGATGGCGCGTTCCATTTTTAACGGCATTAAGGACTACTTTAAACAGAATGCGCCGGTTGGCACTATTATGGCCAGCACAAGACATGTTATCAGCCGAGGCGACACCTTATCGGGCATTGCTCAGCAATACGGCGTCAGCATGAAACAGCTGAAAATGGCCAATTCAATCAAAAACAACAATATAATTATCGGTCAGGTGCTTACCATTCCATCTGATAGTTAAAAACGCCCGGATTCTGCTTTTAAGAACGTCATATTCCGGCGTAATCAATACCGTGAGACGCGGGCATCGCGTCTCAATCATGAATCTTTATTGTTTCCGGGCCTTGTCAGCAGAAAGGTTTATCCGTTTTATCAGTAAAAGATTATCAGCATAGAAATACAATGATTGCGTCTCATTAACTGGTTGGAATCAGGCAAAAGTTGAACTTTCATTGCATTAGATAAACTTTGAAACTTTAGTAAATAGTTTCGCCCGCTAGGCCAGTCATATAAAATACAATGTTTTGTATTAAAGACCGGCTCATGCGCATACACTCACTCCCGACTCAATTAGTTAACCAGATCGCCGCCGGTGAAGTGGTCGAACGGCCAGCATCCGTGGTTAAAGAGCTGGTGGAAAACTGCTTTGATGCCGGTGCCAGCCAGATCAATATCGATATAGAGCAGGGCGGAACACGGTTAATCAGAATCCGTGATAACGGTTGCGGTATTGAGAAAGAAGACCTGCCGCTGGCTTTGTCCAGACATGCCACCAGCAAAATAGCCTCGTTAAAAGATCTGGAAAATGTCTCCAGCATGGGCTTTAGGGGCGAAGCTTTGCCTAGTATCAGTTCGGTTGCCCGTTTAACGCTAATCTCTCGTGAAGCCGAGGCTGAATGTGCCTGGCGCGTTGCAGCCGACGGCACCGAAAAAGATTTTAACCCGCAACCCGACCCGCATCCGTTTGGCACCACCATAGAAGTACGCGACCTGTTCTACAATACCCCGGCACGGCGAAAATTTTTAAAAACCGAAAAAACCGAATTTGGCCATATAGAAAACCTGATTAAACGCATGGCCTTAAGCCGGTTTGATATAGGCTTTTGCCTGACGCATAACCAGCGCGAAATATTAAACTTGAAACCGGCTCAAACAGAAGCGGAAAAAGAACAACGCATTGCCGGCATCTTCGGTTCGGAGTTTATTAATAACTCAGTCAAAATAGAATTTGAATCCTCAGGCCTGCAGTTAACCGGCTGGGTAGGGCTGCCGACATTTTCCCGCAGTCAGCAGGATATGCAGTATTTTTATGTCAATGATCGCTTAATTAAAGATAAACTGGTCGCACATGCGGTAAAACAGGCCTACCAGGATGTGATGTATCACGGCCGGCATTCGGTATTTGTCTTGTACCTGACCATGAACCCGGCACTGGTGGATGTTAACGCGCATCCGGCAAAACTGGAAGTGCGCTTTAGGGAAGGCCGCCTGGTGCATGACTTTTTATTTAAAGCCCTGCATCGTTCGCTGGCTGATATAAGACCGGGCGAACAAAACAATAGCGCCGCACACCTACCTGATATTGCGGGGCCGGAACCAATAACTGCATCAGTACCGGCAGCCATGCCGCAACAAAGTCCGGCAAGTACCGGTCGAGTCTCCTATTCATCGGGTTATCAGCCCAGGGCCGCGCAACAGATGTCATTGCCGTTATCGGTAGAAGAGGAAATCAATGCCTATGCGGCTTTATACCCGGTCGAACAAACACCCGCAGTCGCAACGAGCAATACCAATATAGAAGGCTATCCGCCTTTGGGTTATGCGGTGGCGCATCTGCATAATATTTATATCTTATCGGAAACCCCGAACGGCATTATTCTGGTCGATGCGCATGCCGCACATGAACGTGTCACCTATGAAAGGCTTAAACAACAATTTCAACAGGGCCGTGTTGCCAGCCAGCCGTTATTGCTGCCGATAAAAATTAACGTCAGCCCGGCCGAAGCCGATTTGGCCGAACAGGAAGTCGATTTCTTTAACAGCCTGGGCTTTGAACTCAACCGAGCCGGGCCGGAAACCATCGTCTTGCGCTCAACCCCGGTACTGCTGGGCAATACCGATATGGGTACCCTGATTAAAGACGTGCTGGCCGATATTATCGAACACGGCATGAGTCAGCGCATTCAGGACAAAAGCAACGAAATCCTGGCCACCGTTGCCTGTCACGGTTCGGTCAGGGCGCATAGGCGACTCACTGTGGAAGAAATGAACGCCTTACTGCGCGATATGGAACAGACCGAAAGAATAGGCCAATGCAATCACGGCAGGCCGACCTGGGTGGAACTCAGTACCCAGGATCTGGATAAATTCTTTATGCGTGGACAATAATGCAAACACCGGCAATCTGCTTGATGGGGCCGACCGCCTCCGGCAAAACCGCACTGGCGGTACAACTGGCCCAGGCACTCAATGGCGAAATTATCAGCGTTGATTCGGCGCTGGTGTTTAAAGGGATGGACATCGGTACCGCCAAGCCTACGCTGGAAGAGCGGGGCGGTATTGCGCATCATTTAATCGACATCATCGATCCGGCGCAATCATTCTCCACCGGCGAGTTCAGAAATAAAGCCCTGGCGATTATGGATGATATCAACCGGCGCGGCAAACTGCCGATACTGGTGGGCGGCACCATGCTCTACTTTAATGCCTTATTTCATGGCTTGGCCCAGCTGCCGGAAGCCGATGCAAAAATCAGGGCCAAACTGGATAAAGAGCTGGCCGAACAAGGCAAGCAGGCCCTTCATGATCGTCTGGCACAAATCGACCCGGAATCGGCCAAGCGCATACATCCCAACGACCCGCAGCGTATTCAAAGAGCGCTGGAAGTGTATGAAATCAGCGGCAAACCGATCACCTATTTTTATCAGCAGGCTCAGCAGAACGCCATGCCTTTCCGGTTGATAAAACTGGTTATCGCGCCGGCAGACAGGGCGGAATTGCATGATATCATCGCCCGGCGTTTTAAACAGATGCTGGATAACGGGTTGATTGAAGAAGTCAAAGCCTTGTATCAGCGCGGTGATTTAACCGAAAAAATGCCGTCTATACGAGCAGTCGGCTATCGCCAGGTCTGGTCATATCTTAAAGGCGAATACGATTACGACACCATGCAGGAAAAAGGCATCGTCGCCACCCGGCAACTGGCTAAAAGGCAATTTACCTGGTTAAGGCGCGAAACCGACGCTCACTGGCTAACCACCGGCGACCCGGAGGTAGTAAACAAAGCCATAGAAATTATCAAAGCCCAAACGCAACCCAATTCATAGCAAACATGCTGTAGAGACGCAATCCTTGCGTGTCAAAAAGCAAAGACAATTCCGCGTTCCCACGGTTGTTCTCCACCACTGTCATTAAGTTAAAACAACCCATTAGTATGGTAGGTGCGAATTTACTTGTGCCCTTGAGGGTATTCGCACTGTGCGGATGAATCAGCACCTACAATAGCTTAACTTAATGGCAGTGACGGTTCTCCACGGTAACGCAGATTTTCACCTAAACAAGAAAGAAAAAAGTAACAAAACAAACCAACAGGATTTAAAATATCCGCAGTACTAACCACAACCCAAAAGGGATCAAATAATCAATGAACCAAGAAAGCATTAACCTGATCGAGCAATATTATTCTGCATTTAACGCGGGCGATATGGATACCTTTTTAGATCTGTTGGCAGACGATGTTATCCACGACATTAACCAGGGCAAACGGGAAATCGGTAAAGATGCATTCAGACAATTTATGGCCTGCATGAACAACAACTACAAGGAAGAACTGGTTGATATGGTTATTATGGCAACCGCCGACGGCAAACGGGCAGCGGCTGAATTTGTCGTGTTGGGTGAATATATCAACCACGACGAAGGTTTGCCTGAAGCCAGAGGCCAAAAATACAAACTGCCTGCCGGTGCGTTTTTTGAAATAAAAGACAACAAAGTAGCCAGAATTACCAACTACTACAATCTGGAAGACTGGATTGCCCAGGTAAATGTATAGCTTGCTCTTGTTGTCATGCCTCCGGGGCTGAGACGGAATCAATAACGGCCGGGTAGAAAAACCAACCCGGTCATTCGAATCGGCATAATCCATTTGCCCTGGTCTGCGTTCCCGCCGAGAATGGTCACCGCTATTAAGTTAAGTCATTTTGTAATAGTTGTAGGTGCGAATTCATTCGCACATGTCTGTGCTTCAATACCTCGTGCGAATGAATTCGCACCAACAATCTGTTCATTTTTTTCCTTAACGTAATGGCAGTGGCCGAGGACGGTGGGAACGGGGAAACCGCATACGTAACGCCCGACGCGCAATAAAACAGGTAGCGGCAACCGGCCGGTTGCCCATTAAAAAACCTAAAGATTGATTTGCTATGGCCTAAGTTGAATTAGCATAAAACCTAGTCAAGGTAATTTCTTTGCGTTAAGATCGGAATAAACCCAAAGGAACGAAATAAATGGACAGATTCGACCGTATATACCGACTGCATAACCTGCTAAGCAACCGGCGTTACCCAATATCCATAAAAGACATTATGGAGCAACTGGAATGTTCAAATTCCACTGCCACCCGTAGTATAGAAAACCTGCGCGATAACCTGAATGCGCCGCTGGAATATAGTCGAGAGGCAAACGGCTATTACTACAACCAACAATCAGCACAAAAACCTTATCAACTTCCCGGCTTATGGTTTAGTGCAGAAGAATTGCACGGGCTGCTGATTTGTCGGCAAATATTACAAAACATCAGCCCCGGCATACTCAGCAAACAGATCGATGCACTGCAACAACGCATCAACACCATGCTAAGCAAAGAGCATAGCCCGCAACCGGTGATTGCCGACAAAGTCTTTTTTGCCTCAGTCGGCAGGCGGCTAAAGGACGACAGCCAATTTAAACGCATTGCCACCGCTTTATTCGGCAACAAACAAATCTACATTCAATATAGTGCCCGAGGGGAAAGCGGTAAAAACACAGAACGCATTCTCTCGCCCCAAAAGCTGATTTATTATCGGGATAACTGGTATCTGGCCGCCCATTGCCATCAACGAAATGATCTCAGAATATTCTCCGTGGATAAAATCAACTCAGTACAAATACTGGAACAAGATAATCTGCCGGTAGACGACAAAAAACTGCAAACCTTCCTGCACTCGTCCTACGGAATTTTTACCGGTAAGGCCGAACACACCGCGATACTGGAATTTAATGCGCAACGGGCACAGTGGACAGCAGATGAAGACTGGCATCCGCAGCAACAAGGCCAATGGCTGCCCAACGGCAGCTACCAGCTCAGCATACCGTTCAACGACAGCCGGGAACTGGTCATGGATATACTTAAATATGGGGCAGACGTAAAAGTCGTCGCCCCAGAATTTTTACAGCAACAGATCATAGAAAAAATAAACGCCTTGCAGGCAATTTACCAAAAACCATAAAAAAAATATTTGCTACCTCACCAAATGACGTAGTGATTGCGGATAATAAAAATATCCCAAGACACCTAAAAAAAGGGAAATAAATGACAAAACTTTTGTACTATCAATGCTGGAGTAGAGTTTCAGAAGATGCTTATAGCTATTATAAATTGTTAGATCACTTTATACTTGAGCACTATGACAATGGCTTTTAATTCAAAGTTATGTGGATGGGCAAAAACGTGTGACGATGGGCAACCAGGTTTATCAGTTTTTGAACACTGTTGCCATGTGGGGTATGTGGCTCTTGAATTGGGGAAGCAAAGTCGAAGTATTCCTAATGCTGAATTAACACCGATAGCAGCAGCAATCATTGCTGCTGTCCATGATGTAGGCAAATGGTCACCAGGATTCCTTCAAAAGTGTGTCATTTGGTTGGAGCGCGAAAATTTATCACTTGTTGCAGCGCGAGAAGCCTGGGAGGCTCAACAGGATATACGACATGAAAAGCATAGCCAGGATTCCATTCAATTGTTGCTTCAAAGTCGAGGAACTAATCAATCCGTGGCTAAAGCTTGGGCAATGGTTGCCGGAGCACATCATGGGAAAATGCATGTGTCTGAAAAGTATTGTAATGGTGACGTATCACCTTTTATTGATAAATGGCATTTTCAACGACACCAAATAATATCGGCATTAGAAATGGAGTTTGATAGCGCTATACCTTCATTTGAAATAAAAAAGCGTGATGCCATTGTGCCTTGGCTGATGGGATTGACCAGTGTAGCGGACTGGATAGGTTCGGATGAGACTTATTTCCCTGTAGAAAAAGGTCTTGATACAGAAAACAGTAAAAAATCAGCTTCACTTGCTGTGAATAGTATTGGTCTGGGCAAGCCACAAATACGGAATGATTTATGTTTCAAAGATATTTTCGGCTTTAGACCGAATGACTTACAGGAAAAAGCTTTATCAGTAATCAAGGAGCCGGGGATTTACGTCATAGAAGCGCCAATGGGATTGGGCAAAACTGAAGCAGCGCTGGCATGTTCCTACGAATTGCTTAAAACAGGCAAAGCAACGGGACTGTATTTTGCCTTGCCGACGCAATTGACCTCAAACCGGATTCATTTACGCGTTAAGGATTTCGTTAGCAAAATATCCGAAACACCAGAAAATACCCGTTTAGCGCACGCAAATGCTTGGCTGGAACAGGATTATTATCAACCCAGAGCGGTTAATACTTTGCTAAAGAAAGCTGATGGAGATGCGACAGCGAGCCGCGATTGGTTTGCATCGGCTAAAAGAGCATTACTGGCAAATTTTGGTGTTGGGACGATTGATCAGGCGTTAATGTCGGTTGTCGCAGTCAAACATTTTTTTGTCAGGCGCTTTGCCTTGTCCGGCAAAGTAATCATCATCGATGAAGTCCATAGTTATGACTATTTTACCGGGACATTAATCAAGTGCTTGTGTGATGAATTACTGAAGTTGGGGTGTACGATTATTATTTTATCGGCAACTCTTTTACCCAAAATACGAAATAACCTCATCGGCATTGATGATAGCGCTTTAGAGATTGAAGCCTATCCATTAATTACCGGTAAGGTCCGCGCAGGCGACATTGTGAAACCCCAAGTTACAACAGCACCGGAAAGGCCCCCAGTCAGAAGGTTTTTTAAAAAGCAGGATAGTTTGATCGAGGATGCAGTGAATGCAGCAAGGCAAGGTGCAAGAGTTTTGTGGGTTTGCAATACGGTGAATGCTGCTCAGCAAATATTTCAGCAATTATCGAGTAATGATGAGAGCTATGAATTGGGATTATTGCATTCACGCTATCCGCATTTCTTACGTCAGCAACAAGAAGGTTATTGGATGGAAAGACTGGGAAAAGCTGGACAACAACAGGGAGGTTGTATTTTGGTATCCACTCAAATCGTCGAACAAAGCGTCGATATCGATGCGGACATTCTTATTTCCGAATTGGCGCCAATGGATATGTTGTTGCAACGTATTGGGCGTTTATGGCGGCATTTGGATGTAAGACAAATCGGAAACAGGCCAGTAGATCAACCGGAAATATGGATTGTTGAGGAAACAAAAACGCTTGCTGAGTTGGAACAGGAAGGTAGCGAATGCATCAAGAAGATTCTCGGTAACAAAGCAAAAGTCTATCAAGCCTATACCTTGCTTAAAACTTATCAAACATTGCATAGTTTTGAAGTAATTGAACTTGCTGATGAAAAAGGAAATTCCGAAATTAGGAAACTATTGAAAAACACCTATCAAAATTCATGTGATGATTCCGACCCATGGAAAGATTTACATGCAGAAGTAAAAGGAACCGAGTTTGCCGAAAAAAAACTGGCTAAAGTAAACACCCAGTTGTTTTCCAAAATGGCGCTGGACGATGAAGAAGGCAAGCAAACGCGCCTCATAGAAATTGAAACGATTCCTCTGCTTATCGCAACGTCAATATCTTCAGAGCAAATTTTCTTTTTGAACGGGTACAGTGTTTCATTGCCCATTGAAGAATTTAATATTCAAGATGCTCGGGCGATCCATGAAAATATCGTCAGAGTACATGCTTGGCCATTCGAGCAGGTAAAAAAGGAATCCCAATTATCATTTTACTTAAAGGGTAATCATTGCCTAGCGCTGCTTGGCGGTGACAATCAGTTAATGATTGAGGGCTTAAAAGTTAATATGAATCTTTCATGGTGTGAAATAAACGGTGTAATCCAAACTTATGATAAAGGAGGGCGCGATGAATCTTGTGATTGATCCTTGGCTACCTGTAACCAATAGTAAAAATCAGTTGTGTTATATCAGCCTGAATCAACTGTTCGAACAACCTGAAGAATGGCTCGATTTGGTTTTACGACCGCATGAACGTGTCAGTGTCATGCGCTTTTTGATCTGTCTTGTTCAAGCTGCTTTGGATGGGCCTGATGAGGATGAGTGGGATGAGGCGTTAGCAGAAATACCTAATGACACATTGAATTATCTAAAGAACTTTAAAAAAAGGTTTTATCTTTTTGAAGAGGATATCCCTCAAGATGAACATAATATATCGCCTTTTCTGCAAGTTAGAAATCTTGAACCAGGAAACGATGAAACGTTAGGACCGACAGTTACCAAGTTAGATAGCTCTTTTGCTGTTGGTGAGAATGCAGCAACACTTTTTGATCATGGTGCGGCAAGTGCTATTCCAAATTATTCAGTTGAAAGAGAAATGACTAATAGTCAATTGGTTATTTCGTTAATAACATTTGTAAATTACTCGCCTTCGGGAACCCAATCTTCTGCAAAATTAGCTGGTGAGCTAATAAAGCATAATAGCGGTGCTGCAGATTCTCCCTGTGTTAATCAAAATATGTTACATACCTTTATAATTAAAAACACACTTATAAAAACTGTACATGCGAATTTAATTGACAAAGAAACCTGTATAGATTTTTTTGGCGAGAATTCTTGGGGAAAACCTGTATGGGAATTTGATGAGCCAAGACGTTTAGATGATGAAACTGCTTTTAATAATGCTGTAAATACTTATCTTGGGCGATTAGTGCCGTTGAGTAGATTTTGTAAACTGAAGAAGGAAGACAAGCATTTTATTTATTGTAAAGGGTTTCAATATTCCAATAAGCCTAAGAAAAAAACCGATAGTAAAAAAGTTTATCGTGATTTCCTCCCGGAACCTTCAACAACAGTTTTTATAAATAACGAAGATAATTATTCAGTGTTAAGGGCTGGTAATAATATCCCATGGCGAGAGATTTCTGCATTGGTTGCAAAGAGAAGCAAAGGATCAGCCGGTGGAGCATTACCATTAAGATTTTTGAATCAAAAAGAAAGTTTTGATCTAATTGTTTTGGGGCAGATTAGGGATTCAGAAAATGTAGCCAAAATTCTGGATTTAGTTGAATCTAAAGTTCATATTCCGGCTTTTATGTTGAGTAGCATAAACCAACAGGCATATGAAGCTAATATTAAGATATGCGAACAAAAATCATACCGGCTCTTTAAAGCAATTGAAAAATATAGAGTTTCTGTTGATAATGACTGGAAAAATGTCGTTAAACGCACGGTTGAAAGAAATACTTCAAAATCTGACAGAAAACAACGATCCATTTTTAGAAAAAATGCTATCAATCATTACTGGACTTTGGTTGAAACACAACGCCATCTACTGATGCACTATATTTCGCTTTTGGGAACAGAGCAGGATCAAGCTCGCGAAGAGGCAAAGAAAGCTTGGTTAAGAGCTATTAATCAAGCGGCAACAGAAACTTACCAAACACTATGTAATCAGGATAGTCCACGTCAATTGCGCGCTTATGTGGCGGGTTGGCAGATATTGTATCCAACCAAATCAAAACAACAGGAGGCGACATGAGTCAAGCATTTGTAGAAAACTTTGTGCGGTATTTGCAAAACATACAAACTGACCGGGGAAAGATGGCGACATTACGCAAAGGATTGATCGAAAACCAGGCTCAGGCAACCTGGCCGTTGCTCAGCCGGTTTATTAACTTTGACAAGCCATATCAAATCAAGGTGATACAAACAGTGGCTGGTTTATTCGCTCATCATGCCAAAATAACAAACATGGGGAATATCGGCAGCTTATGTTTTCTGTTATTGGATGCAAAAGAAAAACAGAATATCGCTGCGGGAGAATCAGGGCCGATTTCGAGGAATTTTCAATATGCGTTGGCGGCGAATAATGACGAAATTTTTTCAAGAGTCAGAAGACTGATTTTCAGAGCGAAAGCCGATGAAGTGCCGGTAAATTATGAGCAGCTTACAGATGACTTGTTGAATTGGAATTCCGACAAAAAAGAAAGGATTAAGTTGGCTTGGGGTAGAGAATTTTGGAAAGTTCATGGTGAAGGTGAACATGCCGAAGTGGATGAGGAGATTGTCAGTAATGACTAACTTAGTCAAATTGTCATTAACGTATGAGCAGCTTGCCAGGGAAAAAATTGTCGATAACTATGCTTGGCATAAAAAGGCCTGGCAACTGTTTGAACATCATCCCGAATTAAAGCAACGTAAAACAAAGCATGAAAAGGATAAAGGCCCCACGCCATTTTTAAGCCGTTACACACCCAAAAGCCACCATGTCGAATTATTGTTGGTATCAGATTATCAGCCGAAAAAGCCAGATTGGTGTGACGACGAACATTGGCGTGTATTAGATATCAGTGATGATTATCTATCCCAACCAGCTTATTTGTTCGATTTGTATGCTAACCCGACAAGAACGGTTAAGAAGCCGGATAGGCATGGCGGTTTTACGAAGAATGGGAGACGGTTGACCTTGATGGATAAGGTTTCTCAGGTTGAATGGTTGATGCGAAAAGCGACTAGGCATGGCTTTGTGCTGAGTGACGATATTCCATTACAAATCGATAGACCCGTTGATCACCGCTTTAACAGAAAAGGTGAAAAGGGTTTACATATCGGAGTGCGTTTCCACGGGGCTTTAGAGGTTACCGATCAAGAAAAATTCAAGCAATCTGTTCGGGAAGGCATCGGTACGGCGAAAGGCTTTGGTTTTGGATTGTTGCTGATTAAACCGTTACAGATTTGATTATTTAAAAATTCAAGGAAATTATATGAAACATTTAGAACTACATATTTTACAGTCTGTCCCCGTTACTTGTTTGAATCGAGACGACTTAGGATCACCGAAAACAGCTTTTTTTGGAGGCGTGCAACGGGCCAGGGTTTCTAGCCAAAGCTGGAAACGCGCAATCCGCGAATATGCTCATAAAGAAATCAGCCCTTACTTTCAAGGTAAGCGAACTCGGTTGATTATTGAACCCTTAGCCGTGCATTTAAAAAGTCTTGGTAAAACCGAACAAGAGGCCTTGGATGCAGCCAAGTTAATTGCAGGAGAGCTTGGTAAGTTAGATGCTGAAGCTGAAAAAAAATCTGGAGTTCTGCGGGTAAAAACTATCCATTACACCAGTGATGCAGAACTAAAAGCGTTAGCAGAAAAATATGTAGAATTGAATGATGCAAAAAAAGCAGTTAAAAAAGTAGGAGTTAGCGTATTAAAAGATGCTGCTGATATTTCCCTTTTTGGTCGCATGGTTGCTAATGACCATTCATTAACGATTGAAGGCGCATCCATGTTCAATCATCCCATTTCAACGCATAAAGTCGACAATGAGTTGGACTTTTTTGCCGCTGTTGACGATTGGCAAAAAGAAGGTGAGTCAGGGGCTGGAATGACAGGAACCTTGGAATTCAATTCCTCGGTTTTTTACCGTTTTGCGGCGGTTAATTTGGGAATGTTGGCCGATCAAGAGCATCTTGCGACCATGACGGTTGATGAAAGAAAATCGGTTATGTCAGCATTTATTCAAGCAACTCTGGAAGCCGTTCCAGGCATGACAGAATCGAATTCTGGCAGGAAAAACTCCATGAATGGCTACACTCGCCCAGCTTATGTTTTAGGACTTGTTCGTGATAAAGGACATCCTGTGCAATTAGTCAATGCTTTTGAACAACCTGTCTGGAGTGCTTCTGGAAGGGGCGTCGTGGCAACTTCAATTGAAAAGCTGAAAGCCGAAGAAGAACAGCTGAATAAAACCTGGAAACTGGATAAACACCGAGTTGCCAGGGCTGTTATGCCGGAACAAGATATAGACGAATTTATCGCTGAATTGGTGCAACATGTCGAGTAAAAAAATTATCGCTATACGGCTGAGCGGCGTTATGCAGTCCTGGGGCTACAACAGTGAATATACTTATCGGAACTCTGGATTGTTTCCATCCAAAAGTGCGGTTTTAGGGATGTGTTGTGCGGCAAAAGGATTGGCGCGAGGATCGGAAGGGGAAAAAAGCTTTTTGGAAAGTTTATCCGGCTGCTTAATGACGGCGATTGCTATACCACGCCAACGCTCGATTGCTGATAAATCATGGCATGTTAATGTAAGGCGGATTGAAGACTTTCATACTATTGAGAACACAAAAACGGCTTCAGGTTCTTCCAATAAAAATGCTGTAATAACTTATCGGCAATATCTTTGTGATGCGGATTTCATAGTATTGCTTGAGAATATCGAGAGCAATATAGCTGGACAATTAGAGGAAAAACTGATTGATCCTGACTGGGGTGTTTGGCTGGGGCGTAAATCTTGCATTCCTAGCACCCCTGTATTTGCTGGAAAATTTGATATTCTTGATGACGTGTGCCATGAATTGTTGAGAGGTAAAAAACTCAATTCTTTTACCTATCAAAAAGAGGTTTTGTCTTTTTCGGATGGAGCTGACACATTGATGGACGAGCCGCTAGATTATGCGATAGATAAACGCGAGCGTGGGCAGCGCAGAGTTGTTTTTCATGAGGCTGAAATGAAAATAAAATGAAGAATCTTTCGGCTACAATTTGCACGAGCCTAAAAGTTATTTAACATCTTTAAATTATCAATACAGAATGCTACCTGGTTTTAATTGAATTTCTTACTTAATGTGTTTAATAACCTCATAAACCAGGAGCTTCATGACAGCAACGCAGTGCTTGAACGGTTTCGCAAAAACATCAAACAAACTTCGGGACATGGCCCGAACAAAAGATTAATAAGAGTTAGGGCTTGTTTGGTATGAAAGAGATCAAAAAGGCTTGGGGCTAAGTTTTTAGAGTGTTTTGAAGCGATGACACAATTGATCAAAGAAAATCTAAACAAGTTTTGTGTTTATTATATGATTTTTCATGGTTGTGTAATATGCCGCTTCCCTTTTTGGTTTTTTTATACGATTAAAGACAAAGAAACTATCATTCATTTAAATTTTGAAAGACGTCAATGCATTGAACATCGCCCCAAACTATTAAAACAATAACTAAACTTTAATTAAAATAATTTGAATGTTACCACCTCTAAAACCCATTGCCATGAAAGAGCGCGTATCGATGGTCTTCATCGAAAAAGGCCAAATTGATGTTAAAGACGGAGCCTTTGTCGTGATCGACGAAACGGGCATTCGTACTCATATACCGGTTGGTAGTATTGCTTGTATTATGCTGGAGCCGGGTACGCGGGTGTCCCATCATGCTGCTGCATTGGCCGCCAGAGCGGGAACGCTGCTGGTTTGGGTCGGTGAAGCTGGTGTCAGGCTCTATGCTTCTGGCCAGCCGGGTGGGGCACGCTCTGATCGGTTACTTTATCAGGCTAAATTAGCTTTGGATGATACTGCACGCCTAAAGGTTGTGCGTAAAATGTATGAAATTCGTTTTGGTGAAAAGCCGCCGGAACGTCGAAGTATAGAACAACTGCGCGGTATAGAAGGTGCTAGAGTGAAGAAGACCTACCAGTTGTTAGCAAAGCAAGTTGGTGTTTCATGGAAAGGGCGTAACTACGACCGTAATAATTGGGATAATTCAGATATGCCAAACCGCTGTATCAGTGCGGCAACGGCCTGTTTGTATGGTATCAGCGAGGCGGCAGTTTTAGCTGCCGGTTATGCGCCGGCGATTGGTTTTATTCATACCGGCAAGCCACTGTCGTTTGTTTACGATATTGCTGATTTGTTTAAATTTGACGATATAATCCCCCAGGCTTTTAAAATTTCCGCTAAAAGTCAGTCAAATCCAGAAAGAGAAGTGCGTCTGATGTGCAGAGATGTTTTTAGGCAAAGTAAAATTTTAAAAAAAATCATCCCTACTATAGAAGAAGTGCTGGCAGCAGGGGATATGGAAATACCTAAACCAGCGGAAGAAAACATCCCTCCTGCTATCCCAAATCCTGAGAATATTGGCGATGCTGGTCATCGTAGTTGAAAATGTACCACCAAGGCTTCGTGGTCGGTTAGCCGTTTGGTTAATTGAGATTCGCGCGGGAGTTTATGTAGGCGACTTGTCAGCAAAAGTACGTGAAATGATTTGGCGACAAGTTGAAGCAGGCATTGAGGATGGGAATGCAATTATGACTTGGAGTACAAACACCGAATCCGGTTTTGATTTTTTGACCTTAGGGGAAAACAGGCGTTTACCGGTTGAGGTTGATGGTTTAAAACTCGTTTCTTTTTATCCTGTTGAGGACCAAAAGGATGAAAATGTTCTTTAACAATATGGACTTTAAAAAAGCACTTTTAGTTGGTGGAAAACTAGTGTCAATTATTCCTATTATTTAACAATATGTTAGGATAAGTGGATTCCCCACACCCGTGGGGATGAACCGACTTGGGAATATAGCGTCATCTCGACGCGCATGGATTCCCCACACCCGTGGGGATGAACCGCAAATAAATCAAATTCACCATTAATTTTTTTAGGATTCCCCACACCCGTGGGGATGAACCGTCTTGACCTGACCCTGGCTGAACACTGGACGCGGATTCCCCACACCCGTGGGGATGAACCGACTTGGGAATATAGCGTCATCACGACGCGCATGGATTCCCCACACCCG
>JBNLBS010000003.1:182146-221026 GCA_050303415.1 Methylococcaceae bacterium | reverse complement strand
AAACCCGCCCGGCGCTACGCCTATCGCGGACTAAAAATCTTCACTTCGCTGTCGCTCCGTTTCCAAGATTTTCAGCGAAAGCCAAAGAACTTCTTAAACAATCCGGTATAATTGCGCCATAACAAACAATGACCAGTAAAGAAATTAGCAAATAAAACCAATTAACGTTTAGGTGTAGATTACCAAACTGGGCAAGCAGATTGGGTCCTTAAATAAAATATGAATCAACCGAATAACAAAATTATTGATACTCAAAACCAAGGCCATCTAGATCTAGATATTCCCGGCATCAATACCCATGAAGGCCTTGAGCGGGTAGGTGAAGATATCGAAATCTACCTGCAGATCCTTGAACTTTTCTATAACAGTCAAAAAGACTGTATGATTAACATTGAACGAAGCCTCAATGAGCTTAATACCAGCCAGGCGATACATACCTTGCATTCAATTAAAGGCAGTGCCGGTAATATCGGTGCTAATGATTTTTCTGACAGCGCCAGACAGCTTGAACAGGCCTTAAAAGCTGGCGAGACTGAGTTCAGCAAATTATTAACAAACCTGCAGCAACAATATGAAAAAATTTTTACCGGGCTTGAAAAGCACCTTAAAATTAAAACAGAGGCTGCACAGTAAAAAACAACGACATAGATGACTCACAACAAATCTCTTATCGATTGCCTGCTATTATTAAATAATCTGTAGGATCATATTACTGAAGCACTGGAAAAGTTTGAACTGACAAAGCTATTTTTCGAGAATAAATAGTAAACACTTGACAATAATTAAAGACATTCACATTCAGTCAAAATTTTTTTACTTGGACCTGGCACTGAATACTGCAAGAGAGCTGTATATGCACATTACCAACAATTCCAAATAAAGATGCCTTTATCAATCGAACAAAGCACTATTTTAATAGTCGATGATACACCATTAAACCTGACAATCCTTAACAAGGTTTTATCAGAAAACTATATTGTCAAAGCAGCTATCAATGGAGAAAAAGCGCTCGCCATATCGGCAAGTTCAGATAGTATTGATTTGATTTTACTAGACATTCATATGCCCGGTATTAATGGTTTTGAAGTCTGCAAACGGCTTAAGGCAAACCCACAAACCAAGGATATTCCCGTCATTTTCCTGACCGGAGAAACCAGTAAAGAAAGTGAGAGTTATGGCTTTGAAGTCGGCGCTGTTGATTTTATAAATAAACCAATCAATCCGGCCATCGTCAAAGCCAGGATTAAAACTCACCTGACTTTGCAAAAGGCCCGTAAAAAGCTGGAAATACAAAACAATGATCTACTGGCGGAAAAAGATTTAGTCGAAGATATTATTCATCGAATGCGTAAATGGGATCAATTTGATGACAAAAACTTAAATTATCTTGTTTCTTCAGCTGAAAAATCCAATGGCGACCTCCTGCTTTCAGCCTGCCGTACAGATGGCAGTCAACTGGTACTCATCGGGGATTTTACTGGTCACGGCCTGCCTGCGGCTGTTGGTAACCCGATAGTTGCTTATATCTTTTATACCATGGTATCCGGCAATTTCAGCTTTCAGGAAATTATTAAAGAGCTTAACCGCGCAGTGTATAAAATGTTACCAACCAGTATCTATATGGCCGCCTGCTTTTTAGAAACCGATCCGAATAAGGAAAAAATAAAAGTATGGAATGCAGGCTTACCGGATATTTTGGTTACGGAAAATCAATCCGTAATTAAACATATCACCTCAGAATCTCTGCCACTTGGCGTTATTGAACAAGTCGATATCTCATCAGTTCAGGAGATTGATTTCTCAGATGCAATAAAGGTTTACGCCTTTTCGGATGGCATTATTGAAGCCACAGCACCCGATGAGGAAATGTTCGGCATGAAGCGCCTGGAGGATTATTTAACACAACCTTCCGACAAAGGGGCCAAAATTGATAATCTGATTTCTGAGATTGAGAAATTTACACAATCCAACCAGCAAGCTGATGATATCACCATCATTGAATTTTATAAAAAATAAAAAGGCCTGGTTAGAGCGTTACAGCATTTCCTTGATAACACTAATTAACTTCTCTTTGTTGATTTCCTTGCCGTTTTTTTTGTCCAAAAGGCATCCCCCCTTCATCATCAAACCAGCCGGATAAAAACTTTGGAAAAACAATTTATCAACTTAAAGAATGCTGATCATTTAAAAATTCAGGCTTTTAGGAAAACAAAGGCTGGTTATAATTATAAATAAATATGCAATACCCTTTATTCCATAAAAAATAAAGGGTATTCATTAGTAATCAACGATACTTTTTTTCATTTATCGGCTCATTGGCATTTAATGCATACCAACCGACAGCAATACGGTAGACCAGCCATAACACCGCAAACATCAGAACATAAAAGCCCATACCATATATAAATGTAATACCACTGATAGCAAACAATGCCAATGCTACCCAGACCGTTTTAATTTGCCAGTTAAAATGCGACTCCAGCCAAGTACCCTTAACCTGATCGCGTTTAATTAAATTTATCGCTACGCCAATCAGAAGAGGAATGCCCGCGAAAGCGAAAGCCAAAACCTGACATAAATAAACCATAGCGGTAATGGTTTTTAAATTATCTTTTTTTTCAGTCATACCATTCTCCAAATTAATTTATTAAATCGATAACAGCTAACGACTCAGGATTAAAAACTATGGAACTTTTAACGATCAATCATGGTTATACTGTCATCATTACAAGGCATTAAACCCCTCCCAGTCTGTTATTAACTTTTGCCATAATTGTTTTGCTGAATCAGGAAAGTCATCAACGTTCTGGCCATAATTTCTTACCAGATACTTCATTAGGTTATAACACAAAGTGGCACGACCGGTAATCAATAAATCCTGCAACTGCTGCTCATTCTCAAACCATAATGTTGTCGGCATATCAGCAGCGCGCGTGGTAATTTTTGATAAGCTTTGAGAAGTTTGGGGAACACCTGCACCAATTAACTCCTTACTGAAAGGTTCCCCTGCTCTTAAATGATAAACCAGGTTGGAAATTCGTTTACCTGCATACATTTCATTCACAGCTTTATTAACCGGTGGCCGAAAATCACCATAGATCAAACCATAGACTAATGAACGAATGCGTTTCATAAAAATAGATCCCGCCATGGCGAACAGTGAGGACACCCTCAAGCTAGCCATATTAATGACTTCATGAATGGTTAAATGCTTAATATGCCTCCAGGCCGCACGCCCTACCAATGGAATCTGATCCAAAATCTGAGAAACAGTCTTGCGTAGCCAATATAAACCATAGGCAGCTGTTGCAACTAAACCAAGAGGCACTACACCCAAAAAGAAAAAATCCAGGAATGTTGTATTTTCTTCGGTAAACAACTTATTTAGCAACATAACAAATGTAAACAAAAACATTACAATAAAGGCAAAACTCAATTTTGCCAGGGTATTTAACGTAACTCCTTTCTGGCTGTTATTTGTTTTTGGGTAAGGAAACAGGTTCTCAGACTTTTGATCAACATCGGAAATTATAAATAAATCCAGATCGTTGGTGTTTCGTTCATCGGCTAATAATAGACTTTGTAAACCTTGATTATCATAAACACCTCCATCCATTAATGGCAGCGGATTATCGGCAAATTGGCTTTGCAATGAATCTGGTATTTGTTTATCCGGCCAAACAAAATCGTTTGGAAAGGCAAAGGGTTCAAAACCGCCGGGAAAGCAGGATGAAGCAGCGACAATATCCGCTAGGCGAATTTTTTCAGCATCCGATTTAGATATATTGACTCTTTTATTACCAATATAAGCTTTGGGATTTTGGCTACGCTGAAAACGAAAAGCCAAACCATGACGAAATTCGGTGGCGTTGAAGCTGATTTCCCGCAAACTCATTTCGGCATTAAGTACGCTGTCAAAACGATATGCTTCACCAGCTTTATTTTTTAAAAAAGTATCGGCATAAACCTGAGCCATTGATACAATCATGTCTTTACGGCCGGAGGGTGCCTGTGTTTCAGCATCACCCAATTGATCAAGCCCGAGCGATAATAAATCCGTTGTGGCTAAAAACTGATAATAATCATTAAAAAAATCCTTGTAATCCTGCTGTTCCGCCTGCGCTATAGCCAGCTTTGCTCCGGTAAAGGTCCCGCCGGAAACCGTAGACAGCATCTTGACCTGCCCCAGCATTTGTAAATGTTGAAGATAGTCTATAACCCCCAAATGAAATGCCGCGGCCCGATAACCGCCTCCTGAGAGTGTTAAACCAATCTCACCATTAAGATTAATCGAATCGTTATCTGCCATAATTTATTCCTTTATTTTTTTGAGAATGATTATGGCAGTTAGTCAAATAATTACAAGTAAACTTTTTTAACCATATACTGGCTTATCCACCACTATTATTATCCGTATGCTTTTTAAACCAAAGATCATGATGCTGCTTAGCCCAACTGGCATCAACCTTGCCGGTTTTCATACCTTCCAACGCACCTTCAGTACCGATGGTGCCAATATAAACATGTCCTAACGAACCCACTATTAACGCAATGGCCGACATGGCATGAAGCAGATGACTGAGCTGCAAGGTTTCACGGGTAAAGCCGAAGTTACTGAAATCCAGCAGCAAGCCGGTGATACTGACCAAAGAACCGGCAAATACCAACAACCAAAACCAGAGTTTTTCACCGCCGTTCATACGCTCCGCCGACGGATGCTTATTACCGACCAAGCCGCCCCACTCCTTAAACCATTGAAGATCGATTTTTTTCAGTTGATTATCCTTAAACCAGAGAATAATCATTATCACCAGACCCACAATAAATAAAGGCCCGGTGTAGTTATGCAGAATCTTTGCCCATTGCGCATACTGGGCGAAGGCATGTTGTCCGATCAGCGGTATCAGTATTGAGCGACCATAAAGCAGGCTTAAACCGGTTAACATCAACAATATAAACAAGGTTGCAGTAAATCCGTGAACCGCCCTTTCGGTAACCGACCAGCGTTGAATTAATTCGCCGCTTCTAGGCTCGCTCAATTTCACTTGCCCTCGAACAATAAAGAATATCGACAAAGCCAACACGGTTATGGCAATAGCCCAGGCACCGGTTCCCGTCACCAAACCGTTGCGTAACTGACGCCATTGCTGACCATTCGTTTGTATCAACACCCCGCTCTCCAGTCCTTTTACAGCACTATAACCGGCAACGCCTTTGTTGATTTGTTGCCAGAAGCCGGCATCGGTCACAGCATATAGCGTTGTCGGTAACAGAAAAAAAAGCAAAACGATGACTTTCTTTTCATTGAGCAAATGACGAAAAAAGCGTGTTATTAATTGCATAAATAACTCACTATTCTTTATAGGCCGTTTTCCAGCCCCATGCTTTAGCTGGTTGGCCGCCATTGTCCTGGGACAATTCACGGCGTATCACACGTTCGGAAAACAATTTAGCCACCACATCGCCGTCTCCGGCCATTAATGCCTTGGTAGAACACATTTCCGCACAGATCGGCAATTTGCCTTCTGCCAAGCGATTTCGGCCATATTTTTCATACTCGGCTGGTGAATGATCCTGTTCCGGACCACCGGCGCAAAAAGTACATTTATCCATTTTTCCGCGAGCACCGAAAGCACCGTCCTGCGGAAATTGCGGCGCACCGAACGGACAGGCATAAAAACAATAACCGCAACCAATGCAAGCATCCTTATTATGTAATACCACACCGTCCTCGGTAGTATAGAAACAATCGACCGGACAGACCGCCGCACACGGTGCATCGGTGCAATGCATACACGCTACCGAGATACTGGTTTCTCCCGGTTGCCCATCGTTAATTGTCACCACTCGACGACGGTTAACACCCCATGGGATTTCGTGTTCGTTTTTACAGGCAGTGATACAGGCATTACATTCGATACAACGCTCATCATCACAAAGGAATTTCATTTTAGCCATTGTGCTTGCCGCTCCTAAACTTTGCGCAGTCGACACAGGGAAACCTTGGTTTCCTGCATGGCAGTTACAGAGTCGTAGCCATAGGTAAACACCGTATTACAGGACTCACCAGACACGAATGGCACACTGCCCGTCGGATATTTTTTCCGCCGGTCCTGTCCCTGATAAAAACCGGCGAAATGAAACGGCATAAATACCAAGCCTCTGGACACCCGGTCAGTGACAAATGCCATTACCTTGATTCTGCCGCCCTCAGGCCCTTCAACCCAGACCTGTTCACCATGTTTAACCCCCGCATCGTTGGCATCGCCGGGATTGATTTCAACAAACATATCCTGCTGCAATTCCGCCAGCCAGGGATTGGATCGGGTTTCCTCTCCGCCGCCTTCGTATTCCACCAATCGGCCACTGGTCATGGTTAACGGAAAATCGACCGAATAATCGACTTTCTGAATGCTGGCATATTTGGTCGGTAACCGGTAAAAGCTTTTTTTATCTTCGTAAGTCGGATACTGCGCCACCATATCACGGCGGTTGGAATACAACGGTTCCCTATGCACCGGCACCGGATCAGGAAACTGCCATACCACACAACGCGCTTTGGCGTTACCGAACGGAGCACACCCGTGTTTAATCACCACGCGCTGAATGCCGCCGGACAAATCGGTTTTCCAGTTTTTACCTTCGGCCTGTTGTTTTTCCTGTTCGGTTAATTCATCCCACCACCCCAGTTCCTTAAGGCGTTTAGAATCAAATTCCGGATAACCGGTTTTAAGTTCGGAGTCTTTAGAGTAAGCAGACTCGGCCAACAAGCTCTGACCGTTATGCTCGGTACCGAAACGCGCTCTAAAGGTCAAGCCACCCTCAGCCACAGACTTACTATTGTCATACAGTAACGGCGTACCGGGATGTTTCTGCTCGGCTGTGCCCCAACACGGCCAGGGCAAGCCGAAATATTCACCATCGCATACCCCGCCTTCGGCTTTTAACGAAGTTATATTAAAAGTATGCCAGTTTTGCTGTTGCAGTTTTAACCGTTCAGGCGTTTGACCGGTATAACCGATAGTCCAGGCGCCTTTATTAAATTCACGGGTTATGTCTTCAATCAGCGGAATGTCGTTTTCGACCTTGATGTTTTTAAACATCAAATCGGCAAAACCCAGTTTTTTGGCCAACTGATACAAAATGGCATGATCCGGCTTGGACTCAAACAACGGTTCGATTACCTGATCGCGCCATTGCACCGAACGATTCGATGCGGTCACCGAACCATAAGTTTCAAACTGAGTACAAGCCGGTAATAGATAAGTATTATCGGTACGATCGTGCATAATGGAAGTGGCAGTTGGATAAGGGTCGACAACCACCAGCAATTCAAGTTTTTCCATCGCCTGTTTCATTTCCGGCGCACGGGTCTGACTGTTCGGGGCATGCCCCCAAAACACCATTGTCCTTAAATTATCCTGCTGCGATAAATTGGCTTTATCTTCCAATACGCCGTCTATCCAGCGCGATACCGGAATACCGCTGGTATTCATTGTGCGGGTCATATTGCCTTTATCGTCTTCATAACTGTTCGGATCGAAACGTTCCGACAACCATTGATAATCGACACCCCAAACCCGAGCCCAATGCTGCCAAGCGCCTTCCGATAAGCCGTAATATCCGGGCAAAGTATGCGCATTAGGTCCCAGATCGGTAGCGCCCTGCACATTATCATGGCCTCTAAAAATATTGGTGCCGCCGCCAGCCACGCCCATATTGCCCAAAGCCAGTTGAAAGATACAATAGGCACGGGTGTTGTTATTACCGGTGGTATGCTGGGTACCGCCCATACACCAGATAAAAGTGCCCGGACGATGCTTGGCCATGGTTTCAGCGGCTTTAAATAATTCGTCGCGATGTACGCCGGTGACTTGTTCGACTTTTTCCGGCGACCATTTTGCAACCTCGGTGCGAATCTCGTCCATACCGTACACGCGCTGCTGGATAAATTCTTTATCTTCCCAGCCGTTTTCAAAAACATGCCATAACATACCCCAGATCAATGCCACATCGGTTCCGGGGCGTAGCCGTATATGTTGCGTGGCATGTGCTGCGGTGCGGGTAAAACGCGGGTCAATGACAATCAGCGGTGCGCCCTGCTCTTTTGCCTTAAAAATATGCTGCATGGAAACCGGATGCGCCTCAGCCGGATTACCGCCGATTATCAAAATCGCCTTGCTATTATGTATATCGTTAAAGGAATTGGTCATCGCACCATAGCCCCAGGTATTGGCAACACCGGCGACTGTGGTGGAATGGCAGATCCGTGCCTGATGATCTATATTATTGGAGCCCCAAAAGGCGGCAAATTTACGGAATAAATAAGCCTGTTCATTATTATGTTTGGACGATCCTAGCCAATAGACCGAATCGGCACCGGATTTTTCCCGAATTCCCTGAACCTGATCGCCTATTTCATCGATGGCCTGCTGCCAGGTAATGCGATACCATTGACCATCGACCATTTTCATCGGATATTTCAACCGGCGCTCACCATGTCCGTGTTCGCGTACCGCTGCACCTTTGGCACAATGTGCACCCATATTAAACGGATGGTCAAATGCCGGTTCCTGACCGGTCCAGACACCATTTTGCACTTCTGCAACTATGCCGCAGCCCACTGAGCAATGGGTACAAACGGTTTTTATTTTTTTTGTCTCGATGCTCTCAGGCAGTACACTCGGGCCTGCCTGTGCTTTTTCCATCAAATTGAATGACAATGCACTTGATAATGCCGCTCCCCCTGCTAACAAACCGGAATTTTGCAGAAAAGTACGTCGATTAATACCCTGCCCATTTGCTGCTGAACTATCTTCCGAGCGCTTAATTAATTTCATTGCAACGCCTCAAGTGATTAAAAGTTAACGCGGCGATAATAGGCTTTAACATGCTCACTCTCCTGATAACCTTTTATTTTCGTCGTTTTTTCCTGTTTATCGTTGGCAACCGATGAATCTGCCATAACTCGTCCGGCAGCCAATACAACCCCACCTGTTGCCACAGTGCTGGTCACTTTTTTAAAGAAATCTCTACGCGAAGATAGTTTGGTCATAATAATTCCTGACTTTTTTAACTCAAAGCATATAATGGACGCGTAAGATTTTCAATGTTACAACTATGTGACAAAGTTATTTTCTTCATAACCACAAAATAACGCGGAGCCCATCATGTTAAATAATAATGAACCAGCCCCTTTCTTTAGAACCGTTAATCAACATAACCAGTTGATCAGCATGAATGATTATCTGGGTGATAAAAATGTCATCCTGTATTTCTACCCTAAAGATGACACCCCCGGCTGCACTATTGAAGCCAATGATTTTACCGCCTTAAGCGATGAATTCGCTCAGACTGATACGGTAATATTAGGAGTCAGCAAAGATAGCTGTGCCAGCCATATTGCTTTTATAGAAAAATTTAATCTAAACCTGCAGCTTTTAGCCGATACCAGCGGTGAATTATGCGAGCAATACGGCGTCTGGCAGGAAGTTGAAAAAGAAGGCGTAAAAAAAATGAAAATCGTCCGCTCAACTTTTTTAATCAATAAAGAAGGCATACTGGCCGAGGCTTTATACAATGTAAACCCTGAAGGTCATGCCCAGGAAATGCTGGAAAAAACAAAACAAATCAATGCATAAACAATATTAAAGCCGTAGCCCGTATTCAAGGCCCAGAAATACGGGGAATCGAAGCCAAGATTACCCCGTATTCCGCTTAGTACCAAACAGCATAGGTTATAAATGATCAACAGACTGTAACAAGGATAAGCAAATCATTATCCGTTGAGCCATTAGCGATGGGGTATGACTAAATTCCTATACACTCTGCCACACCTACAATTAAATATTTCTTATATTCTTATTTTTTTCTATCTGTTTTAGAATTGCATCCGCATATCTATCAACCGCTTGCCCTTCATTTAAAAATAACCTGGGTACAATAAGCTCGCATTCCAGCAGCTTTAAATCCCCCTGTTCATCGGCAATCGCATCAACCCGACCATAAAGCAGCTCACCATAAAGATCGGTAATTTTTTTATAAACCTTTGTCGCCCACCGCTCATCTTGCTGCGAAACCCGAGTCATGGTGTTTTTGCCGCCAAACAGCTCATGCGCCACCCAGCCGCCATCGGCAACAATTTTCTTAACTGCGTGACTGAACACTCCATCGATAAATACAAATGAGACTTCCCCCTGAGTCAGAATATTCGGCATAAACTTTTGTACCATAAACAAATCATTTTCAGCTGTTAACTGTTGAAAGACCTGTTCAGGGTCAACATGCGGCTTCACACCAGCCGTTTCTGTCAAATTGCAATTATCAGCAAACGGCTTGTTATCCTGATATTCGGGCGCAGAAATAACAAAATCCTCTCCACGTTTTTCAATATAGAAAGTTTGCCAGCTTAATGTCGAGATGGTCGGTTTTAAAATTACTTTATTCCACCCCCTTTCAGCCATTATCTTCTTAATGGATTTTTCTTCGATACTAATCCATTGGGTGGGAATAATATCTATGCCCTGCTGTTCGAGTGCCTTTAAATAAACGGCCTTATCAATACCCGCCTTAACCATCATCAATGAATTACAAAGAGGAATATTTTTATCTTTAATCGACTGAAGTCGAAACGATAAGTCACTTACTTTCCTTATAAAATCAGCATCCAAATGCAGCCCTCGACACATACGCAAACTGACAAAATCATAATCCTGCCAAGTTACCTGTTGAACAGCATCCAAATGGATCAACTCAGCCTTAACGCCCCTGTCAGACAAAGCTGGTTGAACATTTTTAAATTCAGCATGTTCAGTACCCAGATAAATAAATGCCGCTTTATACATTACCAATAGCAATTCCTTTTATATTTGTGTACCGCAAATTGAGTCGGTTTAATTGATTACTTGAGTGCATATTATCAAGAAAATATGAAGCTAATGCGATTGTTAAGATGATGTTTCGATAAAAAGATTAAGTGCCTGTTTGGCGAAACACACAGCGAGTCAGAAATTTATCAACGGCACAAATACTCCCCCTTACACCACGCCGAGCATCACAGATTTTTACCGGAACTGCCCGAAGGGTGCTCACAAGGATGTGAGCATTTGACGAAGGGGCAGGAAGCCCCTTTCGGCAAACCCGATAAAAATCGAGAAGCGCAGGAGCTTTCGTGGTGTGGGGGCGGATTTTTTTGGTTACTTTTTTTATCCGTTAAAAAAAGTAACTCGGCTTCGCGGACGAACCCGCGATTAAATTAATCGGTGTTACATAATGTTTTCAATTTATACAAAATTCAAAAAATGCTTTTTCGCTTTTTTACAATTCGCCCCAAACTGATCCACCAAACCCTTCAGATTCACGAATGTACAAAGAAATACTTGTACTATATTCATTTCCATCGATATCACTATAGCTGATAACAATGGGAAGTTCAGCTTCATAGATTAAAATATCTGAATCTGAATGGGCTTTTTCAGAGAAAGAAAAAAATGCTGTTTTTGCATTTTTGTTATTCAATAACAATGCTATTTTATTTTTTGTTGAAAAAACATCAAAAACTTCTTCTTTATCTTTCTGAGTAATATTCTTTGAAAGAATATTCTCTATATCTTGCTTCTCTGAATAAAGTTTAATATTAACAGCTGGTCTATTTCCACTGTTATAAACAACTAAATCAAATGCTGCCGTTCCAACTCCACTGAATTTTTCAACTATCTCAGCAGTTACAATTGGTCTATTCGTTAAGAACCAAAAGCGTCGAGTACTGTAAAATGAAAAAAAAGAAATACAGATAGCCAAAAAAGAAAAAATTGTTCGTAATTCAATATCAATCATAATTTTTTTGGCCCAACAGTTATTATTTTGGCTGGCAAGCTCTAATACTTCAATATCCTTTATTTTTTATCAGTGCGACCTGAATTTTAATAAAAATCTGACAAATAAATTGCCATTAACCAGAAAACATGACGATTAACCTAACTTCTCAGAGACTAGCTTTCAGACTAAGCATTGTCAATAACATTTTTTTGGTAAACACTGTAAAGAACTACATATACCGCCAAGCGGAACAAGCTGCCTGCATTGATAATCCAAAGGCAACCCGTTGGTTGCCACTACGGTTATTTAAAAACCAATTTAGTAACTATAATAATCAAGCTTATCCAGCCTCCCTTTATCAACCATCAAACCCCTGATATTTAACGATCACTTGTCTTGTATTAATAAATTCCATTAATCGTTTATAATAGCCGGTTCTTTAATTGGCCGGACGAGCTAATGGATTCGATTAACATTCGTGGCGCAAGAACGCATAATCTAAAAAATATTGACTTGGATTTGCCCAGGGATTCTCTGATAGTCATCACCGGTCTTTCCGGTTCAGGGAAGTCTTCGCTGGCTTTTGACACTATCTATGCCGAGGGACAAAGACGCTATGTCGAGTCTTTATCCGCTTATGCCCGCCAGTTCCTGTCAATGATGGAAAAACCGGATGTTGATCATATTGAAGGCCTGTCGCCCGCTATTTCCATTGAGCAAAAGTCCACTTCGCACAATCCGCGTTCAACAGTGGGTACGATCACCGAAATTTATGATTACCTGCGTCTGCTCTATGCCAGAGCCGGTACGCCATTATGCCCGACACATAAGCAATCGTTAGAAGCGCAAACCATCAGCCAGATGGTAGATCAGGTACTGACCCAACCGGAAGGTCAGCGCTGGATGCTGTTGGCGCCGGTAATTAATGATCGCAAGGGCGAACATGTCTTGCTGCTGGAGGATTTACGCGCCCAGGGTTTTATCCGCGCGCGTATTGATGGCGTGGTCGTTGACCTGGATGAAGCGCCTGAGCTGGACGGCAGAAAGAAACATACCATTGAAGTGATTGTCGATCGTTTCAAGGTGCGTGAAGATATTGCCTTACGTTTAGCTGAGTCGTTTGAAACGGCATTGCGTATTGCCGATGGTATTGCTATTGCCGCCTCCATGGATGATGACAACGAACTGGTCTTTTCCGAACGCTATGCCTGTTCCGAATGCGGCTACAGCATTACCGAACTGGAACCGAGAATATTTTCATTTAACAACCCCAAAGGTGCCTGCCATAGCTGTGATGGTTTGGGGGTCAGGCAGCATTTTGATCCTGAACTGGTGATTCATAACCCGGAGATCAGTCTGGCGGGTGGTGCCATTCGTGGTTGGGACAGGCGTAATGGCTATTACTATCAAATTATTTGCTCCTTGGCTCAACATTACAACTTTGACCCGGAAATTCCGTTTCAGGAACTGCCGCAGGATATTCAGCATATTGTTTTATATGGCAGCGGTACAGAGCTGATCACCTTTAAGATGTTTAATGCCAGCGGCAGTGGAAAGAAAACGCGCACGCATAGTTTTGAAGGTATTATTGCCAATATGGAACGCCGTTATCATGAAACCGACTCGCAAATGGTTCGGGACGAACTGGCTAAATATCTGTCGCAAAAAGTCTGCTCCGAATGTAACGGGGCCAGATTAAATCTGGCAGCGCGGAATGTATTTATCAATGACTACCCGCTCAATAAAATTACCGCCCTACCCATTCGTCGTTCGCTGGATTTTTTCCAGCAACTGGAACTGCCGGGCAAACGTGGCGAGGTGGCGGAAAAAATCGTTAAAGAAATCAAAGACCGACTGGAATTTTTGATTAATGTCGGACTGGATTACCTGACACTGGACCGTAGTGCCGACACCCTCTCCGGTGGTGAAGCGCAACGCATCAGACTGGCCAGTCAGATAGGTGCCGGTCTGGTCGGTGTTATGTATGTTTTGGATGAACCGTCTATTGGTCTGCACCAGCGCGACAACCAGCGTCTGCTAAACACCCTGTTTCGCCTGCGCGATCTGGGCAATACCGTGATTGTGGTGGAACATGACGAAGACGCAATTCGTTCGGCACAGCATGTCGTCGATATTGGTCCCGGCGCCGGTGTGCACGGCGGACAAATTATTGCCCAGGGTACTCCCGAGCAAATCACCCAAAACCCAGACTCATTAACCGGGCAGTATTTGTCCGGTGCACTACAGATTTTTTCCGATCAAAAAGTAACCGAGCCTGATTCGAACAAACAGATTGTGATCAAAAATGCTTCGGGTAATAACCTGAAAAATGTTGATATTTCAATTCCGGTAGGTTTATTGACCTGTGTCACCGGTGTTTCCGGTTCCGGAAAGTCAACTTTAATCAACGATACCTTATATAAATATGCGGCAAGACTGATTAATCGTGCCAGCGCCGTACCCGCTCCCTGTGAAGAAATTAGAGGTCTGGATTTTTTCGATAAAATCATTGATATCGACCAAAGCCCGATTGGCCGGACACCGCGTTCCAATCCGGCAACCTATACAGGTATATTCACCCCCGTGCGCGAACTGTTTGCCGCAACCCCGGAAGCCCGCTCGCGTGGTTATACCCCCGGCAGATTCAGCTTTAATGTTAAAGGTGGCCGATGTGAAGCCTGTAAAGGTGACGGTGTTATCAAAGTTGAAATGCACTTTTTACCCGACATATTTGTCCATTGCGATATCTGTGGCGGCAAGCGTTATAACCGGGAAACGCTGGAAATTCGCTATAAAGGCAAAACCATTAATGACGTGCTGGAAATGACAGTGGAAGATGCCGCCGATTTTTTTAGTGCAGTACCTGTACTGGCCAAAAAACTGTCCACCTTAACCAGTGTCGGTCTTAACTATATAACGTTGGGACAAAATGCGATAACCTTATCCGGCGGTGAAGCGCAACGGGTCAAGCTGGCGAAGGAATTATCCAAACGTGATACCGGCAAAACTCTGTACATCCTGGATGAACCAACCACCGGACTGCATTTTCATGATATACAACAACTGTTAAACGTATTACATACGCTTAGAGATCACGGCAACACAGTAATTATTATCGAACACAACCTGGATGTAATAAAAACGGCTGACTGGGTTATTGATATGGGACCGGAAGGCGGTGATGGTGGCGGTACGCTGGTGACAGAAGGCAGCCCAAAACAAGTTGCGCAAGACCCGAAGTCACATACAGGAACTTACTTAAAGCGCTATTTTGAATAAAAAAAGGGGCATATTTATGAACATGCCCCTTTTTTAGAACCAATTTCGGTTTAACTCAGCCTTTAACTTCTTCGACAATCTTGTTAAAAGAATCAACTCTTTCTTTACCGGTTTTGACCAAATCCAAGCCGGTTTCCAGAATTAATTGAACTAAACCCGGTGTTTTATAGACGGTCAAAGCTAAATAACCTACTACCGGAATAGCAACAAAAGCTGCAATAAAACCATTAAACCCAACAACAGACAATAGTTTAATGATCAGTACAATCAGATCCAGCGGTAATAAAACCATCGCACCGAAATACGCTATTACCATAAATGTAAACACTACAAACACAACAAACTGAAGAAGCCTTACCAAAGCAACATTAACTTTTTTCATTTTTTTATCAATTCCTGATAGACCTTTAAAACCCTGTTCAAGCCAGCCAGAGCACCCAATTTTTTAATCAAAAACCCAGCGAATTTGAGTGGTTGCATTATACATTAATGGTTCAAAATAATTTAGTCTTTTTCTATGCGCGGTGACTTTAGAAAAAAACGATATAACAGGGTACCGGCAATAAATCCGCCTAAATGCGCCCACCAGGCCACATCAACCACGCCATTTTCAAACACCACCGAAGTCATGGCTTTATGTAATTGAATTATTACCCACGCACCCAAAAAAGCAATCGCAGGAATATGAATAATAATAGGCAAAAAGAAGATTGGCAGCCAGATAACTACACGAGCCAAGGGATACAAAAAGAAGTAAGCACCCAGTACTCCGGCTATGGCACCCGATGCGCCAACCACCGGAATAGTCAGATACGGATCATAATACCATTGCAAAAAAGTGGCAAATAAACCGCAGATTATATAAAAGGCCAAAAACCGTAAACGTCCCATCCGGTCCTCAACATTATCGCCAAAAATCCACATAAACCACATATTGGTCAACAAATGCAGCCAGCCGCCATGAATAAACAGGTTGGTTAAAAAAGACAAATAACCGTCCGGCGGCAAACCGTGTAACGCAGACCACTCCGGGTTTGAATAACGGATCGGTACCATGCCGTATAAATAAGTGATTTGACGGCTTAAATAGACCGGCATAAATTGCATGACTAAAAACACAATAATACATACCGCCATGATTGACCAGGTGACAATTGGCCTGGAATAACATGGCGCGGTATCGCGAATTGGAATCATAACTGAGCGCCCTGTTTTAATTTACGAAAATCAAAATACAAATCCACCAGCCCTACAGCTGCAAGCCCGACAATGACAAATTGCGGTACAAAAACCAGTAATACATAAGGCGGCCATAAGAAAGCCGAACTGGCATTCATGGCACCAACCGTACCATGCAATACCGCCAAGCCCTGAAAAAAATATAAAACCATAAATACCACCAGTAAGTCTGTCGCCAAACTGGCGGAAACAACGTAAGCCAGTAAATAAGTCAACACAAAAATGATCAAGACGGACAGCGGCGTGGTTAAGCTGACAAACTCCTTTCTAAATTCCCCGGGAAAATACAATTTTGACTGAAGCCAGCGTGCAATTAACAGACTGACAATAGTTACCATTGCCAGCATCATGGCGATCAAGCCATTCATAAACTGAATACTGTTGTTTTGCTCGAAACCTTGAAATTCGGCCCCCTTAACCCCGGTCACCGCAAGTTTTAACCATTCGGTCCACCACTCAACCGCATTTCCTGTCATCAACTCAACTGCAATCGCCCATAACGCCGCACAGATAACAATGACACACAACGCCAACCCCTGGGAACGGGTTATTCTTAGAACCAGTGAGGCTGCCAGAAGCACCGGTAATATAAGTAAAATAATCGGAAATTCCAGTCCCGGCCTGACATCAACAAAAAAACTGCTGGCATATATCATCACTATACTGCCCAGCAAAACAAACAACCACTCTGAGGATGATTTTCTAAGTACATAGATCGAGATAATCGCCGCACTTAACAGAGCGAGCGGCAACATATATTGTGAAAAAACACCAAACAAACCGGCCATTAATAAAGCCTGCAATCGCCCTTGCATCACAAATCTTGCCAACATTTCCATTAAACTTCACCCATCCTATACATAATTTATCGAGCTCAAGCTTATCAGTATTAAAAACAGCGTGACAACTCAAATAACAACTATTAGGAATTTTAATTATAATATGTGTCCATAAAGCATTTAACTCACAGGTAATCACAATATACATGCAAACATCTTCCAGCACACCGGTCACTTTTTCTCAACTTGAATTACATGAACGTTTGTTAAAAGCGACCGATGAGCTTGGCTTTGAGCAGGCCACCCCAGTTCAGGCACAAACCTTTGCTGCAGCCAGCCAAAAAAAGGATTTATTGGTCAGCGCCGAAACCGGGAGCGGAAAAACGGCTGCATTTTTATTGCCGATACTGCAGCAATTACTGCAAGCGACCTCCCCCAACACCGGTACACGCGTCTTAATTCTGGCACCAACACGCGAACTGGCCCAGCAAATATTCAAACAAACCAGAAAACTATCTCGTTATACACGAATAGAGTGCGGCTTAATCACCGGTGGGGAGGCATTTAAATATCAGAAGGCATTATTTAGAAAGAACCCGGAAATAATTATTGCCACACCCGGCCGTTTATTGGAACACATACAACAAAATACCCCTGACTTTGATGATCTTGAAGTCCTGGTTCTGGATGAAGCCGACCGTATGCTGGACATGGGGTTTAGTGATGAAGTCCTTACCATCATTGCCAACTGCAACAGCCACCGGCAAACTATGTTGTTTTCCGCTACCTTAGGCGGCGCCGGCATCAAAACTATTGTCGACTCGGCGTTAAATGATCCCGAAACCATTGCTCTGAATCAGGCCCGGGATCAGCATAGCAATATTCATCAACAGGTTATCCTGGCAGATGACAAAGCTCACAAACAAGCACTGTTACTGCGTTTACTGCAAACAGAGAACTACACTAAAGCCTTAATTTTTAGTAACACTCGCATCCAAACCAGCCTGATACAGGGTCCACTGCGTGGTCAGGGTTTACGCGTCAGTATTCTACATGGGGAAATGGATCAGGATAGCCGTAAACAGGTAATGGATGCCTACCGCAAAGGTTCAATAAACATTCTTATTGCCACCGATGTGGCCGCTCGTGGACTGGATGTTGCCGACACCGATTTAATTATTAATTTTGATATGGCACGTAACCCGACAGATTATGTACATCGAATAGGTCGTACCGGGCGCGCAGGTAAACAAGGCCTTGCTATTTCACTGGTTAATACGCACGAGTGGAATTTAATGACCCGTATTGAGAACTTTCTTAAATTACGTTTTGAACGTAAAACGCTAAAGGATCTGGTAGCTAAGTTCAAAGGCCCTAAAAAGCTTAAATCTTCAGGTAAAAGCATGGGGAGTAAAAAGAAAAAATCAGAGGTTGATAAAACTGTTACGCCCAAAAATAAAATACGCCAACGGGATAAGAAAAATATCGGTAAGCGTCGTCAGCCCAGCAAAGTTAATAATACTGAAGTCATTACGAAAGATGGTGGTTGGAAACCGTTAAAACGTAAGTCTAAATTAGACGATAACGACCAAAGCTAATCTATCAACGACAAGCAACCCAGAAAAATTTCTATAAATATCAGAGTATATTTTGGCTTGACTACTGATTTAAAGGCTCTACCCTAAAGCCTTTAAATCGGATAACAACAGTTTTTCTCTTAAATAAGTTTTCAAAAAATTGTCATCATTTTTTAATATTTGTCATTGACAATGAACTTTCAAACAAACAATAAATCTTATTATTAAATGCTTTAAAGAGAGAAACCCATGAACGCAAATATACAATTCGATAACGAATTTCTGGGCGCAGATACTGAATTAAGCCCGGAAGTGATTGCCTTTTTAACTGCATCGGTTTCAGCGCAAAATATAACCGAAAAAGCTTGTACACGCCATGTGGATACGCTTATGCTGGACGAACATGAACAGGCTTTAGTAGCTTAATTATGGAGTATTCGATGAAAAAACAACCTAACCATGCCTTAATCTGGATTATCAGTTTAATGATAGCCATTCCTTTATTCATTATGCTTGCCGGCTTTAATTTTATAGTGGCTGCATTTGAATATATGGACGTTAAAAAAAGCCAAATTAATCTAATCTGATCCCCACCATGAACTAGCTGTGTCATAGCACAAAGCTATGTCATAGTTTCCGACGTATGAGACGATAAATGCTCATACTTAATGTTCAACACCCTTGTTTCCCTACTCTTCACACCTTCTTATCATTGAATAATCACACCTGACTAAACAACGCTAAGGTTTGATTTTTCTGCTTTACATTTACCGGGATTTCAACTTACACTCCTTCTTTTCATATCGTTTACATTCACTTAAACGTTAACATGGTTCGCTACTCCTAACAATAATAACAACAAGTTTAAGCGATGAGCATATTTAGAAATTCAAAAAAACAAAAGAGTACCAACTCTCCCAGCCCGAGTCCGACAGGTATCGGCCAAGTCATCAATCTTATTCAAACCTTGTTTGTCGCCATTCTTCGGGTCTGGTCCATTCCTATCGTATTGATGTTGAGTGTTGCCTCCGGCTTTACCACTTATTCCGGCATGAAGCACTTTATTGTGCCCTGGATTGCTCTGATAATTACCGTTGCCATCCAATCTATCGTAGTTATCTGTTCGCTGGAAATTGCCGGTATTCATTGGCGAGCCAATCGCTTTCGTTATTTCAGTGTGTTAGCCTCATTATTGGTTGCTGTGGCTGCTTCGGTTTCTTTTTCTTACTTTAAATTTTACGAAGTCTCTCAGCATGACAACATTTATATCAATCGATTTATTAAGATCAAGAAAGATGTGAACAGCTACCTGACTGAAATAATGCAAATCAAAAAGGACATTCTGGATGAGCAACATAAGGAACTGGAAAAAACATCCGAAGAAGTGACACAAGCTTACTTTGGTACTCATCCAAAAGTTTTACCTCAATTTAAAAACCAAATTGGCGAGGGTCCCTTTTGGCGACGATATAACCAGCTATACCAAGAAAAGAAAAAGCAGTACGACAAACTGGAAAAAGACCTATTGTTGCTGGACAACAATATCAGGAGCCTGCAAGGCAATCTTAATTATCTGAAGATTAATTCACCCAACCTTGAAAGCATTTATCAAAAAACCTTAACCAGTTTGCAGGATGTTCAGTTAACTGCCAATCAGTTATCCACCATGTATGCACGCAGCATACCAGAAGCACCATTTTTAATGCCTGTCGCCCAATTAAAACAGGATGTGAAGCCATCATTTGACATGTGGAATGAATTTTCCATGTTTGCCTTTATTTGTGCAGCCATGGTTGATTTTTTCACCATACTATTATCGTATCGACTTGAGTTTACTGCCCCAGGGCCATTAACAGAAAGGGAAAAAGGTCTGGTTTTCCAGTGCCTTAGAGAGTTCACAGAATTCAGAATCAATGAAAATGATGAACTGGAGATGAGTATTGAGAAAACCCCCATCGAAAAGGCCAGGCGATATTCAGACTGGTCCAGGATGTTTGCAGTCGGTTTACTGCTTAATCGTGGTTTTTTACGTAAAATTGATGAAAAATCGGTGGAATTTGCCCCCAACCTTTATCCACTGATAGCTGAGCATATGGGTATACAACTGGATGAAGTTAAAAAACGTTTCCCTCCAGTACCCCCTAAATCAGACAATAAGCAAAATGCTGAAGCTGATGTCGTTTCCACCCGGGTATTGACACATGATGAATAACAACAATGTATCCGTAGACAACTGGTTATTAGAACACTTTAACGAATTAACCGTAAAGCCGGATAAAAATGTCTGGGAGCCTGGATTTGATGCTGAGCGCCGCATTGTTATTGCCGATTATCGAGTGTTGACCAAAGTATTTGAACGACCTAAAATTTTTACCCCTCGTTTTTACCATCATATTTATCCACTCCCCATTGATGAATGGTACTTAACCAATCAAACCAGCCTATATGATGGATTCTGTTCAATTTCAGTACAGATCACCATTCGTTTTCAGGCTACTATAGAATATGCCCAAGCCAATATTGAAAACATTACCGACATCAATGACCATATTAAAACCAGTTATAAAGGCCTGGTTATGGACACCATTGAAAAGGAACTTAATCGTTTAAATGATGGCGAATGGATTCAACAAGGTCTCGCGGATGTTGAACAGCGAATGGCGATAAATATTAATGAAGACCTGATGGTCAATAACATTCAATGCCGAACCTTTTGTACCTTAAAAGCCCGATTTAAAGAACTGACCATTGACAACACATTAAATGATCGTTTTACCAAAACACCGATTTATCTCAGCATTTTACAAAAGAATTTTGAGTTTAGGGAAAAACAGAATCAGGAGCTGTTTCGTCAGCAACAGGCCTTAGCGGAAGAACAGTTACAACAAAAAAGTAAGCAGGTTGAACAACATGACCATGACCTGGCCATTGAAAGACAACAAAAACTGATTGAAGCTGAAAGCGAAAAAAAACTGTTACTGGAAAAGGAAAACTATCAGGCTGAACAACTTAAAATAAAAACCCGACTGCAAGCCGAGCAAATAAAACATAAACATTTGCTACATAAAATGTCTTATGAAGCCAAATTACGTGACCAAAAAACACGTCGAATCAATCAAATCCAACTGGATGAAGAAATTCATGCCAAAAAGCTTGAACAAAGCATGCGTCAGAAAGAAATAGAGCTGGCTGCAGAAATTGAAGAATTTAAAAAACAACACACGTCATGGAATGAAGCGAAATTACGCCTTCAAGAAGAAAAGACCGAACAGGAAAGATTGTCATTACAACGTGAGCAGGAAGCTCTCATAAGAGCCGAAGAACTGGCTCAAACCGGTTTTCAGGAAAAACAGGCACAGCTACAATTAGCCAAGATAGAGCATGAAACTAGTTTAAACCATGCCAAACTGGCTGCACAATTGAAAGAACAGGAAGAACGTTATCAAGCCAGCAAACAAACCGAAGAATACCTGCGTCGGGAAATTGAATTATTGGTATTAGAAAAGCAAAGGGCTGAACTGTCCCAACAGGTAAACAAATTAAACCCTAAACAAAAAGAAGATAATACAGAACAAGAGTCATAGCTGAATTAACTGAGCTTTCATCCATATCCGATCATCTTTAATTATGGCACAAGTCTTTTTAACGGAAAAACACCTATAACGGTGGCAATAATTTCCCGTTCAAACTAAAATAGCGGGTTTCATGTTGGACTGCAATCAACCTACAAAGCCAAAAGTGACGGACTTTTAATGACAGATTACAAATTAACCCATCTAAAACAACTGGAAGCCGAGAGTATTCACATCATTCGTGAAGTGGCGGCTGAATTTGAACGTCCTGTAATGCTATATTCGATAGGCAAGGACTCGGCTGTCATGTTGCATTTAACCATGAAGGCTTTTTATCCCGGTAAACCGCCTTTTCCATTAATGCATGTTGATACCACATGGAAATTTAAGGAAATGATTGAATTTCGAGACCAGTTGGTAAAAGATCTGGGACTTGAATTAATTGTTTATAGTAATCCCGATGGTATTGCCCAAGGCATTGGCCCGTTCACACACGGCAGTAAAAAACATACCGATGTCATGAAAACCGATGCGTTAAAACAGGCATTGGATAAATATCAGTTTGACGCTGCATTCGGTGGCGCACGTCGTGATGAAGAAAAATCACGCGCAAAAGAACGCTTTTACTCTTTCCGAGATAAAAATCACCGTTGGGACCCCAAAAATCAACGCCCTGAATTATGGAATATTTATAACGGCAAGATTGATAAAGGCGAAAGCATCCGTGTTTTTCCTTTATCCAACTGGACGGAACTGGATATCTGGCAATACATTCATCTGGAAAATATCCCCATTGTGCCTCTATATTTCGCCAAAGAGCGGCCTGTGGTCGAACGTGACGGCATGTTAATCATGGTTGATGACGATCGTATGCCGATTGGCCCGGATGAGAAAGTGGAAATGAAAATGGTCCGTTTTCGTACCTTAGGCTGCTATCCACTAACCGGCGCAGTAGAATCAACGGCCACAACCTTACCGGAAATTATTCAGGAAATGTTACTGACCACCACATCCGAACGTCAAGGCCGTCTAATTGACCATGATCAAGCTGGTTCAATGGAACAGAAAAAACGCGAAGGGTATTTTTAATCTAGACATAAAGATTAAAGAATCAAGGTACAAGTTAAAAGCATTCCTCGTTCCAGATTTAAAAAACCCAGTTAAGGAACGAGATAAAACATATATAGGTATTTTAAGGCTAGATCAAATTAAACAGAGAAGTTTAGTTTAATTCACAAGTTAAATTTCATCTTTGTTCTTTAGCCTTTTACCTTAAATTCGGAGAAATTTTTAATGTCCCATCAATCAGAATTAATCAGCACCGACATTGACGCCTATTTAGCGCAGCACGAACGTAAAGAATTACTACGCTTTTTAACCTGCGGCAACGTCGATGATGGTAAAAGCACCTTAATTGGCCGCTTATTGCATGATTCAAAAATGATTTATGAAGATCAATTGGCTGCAGTTAAAGCCGATAGTGTCAAATCCGGAACAACCGGTGCGGGTGAAGTTGATCTGGCATTACTGGTTGACGGCCTGCAGGCTGAACGTGAGCAAGGTATTACCATTGATGTAGCATACCGGTATTTCTCCACCTCAACACGTAAATTTATTATTGCCGATACCCCGGGACATGAACAATACACACGTAATATGGCAACCGGTGCCTCCAGTTGCGACTTAGCTGTTATTTTGATTGATGCCCGCTACGGCGTACAAACACAAACTAAACGTCACAGTTTTATCGCCTCTTTATTAGGCATCAAACATATTATTGTCGCCGTCAATAAAATGGATTTAATCGACTACAGCGAAGCCGAGTTTGACAAAATCAAACAGGATTATCTCGATTTTGTTAAGACCCTGGATCTGCATGATATTCACTTTATCCCTATGTCTGCATTGAATGGCGACAATGTGGTTAATAAAAGTGAGCATATGCCTTGGTATACCGGCATGCCGGTTATGGACTTGCTAAACAGCATAGAAATAGCAAACGATCAAAATTTTAACGACGCCCGTTTTCCTGTGCAATATGTTAACCGCCCTAACCTGGATTTTCGCGGTTTTTGCGGCACAATTGCTTCCGGCGTGTTTAAAAAAGGTGACACGGTTACCGCTTTACCTTCCGGTAAGAGCAGCAGCATTAAATCCATTGTTACTTATGATGGCGAACTTGAAGAAGCCTTCCCACCGATGGCTGTTACTTTAACTCTGGACGACGAAATTGACATCAGCCGTGGCGATATGATTATCGGTCAGGAAATAACCACACCTGTTGTTGATGATAAATTTAAAGCCACGATTGTCTGGATGACCGAACAGGCGATGACACCGGGCCGTCAATACACCATTAAACTGGCAACACGCAGTGTGTCCGGCTCAATCTCACTGATCGATCATAGAATTGACGTGAATACGCTGGAACATCACGATGCCGACCAACTTCAATTAAACGAGATTGGTTCCTGCACGGTTTCTGTCAATGCTCCCGTGGTGTTTGACCCGTATAAAATCAGTAAAGGTACCGGCTCGTTTATCATTATCGACCGCCTGACCAATGTCACTGTCGGCGCCGGCATGATTACCGGCAGTACCGGCGATGAAAACCTGCAACCAGTCAGTGCAACGGAAAGATCGGCCCGCTTTGGTCAAAATGCAACAGCAATCGCTTTAACCGGTGCCAATGCACAAGAAATAGTCTATAAACTGGAAAGAAAACTGTTTGATAATGGTCATGCTGCAACCGTCTTGGAAAGTAGTGATGCCGGTGAGTTAATTCAAGCCATTAAACAGGCTGGATTACTGTGCCTGTGCATCAATAGCGATAAAACTCTTTCAGATCTTCACTTTGATTGTGATAGTACTGCTATCGATGATATTTATAGCGCATTAAAAGAGAACAAAGTCATTTTCTAATTTAAAATCATCAATATAAGTAGCTTGGGTTGGGTTGGGTTGGTTTTATTACTGCGCTAACAGTGATAAAACCAAACCCAATTTTCAGAACACACTCCCGCCTATCCATAGCCGTTTAATCTTCCCAAATACGCCTATACTTGTATCTAAATAGTCAACCACTGTTGAAAACACGCCATCAGTGACACTACTTAACCGTTATTTTCAGTTGAAAATGAACAAGCACTTTAAAAACACCATTCTAAAAGCAACTGATGCAAGTTCGCTGTTTCAAATAGACATTATCCAACGGCTTTGGAGCGGCTATGGTGAGATTGTGCGCTATGGGTTAAAGGATTCGCCAATCAACAGCATTATTGCCAAGCATGTTCGCCTGCCCAAGCAAAATCAACACCCCAGAGGCTGGAACACAGACCTATCTCACCAAAGGAAACTTAAGTCCTATCAAGTTGAAAGTGCTTGGTATAGGCGCTGGAGTCATTTATGCAATGATCAATGCCGTACTCCAAAATGCCTGACAGTTGATAACCATAATAATGAAGTATTAATCGTACTTGAAGATCTAAACCAAGCTGGATTTCCAATTGTTAAAAACAGCGTTTCAATCGATGAGATGAAGACCTGTCTGGCTTGGCTGGCAAATTTTCATGCCACTTTTATCAACCACGAGCCGGATGAGTTATGGCCACAAGGTACATACTGGCACCTGGACACCCGCCCGGATGAACTTAAAGCCCTAAAAGACCAGGCATTATTAAAGGCTGCAGTGGCTATAGACCAAAAATTGCGTAATAGCCCGTTTCAAACCCTGGTACATGGTGATGCCAAGCTGGCAAACTTTTGTTTTTCTCCGGATGGTAAGCAAGTTGCCGCAGTCGACTTTCAATATGTCGGTGGAGGTTGCGGTATGAGGGATGTCGCCTATTTTATCGGCAGCTGTCTGGATGAAGCCCAGTGCCAAGAGCTGGAGGCACAACTGCTGGACTGTTATTTTCAACATCTAAAACAGGCCTTAAACACTAGACAAAAGTCCATAGACTTTAATGCCCTGGAACTGGATTGGCGGAGATTATACCCGGTTGCCTGGACGGATTTTCACCGTTTTTTAAAAGGCTGGAGTCCCGGCCATTGGAAAATCAATAACTATAGTGAACGTTTAGCACAACAAGTCATTGCACAAATCAACGCTGAGCAATAGAGCAATGAAGCTAACCTCCAAAGATTTGTTTTTACTCTGCCAACGTGCGATATTCGCCGCTGAACAAGCGGGACAACTTATCTCATCCTATAACCAACAAACTATTCAAACAGAAAATAAAACTGGCGGTTCAAGCCTGGCCTCACAAGTAGTCACCGAAGTGGATTATTTGGCTCAGGAAATCATCTTAAAAGCCCTGTTGCCCACTTGCGAGCAATTTGATCTTGCCTTGTTAAGTGAAGAAACCCCGGATAATGAAGAGCGGTTGGAAAAAGACTATTTCTGGTGTATCGATCCATTAGACGGCACACTCCCTTTTATCGAGTCCACCCCCGGCTATGCCGTCTCCATCGCCTTAGTGGCTAAAAGTGGTGAAGCACAGATTGGGGTTATTTATGACCCGGTAAAATCCGCACTGTACCATGCAATTAAAGACCAGGGTGCGTATAAAAACAATAAACCCTTACATTTAAGCTCATCACAGGAACACTTCACCCTAATCGCCGATCGTAGCTTTAAAAACCAGCCACACTATTCGAAACTAATTAGAGAACTTAAAAAGATTGGCATAAGCATCGGGCTAGCCGGATTTAAAAGTATTTTACATGGCGGTGCCGCCATGAACGCCTGTTGGGTACTGGAACATGCGCCAGCCTGCTACTTCAAATTTCCCAAACCCGAAAATGGTGGGGGCAGCCTATGGGATTATGCAGCCTCAGCCTGCCTGTTTAAAGAGACCGGTGCAATCGCTTGTGATATATACAGTCACCCCCTGGATTTAAACCGCGCTGACTCCACTTTTATGAACCATAACGGTATTCTATACGCCAGCGATCAAACAATAGCCGAAGCCATCAGAGCTTTAGTTAAAAATTATTGTTTTCAATAACTAGTAAGACAAAAACAATTGAGAAAGAATAAAAATTATCTGTCCTAAGCATTTTCTGAAGCGGTTAATAAGATGATAGTTAGGATGAATCGTGCTGTTGTCAGTTAATTGCCTACCACTATTGCCATGCAGTCCAAATACCTATTTAACGATTTTCGGGTTTGCTGAAACAATATACCTACTGAACATCAAACTTATAGATTTTTGTTAACCTATTGAACCAAATTACAGATAAAGAATTTAATTACCATTAATATGAAATATCTGATCGAAATCGGTCAAAATTTTATCGCACACTAATTGTCCTGATAGAGTAACCATCGGCATACCGCCACCAGGATTAACACTGCCACCCACGTAATACAGATTTTTTATTTTTAAATCGCGCTGCGGCGCCTTAAAACCGAGGTTTTTAAAGCGGTCTGAAACCACGCCATAAATAGAGCCTTGATTTGAATAATAGCGCGACTGTATATCCATCGGCGTCCAGGTTTCCTCACAAACAATATGCTTTCTTAAATCCTTTAAACCCATACGTTCAAGCTTATCTAAAACCCTTTCTCTGAATAACATATAGTCCTCATGGTTTAGTGGATGTTTATCACTTATAGGCGGAATATGCGGCAGAATTTTAATCACCTCCCCTCCTACCGGAGCTTGAGCCGGATCTGTTTTAACAGGCGCAACCAAATAAATAGTTGGGTCCTCAGATAATTTATTTTGGTGAAAAGCCGATTTAAAATGATGTTTGGGCTGTTTTGAATAAAAAAAGTTATGATGAGCCAACTGCGGAAAAACCTGATCCACTCCTAAATGTATAACCAGTCCAGAGCAGCTGGGTGCAAAACGCTTTAATGCTTTAACCTGTTCTGGTTTTTGCAGTAGCTCTTTAGCCGTGGGTATCACTTCCATATTTGACACAATAATATCAGCCGAAAAGATATCACCATTTACTATCTCAACAGCAACAGCTCTGTTCTGTTTATCCTGAATCCTCTGAACCTCGGTATTTAGACGAATAGTTACGCCAAGCTCAATTGCAAGTTTTTGCATTCCCTCTGCTAGTTTATACATACCGCCTTGTATATACCAAAGCCCGTATTCAAACTGGATATAGGGCAATAAATTCAATAGAGCAGGTGCATCATAAGGGGAAGAACCAACATATTTAATAAAATAATTCAGCACATCAACCAGTTTAGGGTCAGAAACGAAGCGTCTAACACCCTGATCCATGGATCGAAATACATCAAAATCACAAAGGCTGCGAACAGCACCATAATGATTTAACAGTTCCCAGAAACTATCCAACCCTTTTGCAAAATAGCCTTGTTCAGTGATCTGTCCGAGTTTTTTTGAATAACGCATAAATTGATCAAATTCCTGAACCGAATTTTGACCGAGTTTTTCAAGTTCCTTGCGCATGATTTTTTCATCACCGCTCAAATCAAAAACAACACCATCCTCAAAAAAATTACGCCAATGCGGCTCGACTGCCTGAATTTGAACATAATCTTCAAGTTTTTTCCCCGCACGTGTAAACAACTGTCTGAAAATATGCGGCATAGTTAAAATAGAAGGACCAAGATCAAAAGTAAAACCATCCTTTTTCAGGATATTCAACTTACCGCCAACTTTATCGTTTTTTTCCAGCACACTTACTTGAAAACCTTCACAGGCCAGAGAAATAGCTGCCGATAAACCACCAAGACCAGCACCAATCACAACAACCTGCTTTTGATCAACTTTATTGTTCATTTCGTCTGTATCCCGAAAATAAAAATCATAAAATTTCGCCATTGCTGACGAAGATTAAGTGTTGCATATTCTCTAAGCACAACTAAAACACGAGCATTCCTTTTTAGACGTTTAATTAAGCTATCACTTGCAAACAAAAAATCGACAAAGGCTTTCATTTGGCTATAAGTTTGGGCTGAATACGGAAACCAATTCGGCTCTTTGATAAAACGACTGTGACTAACCAAGCCTGAAACCGGATAACAAAAGTTGCGTAAGCCTTCCGCACCATGATAACGACCAAAACCACTATTTTTCACTCCACCAAAAGGAAGTCGCGGATGACCTATATTTTTAATCACATCATTCACTGCCCAGTTACCGACCTGTAATTTTTGGGCAATGTTTTCGGCTCTTACAACATTTCCACTCCATACACTGGCATTTAAACCATAACCACCGGCATTCAACCTTGCAATGAGCTCGTTTTCATCAGTAAATGCGACTACAGGCAATAAAGGGCCAAAGGTTTCTTCTTGTAAAATGCGCATTTCCTCACTTACATTCCACAAAATAACAGGATTTACATAGTTACCTTTTATTGTTAACACAGACGAAATTTTAGCTCCTTTTGCAATCGCATCCTGATAATGCGCTTCAATAATTTCCAACTGGGCGTTGGAAGTGATTGCACCGAAATCTGCTTCATCGCCATACCCGACTTTCACCTCTTCGACAGCTTGACACAACTGTGCAACAAATTTAGAAAATAGAGTTTGCTCAACATACAACTGCTCTACGGAAACACAAATTTGTCCGGCATTTGCAAAGGCGCCATAAACAGCAGCATTTATGGCTCTTTCAAACGGGGCATCGGCAAATACCAGCATGGCATCCTTACCACCTAGTTCAAGAACAACCGGGACCGGATGTTGGGCAGCTGCAGCCATAATTCTGCGCCCAGTATTGTGGCTGCCGGTAAAAAATATAAGATCAGGACGTTGATTAATAAGGGCTTGGCCTGTTTCAGCGGCGCCAAACACGGCTTGGACCAAGTTATTCGGTAGATCGAGCTCTGCCAACAACGCCAAAATTAATTCTGCTATGGGTAAGCTTAATTCTGAGGTTTTAAATATAACGCCATTACCTGCAATTAACGCGGATAATAATGGATATAGCGTCAGCTGGAATGGTAGATTCCACGGGGAAATAACCGTGACCACACCATAAGGATGGTACTGATAATAAGCATCTGCATTAGAAAAAGTTAAAGCAGAAGTCATAACCCGTTGCGATGCCAAAATATTATCAGCCTGCTTTTGATAAAATTTCAACATTTCCAACACAGGATAAATCTCGTTAATTACAACGTCTGTTTTAACCTTGCCAGTTACACGTACAAGTTGCTCGGTAATGACATCCATTCTGGCAATAATGATGTCCTTAAATGGCGAGAGCACTTTGAGACGCTGTTTAACAGAATAATCCGCCCAAATTTTTTCAGCCTCCCGCACAGTTGCCATGTTTAGAGCAATTTCTTTTTCAGGAGTTACGACATAGGATTTTAATAATCGCCCATCAACCGGACTAAAAACATCAATTACCTTGTCACGTTGAGACATTATTTTTTCGCCCAACTATTACGTAACTGATTTAGTCCCCTATCACCATATTTTTTACAAATCATTTTGGAAGAAATATACGCGGATTCGTAAATAGTCGGTAATCCGCTGCCTGGGTGCGTCCCTCCACCGACCAAATAACAATGTTCCAATTCATCAAAACAATTATGTGGCCTAAAATAAAGCATTTGACTAAATTTATGCGACAAATTAAAAGTTGCACCTAAAAATACATTTTCATAGCTCTGCCAGTTAGCAGGAGTCATAATTTTTTCAACTTCAATATGCTGACTAATATCAGATAACCCAAGCCTTTCTGACAGCGCATCCAAAACCTTTTGCCGCATTAGTCTTTGCTCATCAGCCCAGTTTATCTGACTCTTATTATTTGGAACCGGAACTAAAATATAAAGAGTTGATTTCCCCGAAGGCGCAAGACTGTCATCTGAGACGCAGGCATTTTGAACATAAAATGAAAAATCGTCAGACAGAATTTTATTATGAAACGTATTATTTACATTCTGTTTGTAATCTTTGGCAAACACCACGGTATGGTGAGATAGTTCATAGCGTTTATCCAACCCCAGATACATCATAAAAGTCGAACAGGAAAACTCCTTTTTATAAATATTTTCCGCACTATAATGTTTTAAAATACCGGGTTTAACTAATTCGGTCATTGCATAAGCAAAATCTGCATTAACAATAACTTCATCGGCTGCTACTTCCGTACCATCCTTTAATCGTACCCCGGCGACAGTTTTATGATTGATAATCAAAGAATCCACAGGACTGTTATAGTGAATTTCACCGCCCTGCTCTTCAATAACTTTAGCCATTGCTGTTGAAATCTGATTTAGCCCACCTTTTACATGATGAATACCATATCGGTGTTCAATATAGGACAACATAGTAAAAATAGCTGGACATTCCCATGGCGACATACCTAAATACTTGGCTTGAAACGAAAATATCAGTCTCATTTTTTCTGTCTGAAAATAACGTCCCAGGTTGGAAAAAACGCTGTGATTTAAAGCAAGAAAAGGCAAGGCTTTAACCATATCCCAAGAAAGGAAAGATTTCAGATAGGAATAATCACGGGTTATGCATGGATAAAGATAACGAAACCTCCGTCCCTCATTAATCAAGAACTTTCGGTAATCTGCCGGACTGTCAGGGAAGGCTCGTTGTAATTCCTGAAGCATGTTATCTGGTTCGGAATGAACATGAATATATTGTTGATCAAAAACTAACTTATACATTGGGTCTAAGCGGATGAAATCTAAATAATCAGAACTGTCTCTCCCTGTCAGTTCAAACATTTCATCCAAAACATCTTTCATCAATAAAAATGTCGGCCCGGTATCAAAGGTAAAACCATCTTGCTTGATATTTCGACAGCGTCCACCTATTTGGGAATTTTTTTCAAAAACAGAAACTTTAAATCCTCTGTAACTCAGCAACATTGCTGCACAAAGCCCACCAGGACCACCACCGACAATTGCTATATGTTTTTTGGTCATCTTTCTTCCTGTTCAGGTAATTACTATTATCTTCTTAAAACTTATTAAACCCCTTTAAATATAATAAATTAAACATATGCGAATATAACAAAAATTCAATATATCTTTGGAATAATTTTTTTAGTCTGCAAACAATATTGTTGATAATCGTAGCCAAAAAATTGCTGCAAAAATTTTTCTTCAACATTAATGCGATTAACCAGTGCTATCACCAAAGGAATTAATAATACAGACAAAGATAAAAAATCCCCCATCGCAATTCCAGCAGCAAAAAAGCATATTAATAAACCACTATAAGATGGGTGGCGAATATAACGATAAAGCCCGGTTGTAATTAAACGATGGGTTTTATGAATACAAACACGAGTGGAAAAAAATTTTCCCAGAGAAATAACAGCAAACATTCTTATGCAAAATCCACTCAAAAACAAAGATAATGCTAGCAATTGACTGGTAAAAGATGACAGAGGTATTGGCCAAGCATGTAATTCTTTAAACACCAGTGCCATTAAAACTGACAACGATATAACCCACCAAAGTAAAAACTCTGAACTTTTCTCTACATGTTGAATTGTTGCTTTTTGTCTGCGCCCAAGTATCAATATGCCGCACTCAGTAGCAACCCAAAGGCACCCAATAATCAACCATAATTTTTGTATCGTTGTCATAATATGATGTGTTTATATCATCTTGGCCTTCATGATTTCAGAGTTTACGAGTATTAGCAAAAAAATTGGTCTTTGTTTAAACTTACTATCTGCCAATTTCTATTCAACAAAATAAAAAAATTAATATTTTTTTTAAAATACAATGATATTTAGGCTTTGTATTGCTCACGTTCAATTAAAATCAGCGAAAGCAACATAGCTATACGGAAAGCAATTGAATCTTATTACTTTTGTCGTTTTAACAGATTTAGTTTGAAAGGTAAAAACAATCCATTAAGGTCGCCCTTAAAATAAATGTAGCAATTTTAAAAATGAATTCCTTTAGAACCAGAAACTTATAGCTGCCATTATTCTGATACCTCACAGTTTAAAACCTGACTCAATATGTCACTAGTTGTACACATGTCTTATTCACACCCCCCTATTGGTAGATGTTCTCTCGATGAATTGACCCCGTAGTCCAAGGGATTTAATCCATGTGATAAAAATACTGTATGTGAAAAATCGATTGGCCTGTCAGGACCAAACGATCACCAGCCCATGCTTATGGACTTTGATAAACGAACAAACAATCTAGGCGAAGGTTGTATATGTAGCTACAAAAAACTTAAATTAGAGGATTGCACATTGACTAGTTGCATGAATAAATGGAACACTATTGAATGCCCTGCAAGAACCTGGAAGGCTGAGCTTATTATTCGTAGGTTTTAAGATATGTTAACTTATCGAATAATCATCTTAAAGATGATGCTCACGTTTTATCGGATAAGCTTATGAGTATCGAGATAAATTTACTAGATGAACAACAGTAAATTAAAGCTAACTTATTGATTTATTGGTGGCGATGGGTGGGATCGAACCACCGACCTCGGGGTTATGAATCCCGCGCTCTAACCGGACTGAGCTACATCGCCATAGGTAGGTCATGTAAAGAGCGGGTATTTTAAACACCCGCTCTTTTATTGTCAAACATTAAATCTAAAATGTATAACATCACCATCTTGTACGATATAGTCTTTCCCTTCTAAACGCCATTTTCCGGCATCTTTAGCACCCTGTTCACCTTTATATTGAACAAAGTCTTCATAAGAGATGACCTCGGCCCTAATAAAGCCTTTTTCAAAATCGGTATGAATAACGCCTGCCGCCTGTGGAGCTGTAGCACCGACCGGAATGGTCCATGCTCTGACTTCTTTTACTCCGGCGGTAAAATAAGTAGAAAGGTTTAACAGTTTATACCCTGCTCTGACCACTCTGTTTAAACCGGGCTCCTCCAGACCCAAATCATCAAGAAACTCCTGTTTTTCTTCTTCATCAAGTCGTACAATTTCAGCCTCAATTGCTGCACATACCGCAACAACGACGGCATTTTCCTTTGCAGCATATTCCTTGACTTTGTCCAGTATAGGGTTGTTTTCAAAGCCATCATCTTCAACGTTGGCAATGTACATGGTAGGTTTTATGGTCAACAAACAAAGCTCTTTTATCAAAAGAACTTCATCTTCCGACAGGTTCATTGCTCGAACTGCACCGCCATTATTAAGCTGTTCCAATACTTTTTCCAGAACAGCTTTTTTTGCCAATTCATCTTTATTACCCGATTTAGCTCCTTTTGTGGCTTTTTGCAGAGCTTTTTCGACCGAGGCCAAATCGGCCAAGGCTAATTCGGTATTAATCACTTCAATATCGGAAATTGGATCGACTTTACCGGCGACATGTACAACATTATCATCTTCAAAGCAACGTACCACATGGGCAATGGCATCGGTTTCTCTGATATTACCTAGAAATTGATTGCCCAGCCCTTCCCCTTTGGATGCACCGGCAACCAAACCGGCAATATCAACAAATTCAATGGTAGTTGGCAAAACGCGTTCTGGATTTACAATATCGGCCAATTTATCCATTCTATTATCAGGAACCGGCACAACACCAACATTCGGATCGATTGTACAAAAAGGGTAATTTTCAGCTGCTATAGTTGCTTGAGTAAGTGCATTAAACAATGTTGATTTACCCACATTTGGTAAACCAACGATACCGCAATGAAGTGCCATAAAGTTCTCTGGATATGATAAAAATAAACCGGTAATTATACCGCTGTTAGTCATCTGCAAACAATTTATTTGCTCGAATGCGTTATTCTTAATCTTGCTGCCAATAAACTATATTCCTGACTTGTCAGTGTATCTTTAAATATTACCTCACTATGGCTAATACCCTGTTCATTTTTAAAATGTAGTACTACAAGCCATTTACTGACAATGGTACTCCCCTGAACCGCAATTGGCTCCAACTGGCTATCGCCTATACTCAGCCTCCAATTAAAGGCATCGGTATATTCCAGAGTTCTGGTTTTTTTATGCAAATACTGTTGCCTGTAATCATAGAAAAAATGCACGCAGCAAAACAAAATCAGTGTCATGTTTACGCCTATCGGCAAAGCATTTATCAGACAGGACAGAATTGCCAACACATGAATGACAATCATTAATTGAAGCTGTATTTTTGATCTTGACAACTTAAATTTAGAAGTTGGTTCATGCTTTTTCATAAAATAGGATTGAGTTCTTAATTTAATGCAAGGTTATAATGAGAATTTATACTGATTCAATTTTATTTTTATGAACCCAAACTGGAAAGATTTTCTAACATCCAATAATGCTGCTTTTAGCGACTCACAACTGAACTTTCCAAATACGGATAATACCGCCAGACAGTTATTTGCACTTGTACAGTTTGGAATTTTGAAAGTTAGCGGTCAAGATGCCAAGCAGCTTTTACAGGGGCAACTTACCTGCAACCTAAATGATATCACCCAGGAAAAAGCAAGCTTGGCCGCCTTTTGTAATGCCAAAGGCCGAGCGATAGCCACTTTATTACTTGTACCAAGTAAAGATTCCTATCTGGTGATTGTCCCTAAACAATTACAGGATAAAGTTGCTAAAAAATTACGCATGTATATTTTACGTTCCGATGTGCAACTGGAAGACGCTTCCGATAAACTTTGCCTGATAGGCTTAAATTTTACAGACAAAATCGATGATTTAAAACTGCCTGAACGACTTTTTGAAGCCAGCCAAAATGATGAAATTTTTATTAAATTACCGGGCGATTCGGAAAGATATCTTTTTATTGCAGATTTAGATAAAGCCAAAGAGAGGTGTTCACACTGGCTTGGTGAATTGGCTTTTAACTTTAATAGTTCATATATCTGGGATTATCTGGATATTATTTCCGGTCTCCCCTGGTTAACGACAGAGACCAGTGAAGAATATGTACCGCAAATGATTAATTTAGATAAACTTGATGCCATTAGTTTTAATAAAGGTTGCTATACAGGGCAAGAAATTATAGCCCGTACCCATTATCTGGGTAAAAACAAACGTTCTCTATTTTTAGGTACCAGCCGGATCAGTGAGCCTCCAGTTGCCAATACTGAGGTATTGGATAATAGTAATGGTCAAAATGTTGGTAAAATCCTTTGTGCGCAATTTTTTGCAGAACAATGTAAAATGCTTGTGGTTTTGAAAGAAACTGAGATTCAGTCACAAGACCTGGTGCTAAATAATCCGAGTCAGGACAAAATAACACTAACAAAGCTTTAATTTTAATAATAAATTTTACGCGGATGTCTAAAAATGCAATTTAGATCAGTTCAGGATTTTTTGGTTCATGTTCAAACAGAACTTGATGCGAATCGATTAATTTTACCTACACTGCCTGATGTGGCTATTCGAGTACGTGATGCGGTTTCTAAAGGTGAAGCAACTGCCCAGGAACTAGCCGATATAATTATTACCGATGCAGCGCTTTCTGCAAGGTTAATACAGGTCGCTAACAGCCCTTTATACCGTGGCAACGTGGAAATTAATAATATTCAAATGGCCGTAACCCGTTTGGGTAACAAAACGATTCGAACGCTGGTAACCAGCCTTGTGATGCAGCAAATGTTTTCACCGACCACAGAGCTGCTTGAACAACATTTTAGAGAAACTTGGGAACAAAGCACCAATGTTTCTGCTATCAGCCGTGCTTTAGCCTCGTTTGCACCACACTTGGATGCCGATGAAGCCATGTTGGCCGGCCTGATTCATCAGATTGGCAAACTCCCCATTTTAACGCTGGTGGAAAATATTCCAGAATTTAGGGACAGCCCTTCCCGGTTAGGAAAATTGCTTGAAAAAGCCCATCCCAGCGTCGGTAAAATTATTATGGATACTTGGGATTTCCCAGAGAACTTAAAGCCGGTTGCATCTGAATATATCAATTTCAGTTACGACTCAGGCAGTGATAAAGCAGACTATGTTGATGTCGTGCAGGTTGCTTTTTTACAAAGCATTGCCGGAACTGATCATCCGGCTTGTCGTGTAGACTGGTCTACCGTGCCGTCTTTTTCTAAATTAGGTTTGGCATCCGATGCTGAAATACTTGAAATTGAAGGTATATCGGAAGAAGTGGAATTAGCTCAATCGATGTTATCATAAACCATTACCCTCACCACAATTATTATGATTGATTCTGATGCCGCCTTACGCTTTAGACGTATAGGGACCATGACAATTTTTGCAGTTTATTTTGTAATCCTGGTTGGAGGCATCGTCAGAGCATCCGGCGCCGGTATGGGCTGTCCCGACTGGCCAACCTGCTTTGGCCGCTGGATACCGCCTACGCAAGAATCTCAATTACCTGATAATTACCATGAAATATACGGAGTCGGTTATAAGAATACCGACTTTAATGCCCTGAAAACATGGACAGAATACGTTAATCGTCTAGTAGGTGTCAGTACCGGTTTTTTAATTATGCTGACTCTTTGGGCATCGCGTGTATACTTAAAAACGGATAAAAGCGTGTTTTATTTGTCACTGGGTATTTTCTTTTTAGTCGGGTTTCAGGGTTGGTTGGGTTCAGCTGTTGTCGCAAGTAATCTTAAACCCTTAATGATAACGCTGCACATGCTACTTGCATTATTTATTGTCGCGTTATTAATTTACACGATTGCCCGTTCACAAAGAGACTTTATTAGCCAGATTGATTGCTCACTTCTACCCGATAAATTTAAAGCTGTATTGATTATCGCCATGGTCATGACCCTGGTTCAGGTTGCCATGGGAACCCAGGTGAGAGAAGCTGTTGATATGATTGCCCACCAACACAGTTACATTGACAGACAATATTGGCGCGATGATTTCCCAATCATCTTTTATATTCACCGCTCCTTTTCTTCCATTATCTTGTTTACCAATTTATGGTTAAGTTGGAAACTGTTCCAATCCAGAAATATTAACGGCTTATTTAGAACCTTAAGCTTAACTCTATCCGGGCTTGTCGTGACAGCGATTCTTGCAGGAATCACACTGGATCGATTAGGAATACCGCCAATTGCCCAACCTGTTCATTTGTTGATGGCAAATCTTATTTTTGGCAGTCAATTTTTTATCTTTATCTGCCTGGATTATTCAAAAAACACATATAACGCATAATGAGATTTTGTTAGTTAAAATTTTGAACAATTACCTAGACGCTTAATCCTTAAAGTACGATTGTTTTTGTTTCTAAACTCCTTAAATGCACTAGCCAGCTGATCATAATTACTATATTTCGTCTTAAATCGAACTTTATAATGAAGTTCGCTGGATTTTGTCGTTTTAATTTCTGTATGAATACCTTTGTCCTTTAATTGTTTTTGAATTTTAAGCACAGGCTCTTCAAAAGAATAAAGACCAATTGAAATCATTCCCCTTTTTGGACCTTTAAGAAACAACCATACATCCTTTACCCCTTTTTTCTTTAACATTTTTACATTCGCTTTTGACTCCTTAAATGTCTTTGCTGCAGGGTAATAAAGCAAATAGCTATAGCGTTCGGCCAATTCTTTATCTGTAGCAATTACAGTTGCCCCTAGAGCTTTCAGTTGGCTCAACCAGGCCTTGTAATTTTTCTTTTTGGTAAAAACCCCAACCTGAGAACAAACCATGGAGTGTTCTGCATTGGCAGAGGCTTGCTCGGGCCCATTATTTAAAGCAGTTAGCAGAGGTGGAGCCTTATGTTCTGT
>JBNLBS010000003.1:0-182051 GCA_050303415.1 Methylococcaceae bacterium | reverse complement strand
TCTGTCTGTTCTGTCTGTTCTGTCTGTTCTGTCTGTTCTGTCTGTTCTGTCTGTTCTGTCTGTTCTGTCTGTTCTGTCTGTTCTGTTTGTTCTGTATCTAGTATCTTCTTAGGATCAACGGCTTGACTCAATACAATATTTTCCGCTTTTTCTGCTTGCAAGTCTTCCCGTTCACTGAGTAGCATTATTTTCTGTTTATTGCCTTCCTGAATCAAGTCTTTATAAGGATCTGACTCGGAAAAAGAACCCAATTTATATTGCCATAAAATAAAAGCAATATTCGCAAGCAGAAGAAGGTATGTAAGAAATTTCATTGTTCACCTTTGGCAAAAACCATCAGGCCTTTAAGAACCAAATCCTTGTCTATCAAAAACTCGTGATCTAAATGTTTGGCGATACACTCAGCATCCCCCCCGGTCAAAATCAATTTCATCCGACTCTCTTGTTGAGCTAAAACTTCGTTAATCATACCAATGATTAAGAACAAAATTCCGCTATAAATGGCAGCATCAGTTTTATTCGCCAATGCCAAAGGAAAATCCTCCTGAACCAAGGGTAAATTTTCGGTATTATCGAACAGTGACTGTTTCATCATATTAATGCCAGGTGTAATTAATCCACCTTGGTGAACACCCTGTTGATTAATGATATCAACGGTAATGGCAGAACCGCAATCAACTATACAAGCAGCAGATCTATAATACTGATGAACGGCAATCAGCGCCAACCACCGGTCCACTCCCAGTTTTTCCGGCTGAGTGTATGCACTGGTCACATTGAAGGCGTTTGCAGTTGATTTAACCTGAATTAATTTAATTTCAGGCCACAAGGTCTTGGCTAACACAGCAATCCGATTATAAATGACCCTATGAGCGACATTACCTATTACAATCTTCGTCGGAGTATAAGTCAATGCTTCCCATTGCATCGCTAACTGGCTATCAAAATCACTTTCCGTATGAATTAAAGCATGACTGTTACTAAAGTCAGTATCCGTTAGAAAAACCCATTTTAATCGACTGTTCCCAATATCAACCAGCAAACTCATCATGCACCCTGACTAAAACTAACCTCTCCTGAGGCATAAGCTTTAATCTGGCCCTCGTTATTTTTCAATAAAAAGAAACCATTTTCATCAATTCCCGAAGCAATACCCTGTAAGATATGATTAGCCATATAAATTGAAACCTGTTTGCCTAACATGCAATCATATCGACGCCATTCATCCAGGTAAGCAACAATGCCTTTATCTTCAAACTCGGCTAACACGGTTAATAAATTGCCTATTAATGAAGCGGCCAATCGGTTTCTATAATTTATCGGACTGCCGGTCACCCTGCTTAGATCTGTCCATGCCTGTGTAATTGAAGCGGCTTGATGCTCAGGTAAAAATAAATTTAACCCTAAACCCAATACGGCAACACAGGGCCCTTCGGACTCTCCTGAAACCTCGACCAAAATTCCGCCCAGTTTTTTACCTTGCCAATACAAATCATTGGGCCATTTAAGACCTAAATTATTAATTTTATATTGTTCCAAAGTTTTTACCACCGCCACCCCGGCAGCCAGGCTTAAACCCGCTATAGCAGCTGGTCCGTTTTGAAAACGCCAGAGAATTGAGAGGTAAATATTCTGACCAAAAGGTGATACCCATTCCCTGCCACGCCTGCCCTTGCCGGCTGTTTGATGTTCTGCCAGACAAACCGTACCGGAGTCGGCTCCGGCATGAGCCTGCTCGACTAAATATGCATTTGTTGAATCAATTTGGTCAAAAATCTCTAAGGCAGACAAAGATGAATGAGCTAATTGGGCTAATATCTTGTCATAATCCAAAAGATTTAAAGGAAGATCCAATCGGTAGCCCTTACCACTAATGGCTGAGAACTCAATGCCCAGTTTATCCAGTCCTGTTAAGTGTTTCCATATTGCAGAACGTGTAACGCCCAGAAGTTCAGAAATTTCGGTTCCGGAATGAAATTGCCCATCAGCCAGAATGTGCAGAATTTGCTTTTGCTGTTGAGAAATCTTCACTAACTGTCAGCCTGTTTCAGCTTAATCATTTCTTTCATGTTGTTTGACTTCACGAATCTGTTCCATTTGCCGCTTAACAACATATTTGATCAATAATTCCTGGTCCTGGCTTTTTAGATTAAGAAACTTGACTGCGACAAAAAAAGGCCGGATATTTTTTTTAAGACTTGTATTCTGTCTGATATTAACAACCTCTGCACAAACAACTACGACAGATTTACAATAAGGCAATAAAATCTTTAATTCCAGATTATCTTTTATCTTAAACTTATCCCGACTTTCAAAAGCTACACCGGAAGCACTGATATTAACTTGACGCAAAGGATCATCCTTTGGCTCGGTTGATTGTCTGATTATATATTGACTTAACAAATCAAATTTTTTATCTAAGACAGCCAAATATTCGGCAACAGGTGGGTCTGATTGCTCAATTCTCGGTAATAATTTTCTGGTATCCTCATTCATCATATCCAGAACTACCGACAGAGAAAAGTTGGTCAGAATATCATCCGAAACAAAACTTGACTTAACATCTGTAGCACTGATGATCTGGCAATGTAAATATAACTTATCATTTATCCGAAAAAAACGACGCCTTTCATCATGCTCCATAGTGACTCACTTAATTATCATCAATTTCTTGGGCATTATTTACGATCTTACCTAACAACTTATCAACCTGACTTGACTCTTGCTCATTCTTAGGTATAACCTTTTCTTCTGTTTCCGGTTTGCCAGTAAATTCTGAATCAGTTTTTTGTTCCGACTTTATTTCTTCATCGGAAATAACAATTCCCGGCAAAATATTCTCTGATAAATCATTTGTATTGTTAACGTCAGATTTACCTGTAGGAGCCGGACCAACATCCTGCGCCAAGACAATTTCAACTCTGCGGTTCTTGGCCCTATTTTCAGGTGTATCATTATCAACCAACGGGCGGGTATCAGCATAGCCCTCAACCACCAGGCGATTGGCATCAATACCATTTTTACTATTTAGCATAAATTCAGAAACTGTAACGGCTCTTGTCGTTGCCAGCTCCCAGTTGGATCGATACCAATCAGTAGAAATGGGTATATTATCGGTATGCCCGGCAACACGGATTTGCCCTTTGGTTTCATTGATGGAGGCTATAATTTTGGTCAATACCGGTTCAAAACCGGCTTTAAGAACAGCACTACCGGAAGGGAACGAGCCTTTTTCATTAATTCTGATAATAATATGATGCTCATCCGAGTGCACATCAACAAGCCCTGCTTCAATTTCCGTTTTTAATTTACTGGCAATCTTATCCGCTTGGTCCTGTATTTTTTTGTTCCGTTCTTCGGCAAGCTCTTTTTTTACCTCTTCAATATCCACATCATCCGGTTTAATGGAGGCGGTTGGTTGTTTGGTCGATTGCCTGACTTCATTCAACGGCGTGGGTTCTGGCGGGGCGGGAGAAAAGTGTTGGGCAATCACTGAAGTGCCCATTGGTATTTCAACAGCTTCAACTTGTTTTTGAACACCAAAAGCATTGGCCATAGCATCTGATAAACGCTTGAATTTTCTTGCATCCATTGTGGCAAAGGACAGCAGTAATACAAAAAAGCACATCAGCAATGTCATCATGTCTGCAAAGGTCGCCATCCATGCAGGTGATCCTACCGGGGGACATTTTGGACAATCATCAGCCATTTGAATTATTCCTCGTCGTCAGTTTCACGTTTTTTATGTGAAATATAAGCCACCAGTAACGATTTAAGCACTTTCGGGTTCATACCTTCCTGAATGCCACTGATGGTCTCTAGAATCAATTCTTTATTCATTCTTTCATAAAGCTGAACGCTGGCCAGTTTATCCACCATCGGCAAAGCAAAACAGTTGGAAATCATCGCACCATAAAGTGTGGTTAACAACGCTACTGCCATTGCCGGACCGATACTGGCCGGATCAGACATATTGGCCAGCATTTGTATCAAACCTACCAGCGTACCGATCATGCCCATAGCCGGTGCCAAGTCTCCCACCCCTTTCCACATATCCTGACCGACCTCATTTCGGGTAATCATTTGATTGATTTCATGGGACAACATTTTTTTGACAAACACCGGATCATGGCCATCGACACAAAGGGTAATGCCCATTTTAAGAAATTCATTTTCAATTTCTTCATCTTCGAGAGCTAAAAGCCCATTTTTTCTGGCAATATCAGCCAAACGGACGGCATCTTCAATTAACTGATTCGGATCATCCGGTTTATTCATAAACGCCTTGCCTAACACCCCGAATGATCTGAAAAAATCTGACAGTGGAATACGCATCAAGGTCACACCGAATGTACCACCAAAAACAATTAAAATCGACGGTACATTAACAAACAACATGACATCACCACCGGTTGCAATTGCAGCAACAATAATGCCTACACCAAGCAGAAAACCAATTAATGAAGCTAAATCCACATTAACCCTCTTTAATTTTTAGCTAAATTTAAAATTCACTATTTTGTTATTTCATTCAAAATGGAATATCATCATCGAAATCATCATATACTGGAGGCGCAGCCGGTGCGCCACCTTCTTGAGGTGCATGGTATGCGGGAGCTTGTTGCTGACTTGGTGAGGAATAGCCTCCTTGTTGGTCAGCAGAGAAATTCGCCGTGCCACCACTACGACTACCCAACATTTGCATTTGTTCGGCAATAATTTCTGTGGAATAGCGATCTTGTCCGTTTTGATCTTGCCATTTACGGGTTTGAATACGTCCTTCTACATATATTTGAGTGCCTTTTTTTAAGTATTCACCGGCAATTTCAGCAAGGCGATTGAAAAAAACGACCCGATGCCACTCAGTTGCATCACGCCTTTCACCGCTTTGACGATCCTTCCAGCGACGGGTTGTGGCCAAACTGATATTGGCAACAGAGCCTCCGTTTGGCATATAACGTATTTCAGGATCAGCGCCTAAATTACCTATCAAAATTACTTTATTAAGCATTCATATCTCCGTAAAAAAACTACCAACAAGTAGTATAAAGCGAACTATTAAAATCATGCAGTTACAAATTTATCAAGCAATTTCTGCAATTGCTCACGATCTAAAATTTCATTGTCTACCTTAAGATAAGCCTCGCTTTCTTTATAGTGTAGTTTAACTTCCTCAATTCCGGCAATCTTTAACATGTGCTTGGCGCACTCTTCCGCCTGAGCTTGAGATACCTGGCCTAAAGAGACCAGCAAATTAGCTAAATATCGTGGAGTATTCATGCTAAAAGCGACCAATAACCAAGTACCCACAGCCAGTGCACAAAAAATAAATACAGCTGATGCTCCCCACTGCCCATAACACCAACCGCCAGCCAGGCCACCGATAAAAGCCCCCATAAACTGAGAGCTGGAATATGCTCCCATTGCCGTTCCTTTCAAATCACCCGGTGCAGTTTTGGAGATTAATGACGGCAATGTCGCCTCTAATAAGTTAAAACCACAGAAAAAAAGCCATAAAAAACCAATAATTCCAAACAGGTTTTGATGGAATAACCACAAACCGATAGTTGCCACCAAAACGATAGTAATAGCCATTAAAAATACCGGCTTCATCTTGCGTTTTTTTTCAGCCAATATGATGAAAGGCACAACGATAACCATAGAAAATAGCATTACGCCCAAATAAACGAACCAATGCTGATTTGGTAATAAGCCTGCATCTCTAAGCAGCAGCGGTACAACAACAAAACAGGCAGTTAAAATCAGATGTAGAATAAATATGCCATAATCCAGTCTTAATAAGTCTGGATTTTTTAATACATGTCCCAATTGAGCTGGAATCAGTTCAGCGTCCCGATGAACCTTTAGTTGTTGAGGATTAGGTACGACAAAAATAATGACTACAATAGCGATAATCGCCAAAACCGCTGTTACCCAGAACAAGCCTTGCACCCCAATAAGCCCGGCTAATAAAGGTCCTGCAGTCACTGCAACGGCAAATGACAACCCTATACTTGCACCAATCATTGCCATGGCTTTTGTTCGATGACTTTCCTGGGTTAAATCTGCAACCATTGCCATAATCGCCGCCGCAATGGCTCCCGCCCCCTGCAGAGCCCTTCCCAATAACACCCCATAAATATCGGTTGAAACAGCTGCAACAACACTGCCAGCAGAAAACAGCAGCAAACCAATTACTATAATTTTTTTACGACCGAACTTGTCAGACAAAAGTCCGAATGGAATTTGCAGGATAGCCTGGGTCAAACCATAAACACTAATTGCCAATCCCATTAATAATGGTGTGGAGCCTTCCAGTTGCTCGGCAAATAACGACAAAACCGGCAAAATCATAAACAAACCCAGCATGCGCAATGCATATATGCTTGACAAAGACACTGTTGCACGTTTTTCTAACGCTGTCATAGGGCTGGTAATATCTTGCAACTGTGTCAAAACCGATTTCTCCGTTATAATCGAAATAACTGTTAAACAAACTTAGTCGTTTATATCTGTATTTCTTATCGCTAAAAAACGGTCATTATAACAACCTTATCTTTGCTTTGCCTTCCTTTGTATGAGTAAAAAATATCGCTAAAGAAAATACAACCCAATCAAACAATCCATTACCTTAGCGGTGTTATTTTATGAACTCAAATAACAACATTACTCCTTTTCATTTCCCGGGTCTGGTTAGTTACCATAGCCAAAACCGCCTGCTGATAATCGCATCGGAAACAGACTTTCTGGCGCTTTTTCCTAACTTACAGGCTCAATTTCAAATCACCTGGCTTAGCCCCAACGATATCAATACTCGTTTAAAAATTAAATTGGCTGCGGAAGCCATACAGCATATAACCTTTACCGACACTACCAGCCTGAGAGGCTATTTGGGCAAATTCAAATTAAACAATCAACACAGCTTTGACCTGGTTATCGATTACTGTCTCCCCTTGTTGATCAATAGTGAAATTTCACCACTCGGCTATTATCGCAAACCTCAAACTTCTCAAGCCTTGTCTGAAATGCTGAATGAACTACCTGAAATGATCGGCACTTTCGATAAGCCCAAGTATTTTAAACTAGATACGAAAAAATGCGGATATAGTCGTAGTAGCCTTGTGGGCTGCCACAATTGTCTTGATATTTGTGCCACCAACGCCATTTCCCCACATACTGATCATATTGAAGTTAATCCTTTTCTATGTCAGGGTTGTGGTGATTGCAGTACGGTTTGCCCGTCAGGCGCCATTCAATATAATTACCCGGAGCTTAAAAATACTATTACTCAAATTAAAAAGCTATTATCGAACCACTATAGCCGCCATAATTCAGCCCCGATTCTGCTATTTACCCAATATGATGACCGGCAACCATTACCCGAAGAGGTTCTTCATATTTCAGTTGAAGCTTTGGGTTCGATTGGTATCGAAGTCTGGCTCGCCGCACTGGCTTTTGGCGCTAATCAAGTTTGTTTAGTATACGATCTACAGTTAACGCTACTTACACAACAAGCATTAACAAAACAAATTGGTATTGCTACAGAAATTCTTGATAGCTTAGGTTATTCTGCCAATTTAATTCAGTTATGCACCCGGTCTCAGTTAGAGCGAATACCCGCTTGGCAAACGCAATCAAAAGCGCAATTTATAGCGGATAATGATAAACGTACGATGTTAACCATGGCGATAAATCACTTACACCTAAACGCCCCATGTCAACCCAGTGTAGTAGATTTATCGAGTGGTGCCCCCTTTGGTGAAATCCATGTCGACCGGGAATCATGCACCTTATGCCTGAGCTGTATCAATGTCTGTCCAACACAAGCTTTAGCAGCCGGCAAAGACTCACTACAGCTTAATTTTATCGAAGCCAACTGTATTCAATGCGGACTATGCCAAGGCGCCTGTCCTGAAACAGCCATTACTCTCAATCCCCGCTATGTATATAACCAAGTCAAGGCCAGAACCAGTCGCCTGCTGCATCAGGAAAGCATGTTTCATTGTCTGCAATGTAATACGGCATTTGCATCTGAAACGATGATTCGCTCCATTCTACAAAAGCTGGATCAACATTCAATGTTTCAGGGCGATAAGAAAAGACAATTGATGCTGTGTGAGAACTGTCGGGTACAAAATATGTTTGGACGTCAAAATGAATGATCATCAACTCAGAGCACAATACTATCAATTATTAGCCAATTTATTAATCGCACCGGCTGAGAAAGCACTACTCACCACCCTTGCACAAGTTCAGTCAAGACAAAATACCACTACGCTGGAAATAGCCTGGTATAACCTGACTAGACTAGCCGCTCAATCCAATTCCAAAGATGTGGAGCAGGAGTTTAATACGTTGTTTATAGGCCTGAGCCGCGGTGAACTTTTACCCTACAGTTCATATTATTTAACCGGTTTTTTAATGGAAAAACCGCTGGCTTTATTAAGGCAGGATTTAATTAAACTGGGGATTCAACGACAAATTCATAATTCCCACCCGGAAGACCATATCAGTGCGATTTGTGAAGTTATGGCGTTATTGATCATTGAACAAAATCCGGGGCAAGCTGATTTTTACCAACACCATATTAACCCGTGGTTTATTCGTTTTTTTAGTGACTTAAAACAGTCAGGAAACGCCAATTTTTACCAGGCTGTTGCAGCCTTTGGGCATGCCTTTATCGAACTTGAAAACCAATTATTTGAAATAAACTGAACATTTAAATCATTGTTCTTGTTTATTTTCTATCGTTAAAATATGTTTAATCGTTTTCAGCACGGTATCGGGTGTTAAGCTCATCGAATCGATACCGATTTCAACCAGAAACTCCGCCATTTCGGTATAGTCGGATGGTGCTTGTCCACACAAGCCGGAATGCTTGCCGTTTCGTTTAGCGCCCTCTACCGCCATTTGAATCATGGCTTTTACACCCGGATCACGTTCATCAAAATCCTCGGCAACAATTTCAGAATCCCTGTCCACGCCCAAAGTCAATTGCGTTAAATCATTGGAGCCAATGGAAAAGCCATCAAAATATCTGGCAAAGGCATCAATTCGAATAACATTATTTGGAATCTCACACATCATATAAATTTTAAGGCCGTTGTTACCACGCTTAAGCCCCAGTTCAGCCATCCGATTAATAACCTTTTCCGCTTCAATTTCACGCCGACAAAACGGAATCATTAAAATAACATTAGTTAAGCCCATCTCTTCGCGCACACGTTTCATGGCGGCACATTCCAAAGCAAAACCTTCAGTATAATTCGGGTGCGTATAGCGTGCTGCACCTCTAAAACCAATCATTGGATTGGCTTCATTCTGCTCAAACCACTGCCCGCCCAGCAATGAAGCATATTCATTAGTTTTAAAATCCGACATTCTTACCACGACCGGCTTGGGGTAAAAAGCTGCGGCAATGGTTGCCACGCCCTCGGATAAGTGTTGAATAAAATAGTCGGCACCTGTCTTATAACCGGCTATCAATTGACCTATCTGTTGACGCTCCGCCTCATTATTGATCTTTTCCGGGTACAGCAAGGCCATGGGATGCGCTTTAATGTGCTGGGCAATAATAAATTCCATTCTTGCCAGGCCGACTCCATCATTCGGTAAGAAGCGGGTTTTAAATGCCAGTTCCGGGTTACCCAAGTTCAACATGACCTTAGTTTTTGGCTTGGCTAGGTCTGTTAAATCAGCTGTTTCAATATCAAATTCGAGTTGTCCCGGATAAACCTTGCCGATATCACCTTCGGCACAGGACACTGTAACCATTGTCTTATCGGCAATTTTTTGCGTTGCATGTTCGCAGCCAATCACGGCCGGCACCCCCAATTCCCGCGCTATAATTGCGGCATGACAGGTGCGTCCGCCTTTGTTGGTTACAATAGCTGATGCCATTTTCATGACCGGTTCCCAGTCCGGCGAGGTCATATCGGCCACCAATACATCACCTGATTTAAAATCGGGTAATTGCGAGACATGTTCAATCACATGAGCCTGACCTTGAGCAATTTTGCTGCCTACCGCATGTCCGGTAATAATGGCTTCCGCCTGCTGGTTAAGTTGATAATGCTCTATAACAGATGCCTGTTTTTGAGACTGAACCGTTTCCGGCCTGGCCTGAACAATATACAGCTGACCATCTATACCATCTTTAGCCCATTCAATATCCATTGGCCTGGAAAAACCCGCCTTATCACTGTAATGTTTTTCTATGCTGATAGCATAGTCGGCAAGAGTTAAAACATCTTTATCGGTTAAACAATAACGAGTCCTTTCCTTTGCTGTCGTTGAAATATTTTTAACCGCCTGATCACTTTCACCTTCGGCATAGACCATTTTTATCAACTTGGCGCCTAAGATGCGTCGCAATACTGCTTTAAAACCCTTTTCAAAAGTAGGCTTGTGCACATAAAATTCATCCGGATCCACCGCCCCCTGAACCACATTTTCACCTAATCCATAGGCTGCAGTAATAAAAACCACCTCATCAAAGCCAGATTCTGTATCCAACGTAAACATAACACCACTGGTAGCCAAATCAGAACGTACCATTTTCATGACAGCTATGGATAAAGCAACTTTAAAATGATCAAAACCTTTATCTATCCGATAGTGAATGGCCCTATCGGTAAACAGACTGGCAAAACAACGTTTGCAGGCACTTAATAAATCCTGCCCTCCTTTAATATTAAGATAGGTATCCTGCTGGCCGGCAAAACTGGCATTAGGGAGGTCTTCTGCAGTTGCTGAGCTACGAACAGCGACGGTCAACTGTTCACCATATAGCTGTTGTAATTCAGTAAAGGCCGTTAATATCTGTTGTTCCAACGCCTCAGGAATCGGAGCCTGCAGGATAATATTTCTAGCCTGTTGTGCGCGCTGAGCCAAGTCTGCAACATTATCAGGATCCAGTCCACTTAAAGTCTGTTTCAGTTGTTCCCAGATATTGGCTTGGTTAAGCATATATCGATAAGCCTGAGCAGTAATGGCAAAACCATTGGGAACTATCACCCCGGAAGGTCCCAGCACCTGATACATTTCACCTAACGAAGCATTCTTTCCCCCAACCAATGGGATATCTTCAATCGTTATTTCATTAAACCAACGAATATAATTTCCTGCGCCCGCCATACCATGCTCCGATACTGTGTGTATTGACAAAATCCACTCTTTGTTAAAAAAAGAATGTCAGAAATTTTATTGCTCAAAAAAATAAAACCCCGCCCGAAAAGATTCCTCTCTATCTTTAATTATCCACATCATTTGTGGATAAGTTTGTAAATAAGACACCGATAACCCATATATTTCAAAATAAATCAAGGTCTTGCCTTAAAAAGACTAATTTTTATACTAACCCGCTGAGTGAAGACATTTGCCTACAATAATAATGTAGAATATTGCACTACAGAAAATACATTTATATCCGCTTAGTTCATTTTTCTCTTTTAAAAATCCACAGCGAGTTAATATGCCTGTTTTTATATCAATTAATCTTGCCCTAAGTTTTCTGGTACAGAGTAAACATTCATTATTGGCTATTTTAAACAACCCTGCTGTTTTTTATATTGGCAGTGCAATTATGTTGCTGAGTTTTTCAAGTTATTTTTTTTTAAAACACAGCATAAATGTCATTTACGATTTATTTCTAAGTGCTACGGTGCTTGTTTGGTATCAAAACTGGCACCCCCTGTTTATAGACAATTCACCAATTTTTTATTTTTACCCAATCTACTTTACTTTTATCAGTGCAGCAATCCCGCTATTTATTATCAGTCAGCACCAACACATCGATTTTCACAGTCGAAAAACCATGCGTTCCTTATATCAAAAAAGTAAATTACAACCGGGGACGATTATGCTTGGAATCACTTTAAGCTTAATGCTGCCAGAGCATTTTTTGCTTTATCCGATTACGGTAACATTACTGTTGTTAAATCATGCTTTTGTCAAGCTACTTGAATAAAAGCCTCTAGAGAAAGAGGCTTTGTGCGGAATAAAATAGGAACAAAACATTACCAACCTTAATTTGGTAATAAAAAAATTAAACGACAACACCTACAGGTAAAGCATCAAACCAATCTAAGAACCGTTTAACATCATCCCCTTTAAACATTCGACCATGTTGAGGTGCTAAAATATCTATATCAAGTTCACGTACACGCTCTATCCAATTTTTTTTAGCTCGTTCGGATGGCATCCAGCGTTGATGAAAAAACCGCATTTTTTCAACATGTGTATCAAAATTTTCAACAAAAATAGGTGCATTCGGCGCCTCTAGGGCCGCGCCTACATCACCCGACATCAATATTTTCGCTTTAGGATCATAAATATGGAAATTGGCGGAAGCATGTAGATAATGCGCAGGAATAATTTTTAACTCTACACTGCCCAGATTAATGACGCCGCCATTATCGTTCAAAGGAACATATTCAATATGGTCACAACCAAAATGACGCAAAAAACCCTCCCATAAAGCAGAGGCATGTAACTTGGCATTTGGCAAAGCCTGATCCCAAAGCCCAAGGGAAGAAATAATATCCGGATCCTGATGTGAGGCAAATAAATCTGTAATTTCTTCTACCGGTGCATAATGCAATACTGCAGCCAACATCGGTGCAAATAATTCAACACCACCTGGATCAATCAATAAACATCGGTTATTAGTTCTAACGATATATTGATTGGTATCAATAATTTTATCCGGTTTATTTTCATCCCTGCCTAACATTATCCACTGATACGATCCTTCGTAAATTTTGCTCATTTTCATGTTAAAAAAGCCCTCTGGATGCCCAGCATTAATCTGCTATTAAAATAATGGATAATGCACTTCTACATCGCTGTACATTATCATGAATAACTTGTGCCGCATTATCAACACTCTCCGCCACTGCTTGTAAACTCTGCAGGTATTCTCCCGCTTGAGATGCCTCAATACGAGAGTTAGCAGCAATTACACGGGCAGCACGCGCCGGATACATCACTTCTTGTAATTGATCCAACAACTGCGATACATGCAGTTTAAACTCGCGATTACTCTCAATCATATTAAGTTTTGCTTTTTCCAGAGGATTCATCATTGAGCTCTGATAAGGCGCACCTTCAGACAGTTTGACAACCAGCTCAAATTTTTCATAACCTGTACTTACTCTGGACTCAGTAACGGTTAACTGATAAAGATTTAATGCTCTATCATTAATGGCATTAACTAATTCGATGGTATCTTTAGCCAACTCATTAATAAAATCTGTGATCGGCTGAAAACCTTTAGCCTGTTCACCCGCTCTAAAAGCGATTGCCTTTGCATTGGCAGCAGCAAGAGATATCTCTTTAGCGACATTCATAACCTCACTCAATTCAGCAGCTATGGATGCAACGGCAACAAATTGTGAAGCTGTATTATTTGAATTCATTATTTACCTGCTTGCTCTTTTTTTTCTGATAGCCAGAAAACCGCATTAAAATCAAATTAAATTACAGTAAACAATTTATCAAAATTTGCGATCTGTAAGATTTTACTAACATCCGGCTTGGCATTAATCAATTGAACAGCTTCTTGCCTTTCACCAACTTTATCACGCAAAACCAATAACATACCTAAAGCCGAACTATCTATGTATTCTGTATTTTTTAAATCTACAATGATGGTTGACACGCCTTCAGCCTGATCGGTTGCTTTACGAAAATCCTGATGCACAGCAAAATCAAAACGCCCATTAATTTTTATTGTTAAGACTTTCTTATCTTTGTCAATCTGGGTATCTACAGCCATTTAACTTTCCTATTCAATCACTACAATTTTATATTATCAGTTAACTGATATATTCTAGTTTAAATCATCTTTTTTTATAACCTAAGCCGGATAAATTAAAATAAATCAATTTCACCTTCATCCATCGACCCTTGCGCAACAGCTTTATGATCCCGGATATCCCACTGCTCTTTCATATCATCCAACCGTTTTATGCCCTGCTCCAGTTCATTAAACCAGATTTCATGATTACCGGTTTTAAACGAGCCCAGACCAATTCGCACTTCATCGACCAAGGCTTGAATCCGTTCTGTATTTAATTGTATATATTCAACCAATTGACGGGCTAAATCTTCAAACTGTAGTGCCCGCACTGCAGCCCCTACATTGGTTTCAATTTCAGCGGTCAACCCCGACACCTCTGTTAGTTTTAATGCAACTGCTTCATTAATTTTAGCGATATCTTCCATCATTTCATCAATGCGGGCCTTTGAAGTAATGGCAATATTCATATCTTTTGAAGCCATTTTGCCGATCATTTTTTGCGCCTGACTGATATTTCTTTTTGACGATGTGACAACTGTTCTTATTTCTTCACTAAATTTATCGGAGTTTCTCGATAAATTCCTAACTTCATCGGCTACCACTGCAAACCCTCGTCCTGCTTCACCGGCACGTGCAGCCTCAATGGCTGCATTCAGAGCCAGTAAATTAGTCTGATCAGCAATACCTTGCACATCGGTCAATAATTTTTCAACTTTTGTCATATGAACATCAACATCATTAATAATGTTGACCATATTCATACTTTCTTTACTAATGTCTAAAATATGCTCAATAAAAAACTTTAATACTGTGTCAGTTTCTTTAGCGAAATCGCTAAAATTAATATGATGTTCATGATCACTATTCTCTGAATTACTCAAATTAGCCATCATGCTGTATACAGCCTCTGCCTGAGTACCGGCGAGATGATTGATACCATTAAAACTGCTAGACATTACCTCAACAGCATCCGAAACTACGGTCCTGATCTGGTCAAGTTCTGCCTGAAATGATTGAATTTCTTGTCTGGCGCAATTTTCAAGCCCCATCAGATATTGATCAATTTTTTTCTGCAATTTTTCTTCTGAATATGTATCTATTTCAGGTATTTGTGGCTCTGATTGCTGACATTTATAAACAAAGAAAAACCAACTAAGCGCAATTAGTGGAACAACTAACCAATATAAAATCTCAATAGGGAGAAGAACAGGTAAACACATAGCAACAACCGTTAATATAATCGGGTACCGCATTTTTTTTACGCAAGCAAACATTCACTCATCCTATTTACACAAATCGACAATTTGATCAGCAACTTTATCCAAACCCAAAACGAAATCAGTGCAACCCAGTTTAAATGCCTCCCCCGGCATTCCCCACACAACACTACTTTCTTTATTCTGAATGATTGTCTTAGCACCGGCATCATGCATTTCTTTCATACCCATTGCCCCATCGGCGCCCATACCAGTTAAAAGCACACCAATAGCATTGGGACCAACATTTTGTGCAACCGAACGGAACATTACATCAACTGCCGGCTTGTGCCGATTAACCAAAGGCCCATCATTTAGCTCAATAACATAACGAGCACCATCCCTTACAACTAACAAATGCATATCACCCGGTGCAATATAAATGTTCCCCGGGATAATCTGCTGCCTATTCACTGCAACGGTTGCATTCATATCAGTAATATCATTAACATGTTTAGCGAATGAATCACTAAAAGCGGCAGGTAAATGTTGTGATATGACAATTGCCGGAGATTGTGCCGGCAGATCTTTCACAACAGCTTTAATTGCTTCTGTGCCACCCGTCGAAGCCCCGAGCGCAATTATTTTATCTGTCGTTTTAAAATGTTTTTTGGGCGCCGCTGACTTTAAAATAACATCTGCACTGTGTTTACCTTCAATAGTCGATACGGTAGAAGTTGTAACTGTAGTTCGCTTTTTAACCTCAACCTTTAACGGCTTTACATGAGCCTTAGATGCAACTTTAACCTTCTCTATAATTTCATCAGCATAATCACATAGTGATGTTCCGACATTAAGCTTGGGTTTGGCAACAAAATCTATAGCGCCCATTTCCAATGCTTCTAGTGTTACATCAGCTCCCTTTTCAGTCAGTGTTGAAATCATCACTACCGGCATGGGCCTTAGACGCATTAAATTGCGTAGGAAGGTTAAACCGTCCATACGAGGCATTTCTATATCCAGTGTAATCACATCCGGATTAAGTTGTTTTATTTTATTCCTTGCAATAATCGGATCCGCAGCTGTACCCACAACTTCTATATCTGGAGATGAGTTAAAAATCTCCGTTAACATTTTTCTGACTAAAGCTGAATCATCAATAATCAGTAACTTAATTTTTTCCATTTATAACTCTTTAAAACAATTCAATTTCACTTTCAACAGGAGCGTCTTTAATAGAGCTTTGATACTGAGATTCTCTTTTAATAATCGTATCATTATGCAGATCTTGAATTTTTTTCATCCGCACTTTACCTGTCTTTGGGTAAAAATTAACTTTCCTGGGGTAGATATCACCTAAATCCTGTGCAGCTAAAGTTAAGGCCTCTGTATCAATATAGTCCAAAACAAAACCAATATTTCTTAATCCAACATCACCCATGGTAGGAATTACTTTTCCCCCACCAAAAACTTTGACTTCAAGGTTTTTTCTTTTGCCTCCGTTAGACAAAATGGTGTTGATTAAATGCTCCATTGCATAATTTCCGTAACGTGTTGCATTACCAACAACCATTTCATTACCATCTTGCAGCCTTTCCTTGGTAGTTATGGGTAACATAAAGTGATTCATTCCACCGATACCCAACACTCTATCGCGAATGCAGGCAGAAATACATGACCCTAAAACAGTCGTAATCATTTCATTTTCGGTAGTAACATAATATTCACCCGGTAATATTTTTACTGCGACAATATTATTTACCTTATCCCAATACCGCTTAATATCCTCAAAGCCTGCAATTGATGGAGCCTCTATTGCATGTTGATTATTCAATCTACTTAGCCCTCTGATAAATTGTATTACCAAGCAAATTAAAGTTTGTTGATAATTGATGCAAAGATTCTGAATGTCCTATAAAAAGCCAGCCGCCCAGCGGTAATAATTCGGCATATCTAGATGCCAGCATGGATTTAGTATCCCGATCAAAATAAATCAGGACATTTCGACAGAAAATAAAATCAAATTGACCTTTAATCGGCCATTCTTTCATAAGATTAAGCTGTTTAAAATAGATAATCTCTTGCAATTCTTTTTTTACTTTTACTCGATTGCTCTGGGCTGATTTTCCTTGCAAAAACCAGCGTTTCTTTCTTTCCTTTGACAAGCCCGTCACTCTATCAGTTGAATAAACTCCATCTGCGGCAGTTTGTAAAACATTGGTATCAAGATCTGTTGCCAGGATTTTTATATTCCAGCCAATTGGAATGTTCTCTAGCAAGGTCATTGCTAAAGAATAAGGCTCTTCTCCAGTTGAACAACCAGCAGACCAAGCTTTAATGGATCGGGTTGCACTATTTTTTTTGACCAGTTCGGGAATAACGGTATCTTTTAAGAATTCAAAATGATGATTCTCTCTAAAGAATGAAGTAAGATTAGTTGTGACAGCATTAATAAACTCGGTAAATTCATAATCAGGATTATTATCTAAATATTCACAATATTCTTTAAAATTATTTAGACCCAGTCTTCTGACGCGTTTAGATAAACGCGAATAAAACATATCAAATTTCTCATCAGGAACTAAAATACCGGAATGTTCATTTGAAATCTTTCTTAAATAATCAAAATCTGCCCGGGTATATTCAAATTCTCTTTTTTTTTCTTGCATCTGAATCCCTAGAAAAAACCAGACCCTGGTTTATCTACACCTAATACTTCGGATAAGCCCAATAAGTCAGAAGCTTCAATAAATTGCTCAGAAGGAAAATCAATACTGACTTTTTTTTGATTACTTTCCACCTCTTGGGTAAAAACTGTCAGCACCTGGAGAGATGAAGTATCAATTGAAGAAACACCCGATGCATCAATTTCAATGATATCGTTATTTTCCAGAGCAATATTCAATTCATCATATAATGCCTGTACGTTTTGAATCTTTAATTCAGACTGCAAAACCACCTTGCCTGTACCTTGCTGATTTTCCGATTCAACGGTATCCATACCCTCCGACACTACTTCAAATTCCGGTTCTGCTTTTTTAGCATTTTCTGTACTATCAAATATCGGTAATACCGTATTTTCATCATCTTGGTCGGCTCCTTCACTCATCCATGCTAACGGATCGAAACCAATTAAACTGTTTTCATCTTTTTCGGCCATTACATCACCTTACCTTCTATAAAGTCCCTGGCCAAACTGCGAAAATCTCTCGCTGAACGGCTACCAGGGCGGTATTCCAAGATAGTTTTTCCAAAACTGGGACATTCTGCCAATAATGCGGTTTCCCTAATGACTGTCGCTAAAATCTGATTTGGAAAATGTCTACGCATCGTACCTAAAACTTCTTTTGAGATTCTTCTGGTTGACGCGTATCTGGACATAACCAAAGAGATTTTATATTTTTTTTTCAATGCTTTTTCAAAGCGCTTGATAGTTCCCATTAAATGAGACAAACCTTGTAAGGCAAGAAAATCACTGGTCATGGGTATTAAAACTTCATCTGCAGCAAATAAAGCGTTTGCAACCAGTAAACCCGATGAAGGCGGACAATCAATAAAAACAAAGCTCTGTCCTTTTAATTGAGCCTGCAAATTCTTTCTGAGCAAATCAGCTCTATGAACACCACCCTCAATCAACTGCTCTATTTCCTGTAGTCGGGAACCGGCTGTGACTAATTGAAGGTTTTCTCTAACCTCAACAACCTGCTCGGCAATACTTTTATGACCAAGCATTACCAAATCTATCCCCCCCTTTTTTAAGGATACAATTCCTAATGAAACAGATAAATGGCCTTGAGGATCAAGATCAATCACCGTTACTTTATAACCGGCTCTTGCTAATGCATGAGCTAAATTAGAGGTGGTAGTTGTTTTACCGACACCTCCTTTTTGATTTAGAATTGCAACAACTCTTACACTCATAACAGATTACTTATGCCTTCAAACTCGTCTGGATTCAGTAACTTATCAGCATCCAGCAACATGATCATGCTTTCTTTCCAAACATACATGCCACACATATAACGCGTATCTATTTTAGAACCTAAATCAGGTGATTTCTTGATATCTGAAACTTTAATATCCAAAACATCTGATACTGCATCAGCCACAATCCCCATCACATGAGAACCGGATTTATTTTCCACACAAAGCACAATGACAACAGTAACAGGTGTGTACTCGACTTGTTCCATACCAAAACGAATACGTAAATCAATAATCGGTACAATAGAGCCTCTAAGATTTAGCGCACCTTTTATATAATCAGGTGTATTTGGGATGTCTCTTACAGATTCCCACCCCCTGATTTCCTGCACTTTTAAAATCTCAACGCCATAAGCTTCATCGGCTAATTGAAAAGTTAAATATTGCTCTATTTGCGTATTCTTGGATTTACTATCACTTGTCATACTTAAATTGTCCTAATGACTTTATTTATTTCAACTAACGCATCCAAATTAGAATTCATCCCAATCATCACCACTATCATCGATTGATGCCGAAAAATCTCGGGAAAATGAGTTAGAACTTGAACTAACAGGTGCAGAAGCCGACGCTGTTGGCACAGATGCAACCCGATTCGTTACAGGCGCTCCATGTCTAGGGCTTGGTGATGCATTACTAGCCGAAGTATTTACTTTAAAAAAACTTAGTAATTCGGCCATGGTTGTACTTTGTTCACTCATTGAAACACTCGCAGCAGATGCCTGTTCAGCCAATGCGGCATTTTGTTGTGTAATTTCATCCATTTGAGACACAGCATGATTGACCTGCTCGATACCAGCAGATTGTTGAGCACTGGCCGCCGCAATATCTGCAACAATGTTACCTACTTTTTTAACACTATTAACGATTTCATTTAAGGCTTCACCTGTTTCATTGACAAACTCTGTTCCCGAACGCACTTTTTGTACACTGGACTGTATCAACTCTTTACTATCTCTAGCCGCTTTAGCACTACGTTGAGCTAAATTCCTTACTTCAGTCGCAACAACTGAGAAGCCTCTGCCTTGTTCCCCAGCTCTGGCAGCCTCGACAGAAGCATTGAGTGCAAGCAAATTGGTTTGGAAAGCAATCTCATCGATCACACCAATAATTTCGGCAATCTGGTTGCTACTTTCATTGATTTCCTGCATCGCGTTGACTGCTGAACTGACTACTTGTCCACCTTTTTCCGCTAACTGACCGGCACTGGCCGCTAGATCATTAGCCTGTTGGGCATTTTCTGAATTGTTTTTTACGGTACTGGTCAACTCTTCCATACTGGATGCCGTTTGTTCCAGACTTGAGGCCTGCTCTTCAGCCCGTTGAGAAAGGTTGTTGTTACCGCTGGCAATTTCTTGCGATGAATTATTAATAAATTCAGCCGATTCATTTACTTTCCCAAACACCTCACTTAATTTAGCAATAGTTGAATTAATATCGGATTTACATTGCGCGTAAACACCTTGATATTCATTAGTGATGGTATTGGTTAAATCACCGGATGCCATGCTTTGCATCACACCGCCAATATCCTGAAAAGCTCTTTCAATCACATCAGTCAGTTCGTTAATACCTTGACTCAAGTTTTTAAAGAAACCTTCCTTGTCAGAAATATTTAGTCGACTGGACAATTCACCCTGCTTAACACCCTCAACCAATGTTTCAATTTCTCGCTCAATCTTAACCTCATGAGTTCTATCTAACCATTCGACGACGATACCTATTTTTTCACCCTCATTATTCATAACCGGATTGGCAACAATATTCATATGTCGACCGCCAATTTCTAATGAGGATTTAATTGTTGATGTCAAATTACCTAATAGATTTCTTTGGTGTGCCGGATTTTCATGATATTGATCAATATTGGCGCCAAGTAATTCATTGGCGTTAAAATTAGGCAACTTAGTACGAATATCGGCTTCCGCATTTTTGAACATTTCCTGAACGGTATTGTTCATATAGATAATTTCCAGATTATTATTGGAAACCATCACGCAGGATTGAACATTATCCAATGCTTGTTTGATTCGACCCGATTCATCCGCAGTTTCTTTGGAAAAAGCCAAATCCGAATTGAGCTTAACCTGCATTGAATACAAGGATCTTAAGAAATCACCAATTAAGTCATTTCTGTTTAGTTCAATGGTGTTTCTGAATTGTTCATCGGCAAGCCTGCCAAAAATATCAACAGAATTCTTAAGCGTTGCCGTTAAACCGGAAAAAAGTTTGATACTCAGTATTAAAGCGAATACCAATAATGCCGCTACTGCACTTAACAAGCCCAATTTTTGTTGCAAAAATAACAGATACATCAAATATAAGCTTGGTAAAGCGAATGCTGTTAACGCCAATGTCGCTTTTGCCCCAATTGCCATTTCCTTGACTGCTTTCACCTTGGCCGCCAATCCGGTGGGTCTTAAACCGGCTTTATTTTCGTTAATCAGTCTATATAGCGTTTCTGCCTGATTGATTTGTTCTCGACTTGGGGCATATCTGACCGATAAGAATTCAACAATCTTATTATTTTTATAAACCGGTGTCACATTAGCTTCCACCCAATAATAATCACCTGTCTTTGTTCTATTCTTTACCGGTGCGGTCCAGGGTCGCCCCTCTTTGATTGTCGACCATAAATCATCAAAAGCAGCAGCCGGCATATCAGGATGACGCACGACATTATGGTTCGTACCTATTAACTCATCTCGAGAAAAGCCACTAATTTCAACAAATGCATCGTTTGCATAAGTAATGATGCCTTTTAGATTAGTTCTGGTGACAAGGATAGTCCCATCTTTCATTAAGACTTCTTTATCGGTGACAGGCATATTAATTTTCATTAACAATCTCCACTAACTTAAACCAGATTAATTTTGTATTATTTATTTTCATCACTACCCCTCAATTCAAGCAACTTTTCCACGTCCAGCAGCATAATCATTCTGTCATTAACGGAGGCAAGTCCATTAATAAATTCGGTACTAACCTTAGCACCAAATTCAGGTGCGCTTTGAATGGTATTTTTATCAACGTTTATCACGTTGGATACAGAATCGACAACAACTCCGACGGTTCTAACTTTCCCATCACATTTTGCTTGCAAGACAACGACAACGGTTAAAGGATCATATTCTGTATGAGGCAAATTAAATCTCTCACGCAAATCTATTATTGGAACAATTGCGCCTCTTAAATTAACCACACCTTTTTCATATACAGGTACATTTGGAATTCTGGAAACAGGTTCCCAACTTCTAATCTCCTGTACACTTAAAATATCGACTCCGTATTCTTCATCACCCAAAGTGAAACTCAAAAACTGAACGGTATTCTCTAACTGTGTTTCGCTCAGTTCAGAGTCCAGCTGTAATTCTTCTTCTGCTTCTTCTATCATAGCGTTTTCAAAGATTATGTTACTGGTTGGATAAACGAACCAATCCAGGAATATCAAGAATTAATGCAACAGAGCCATCCCCTAGAATAGTAGCCCCTGACACACCTTCGACTCGTCGATAATTTGCCTCCAACGACTTAATAACCACTTGCTGTTGCCCTAACAAATCGTCAACAAATAAACCACAACGCACGCCTTGCCCTTCAACCACTACAACCAAGCCTTCAGTTAATTTAATGGCTTTAGCAGATTCCACATTAAATATCTCATGCATTCTAACGATCGGCAGGTATTGATCCCGCAAGCGGAAAGTCTCACCCTTACCGGCTACTCTGTTAACTTCCTCATCGGTAACATTGATTGATTCTATAATTGAAACCAAAGGCACAATATAAGTCTCATCCCCCACAGCAATCGATTGACCGTCCAGAATAGCCAAGGTCAAAGGCAGATTTATGGAAATGGTTGTACCGACCCCCAATTCCGAATTTATTTCTATATTACCGCCCAGCGCCTGAATATTTTTCCTTACCACATCCATGCCGACTCCACGACCTGAAATATCACTGAGCTGTTCCGCAGTGGAAAAACCGGGCATAAAGATTAATTCATAGGTTTGTTTATCAGTCAGAATTGTATTTTCTTCTATTAATCCTTTTTCAATCGCTTTTTGCCGCAATACATCCTTATTCAAACCTTTACCGTCATCAACGACTTCAATAACAATATTGCCACCTCGATGATACGCCTCTAAGGTTAAAGTGCCGGTTTCCGGTTTTCCTGCTGCAAGCCGATCAGCAGGCATTTCAATTCCGTGATCAAGACTGTTTCTGACCAAATGAACCAAGGGATCAGTAATAAGTTCTACAACAGTTTTATCAACTTCCGTATGTTCACCAACCAGTTTTAAATCAATTTTTTTACCTAATTTAGAACTGATATCGTGAGTTAAACGGGGAAATCGACTGAATACAAAGCTGATTGGCAGCATACGAATATTCATTACACTTTCTTGTAATTCCCGTGTATGGCGTTCTAACTGCGACAACCCATTTTTCAACTGATCCAACTTGCTGATTTCAAAATGTTCACCAACCAGACTTAACATGGATTGTGTAATAACCAGCTCACCAACCATATTGATTAAGGTATCAATTTTTCCGGTATCGACACGTATGGAGCTGGAACCTTTAGCGGCTACTTTGGATTCTTCTTTTGCCGTAGACTTATTTACAGTAGCTACAACATTTTTATCGGAAACAGGAACTGATTCTTGAGCTTGAACTTGCACCTTTTCCATTGCCGGCTGTACAGGAACAATTTCCTCATCATTCTTTAACCGACTAATGGCAAGATCACAATCATCCTCCACCCAATCGAAGATATCATCAATATCCTCTCTGGCAATATCGCCTTTTACATTTAAAGCCCAGGAAAAATAACACTCTTCAGGGTCCATTTCGGAAAATCGAGGTACGCCTTGAAAATCAATCTTTGGTGTAAAATCACCCAATACATTCAATTCGCGAAACATCCTCACCGGATCATTGCCTGTTTTCAGTAAATTCAAATGCGGACTAAATGCAATGTTCCAACCCTGCTCATTACTATCTTGGTATTCTTCAATCTCTGGTTCAAAACTTTGTTCGACTTGTACGGCTGGCTCTTTTGTAGTATCAATCGCTACAGAACCACCACTAAGAAGTTCGGCATCCAAAGTTGCTTTATGTTCTGCTACGCGAGCCTCATCTATAGCTGTATCATCCTGAATAGCAGTCAACATTTCTCTAAGGCAATCAACCGACCCTAATAAAACATCAACAGCCGTTTGAGTGACTTGTCTTCGACCATCTCGCATTTCATCAAGCAAAGTTTCCATCACATGAGTAAAATCAGATACGGCTGTAAAACCGAAGGTACCACTACCACCTTTAATGGAATGTGCAGCCCTAAAAATTGTATTAATTTCTTCAGAGTCAACATCCCCCATGTCCAGATTTAATAACCCTGACTCCATTGCCTCCAAGCCTTCGAAACTTTCTTCGAAAAAGACTTGATGAAACTGTGCCATATCTATCGACATTGATTTACCCGCGTGTTTGCTTTACTAAGTTCACATAACTGACGATTAACCCAGTACTTTTTTTATTGTTTTTAACAACTGATCAGGATTAAACGGTTTTACAATCCATCCTGTTGCTCCTGCCGCCTTGCCTTGTTGTTTTTTATCTGCGCCAGACTCAGTGGTTAACATTAACATTGGTACAAACTTATAATTCGGCAGCGCACGTAAATCTTTAATTAAAGTTATGCCATCTTTATTGGGCATATTAACGTCGGTCACAATACAATCAAATTTTCCCGCTTTTGCTTTATTCAAAGCATCGACCCCATCCACGGCTTCAGTTACATCATATCCGGCACCTTTAAGCGTAAAAGTAACCATTTGCCTCATCGAGGCTGAATCATCAACTGCAAGAATGCTTGCCATTGTTTCCTCCAATAAATTTTAATTAAATCTAAATTCTTTAAACTGATAAAAATATTTATTCAATTTTATTAAAAAAATAACGTCTAATGCTTAGCATACCCCAGAAACTGGGTTTGTTCACTACTTATTAGAATAGCCTGATAAATGCCGATTACAATAAAAAGGTTATTAATTAAACAAACTGAGTTTATTTACTTGATCACAAAAAAAAGTCGCCCATTCCATTGCAAATACTGAATAAAGACAACTCGTTTTTTTTCAATATTTTATATCTTAATAGATATAAATAATTAAAAAAAAGGTGACAAAAATGACAAAAAAACCCGTAGAAACAAAGTTTCTACGGGTTCTTGAAAATGGTGCCGATGGCCGGACTTGAACCGGCACGACTTGCGCCACTACCCCCTCAAGATAGCGTGTCTACCAATTCCACCACATCGGCATAAAGAGTTCTATACATAGAGACGTAAAAACCCGAAAAACAACGGTCAAAGGACAAATTGCTATTTGCCTTCCGGGGCTATTTCATCCGAAATAACAGGCACTTCAGTATCCGCCGGTATTTTCTTTGCCGCTGAAGGTAAATCAGAAACTTGACTGGTTTCCTCATCAGCAAAAAGATCTTTAACAATGCCACCATCACTGCTTAATATAGTTAAACTTAAGCTGGTAACGAAAAACAGTGCTGCAAAAATAGCCGTTGCTCTTGATAAAAATGATGCTGATCCTTGAGCACCAAACACACTACCTGAAGAACCGCTACCAAAAGCCGCTCCGGCATCAGCGCCACGTCCTTGCTGCATTAAAACCAATCCTACAATGGATAAGCCAAACAGCACATGAAAAATAATAATTACTTGATACATAATTAAACTTAAGCCGCGTTATAAATCTGCAGAAATGAATCTGCATCCAGGGAAGCCCCACCAATTAAACCACCATCAATATCAGCCATGGCAAATAAGCCTGCTGCATTATCAGGTTTTACACTGCCGCCATATAAAATTTGAATTTTATCAGCAACTGATTGATTAAGGCCTGCTAAGCGTTGACGAATGTATTTATGAACTTCCTGAGCCTGATCATCTGATGCTGTTTTTCCTGTGCCGATTGCCCATACCGGCTCATAAGCAATAACAGCATTTGCAAACGCATCAATTCCAACTTTATTAATGACTGCATCAAGCTGGGCATCAATAACCTTAAATGTTTCATCCTGCTCACGTTCTTCAAGGGTTTCACCTACACATAGAATTGGAACAATACCCTGAGTTTGAGCTTGAGCAAAACGTTCAGCAACAGACTCATTGGTATCTCCATAATAAGCACGTCTTTCGGAGTGACCAATAATAGCGTACTTACATGACATTTCTTTAAGCATCGCCGCTGAAATTTCACCTGTATAAGCACCAGATTCTTGATCAGCAATATTTTGAGAACCTAAACCTACTGCAGAATTTTCTACAATTTTAGCTACATCATTTAAATAAACGTATGGAACACAAACCGCTATTGCAGCATCTTTCGAACCAATGCCTGCAACTATATTCTTAGCTAAAGCTTCCGCATCAGCTCGTAATCCATTCATTTTCCAATTGCCAACAACAAGAGATTGACGCATTATTACCCCCACCAACTAAAAATCAAACCGTAAATAATATATACTATTTACGCTCAATTCAACCTAAAAAAAACGGTTAAAAAAATAACGTCGAAAACATCTGCCCGAATCTATCCTGATCCGTTGATATTTTCAACTCACCGCCCCCATTTCTTTTCTGACCACATTGGCTAATTCTTGAGCACTGGCGTTAACAAGCTCCGCCTCCATACCTTCAACCATAACCCTTACCAATGGCTCAGTTCCAGAAGCTCTAAGCAGCACTCGCCCTTTATTTGCCAATCTTTTTTCAACACCTTCAACAGCTTTCTTCACCACTTCATTTTCGAGTGGTTTGATCTTTTTATCGGTTTTAATATTCACCAATACCTGCGGATATTTTTGCATACCGGATTTTAATTCATTCAATGATTTACCCGTTCGCTGCATCTCAGCTAAAACCTGAAGCGCGGAAACAATGCCATCTCCGGTTGTTGTTTTATCCAAACATATAATATGCCCAGAACCTTCACCTCCGAGCATACCATTATTTTCAGACAGCATCTCCATCACATAACGATCACCAACATTGGCTCTTAGTAAATCAATACCGGACTTTTTCAGAGCATGCTCCATTCCCAGATTAGACATTAATGTTCCCACAACAGGACCCTTTAATTCACCTGTTGCTTTACGGGATTGCGCAATAATGTAAATTAATTCATCACCATCAACAATTTCACCCTTATGATCGACCATAATCAAACGGTCACCATCTCCATCAAATGCAATCCCTAAATCCGCACGGTAGGATAATACTTGCTCAGCCAAACCTTTTGGACTGGTTGCCCCACAATTATCATTGATATTCAGGCCGTTCGGGTCCGCATTAATCGCTACCACCTCGGCACCTACTTCTCTAAACACATGTGGCGCAATATGATAAGTCGCCCCATGGGAACAATCGATAACAATGCGCATGCCGTTAAACCCCATCGATGGAGGTATGGTCGCCTTACAAAATTCTATATAGCGTCCTGGTGCATCCACAAGCCGCTTGGCTTTACCCAACTTGGCCGAATCTACCGTAGTCATCGGCGAATCCATATATTGTTCGATTTTATGCTCCAAATCATCCGGCAATTTAGAACCTTGGACAGAAAAGAACTTAATTCCATTATCATAAAACGGGTTATGCGAGGCACTGATAACTATGCCGGCCTGGGCACGCAAAGTTCGTGTCAAATAGGCAATCCCCGGTGTCGGCATCGGACCTAACAATCGTGTATCGACCCCCGCAGCAGAAAGCCCGGCCTCCAAAGCCGACTCAAACATATAGCCCGATATTCGGGTATCCTTGCCTACTAAAACGAACCCATAACCTTCGTTTGCAAAGACTCGACCCGTTGCCCATCCCAGTTTTAAAAAAAAGTCCGCAGTAATCGGATACTCACCCACCTTCCCTCTTATACCATCTGTTCCAAAATATTTTTTTGCCGCCATTTTGGCCTTCCTATGTGTAAAATTAATTCTACGCCTTAAACAAAAAAGGAGAGACATTACTGCCTCTCCTTTTAAATCGGTAAGTTAAAAAATTAACCTTGCTCAGCCGGATCCGCTACAGAAGAACCAGAATCCTTATCATCTTTTTCACTTCCTTTTACTTCTTTTGCACTGTTGGCCGGTGGTGGAACATCATCACTCCAGCCTTGCGGCTCACGCACCGGCTTACGAGCCATCAAATCATCAATTTGATATTTATCAATAGTCTCATACTTCATTAAAGCATCAGCCATTGCATGTAAGATATCAACATTTTCCTTAAGAATTTTCTCGGCCCGCTCATAGTTACGATCAATAAAGGAACGAATTTCTTCATCAATAGTATGAGAGGTTTCTTCAGCAACCGTTTTGTGTTGAGTTACAGAACGCCCCAAAAAGACTTCACCTTCTTCCTCACTATATGCCAATGGCCCTAAACGTTGCGACAAGCCCCATTTGGTTACCATGTTTCTTGCCATTTCAGTGGCTCGCTCAATATCATTCGAAGCCCCGGTGGTCACCTGCTCCCAACCAAAGATCATTTCTTCAGCGATTCGACCACCATATAGACTGGAGATCATACTGTCCAGCTTGCATTTACTGGCACTGTATTCATCTTTCTCGGGCAAGAACATAGTTACACCCAAAGCCCGACCGCGCGGCATAATACTGACTTTATACACAGGATCATGCTCTGGCACCAATCGACCAACGATAGCGTGACCGGCTTCATGATAAGCCGTCATTTTCTTTTCTTTCTCACCCATCACCATAGAGGTTCTTTCCGCCCCCATGATCAATTTATCCTTGGCTTTTTCCAGATCAACCATACTCACCAGACGTTTATTCATTCTGGCAGCAAATAAGGCCGCTTCATTGATTAAATTAGCCAAATCCGCACCGGAAAAACCAGGGGTACCTTGTGCAATGTACTTTACTTGTACATCATCAGCAGTCGGTACCTTTTTCATATGAACATTTAAGATTTGTTCACGGCCTTTAACATCCGGTAAGCCTACAGTCACCTGACGATCAAAACGCCCTGGACGTAACAAAGCCTTATCCAAAACATCAGGACGGTTAGTTGCTGCAATAACAATAATTCCTTCATTGCCTTCAAAACCATCCATTTCAACCAATAACTGGTTTAATGTTTGTTCGCGTTCGTCATTACCACCGCCTAAACCTGCTCCACGCTGGCGACCAACTGCGTCAATCTCATCTATAAAGATAATACAGGGCGAATTCTTTTTAGCCTGCTCAAACATGTCTCGCACACGAGAGGCACCTACACCGACAAACATTTCAACAAAATCTGAGCCGGAAATAGTAAAAAAAGGCACTTTCGCTTCACCGGCAATGGCTCTGGCCAGCAGAGTTTTACCCGTTCCCGGAGGACCGATCATCAGTGCACCACGGGGTATCTTGCCCCCCAGTTTTTGATATTTAGCAGGGTCTTTAAGAAAATCAACCATTTCCACAACTTCTTCTTTTGCTTCGTCACAACCTGCCACATCAGCAAAAGTAACTTTAATCTGATTTTCCTCCAGCATTCTGGCTTTGCTTTTGCCGAACGACATAGCTCCTCGGCCCCCGGCGCCCCCACCTTGCATTTGGCGCATAAAGAACACCCAAACAGCAATTAGCAATAGAATCGGACCAAAAGATACCAATAATTGCATTAACATTGAGGGTTGCTCAGGCGGAACAGCTTTAATTTCCACCCCGCTTGCCAACAAATCATCCACTAAATGCGGATCGGAAGGTGCATAAGTTGTGAATTTATCACCGCTCTGCATTCTGCCTTTAATTTTGTTCTCATCTATTTGAACTTCCTGAACCTGACCGGCCTTGACCGAATCTAAAAACTGCGAATAAGACATAGAGGTATCACCTCTACTTCCTCGCGGCCCAAAGTTATTGAAAACGGACATCAATACAACTGCAATGACAACCCATAAAATTATATTTTTAAACATATCGTTCAAGCTACAAGCCTCCGACCGTAAATGGCCCTCAGTTTAAATGTCTGAGAAATTATATCAGGATTAAAATCTCTGACTGTCGTTATTTAAGAATAATTCCATTGCTGTTTAATTTTTTACCAACAGAACAATAATAGTTAATTTTTTCGATCAACCCCGATTAAGAATAATATAGGGACAAAAAAAGTTATTTAAACCCTTTCGCTAAAATATATACCTCATTACTTCTGGCTCTGGATGCTTTTGGCTTTCTTATTACCACCTGAGTAAACGATTGCCGTATATCCTGATGCAAAGCATCAAACCCGGTGCCTTGAAACAATTTAACCAAAAAAGTGCCGTTTTTATTTAACACAGTTCGAGCCGTATCCAAAGCCAACTCCCCCAGATAAATCGATCGCGGTAGATCAATACCTTTATTGCCCGATGAATTAGGCGCCATATCTGACAATACCACATCAATAGGCGCTCCATTTAACAACAGGTAAAGCTCATTTAATACCGAGTCTTCTCTAAAGTCACCCTGAATAAAATCGACATTTTCAATGGGTTCCATAGGTAAAATGTCCAGGGCCACTACCCTGTCCTTTTTACCCAAGATTGTACGGACATATTGTGACCAACCACCCGGCGCAGCCCCTAAATCAATCACATTCATACCGGGGCGGATAATCTTGTCTTTTTCCTGAATTTCTTTCAGTTTAAAAACCGCTCGCGAACGCCAGCCCTGAACCTGGGCCATCTTGACATATTCATCATGAAAATGTTCCTGCAACCAATGTTTGCTACTTTTACTTCTCGCCATGTTTAAATCGTGTAAAATTACCTTATTTAATTAAGGAAACAAAGTGAATCCAGCAGATAAAAAGAAGTTACGAGCGGAAGCTCACGACTTAAAACCGGTAGTAATCATCGGCCAGTCCGGGTTGACCGATGCGGTTTTGAATGAAATTGAAGTCGCGTTAGATTATCATGAGCTGATCAAAATTAAAATCCGTGCTGACCGTGACGAACGCAAACAAATCAGCGAACTTATCTGCTCATCAACCAATGCTGAACTTATCCAAAATATAGGTCAGATTGCTGTAATCTATCGACTTAATCCTGAAAAATAAACTTTAAACTCCCTCTCACCGAGAGGGAATCTTTAAATATATTTGACCGACAATATTTCATACTCGACATCACCACCAGGTGCCTTCACCACAATATCATCACCTTCTTCTTTGCCTATCAAGGCTCTGGCAATTGGTGAACCAACAGAAATACGTCCCTGCTTAATATCGGCTTCATCTTCACCAACGATTTGATAGGTCACTACTTTCCCGGACTCTATTTCTTCAATCTCAACCGTTGCACCAAAAACCACTTTTCCATTAGCATCCAGTTTTGTCACATCAATAATCTGTGCATTCGATAATTTTGCTTCAATTTCAGCAATTCGCCCCTCGGAAAAACTTTGTTGCTCTCTGGCTGCATGATACTCCGCATTTTCTTTTAAATCCCCATGCTCTCGTGCTTCTGCAATTGCAGCAATAATTCTAGGCCGAACGACAGACTTTAATTCATCTAACTCTTCTTTTAATTTATTTGCGCCAGTTACAGTCAACGGGACTTTATTCATTTATAACTCCGATCTTATTTAAAACTAAAGGCCAGTTTAAAAACCGGCCTTTATGTTTAAAAAACTTGACAATAAAGAAACTAATTTAAACTACCATGCAAATCCTGCAATGAATTGACATCACCAGCCTCAAGCTCACCCAACGCATAACACGCAGCTCTGGCACCGGCAAGAGTTGTGTAATAGGTAATACGATGTTGTAAAGCCTCCTTACGCATAGTAAAGGAATCTGAAATTGCCTTTTTACCCTCAGTGGTATTAACAATCAATTGCACCTGATCATTCTTAATCATATCCACCGTATTAGGACGACCTTCATTGACCTTATAAACCTCATCACATGCAATACCGGCCTCAGTGATAACTTTCGCAGTGCCTTTAGTCGCTACAATCTGATAGTTCTTATCAACCAGCATCTTAGCAATTTCAGCAATTTTTGGCTTATCGGCATCACGAATACTGATCAATACCTTACCACTGGCACTTAAATCTATGCCTGCCGCTCGCTGTGATTTTGCAAATGCTTCGCCAAATGTTTTACCCACCCCCATCACTTCACCGGTGGATTTCATTTCCGGCCCCAATAATGGATCAACCCCTGGAAATTTAATAAATGGAAATACAGCCTCTTTTACCGAAAAATATTCTGGAATTCGTTCCTCGATAATACCCTGTTCAGATAGCGATATTCCCACCATACAACGAGCAGCTATTTTAGCTAAAGGATAACCGGTCGCCTTGGATACAAAAGGTGCCGTACGCGATGCCCGGGGATTGACCTCCAGTACATAAATATCCTCACCCTGAATGGCAAACTGGGTATTCATTAAACCTCTGACACCTAAAGCCTCGGCCATTTGCGCCACCTGCTCACGCAATTTATCCTGAATCGCCGGAGCCAGGTCGTAAGGCGGAATTGAGCAGGCAGAATCACCGGAATGAACACCTGCCTGTTCGATATGCTCCATTAACCCACCGATTAAAACACGTTCGCCATCATAAATCGCATCCACATCCATTTCAACCGCATCATCTAGGAAACGATCCAACAGTACAGGAGAATCATTAGAGACTGAAACGGCCTCTTTCATGTAACGGCGCAAGCCTTCCTCATTAAAGACAATTTCCATTGCCCGACCGCCTAATACATAAGAAGGTCTCACTACCAACGGGTAGCCAAGCTCCTGAGCCTGAGAAACTGCTTGTTCGGTCGAACGTGCAGTCGCATTAGGCGGCTGTTTTAGGTTTAATTTCTCCAGCAGTTGCTGAAAACGCTCGCGATCTTCTGCAAGGTCGATTGAATCCGGGGAAGTTCCAATAATAGGTGCCCCCGCCGCTTCCAATGCTCTGGCTAATTTAAGAGGCGTTTGCCCGCCATATTGAACAATAACACCTTTAGGCTGCTCAAGATCTATGATCTCCAAAACATCTTCAAGTGTTAATGGTTCAAAATATAATCGGTCTGAGGTATCAAAGTCTGTCGATACGGTTTCAGGATTACAGTTGATCATAATGGTTTCATAACCATCTTCACGCAAAGCTAAAGCCGCATGCACACAACAATAATCAAACTCGATACCCTGACCGATTCGGTTGGGTCCACCACCTAAAATGATGATTTTTTCTTTATCCGATACCCGTGCCTCGCAATCCTGTTCGTAAGTAGAATATAAATATGCCGTATCCGATGAGAATTCGGCCGCGCAAGAATCTATGCGCTTATAAACCGGCCTGATATTCTGCTTTTGACGTACATTGCGAACTTCTGATTCCTTTGCCCCCAACAGTTTGGCCAAACGTGCATCGGAAAAACCCTTTCGCTTCAGTTTAAGCAGTTCGCCCTCTTTAAAGGTAGCCAATGTTTTAGTCGATAAAGACTGCTCGGTTAACACCAAATCTTCAATTTGTGCCAGAAACCAAGGATCGATTTTACTGGCTTCATGAATATCATCAAAGCTCATACCGCTACGGAATGCATCAGCCACATACCATAAACGATCAGCACCTGGATGACGCAGTTCCCGCTGAATTTTTTCCTGCGCATCATCTTCTGATAAATCGACCACTTCATCCAGACCGGACACGCCAATTTCTAGACCACGCAAGGCTTTTTGCAAAGACTCCTGAAAGGTACGACCGATTGCCATCACTTCCCCCACTGACTTCATTTGCGTAGTCAGCCGGTCATCTGCTTGTGGAAACTTTTCAAAGGTGAAGCGTGGCACTTTGGTAACCACATAATCGATACTGGGTTCGAATGATGCCGGCGTTGCACCCCCGGTAATTTCATTTTTCAATTCATCCAGCGTATAGCCAACGGCCAATTTGGCAGCAACTTTAGCGATAGGAAAACCGGTTGCTTTTGATGCCAATGCAGATGAGCGTGACACCCTTGGGTTCATTTCAATCACAACCATGCGCCCGTCTTCCGGGTTGATTGCAACCTGCACGTTGGAACCACCGGTATCAACTCCAATTTCACGCAATACTGACACCGAAACATTACGCAGGATTTGATATTCTTTATCGGTCAAAGTTTGCGCCGGCGCGACGGTAATTGAATCGCCGGTATGCACCCCCATTGGATCAAAGTTTTCAATTGAACAGATAATAATGCAGTTATCATTGGAATCACGCACCACCTCCATTTCGTATTCTTTCCACCCTAAGACGGATTCTTCGATCAACAGTTCATTGGTAGGCGATAATTCTAAGCCGCGTTCGCAGATTTTGATAAATTCTTCTTTATTATAAGCAATACCGCCACCGCTACCACCCATGGTAAATGATGGACGAATAACGGTTGGATAGCCCACTTCCTCCTGCGCGGCAAAAGCCTCCTCCATACTGTGTGCTGTTTTAGAGCGTGCAACTTCATAACCAAGCCGGCCCATCGCCTGATTGAACAAATCCCTGTCTTCAGCCATATTAATGGCTTCCTTAGTTGCACCAATCATTTCCACGCCGTATTTTTCCAATACGCCGTGTGCATCCAGATCTAATGCGCAGTTTAATGCAGTTTGACCGCCCATCGTTGGCAGAACCGCATCCGGGCGTTCTTTTTCTATGATTTTCTCGACAGTTTGCCAATCAATTGGCTCAATATAAATAGCATCGGCCATATCCGGATCGGTCATGATGGTTGCCGGATTGGAGTTAACCAGAATTACCCGATACCCCTCTTCTCGTAGCGCTTTACACGCTTGTGTGCCGGAATAATCAAACTCACAAGCCTGACCAATAACAATTGGACCTGCGCCCAGTAATAAAATCGATTTTATGTCGGTTCTTTTTGGCATTTTATAGATTTACTTTCAATTGGTGGCTGATTTATTGAGCTTTAGCAGATTCTATTTTGACTATAAAATCATCAAACAATGATTCTACATCATGTGGCCCCGGGCTGGCTTCAGGATGGCCCTGAAACCCGAGTGCCGGACAATCGGTACGTTCAATACCTTGCAAACTGCCGTCAAACAATGAGTGATAAGTCGCCTTTAAATTTTCCGGCAAACTGCTTTCATCAACGGCAAAACCATGATTCTGACTGCTGATTTTAACCTGACCGGTTGCTTTTTCCTGTACCGGATGGTTAGCGCCATGATGGCCAAATTTCATTTTTAAAGTTTTTGCACCACTGGCCAAGGCCAATAGCTGATGCCCAAGACATATACCAAACACCGGAATTTTCTGTTCCAAAATAGTTTTAATTGCCTCAATCGCATAGATACATGGCTCCGGGTCACCTGGGCCATTTGATAAAAATACACCATCAGGGTTCATAGCTAAAACTTCTGCGGCCGGCGTTGTTGCAGGTACGACTGTGACACGGCAGCCACGGTTGGCCAATAAACGCAAAATATTACGTTTAATGCCAAAATCATAAGCTACAACGTGCTTATCAAGATTTTTAGCCGTTTGATGTCCTTCGGAAAGGCTCCAGATATCTTCGGTCCACTCATAACTATTCTCAACAGTGACTTCTTTTGCCAAATCCATACCTTTTAGGCCCGGAAAGCCATCAATTGCGGCTTTTGCCGCCTCAACATCAGGTGATTCGCCAGCAACAATACAACCTCGTTGAGCACCTTTGTCACGAAGAATGCGTGTTAAATAACGGGTGTCTATATCAGCGATAGCAACAACATTGTTATCTTGAAGATATTGTTGTAAAGGTTTTTGATTACGCCAATTACTGGCCAGTAAAGGCAAATCTCGAATAACCAGACCGCTGGCAAACACTGCGGCAGACTCATTATCTTCATCTGTTGTTCCCACATTTCCGATATGGGGATAAGTTAATGTGACAATTTGACGGGCATAAGAAGGGTCACTCAGAATTTCCTGATACCCTGTTAAAGACGTATTAAAAACAACTTCACCAACGGAACACCCATCCGCTCCAATCGATACACCTTGTAAAACCGTCCCATCTTCCAGTACCAGCAATGCAGGTTTATTCAATTCAGCTACCTCAAATAGACAAAACGGGAGGAGCCGAATCAGCTCATCCCGTTGCAAAAAACAAAGATCCCTATAATTCTACGAGATTATAGCCTTCAGGTCATTAACAATTTTAATCCGATGTCAAAACATTCTACCGATTAAAACCTTAAGGCACTTTGTCAACCAAAGATAAATTTATGATTTTAGTCCCAGCACATCCTGCATATCAAAAAGACCATTTTCTTTTTCTACTAACCACCGGGCTGCCCTCACTGCTCCATTGGCAAAGGTCATACGACTGGTTGCTTTATGGGTTATTTCAACACGCTCGCCTTCATCAGCAAACATTACAGTATGTTCGCCAACAATATCGCCGGCCCGAATGGTTGAAAAGCCAATCGTTTTTCGATCACGCTCTCCGGTATCGCCTTCACGTCCATAAATGGCACAATCCTTAAGTTCCCGTCCTAAAGCTTCAGCAACCACTTCGCCCATCCGTAATGCCGTACCAGATGGGGCATCGACTTTGTGACGGTGATGTGCTTCTATCACTTCGATATCGGTATAATCACCCATAATTTTGGCTGTCATTTCCAGCAACTTTAAGGACAGATTAACCCCAACACTCATATTTGGCGCCAAGACGATGGCAATATCCTTTGCAGCCTTTGTTATTTGAGCTTTTTGCTCTTCACTGTAACCGGTTGTACCAATTACTACTTTTTTGCCTGCCTGCCGACACACTTCAACATATTCCATAGAAGCATCGGGACGCGTAAAGTCAATCAACACATCAAACTGATCAACAACCGCCGCCAAATTATCAACGACTTTAACCGCGATAGAGCCAATACCAGCCAAGTCACCAGCATCCTGACCGATTGAAAGACTTTCCGGCCTTGAAACCGCCACAGATAACTCTGTATCTTTACCGGCGTCAGCTGCTTTAATTAAACACAACCCCATACGACCAGAAGCACCCACCACTGCAATTCGCGTCATAGCCATTCCATCAACCTGTCAATTTATCAAAAAAACTTTTCACGCCATCGGTCCAACTATGTTCTTGCGGACTATGCTGCTTACCTCCGCCCTGTAAAGATTGAGCCAACTGCTCGACCAGGGCTTTTTGCTCTTTAGTTAAATGCACTGGCGTTTCCAGCTGGACGCGGCACAATAAATCACCGACAGAACCGCCCCTTACCGGTTTTACACCTTTACCACGTAAACGGAATAATTTCCCTGTCTGTGTTTCCGCCGGAATTTTAAGTTTCACTTTACCATCCAGTGTCGGCACTTCAATTTCCCCGCCCAAACAGGCGACTGGAAAACCGATTGGCATTTCACAATATAAATTAGCACCATCACGGGTAAAAATAGCATGATCCTTAACACTAACCTGTACATATAGATCACCTGAAGGACCACCATTCTCTCCCGCTTCACCTTCACCTGCCAGGCGAATACGGTCACCGGTATCCACTCCTGCAGGTACTTTGACCGACAGTGTTTTTGTCTCTTGTACCCGACCTTCACCGCGACATGAATGGCAAGGGTCTTTAATCTGCTTGCCTTTTCCTCGGCAGGTTGGACAGGTTTGCTGTACCGAAAAGAAGCCCTGCTGCATCCGCACCTGACCATGCCCATGACAAGTTGAGCAGGTCACCGGGCTGGAACCTTTTTTTGCCCCTGAACCATTACATTCTTTACAGTTGACCAGTACAGGAACCCTGATTTTAGCCTCCGTACCGGCAACCGCTTCTTCCAAGGTTAACTCCAGGTTATAACGAAGATCGGCGCCTCTTTGAACACTACTACGTTGACGACCGCCTCCAAAGATATCACCAAAGACATCACCAAAAATATCACTGAAGCCCTCAGCGCCACCACGGAAACCGCCCCCCATAGAACCATCAACACCAGCATGACCAAACTGGTCATAAGCCGAGCGTTTTTTGGGGTCGGATAAGGTTTCGTATGCTTCTTTGACTTCCTTGAATTTTTTTTCTGCATGCTCAGGATTATCTTTGTTTCGATCCGGATGAAACTTCATCGCCATTCGTCGATAACTTTTCTTAATCTCAGCATCACTGGCGTTCTTATCAACACCTAGCAGTTTGTAATAATCTTCTTTTGCCATAACGTAAATGACCGCCAGCAAATGCGGCGGTCTTTTTAACCTTTATTAAAATGTTATTCGTTAATCGAGAGCTTGATTCAAGCTCTTAATAACGCTCCAGAACTAAAACAAGAAATTACTTCTTATCATCATCCTTAACTTCTTCAAACTCCGCATCGACAACACCGTCGTCAGCCGCACTTGAATCAGCATGAGCTTCACCGGCGGAACCAGCACCACCTTGTTGATCCGCATTCTGCGCATAAACACGTTCCGCCAGCTTACCGGATAGCTCTGTCAATGCTTCGGTTTTAGCTTCAATAGCCGCTTTATCATTCCCTTTTACCGCTTCTTTTAGATCGTTAATGGCCGATTCGATTGCTGCTTTCTCACCTGATTCAACTTTATCACCCAGTTCTTCCAGTGACTTTTCTGTTGCATGAATCATGCCTTCCGCCTTATTACGTACGGCAACCATTTCAGTTACCTTACGATCTTCATCCGCATGCGCCTCAGCATCTTTTACCATACGATCAACTTCTTCATCAGATAAACCGCTGGAGGCTTTAATCACAATCGACTGCTCTTTTCCTGTCGCCTTGTCTTTAGCCGATACATTTAAAATACCATTGGCATCGATATCAAAAGCAACCTCAATTTGCGGAACACCACGAGGAGCAGGTGGAATATCGCTTAAATCAAAACGCCCTAATGACTTATTACCAGAAGCAACTTCACGCTCACCTTGCAGCACATGAACAGTAACCGCAGTCTGATTATCTTCCGCTGTAGAGAAAACCTGTGAAGCATTGGTTGGAATTGTGGTGTTTTTCTCAATCAATTTAGTCATCACACCACCCATGGTCTCAATACCCAGGGATAATGGTGTTACATCCAACAATAAGACATCTTTAACATCGCCACCTAATACACCAGCCTGAATTGCAGCACCCAGTGCAACCGCTTCATCCGGGTTAACGTCTTTACGTGGTTCTTTACCAAAGAAGTTCTTTACCAGCTCTTGAACTTTAGGCATACGGGTTTGACCACCGACTAAAATCACGTCATTGATTTCAGAAGCCGATAAACCGGCATCTTTTAAAGCCATCTCACAAGGCGCTTTTGTTCGTTCGATTAAATCCTCGACCAATGACTCCAGTTTTGCACGAGTTAATTTAACGTTCAAATGCTTGGGACCAGTCGCATCCGCTGTTACATAAGGCAGGTTAACGTCAGTTTGCTGGGCAGAAGACAGTTCGATTTTAGCTTTTTCCGCCGCTTCTTTTAAACGCTGCAACGCTAAAGGATCATTATGTAGATCGATACCGTTTTCTTTTTTGAACTCATCGGCCAGAAAATCAATAATTCTTAAATCGAAATCCTCACCCCCCAGAAAAGTATCACCATTGGTCGCTAATACTTCAAACTGGTGCTCACCTTCAACTTCAGCAATCTCAATGATTGAAATATCAAAGGTACCACCGCCCAAATCATAAACGGCAATTGTGGTATCACCTTGTGGTTTGTCCATACCAAAAGCCAATGCTGCCGCAGTGGGTTCATTGATAATACGTTTGACGTCCAAACCTGCAATACGACCGGCATCCTTTGTTGCCTGACGTTGAGAGTCATTGAAATAAGCAGGAACCGTGATAACCGCTTCTTTCACCTCTTCACCTAAAAATGCTTCCGCATCTTTTTTTAGTTTCATTAACACTCGTGATGAAACTTCCGGTGCAGCCATTTTATGACCATGACATTCCACCCACGCATCGCCATTTTCAGCCTCAATGATTTTATAAGGCACCATTGAGATATCTTTTTGTACCGCCTCATCCTTATAACGACGACCTATTAAACGCTTAATAGCGAATAAAGTATTTTCAGGGTTAGTGACCGCCTGACGTTTCGCAGACTGACCAACCAGCACCTCATCATCAGCTGAAAAGGCTATAATTGAAGGGGTGGTACGAGCACCTTCACTATTTTCTATTACTCGCGCTGTACCGTTTTCTAATACCGCCACACACGAGTTTGTTGTTCCCAGGTCAATACCAATCATTTTGCCCATTGAAATCTCCAGACTTGAATTAAATTAAGAATTAAACTTTTATCTACTCAGCATATCCTGAACAAACTGTTCGGACTGTCATTATTGGGTTTTAGAAATCAAAACACTTATATTTATCACCCACAATTAATCAGGGCGGACAATGCTTTTAGCAACTATCTACCCCGCTTGCTTGACAGCCATACAACCAAACAAGGAGTACTGAATAATTACGAAATATTTTTAGTTAATATCGATATGAGGTTGATTAATTAAATTTCAAGCCTGCTCATCAATTTTTGGTGATTCACCCTCCGGTTTCTCAACCGCCTTAGCAACCACCACCATAGCTGGGCGGATTAAACGCTCGTTTAAAATATAACCTTTCTGAAATACATTGATGACCGTATTTGGTTCCGCATCTTCAGATGGCATCATAGACATGGCCTGATGCTGTTGCGGGTCAAATGGCAAACCCAACGGATCAATTGATTGAATATTAAATTTAGCAAAAACAGATTCAAACTGTTTGAGTGTTAATTCAGTGCCTTCACGAAATTTTTGCACCTCTTCACTGTCACCACTGACGGCCTGCAAACCTAATTCAAGACTATCAATAACCGGAAGTAACTCCTTGGTGAAATTTTCCAAGGCAAATTTGTGAGCATTTTCCAGATCTTTTTGGGTTCTTTTTTTCAGGTTTTCCATTTCCGCCTGAATTCGCACTGCTTTATCCCAGTTTTCCTTAGATTTAGCTTCTGCTGCAGCAAGTTCCTTTTTCAGCGCTTCTACTGCTGGAACTTCATTTTGTTCAGCTTCAACAGATTGTTCACTTTCATCATCGATAAGTTGATCGCCCTGCTCTTCATTTTCAATTTCAGCGTCAACTTGAGATTCAGGTGTTTCCTGATCGGTACTCATTATCTATAGCTCCAGAAATATACGTTAAAAAATATGTTAATACGTTAAAAAAAACAGTCTATCTTACAGTGGGGATCAAGCTTTGGAATTCAAGGCCGAACCTAATAATTTTGCTGTAATATCAACAAATGGGATAACTTTTTCATACGCCATACGCGTGGGCCCGATCACACCCAGCACACCGACCACCTCACCTTCAACGGAATAAGGTGAGGTTACCAGGCTACATTGATCAAAAACCTGATAACCCGACTCTTCGCCAATAAAAATTTGCACGCCATCCGCCTGTAAACATTGATCCAAAAGATGAATAACCTCGCGTTTACAATTAAATGCCTCAAAAATTTTTTTAAGCCGAGACATATCGGACAATTCTGAAAACTCCATCAAATTGGTTTCACCGCAGAGCACATAATCATCTGTTTTATCCTGGGCGAATACCTGCTGTGCCATATGAACGGCATCCAACATTTCTAAATTCATTTGTTCTTGATCCCGCTTCAAACCTTTAACAACGTCCTCTCTGACTGCTGACAGGTTCATTCCGGAATAAACAGAGTTTAAGAAATTAGCCGCCTGCCGAAGCTGGGCTGGAGTGAATTCTTTTGCCGTGTTAATGATTTTATTATGCACCTCCCCGCTATCAGTGACAAAAATAACCAAAACACGTGTATTTGATAGCGATAGAAATTCAATATGCCTCAAACATACCTGTTCACGCCTTGGCAGTGTGACAACACCAGCCATTTGGGTCACTTCCGACAGCAATTTAGACGCCACACCGACAACATCATCATTTACCGTCAAATCATGGTGCAAACGATTGATATCTACTTTTTCAAGCGGTTTTACTGTTAATAGTGAATCAACAAATAAACGATAGCCGCTGACAGTAGGTACACGACCAGCCGAAGTGTGTGGCGAATGAACCAAGCCCAGGTCCTCAAGATCAGCCATTACATTACGAATAGTCGCCGGGCTTAACTTTAAATTGGAATCTTTTGCCAGTACACGCGAACCGATTGGTTGACCTTCATGAATATATCGCTCTACTAAAGTCTTTAGCAACTGCAAAGACCTTTCATTCAATTGCTGACTAGTTCCCACAAACACCCTCAAATACTTATTTTTAGCACTCTACTTGAAAGAGCGCCAATCAGGAAAAAATTATCAGTTGAATAATAACTTGTCAATAATTTGTACATCTAAAAATAAATTTTTTCGCGCTGTCTATCGGCACATAATTCAATCCGTTAAAATAAATATTTATTAAAAATTCCCCTAAAAGCAGTAAAAAAACCATAAATATCCATGACCAAAGAACATTACGCCTAAGTCCTAATTCAATAACATTCAGTCTTTGTGTTGATAAACATTAACCTAAGAGCTAGAATCAATATTGTCATAAATAGAAAATTTTATGGCTACATTAACAATAATAAACGCGGAGGAGCGTAATGAAGAAAATTATCCTAGCAGGCAGTGCAATCCTTGGTTTAGCATTATCCGGCTGCACAATGTATTCACCTGTTTCTCAACCATCCGGCTCGGCATTTCAATTAGAATTAAGCCGTTCTGACTATAAAATATTGGGTCAAGGCTCAGGTGAAGCCTGTATGAGTCATATCTTTAACATACCAACTGGCGGTAAAAACACTTATCAGGAAGCAGTGGCAAAAGCAGTGGGTAGCAAAGGTGGTGATTTATTAATTCAATCATCTTCTGATACCGTTGAAACATTCTTTCCTTCAACTATGATGAGCTTTTGGGGTGAAAGATGCATCACAGTAACAGGTACTGTTGTTAAATTGAAATAACAATAAATTGTAGATCTAAAGACAACATGGAGGTTGTCTTTAGAATTTTTAGCGTTTAAAAATGATTCGTCAATTCAGTCTTTTTTTTCTATCCTTTGTCCTTATTTCCTGCTCACCACAACGTTTTGTTAAACAAAATGATGCTTTTTTATTTCGTGATTTTGATGTATCCCTCACTACCTTGCAAAATGCTTTAGAAAATGAATTAAAAAGCAGCGAAATTGAATTCAAAGTAATTTCAAAAACAGATGATTTAATTGTAATTGAAGGTGATACGGAGAATACCAACATACGTATGTCAAACGAAAAATGGGGTGGCTTAAGGCAACCCGATATTTTCACCTTTAAGCTTATAGATGTAGACCGAAACGAAAGTAAATTACAAATTACGTCCAGACCCAAATTGAGTCAAAGTGCCATTCCCGGTTTACAATTACTGGGGTCTGAAAATTCATCCGAACTTATGCGTTCGATTATGGATAATATTCGGTTCAGAATAAAAAAACTAAGCAAAAACCAAAGTTATAAAGCAAGGCCAAAAACAAAGACCAGACCAAGTAATACCAGACCTACTGTCACCAACCAGTACACCAGCAATGAAAGATCTCAAAAAAAGCTGGTTAATATTGATATTAAAAGTTTGAAAAACAGTGGTCGTTATTACGCCCTGGTTATTGGCAATAACAAATATAAATATGTCACACCGCTCGACACTGCCGAACATGATGCTAAAGAAGTCTCAAATCTGTTAAGAAAAGCTTTTGGCTTTAAGACAACCTTACTATTAAATGCCACCCGCTCCCAGATTTTAAAAGAATTGGCCCATTTTAGAACCCAATTAACAAAAAATGATAATTTGCTGATTTATTATGCCGGCCACGGCTGGCTGGATGAAGATGTCGATGAAGGTTACTGGCTGCCAATTGATGCTGAAAAAGACAACCCCAGCAACTGGCTCTCCAATAGCGATATAACAACCATGCTCAGAGCCATTCAATCGAACCATATCATTATTATTGCCGACAGCTGTTATTCCGGTAAGTTAACACGTGGCTTGGAAGGTGAAGGCATGGGGATAAAATCCAACAAATATCTGCAGCGAATTTTACAAAAATCATCAAGAACAGTCCTTTCCTCTGGAGGCCTGGAACCCGTTGCAGATGCAGGAGGAAGGAATAATCACTCAATCTTTACTGGCGCTCTGCTTTCAGCACTAGACAACATTGATAAAACAATTTTAGGCACAGAACTGTTTCTTAAAGTCAGACATTCGGTTGTTCTTAATGCCGTTCAAACGCCTGAATACGCTGACTTAAGAAATGCCGGGCATGACGGGGGAGATTTTTTATTTATAAAAAAATAACTTTAAAGAGTACAATCTAGATATAAATAAAATTGAGGGATTAATGGCACTATGAGAAACCATCGAGTCATAGATCAATTAGAAAAGTTACTAGACATCGGGATAGCTTTATCCTCCGAAATGGATCCGGATCTTCTGCTGGAAAAAATTCTACAGGGGGCAAAATCCATTACCAATGCGGACGGTGGAACAATCTATAAAATTTCAGATAACACAATTGTGATGGATGTTGTTTTTTCCAACAGCTTACACCTTCATCTCCGTAACGCATTCTATGATCTGAAAATGCCTAAAATCCCTTTATACAATGAAGATGATACGCCTAATTTAAAAAATGTCGTCAGCTATTCTTATCATCAAAATAAGGCGGTTAATATTCCCGACGCCTATAATGATCAAACCTTTGACTTCTCCGGCACAAAGGAATTTGATAAACAGAATAACTATATTTCCAAATCATTCCTAACCATACCGATGAAAAATCATGAAGGTGATACTATCGGTATGCTCCAACTTATTAATGCACTGGATGATCATGGCAACATTGTCAGCTTTGATGCCATTTCTCAACAAGTGACTGAAAATCTTGCCTCTCAGGCTGCCACTGTACTTACACAGCAGCAACTGATTACCGATTTGGAAAAAACGTTAGAATCGCTCATTCAGTTAATTGCTACCGCAATCGATGATAAATCCCCTTATACCGGAGGCCATTGTCGCCGTGTGCCTGAAATTACCATGCTTCTGGCCGAAGCGGCACATAACTCCACATCAGATTATTTAAAGGATTTTAAATTAACTGACGCCGATCGTTACGAATTAAAAATAGCAAGCTGGCTTCATGATTGCGGTAAAATTACCACGCCGGAGTATGTAGTAGACAAAGCCACCAAACTGGAAACCATTTTTGATCGGATCGACCTGGTTGAAACCCGCTTTGAAGTCGCAAAACGTGACGCCGAAATAAATTTTTTAAAACAAAGGCTTAGTGCTATAGAAAAAGGACAGCAATTAAATTCAGACCTTGAACATTTGTTTAAACAAGAGCTTTTACAGTTACAGGACGATTTTAATTTTATTAAATCCGCCAATACCGGTTCGGAATTTATGTCGCCTGAAGACCAAGCTCGAATCAAGCAAATTGCCAACAAAAAATGGAGTTTCAATCAGCAGCAAATATCCCTTCTAACAGAAGAAGAAGTTAAAAATCTTAATATTTCCAGAGGGACTTTAACTGATGAGGAAAGACAAGTCATTAACCATCATATTAATTTAACAATTTCAATGCTGGAAAAAATTCCGCTTCCCAAACACCTTAAAAATGTTCCGGAATTTGCGGGTGGACACCATGAAAGAATGGATGGTAAAGGCTATCCAAAGGGCTTAACACGCGAACAAATGTCTGTTCAAGCCAGAGCCATGGCAATAGCAGATATTTTTGAGGCTTTAACAGCTAAAGACAGGCCATATAAACAGGCAAAACCTTTATCAGAAGCACTTGCGATTCTTAAAAACATGCGAGATAACAACCATATAGATCCAGATTTATATGAGGTATTTATCCAAGAAAAAGTCTATTTGCAATACGCAAAAAAATTTCTGGATGAGGCTCAAATTGATGTTGACTAATCCTGGAACAGCAAAGAAATCTTTTAGGCAATTCAAAACTGGTTGGAATCCTACCTATTAATAACCGCTTTAACTATATTTTGTATCGACTCATGCTTGGAAAAGGCCTGATCAGCGCCTAGCTGCTTAATAATTTTTAGGTATTCTTCATGTGAACTAACAGCAATAATTGACGCATCAACCTGTTGCGCTCTCAATTCTTTAATAATTTCAATACCATCTTGATCCGGCATAAAAATATCCAGAACAATCGCGACAGGCTTGTGTTTATTATAAAGCATGAGGGTTTCACTGCTTCTGGTGCTTGTAATCACGTTTAAACCGGCCAATTCAAAACTGCTTTTTAACAAGAGCAATGCTATTTCATCATCATCAACAATCAGCACTGTTTCAGCACCAGACATAATCGATCACCAAATCAATCAATTAAAGAACTGGTGTTTATTATATAACAATTACCCAGTAAAATACTAGGTTTTTATAATATATCTCCGTTTATTTCTTAATCAGCAAAAATATACCGGCCAACAAGCTTAATATAGACAGAGTAAGATTGTCATATGGAAATTTTATATTGAACAAAGTCGCAAGATTACTGAGAACCAGCCAGCTTCCTAATAATATAATACCTATATTGCCCAGCCTTTCTATCAGCACATGCAATAGTAAAGCGCTACCTGACACCAAGGCAATTGAAGGTAATATTATTTTTTCATACGGAAAATGCAAATTAGACAAACTTAAAATTGCTTGAACAATCAACCAACTTGATAACAACAGTAAAGAAAATGTTCTCATTTATTCCTCAACCCGAAACTAAAGGTAAATTAATGTTAATTAAAAAATGACTCATGTTTTACGTTAAAAGATTAACACGTTTGATACAATAAATATTTGACCAGCAGTCCAATTTAAATAAATCACCTATTTCTATACGATCCAATATAAAAAACCAATACTATATGCCGATAAGTTTATCTGTTTACTCCATTTTTAAATACCTTGGCTTTTTAGCGCTAGTCAGCAGCAGCTATTTTTTATTTGGATTGTTTGGTAACCTCTTTGCCATTCCACCCAGCAAAATTGGAGCAATATGGCCACCATCCGGTATAGCGCTCGCTTCCATGCTAATCCTTGGTTATAGAATCTGGCCGGCAATTTTTATTGGTAATATTGCTGTCACCATTTGGATTTTCGGCTTTTATAATCATCATATGCTTTTGTATCTGAGTTTTGGACTTAGCGCCTGCTCCAGCTCAGTTTTGGGCTGTTACTTAATTAACAAGCTAGTCGGTTTTCCTAATAACTTATTGGAAGAGAAGGAAATTCTATTTTTTATGCTGTTGGCCGGCCCGGTAAGCTGTTTGCCCGCACCAAGTCTAGGCGTTAGTACTTTATATTTTTTTAATATCATTTCCAGCAATGAAATATTGGTTAACTGGCTGACCTGGTGGGTGGGAGATTGTATAGGCGTTTTAATTTTTACGCCATTAATATTGATTAGTTTTGCTTACCCCGAAATTCAATGGCGAAAAAGAAAATACTCTGTTGTCATACCTGTTTTGATAACCTTTACCTTTGTCTCTACTATCTTTTTTTATATCCTGCAATTAGACTCAATTCGTAGTAAACAACATTTTAATGATCAGGCTTCAGATGCTGCGCTGGCATTAAAATACCGTATACAAACACATATAAACGGCCTACACGCGATACAAAACCTTTTCTTAAGTTCGGTTAAAGTAGAAAAGAATGAATTCAACTCATTTACCCGACACAGTCTGCAACAATTTAACGAAATTTATTCGATTGAATCTTTCAGCATTAAAAAACAAAACAATCGCTTCATCTTTTCTCCAGTATTTTTTGAGTCTACCAATCAAAATACTGAACCTACCCGATCCGATCAATTAGCGTCAATCTTTACCAAGACCCAACAAAAATTTCAGCAACCTATTGTCTTTATTAATAAAGATCAACAGCTTGCAAACTTAATAATGCCTGTCTTTACACCGAATAAAGATAATCATATAAGCTTGACCGGATTAATCGTTTTAAATCTTTTTTTACCCGATTTAATTCATAATGCTGTTGATGAATACATTGATAACAGTATATTTGTTGAGGTTAACGGTACCAATGATAAGTTGCATAACCAGACGTTTTTTTCAAACCTAAAAGACAGTAAATCGACATCTGTAATCAGTAAAAAAGTACATATTGCCGAACAAATATGGCAATTAAACTTCTACCAGGATAATAATCAGCCAATCAACCATACACATTGGTCAATCTGGTGGCTGTTAGTGAGCGGTTTATTGTTTACCAGTTTGCTGGGAATTGCATTATTACTGTTAACCGGTCGAAATTTTAAAACCGAAGAAATTGTTAACGAGAGAACCAAAGACCTTATTAAAGCAAAAAATATAGCTGAAATGGCAAACACGGCTAAAGACCAGTTTCTTGCCACTATTAGCCATGAGTTAAGGACACCGCTGAATGGCATCATTGGCTTTACTCAAATTTTACAGAAAAAGACTTATTTTAATGACATAGATAAAGAACATATTAATATTATTAGAAATTGTAGCGACCAATTATTGACCTTAATCAGTGATATTCTGGATATTTCAATTATTGGATCAAACAAAATCAAGTTTAACTATACTGAGTTTAACATTTTAAACTTACTAAATAACTTGACAGCCGTTTTTAAATTAAAAGCTGACAACAAAGGTATTTCATTTATAGAAAATTATCATTCTTTACCCATGTTTCTGATTGGTGATCAAAAACGTATTCAACAAATTTATGTCAATCTGTTAAGTAATGCCATAAAGTATACTGAGAAAGGCTGCGTAACACTTTCAACGAGCTATCAAGACGGTAAATTAAACTTGTCCGTGGCTGATACCGGTTTCGGCATCGATAAAAGTAATTACTCAAGAATTTTTTCTCCTTTTATTCAAATAAACGAAGTCAATACGGCTAAAGAAGGTGTAGGGTTAGGTCTGGCAATCACTAAAGAAATTATTACCAAGATGAATGGTGAAATTCATATTAAAAGTCAATTGAATAAAGGTAGTATTTTCTCTGTCAGCATACCGCTGGAAATCGGCAAACATCAGTCATTACCCAGCCAAGTACCGGAACATAAGGTATTATCAAATAAAAACCTGAATGTGTTGGTCGCTGATGATAATGAGATTAATCGCCTCCTTTTAATTAATTTATTGGAAGGCCATAGTTGCTCAATTTCATCCGTTGACAATGGAGAAAAAGCACTGCAGCTGATTGAAAACAATAATTTTCAGCTCGCGCTAATTGATATCAACATGCCTGTATTGAATGGTTTACAGTTGGCCTGTAAATTAAAAGAAACGACTCAAAAACCCTATCTGGTTGCCGTCAGTGCCTATGCCGACAAAAATAAAATAGCTGAAGCATTATCAGCAGGATTTAATCATTACCTGACCAAACCTGTCGATGAAAAACAATTATCGGATTTAATCAATAAGTTAACTACAGATCATTTCATTACTCAATAACCCATAACATTCCATTGAGCTTATTACTCAAACAACCAGAACAAATAATCAATCTGTTTTAACGCTGAGCTCCAAATGTTATGTTTGTTTTCTGTACCTATGAATTAATTAAATTCAGCACTTTCTTTATCCACATATTTTTCAAAAACTTCTTCAGCCAATAAAGGGAGACTAAAATAATACCCTTGAAAACTTACCCCTCCCTTATTGTTTAAAAATACAAACTGCTCCTTCGTTTCGACACCTTCAGCAATCACTTTTAGTCGCATATTTTTTGCCATATCAATAATGGTTTCAACGATGATGCAATCATTTTTATCAGTTAATATGTCCCTGACAAAACCTTGGTCGATCTTAAGTGCATCCAGCGGTAATTGTTTTAAATACGCCAGTGAAGAATAGCCCGTACCAAAATCATCGACTGCAATAGATACCCCTATCCTTTTCAATGCCTGCATTTTTTTTATGGTTTCATTTATATCGTCAATCATCACACCTTCGGTTAATTCAAGTTGCAGTCGAGTCGGTTCAATGCCTGTTTTATCAATATACTTTCTGACCAGTTCGACAAAATCGACTTGTCTAAACTGTCTGGAGCTGACATTGACTGCAACATATGGAATATCAAAGGCCTGCAATTGCCAGGCTTTTACTTGTTCACACACCTGCTGTAAAACCCATTCGCCAATCGATAAAATAAGCTGGCTTTCTTCGGCAACAGCTATAAACTCACCCGGTGAAATAACCCCTTTATCAGGATGCCCCCAGCGTAATAAAGCTTCTAAACCTAACAACTGTTCATCTGCATCTACCTGTGGCTGATAAACCAGATAGAACTGATTTTCTTCCAAAGCCACTCTCAATTCCTTTTCTATTAATAAACGCTTATCCGCCGCCTGTTGCATGCTCGGGTGAAAAAAACTAATAGCATTTCGGCCACTGGATTTAGAACGATACATAGCAGTATCCGCCTGCTGAAGCACTGTTTCAGGCATTTCATTCTGTTCTGGAAACAAGGCAATACCGATACTGGATGAAAGCTGATGCTGATATTCAGTTAAAAAATACGGTTCATTAAGAATCTCCCGGATTTTCTCTGCTACCGTTAAGGCATGATCAGCCGCTTGCTCAGCATCCTTACTATTTGCATGCAGTAGAATAACGAATTCATCCCCCCCTAAACGCGAGACAATATCTTCTTGCCTTACCGAGTCAGCTAATCTGATTGCTACCTGTACCAATAAATCATCGCCGACATGATGCCCCAGGGAGTCATTTAATAACTTAAAATCATCCAGATCCAGAAAAAGCACTGCTCCAAATAGGTTATGTCGTTTACTGGCCGAAAGCTCCTGCCCCAACTTTTCCATTAACAGTCTTCTGTTGGGCAAAGACGTTAATGGGTCATAAAAAGCCATATTATAGATACGGTTTTCTATGTCTTTTTTCTCAGTGATATCGGTAAAAATAGATACAAAATGAGTGATTTCACCTGTTTCATCTTTTACTGCTGTGACTGCCTGCCACTCTGGGTAAATTTCACCATTTTTTCGTCGATTCCAAATCTCGCCCTCAACAAACCCTTTAAGTAACAATGAACTCCAAAATTTATTATAAAATTGCAAATCATGTCGATTCGATTTAAGTATTCTAGGATTTTGCCCCTCAATTTCATCGGCAGAAAAGCCAGTTATCTCAGTAAAAGATTTATTAACCCGCAATATATTACCGTCCTTATTGGTAATCATAATGCCTTCTTTACACTCAAAGGTAATCGCCGCCAGCCTTAATTGTTCTTCTAACCGCTTTTGTGTACTGATATCAGTCATAAAACCAAACATCTGGGTAACCTTGCCATTCTCAATAACCAGGTTGACAATTTCCTTTAACCAAACAATAGTTCCATTCTGAGCTATCATCCGATATTCAAACTCGTGATTTTTTAACAATTTAGTTTGCTGTAAACAAAATTGTTTAGCGTATTCCCTATCATCTGGATGAATATGCTGCTGCCAAAAATAAGCATCGTTTAACCATTGCTCCTTTGGATAGCCAAGAATCTTTTCAACTTCATCACTAATAAAGGTAAATTCATAAGTATCTGGATTAACCTGCCAGAAAATTGCAGACTGAGTCGATACCAAACGCCTGAACTTTTCTTCACTAACGCGTAACTTGCGATGACTTTGTTTCAATTCATCGGTACGCCTACTAACTTCATTTCGGATTGACTCAGCCTGACCGGTTAAGACTAAAAGACCAATACTAAGAATACTGCTAAAGATCATACCGCCGGCTAAAACAACCCAGACAGACCAGGAATAGTATTTACTCAAAAAAGTATCGCTGGGAATTAATTCCAAACGCCAACGTTGCTCTCCCAGATTTAACTGCAGTCTTGCCGTTAATTCTAATGGGTCGTTTTCTGGTTTGTGTGCTGATTGATAAATTACCCCCTCCGACTCATTATCTGAGGCCAGTATTTTAAAAATAATATGTTCCAGTAGTTTTTTATCTAGAGCCATAGTTATAAATGAATCCAGATTAACCAACATACTGAAATAGCCTTTTAACTGGCTTGTTGCCCGATTGTTAGTTGAAAGAACAGGTAAAAACAATACAAACTCACGATTACCTGGCGTGTAGTAGCTTTTTACCAAACTATCCGATTTAGTAGTTAAGCCTGATAGCAACGCCTGTTTTAAATTGTTTAAATTACTGCTCTCGTAACCTTGGTTAAAAACACTAAACTTAAAATCAAACAGATTTTCAGGGGAATTCAAATCATTAATCTCAATCCAGTCAATACGGACGATGTCAGGATGTTTTTTTAAAAACCAAAAGGAAAACTGGTTAAATTCAGTTTTATTTACTTCTTCAGATGCAGTGAAAAAACTCTTAAATGCATACAAAATACTGACATGATTTTGATATTCTTCTAAGAGTTGGGTTTCCGCCACTTGGCTTTTAGTACTCAGTAAGCTCTGTAATCGTTCTGTTTCACGCTGTTGAAAAAACAAATACATCACGGCCCCCAACACACAGACAAAAACCAAGGGGATTCCCAAAGAAAGACGTCGTTGTTTCCAAATAGAATTACTTCGATCAAAGATAATAAAAAATATCGGGGTGAAAACAGCTATGCCTATACAATCTCCAGACCACCAAGTTAAAAAAGAAAAGACAAAATCAGCCTGAGTGATAACGCCTGAATATAAAAGAGTATAAATATTAATTAAAGCAGGTAAAAAACAGGCAATCGGTCCGGCCAGTAAAAAAAACAGAATAATTGATCGCGCAGAAATCAAACCATTGAGCGGACCTAAAATTTTTTTAACCAATACACAGGCCAACCAGCTTCTTAATACATTATTTGCGGGAGCTAACAGCAAAATCAGCATTTCTTGCGGAGAATCAAATGAAATTGAAGCATGAAACAATTGAATATCAATCAACAGTTCTGCAATAAATATAGCTGGCAGTACATAGTAGCCCCATAATAAAACTGCTGCAAAGCCAATTCCGGCAGGAGGCCAAATCGATGAAGCATTACTGGGCGGTAATGCTAAAGTTAATGCAAATTTACCGGAATAATAAAAAAGTAAAGCGGTTATCAAAAAACGCAACAGATGATTAACCATTCGATTTTGGACATGCACTAAACGGCCTCATTATTAGTCTATTACGTAGAATCTGTACAAATTAGAAACAGAATTATTTAACATGAACGCTATGCTGTTAAGAGAAAACAATTTAATCGGCAAAATTCTAACATAAATTCAATACTGCTGAGTTTCAAAGTAATACACTGTTAGCCGGCTACTAACGCCAGTATTGCCACGAAGAATATTTATTTATCCAGATAATGACTAAAAGCTTAATTAGTCGGTAGAATAGGCGTTTATCTTACTAATTTTATGAAAAGACATAATGCGTACGACACAATTCCCTCTTAACACTGTTAAAGAAACTCCGGCTGATGCAGAAATTGCCAGCCATAAACTTATGATTAGAGCAGGTCTGATCCGTAAACTGGCGGCTGGACTCTACACATGGCTGCCGCTAGGTTTAAAGGTTTTACGTAAAGTTGAACAAATCACCCGTGAAGAAATGGCTAAAGCAGGTGCATTGGAAGTGTTAATGCCCGCATTACAACCGGCTGAACTTTGGCAGGAAACAGGGCGTTGGGAACAGTACGGTCCTGAACTAGCTCGATTAAAAGACCGCCATGACAGAGACTTTTGCCTTGGCCCGACCCATGAAGAAATCATCACCGATTTGGCAAGGAATGAACTGCAAAGCTACAAACAATTGCCAATTACATATTACCAGGTACAAACTAAATTTCGTGATGAGATCCGTCCTCGGTTTGGCATTATGCGTTCACGTGAATTTGTCATGAAAGATGCTTATTCATTCCATATGGATGAACAATCTTTACAACAAACCTACGATGTTATGTATCAGGCATACACCAATATTTTTAACCGTTTAGGTTTGCAATTTCGTGCTGTTATTGCTGATTCCGGCGCTATAGGTGGAGCGGTTTCACATGAATTTCATGTCTTGGCCGATTCAGGTGAAGATGCGATTGCTTTCTCAACAAAAACTGATTACGCAGCCAATATCGAAAAGGCTGAAGCACTGGCTACAACGTCAGAACGCGCAACACCCAACAGCGAATTAACCCTAATTGATACCCCCCAACAACACAGTATCGAGGAGGTCAGTCAGTTCTTGGATGTTGCTGCTTCAGACTGTATTAAAACCCTGATTGTTAAAGGTGAAGATGATACTCTTGTTGCCCTTCTGCTTAGAGGCGATCATGAACTGAATGAAATCAAGGCACAAAAAATTGAAGGCATTTCCTCACCAGTTGAATTTGCCAGTGATGAAGAAGTACAACAGGCCTGCAACTGTATGCCCGGCTCCATTGGCCCGATAGGCTTAAACATTAAAGTAATTGCCGATCGAAGTGTTGTTGTGATGTCTGACTTTGTCTGCGGAGCAAATCAAGAAGACAAACATTACCGAGGCGTTAACTGGGAACGTGATTGCCCTGTTCCGGCTCAAGTTGAGGATATACGTTTGGTTGTAGAGGGCGACCCAAGCCCAGACGGTGAAGGAGAAATTACAATTGCCCGCGGTATTGAGGTTGGCCATATTTTTCAGTTGGGCACTAAATACAGCGAATCGATGAAAGCATCTGTAATTAATGAGGCCGGCAAGACTCAAACCATGATTATGGGCTGTTATGGCATAGGTATTTCACGCGTTGTAGCCGCAGCAATTGAGCAAAGTCATGATGACAAAGGCATCATTTGGTCCGATCAATTAGCACCGTTCCAGGTTGCATTATGCCCAATGAATATGCATAAATCCGAACGCCTGAAACAAGCTGCTGAAAAACTCTATCAAGAGCTCTTGGATGCCGGTATCGATGTATTGTTTGATGACCGTAAAGTACGCGCTGGTTTTATGTTCTCGGATATGGAATTGATTGGCATTCCTCATCGCATTGTTATTGGTGACCGGGGTCTTGATAACAATATCGTTGAGTACCGGGCTCGTACAGACAGTGAAAACCAGGATATTGCACTGGATGATATTGTAAATGTAATCAAGCAGAAACTGGCTTAGTATTACATTAATACAATACATTTTTGGAGCAAGCCTTTAAGGCTTGCTCCCCATTCGTTAAGGATAACTAATATCCATCTGGGTTCTGGCTTTGCCAACGCCAGGTATCGATCATCATTTGTTCCAGCTTTTTTTCTGCCCGCCAGCCCAATGCCTGCTGGGCTAAAGTTGGATCTGCATAACAAGTTGCAATGTCTCCGGCACGCCTGGGTGCAAATTTATAAGGGACTGTTTTACCTGTGACCTGTTCAAATGTTTTGATCATATCCAGTACGCTAAAACCTTTTCCCGTGCCTAGATTATAAGCACGACAATAGCCTTGATCATAATCTTCAGTAAACAAAGCATCCAATGCATGAACGTGACCTTTGGCTAAATCCATAACATGAATATAATCCCTGACGCCTGTTCCGTCAGGTGTATCATAATCATTACCGAAAACCAATAATTCAGACAACTTGCCGACCGCGACCTGAGAAATATAAGGCATTAAATTATTGGGAATTCCGTTCGGATTCTCACCAATCAAGCCACTTGTATGGGCGCCGACAGGATTAAAATAGCGCAGAATTGCAATTTTCCAGGGGGTGTCAGCTCCAAAATTCTGATCTGCCTCTGAAATATCCCTTAAAATTTCCTCAATAAAAAGCTTGGTCCGACCATAAGGGTTGGTTGCCGATAATGGAAAATCCTCAGTAATCGGCACCCTTTTCGGTTCGCCATAAACAGTTGCTGAAGAACTGAATACAAGTTTCTTTATACCTTTTGCCTGCATAACTTCAGCTAAAGCCAAAGCACTTTGGATATTGTTATGATAATAGCGTAAAGGTTGCTGACAGGATTCACCTACCGCTTTATATCCGGCAAAATGAATGACCGCATCAATCGATTGCTCTTCAAAGACCTTAGCTAAGGCCGCCTTATCGGTTGCATCAATTTGATAAAAAATTACCGATTGCGACGAAATGGTCTGGATACGCTTAATTGACTCTTGCTGACTGTTTGCAAAATTATCGACAATAACAACTTGATAGCCAGCCTGCAATAATTCGACACATGTGTGGCTACCGATATAGCCAGCCCCACCCGTGACAAGAATAGTTTTCTGCAAGATAAACAACTCCAGCTAATATAGAAAAAATTAAGCGTTACATTAACACTGTTTTAGCCGCTTATCTAGCCAGACTGAGGAATTAAGAGAGAGGAGTGCACATCCTTGTGCGGAAAAGGCTTTTGCAGGGAGTTCAAAAGCCTTAAACAGGAGAGATCAATTAGAAAATAATGGTTGCATCCGCTGAAATCAACAGTTGATTGTCATCAGTTGCGTCATCATAAGGTGTAGTATGGCTGGTCCAGTCATATCTGACTTCAGGACGTATTTTCAACCATGGTACGGGGGAATAATTGACCCCGGCAGTCAAAGCAAAGAAATGATCTTTAGCACCAGTCACGCGAGTACCATCTTCATCCCTAAACCACTCGGCACGCATACCCACTGCCAACTTTTCATTAATATCATATGCCAAATACTGATTCAAACCATACCATTTTGCAGTCGTGCCATCAGCAGCTGCATTTTGTTCGATGCCAAAATCATGATGTAAGGTGTAATGCAGATTGTCAGAAATATCGTGGTTAATAACGATACTATACATAGTACGGTTATGATCATGATCTCTTGCAGTATCTTCATAGACATCGCCAGTTACTAATGCAATGGCAACCGATGTCTTTTCATCATCAGTGGTATAGTTTACACCACCTAAAAAATTAGCCGGTTGTTGAAAAAATGAATCCCAACCGGTAACTACACCTCCAGTAATACTGACATTATCGTTAACCGAATAGGAGGATAAAATGCCTGTATGGGTAAACGGTTCCGCATATTGCATGGTATAAGCATGCGAGAAAAAGAAATTATCCGGTGCTGTAACCACTTCATTACCAATAATAGTATAGAAGTGCCCTATCTTGGTGGTAATGCCGTTGCCGATAGGAGCATAAATTTCAGCATAGGCCTGAGGAAAAACCACCTTGTGATAATGTGAGTTACCGTCCGTAGTAAAATTATCGTCATAATTGCTGGTAGGTGAAAACCGGGAATCCGTACCATACATGACATCAGCACGGAAACCTACATCCCAGCCCTTGCCTTCGGTATCGACAGCTCTTTCAACATAGCCATAAAGCTGTTGTACGTTAAATTCATTTGCACGATCACTAAATGTAACAGGGCCATTGGAGTTGTTTTCAGGGTCATCAAAATTACCTGCCACCCCCATGGAAAGCCAACCGCCGACTTCGACACCGGTCTTTTCCATAGCAGACGTCTTATTTATATTAAAGCCTGTTAAGCTTTCCACCGCTCCTTGGTCTTCCGCATATGCTAATGTTGAGCTTAGCATCAGACTACATAAAGTTAATTTATAACCGATATGAATTTTATTATGTCTTAACATCATTTCCGCCTTATTGAATAACAAATTTCCTAAAACATAATTCAAAACAAAAAGCTATAAATTAATGATTTATAGTGAATTAAGTTTTGAATTCACGTTTAAAATTTTTAACACAATTTGTTTCATGCATAAGTCGTGCCAAAACAATAAATTAAATCATCACATAGTATGAAAATCCCAATAAACCATCCAAAATTACACATTAAATATTGATTTAATAGGACTTTTATATAGATACGAATTTTCTTAATAAGAATAATAACGACAGTATAACTTTATAAAAAAACATGCCAGACTAAGGAAATTTACTAATAACGCACTATGCTTTAGCAAAAATAAACATCCACTCCCTAAACTGGTGCACTTTTAATTTGGACCGGCTATAAATTGTCCAAAGGAGATTTTAGTCGGGCACGACGCCGAGCCTGAAACAATGAAATGGCGACTAAAATTATCAAAACAGCTAAGGATAACTCCAGTAAAATAAAGGTAGCTATTTTAAAATAGGCAAAATACGGATGAACAAAACGAATCAACCAACCCGCCAGCTCATTAGCAAAAGCTGAAAAATAGACAATAATACTGAGCCAAACTTTAAGCCGGATGGAAAGATCGGTCATCAACATTAAATGGGTTAAGGTTAATACCAGCATCCCCATTGCAAACAGGTGAAAATGACTGACTTCGAGTAGGCTTTGATAACTCTTAGGCTGGGTAAAATCCTGTTCACTTCCCAGATAATAAGCAATAACCGATTCCGGTGTTAAATCCATTTTATGAAAATACATCATGCCATTACTGATCCATAACAACAGCACATAAGCTAAAAACAGCAAAACCAGAGTATTTAACAGTGTCTGTCGGTTTTGTTCACCGGTTACAAAAAAGCGCATATTATTTTTCCTTTATCATGACCTGAAAAACCGCCATGACTTTTCTGGCGCTATCAAGCCCTGCCCGGGTACTTAAAGTTGCTCCAGTTATACCTTGAATCTCTGTTTTAAAGCTGAGCTGGGGAATCGTTTTATTATACATCTGGGCAAACCAGCGTTCTGGTGGCTGATATTCCGGCGGTTCATGAAATGCCAGGGTATAAATTTTATGTAACTGACCTTGCGCGGATAAAACCACCAGCAAAGTTTCCGGTTTAGTTCTGACCGTGTGAGTTTCAATCGCCGCATAGCCAATCACTTTTCCATCTTGTTTACCGACATAAAAAGTAAACAAGGCTGAATTCATTTTCACTCGGGCTAGTTTTTCAATCTCAGCCATTTGTTGTTGATCGGGAAATAATGACAGCATTTCCACTTCAGCATTCTGCCCAAAAGCCAACTCCATAGCTTCATTTTTACTATAAAAAATTTTTCCATAACTCGGGTGCAGAATAAAAAAAGAGATTAAAACCAGCAAAAGCTGTTTCCAATATTTAAATCTCGGCATAAGAAATCTCGATGTATTAAAAAACCATCTATTATAAGTCCACAAGTTCTTTATGTCCCCCAAAGCAATTTTTTTTAGCCTGATAAAACTCTAAATAAATAGATAACACTCCAGCAGGAGCGTTATCTAACTATTAACTTTTACTTTAACTCCTTAGAAAATAAAACCAACACCTAAGTTAAAGTCATCGGGTAAATCACCCGCTTTGGAATCCATATTACGGTAATCCGCTTTAATAACCACATTTGGGATTGGCTTATAATTGAAACCAATTTGGAAAATTTTCTGGTTTTTACTTTCATCATCCAAAAAACCATCTGGAGCGCTGGCAATGGTGTCCAACGTTTCAAAACGAATAAATGGCGCCAAGTATTGGGTAGAATCCGGTGCGATATGCGGCATAATGTCATATCCTACCTCAGCATACCAGCCATAGTTTTCTTCACCAATGGTTTCCCCTTTAGCCGCACTCAGGATATCAGCATCGTCTATATGTCCCCAAGATCCAAGGGTACGGAATTCCACGCCTCGGTATTTCCATTCCAGGTGAGCCTCATATAATTGGGTAAAGGCATTGGCATCACGTCCGTTAAACTTCTGGTTTTGACCTGAATCCCCCAGATAAGCCGATGCACCGACAGTTAAGCCAGGGACTGCTGCTGGTGCATAATCCATGCGTCCGACAAAGGCCAAGTCATTCGCTTTGGCTTTACTGCCTTTCTGACGACCGCCTCGAATACCACTGGAGCTAAAGTTGGATGCATCCAAGCCATTTACTACATAAGAGGTATAAGTCAGACCTGGCAATAACTCACCAAATGCACCGACACCAATCTCACGCCAGGTACTAGGAATAATCTGTTTTTCAACTTCCGGGCGATTATTACCAAAATAAAATGGTGGTTCATGGATCTGGTTGATAAAGCCCATCGGCATTAACACCATACCGGCACGCACATTGGCCATCGGATCAAGCAGAAAATCCAGCGCGGCAAATTCGACTGATACGGAACCATTCTTGTCGGTTGAGCCATGTTCAAATTCAATTTCACTGTTAAACAAAATGCTATCGGTAAACTTATAACCGGCATACAACACTAATCTGCCAAAGTCAGCCTGATCTTCATTGGTATCATTCTTTTTATCATCACCGGTTGTGGAACGGTAACTGGCTTCACCATAACCGCCAATTGACAGCCCCTTACTGACCTGATAGACCTTAGATGCTGCCGGGCCTAAACCGTATGCACTCTTATATTCAATATCTTCAGGAATAAATAATTCGGTACGCAGTTTTTCAACCTCTTCACTCAAAACAGACGTTTTGCGCTTTAACACGGCCATCTCAGCATCTTCAGCTTTTTTGCTGACAGTCTGCATACTTTTTTTCATTTCATTGATTTGCTGCTGCTGCGCCTGAATGATTTTCCACATTTCTTCCATACTTTGCGGTTTTTCCAACGGCTTTTCAGTTGCATAGGAATTAGATGTCAAAGCTAGCATCAACATTGTTGCCAGCCATGCCTGAACAATTTTTTTCATTTTATTTTCCTCAGTAAAAGTTAGGAGTTAATTATAAAACACCCAATAAACTAAATGCAAATGATTCGCAATTAGAATAATAAAAAAATTTCGCAAAAAAATTGAACTGTCATGCATTTGTAACATTGGTTTCTTATTCTTGTCGTCGAACTTAACAAGACCACCTACTTTTAACACACGAGGGCTATTTAAAATGGCTATTAAGCTAAAAAGAAAACTACAGTGTCTGGCTTTAGGTACCGCAGCCAGCATGGCAACTATACCAGCATATGCGGCTGACGAAGCCTTATTGGACATGCTTTTACAAAATGGGGCTATCAATCAGGCTCAATATGATGTTTTAATTGAAAAAGAGACTGTTTCTCAAAAAGATCTGGATGACGTTCAAGTCAAACTAAACAGCAAAGGCTTACAATTTGAAACTGCAGATAAGCAGTTTAAATTTAAAATCGGCGGCCGTATCCATGCTGATGCAACTTTCCATGGCAATGACCGCTCATTAATTGATCACAACGGCAATCCAACTGAGGCTAAAGACGGCACAGAGTTACGCCGTGCACGTATGCACTTTAAGGGCCTGTTATGGGATGACTTTAAATTTCAAACAGAAGTTGACTTCGCTGATGAAGGCGTGCAAATCAAAGACATGTTTGTGCAATACCTTGGTATAGACTGGTTAGAACTTACCTTAGGTAACCAAAAACAAGCAATCAGTATGGAGCTTCAAGAAAGTTCAAATGACATCATGTTTACTGAACGTTCTGGAATAGCCGCCCTATCTGCTCCATTTGATCGTGCTATCGGTATCAACTTAAAAACTAAAGGTCATGACTGGTCGGCACAAGTGGGTGCATACGGCGATGGCCCTCATAAAAATGACACTGCGGACGAAGGCTGGGGCACCAGTGCTCGTGCAACATATGCACCAATCAACACCGAAACAGACGTGATTCATTTAGGTGCTTACGGTGGTTTTCGTGAGCCAAATGAAGCTGGTCAACAACTTAATAAAGCGTCAACATTCAGCCTTTCTCATGAAGCATCTCATATGTCCAGCCTGAAACTATCTAATACTCATAGTATTAATAAAGTTAAAAGTTACACGCTGGCCGGTCTTGAAGCAGCGGCCATGCACGGCCCATTCTCTGTACAAGCTGAATACGCACGTGCTTGGGTTGATGTACAGGAAAATACATCAACCAATAACACTCTAGATTTTGATGCCTGGTATGTACAGGCAGGCTGGACTCTAACCGGCGAATCTCGTAGCTATAAAGGTTCTGACGGTGAATTCAAACGCTTAAAAGCGGATAAACACTTCAGCTTGAAAGAAGGCGGCGGCTGGGGTGCAGTTGAGCTGGCAGCACGTTACGACAAACTGGATCTAAATTCAGATACCGTGGACGGTGGTACTCAGTCTGCAGTTACTGTCGCGCTTAACTGGTATCTGAATGATAACGTTCGTTTAATGGCTGACTACCGTAGAGCATTTGATGTTGATGGTTCTCAAACCACTCATAACAATGGCGACCAGCCGGAAGACATTGACATGTTTACTTTACGTACTCAACTTGCTTTCTAAACAGCATTTATCCATGTCTTAAAAAATAAAGGGGAGCTTTGGCTCCCCTTTTTTATTTCCTATATTTATTTGATTCATTAACAGTGATGCTTTACAGCAAAATTATATAAAAAAACTAATTTGTAGCTCGTATGGAATAAAACGAAACACCGAATCTTGATGTCCCCTCCCGTAACGCAGGCTTTATATGAACAACAACAGTTTGATTAATGACAGTTGTTACAATATCCATGCAATTCCAAAGTTAACTGGCTGGGTTTAAAATCAACCGACTCACTAACCTCAATTATTTCCTGATATATCTGCTGCGCTTCAACTTCAAAGGCATTATGACAACTGTCACAGATTAAAATGACCGAATGATGGACCGTTTCTGGCTGTAAACAGCCGACAAAGGCATTAATCGACTCCACTTTGTGAATTAACCCGGCTGACATCAGGAAATCCAGAGCTCTATAAATTGTTACCGGCTTGGCGTTAGGATCATCCCCTTTAAACACATCCAGCAATTCATAAGCGCCTATGGTTTTATGACTGGACCAGATTAATTCCAGAATTCGTTTACGCATTGGAGTTAAGCGCAAGTTTTTTTCCTTACATATCTTTTCCGCAGAAGCTAAGGCTTTATGAATGCAATGTTCATGGTTATGTGCAGACATTAATGTTGCTTGGGTCATAATGATTCCAAATACTCGTTTAAAAACTAAGCCTAAAACCCAGCTCAGCGCCCCGTCCGGGTTCCGGGGAAAAATTTCTTAAGAATGAAGTAGAATTTCTGATTTCTTCATCCAATAAATTATTACCTTTGGCGAATAGCAGCAACCCGCTATTTTTTGCCAAATCAACTTTATAACTCAACATAGCATCTAAACGTAGATAATTTTCTGTATCGGTTTCATTTTGCCCGGCATTATGTTGCTTTTCGCCCCGGGTTAGCCGTATGTTGCCAGAAAATGCATCAAACCCCCTATAATCCAATTGCATACCATAACGCAATGGCGGCATTCTTGGCACATCATTGGCATTTACCAAACGCCCTCTTACATAATCAGCAAATAAGCTTAATTCCAGCTCACCAAAGCTGTTACCCATCACGGGTAATGTAACTTCTGATTCAAAGCCATAAAACCTTGCATCCAATTGCCTGGTTTGCATCACTGGTAAGCACTCGGCACAAGTATTACTTTGAAAAGCCTCATTAGCCAAATTAAAGAAACTGCCGGAATTTATCTGGGTAATATAATCTTTATTCCAATTATGAAATAAATTCAAACTGGCACGCAACCAATCGTAATCGGCTTGCAAACTAAATTCCAGATTATAAGAAGTCTCTTCCTTTAACTTGCTATTGCCCTGTTCATAACTACGCGTAGCAAAATGTACCCCCTGGGCAAACAGTTCCTGAACATCAGGTGCGCGTTGTGAATGGGTAAACGATAAACTGGTACTGGCCTGTTCGGTAAGATTATACAGTGCAGATATTGAACCACTGACCGGGGTATGCGTCTTTTCAGCACTACCCTTTGCATCGATACCTTGTTGCTCTACCCGCAAACCAAATTCAAAGATCCAGTCATCCAGATGAATATCTTCTACCGTAAAAAAACCGTACGAATGAATGTCCGCTTCCGGAACAAATGCTTCCTCACCCAATGCTGAAAATTCACGCGTTTGAACCTGAAAACCAAATACCCCGTGATCAATAAAAGCAAAATCATGATGCACCATTTCCATACGCGCTTCAATTGCATCGTTATTAAAGACAGTACCTGCTGCACCATTACTTTCCATCTCTGCATGCTCATAATCATTTACCCCGATACGTAGTCGAACTGCCTCGAGAAAATCCGTCAGATTATTCAGCTCAGCCTTCATATCATAACGCGCCTGCTGCAAATCGATGCGAACTGTTTCATCGCTGGGAGGTATACCATAATTATTGTCCAGATAATTGGCAGAAAAACCGATATAACCATCATCACCAATCAGAGAAACACCCGCCGTGCCACTCCAACTTCTTGCATCACTATTACGAATATAATCGCGACTGTTGAAATCTGCCATTTCCAGCGATTGATCGATTGCCGAACCATTTATCGTGACATTATTTCGCTCGCGAAAAAAACCATCAACATGCCAGGCAATATGATCCACTCCCCCATCATGTGCAAAAACATGACTCCACTCATCGGAAACAGTATTAAAACGTTGTTCAATCGCAGTCTCCTGAAAATTATCGGGTATATAGGAAGGAATACGGTTATCAATGACATTGACAATGCCACCAATAGCTCCACTTCCATATAATAGAGTAGCCGGCCCACGTAGTACCTCAATACGCTTAGCTAATAGCGCTTCCGTACTATTAGCATGATCGGGACTTAAAGAAGAGACATCCAGGCTACTTAAACTGTTTTGCAACACCTTTACCCGAGAACCACTTTGACCTCGAATAACCGGTTGCCCAACACCCGCACTAAAAGATGCGCTATGAACGCCTAATTCTTGTTTTAAGGTGTCCCCTATACTGTTACCGAGTTTGGTTTTTAACTCTTCGCCTTGCAAAATATTGACCGGGTGCGCGGTTTCTACCAATTTATTATGCAGGGGAGCGGAAATAACAATAGAATCCAACTGTTGAATATCTTTAGCCGATACATTAAAGGCCACCAATGTTAAAGCGGTGGCCAAAACAAATGATGAAATTACCTTCATATAAAATTTCAGATTAAACCTTAGAATTAAATGCAATGTTATTACATTACATTTAATTAATCAACCTGTCCTTAATATATTTTTTCAACATTAAAAAATATAGCTTACTGAAATTATTAGCTTAATACGCCATTAAGTTAATTCAGTGTAAAACGGATGAAGCGCAATAAAAAACACCTAAAGTCGGAAAATCAGCTTATTTACACTCAACTCAGTAACCAGGGGTTAGTTTATTGTGGTCGATTTTGATTCTTGAATTGCATAACGCAGGCCAAAGAATTTCGTTCTCAGCAGCTATGCATAATTGGATTCAGCCAGAAGACTAACGCTTCCCTTAATTCACTTAAGGCGCAAAAAGTTATCTATGAAACCAGTCTTTCATTACCTTGACTACTTTGACTAATTCTTTATCAGAGATAATATAGGCAGGCATAGTGTACAGATAGTTATCAAACGGTCTCAGCCAGACCCCCTGTTCTGCGGCAAACTCCTGAACACCACTTAACACACTTGGCCCAGTGACTTCAATCACACCCGTGGCACCCAAAACCCGACTATCAACCACGCCATTGGCTTTAAACCCCAATAAATGCTGCTTTAATATCGCTTCTATCTGTTTAATACGTTGCAGAAAATTATCCCGTTGAAAAATCTCCAAACATTTTAACGCTACACTGCAAGCCAAAGGGTTTCCCATAAACGTCGGTCCGTGCATAAATGCTTTACTGGTATCATCAGCATAAAAAGCATCAAACACTCTAGTTGTCGCCAATGTTGACGAATGCCCCAGGTAACCGCCGGTTAAGCCTTTACTTAACACCATTATATCCGGACATACTTCAGCTTGCTCGGCAGCAAATAAAGTACCGGTACGACCAAAGCCTGTTGCCACCTCATCAAAAATCAACAATATATTGTACTTATCGCATAAAGCTTTAAATTGCTTTAGATAATCAGGACTATAGAAATTAAAACCGCCAGCGGCCTGCATTAAGGGTTCAACAATCAACGCGGCAACATCATCGGCTTTCTGCTGCAATAGGTGCTCAAACTTCTGCATATAGTTTTGCACTATATCCAGATTCGCATCATAACCGCCTGTCGGTGCCTCTAGAAAAATCTGTTGGGGCAAATAACCGCTAAACAAATGATGCATACCCTCTTCAGGGTCACCTACTGACATACAACCTGTTGTATCACCATGATAGGCTTTTTTTAACGATACAATACGAGATTTGTTAGGGTATCCCTGATTATTCCAGAATTGCACCGCCATTTTCAGGGCTACTTCAATACCGACCGAACCGCTATCACCATAAAAAACATGATTTAAGCCTTTCGGTGTTACCTCAACTAATTTATCGGCCAATTCTTTAGCGGGCTCATTAACCAACCCCCCTAACATAACATGCGATATCGAATCAATTTGTTGCTTTAATGCCTGATCCAGTTCCTGATGACGGTAGCCATATATCACACACCACCAAGAAGATATCGCATCAATTAATTGCCGTCCATCAGCCAATTGCAAATTAATCCCTTGAGCGGATTCGACCAGAAGATTTTCCTCTTTAATCTTCATTTGCGCATAAGGATACCAAAGAGACTGTTTTTGCATAAAAATTTTAGATTATAAGCCGATTGAAGTATTAAGAAGTTAAAACAAGAATCAAAGAAATCGCTACTTAGTCTACAAATCTATTCGCGATCTCAATAAAATCCAGTTCACGGACCTTAAATGCATTGACTACCTCCGGATCAAAATGTGTGCCGGAACCATTTTCGATTATTTTATAGGCCTCTTCATGGGTAAATGGTTTTTTATAAGGCCTGATACTGATTAAAGCATCATAGACATCTGCCAACGCCATCATTCTGGCAGACAAAGGAATTGCCTCACCTGCTAAACCTTGCGGATAACCTTTACCATCCCATCTTTCGTGGTGACCATAAGCAATATCTTTGGCATGTTGAAGAAAATTGTCACCTTCATCCATTAAATCTTCAGCCGATAGTAATGCCTCATAACCATAGACAGGATGCAATTTCATTTCATCGAATTCTTCCGGTGTCAACTTACCCGGCTTTAAAAGAATTCTATCGGGTATACCAACCTTACCAATATCATGCAACGGTGCTGATTTGGAAATCATGGTAATATTTTCAGGCGTTAAAAAATCACGGTATTTGTATATTTTGGCTAATTCCTCTGCCAGAATTTGAACGTAATATTTGGTACGTTGAATATGGGCACCTGTTTCTGGGTCTCTGGCTTCAGCCAAAGCCCCCATCGCCACCATGACCACATCCTGCATTTTAGTAAGTTTTTCTGTGCGTTCCCTGACTTTCTCTTCCAATAGGTGATTTTGTTTATACAAAAAATCTTTAGCTTGTTTTAACGCCAAATGCGTTTTAACTCGCTCAATCAAAATAGGGGGACTTATCGGTTTGGCAATATAATCGACGCAACCCAGCTTAAAGCCTCTTTCTTCATCTTCTACTTCAGATTTGGCAGTCAGGAATATAACCGGGATTTCACGTAAATCATCATCATCTTTTAAAACCCTGCAAACCTCATAGCCATCCATTTCGGGCATCATGACATCAAGCAGAATTAAATCAGGTTTTTGTGCTTTTGCTATTTTTAATGCTAAAACACCATTAATGGCAAACAAGAGGTTATAGTTTCGCCCCAGTATGCCACCGACAACGTCAAGATTTTCCGGTGTATCATCAACTATAAGAATCTTTTCTTCCAAGTACTTGGCCTCTTTTCGCTGAAAATCAATTTTATTGCCTTTTCATTAATTCATCCAGTAAAGCCCTAGCCTTTTCTGCTGCTTCTTCAAATTCATAAATTGACAGGGGTTGTTGAATCTTCTCCAGCCATTTCACCCAAACTGTCTTTTGGGCATCATTCAGAAGCTCATCCAGACAAGTCGAGGCCCGGGCATTAAACTGATCCAAATAGTCTATTAGCTGTAGTAATTTAGAAGTGAAATTTTCCGGTAATACAGTTGAGGTATAGGCTGTCTCAATAGTTTCTGATTGTGAAGAACAACTGGTTTCAATTAGTTCCACCGTGTGAGTCAGCATTTCTTCTAATAACGGCAATTGTTTTACTGCCTGATCGATATTCCCTTCATTTAAAACAGCCTCAACCTCCGCCGCCTGCTGCATTAACGCATCGATACCTACGGTGCCGGCTGTACCTTTAAGCGTGTGCGCAAAACGGATAGCCTCTTTTATATTATCCTGTTCAATGGCTGATTTAATGTTTTCCACAGTGTGTTTCTGGTTGGATGCAAATTTTAGCAACATTTCCTGATAGAAATCGACTTCACCTCCCACACAACGTAACCCCTTTTCAACATTAATACCAGGTAATACAGGTAATTTAAACTTTAGGGGTTTAGCTTGAAGCTTGTTTTCAGTAATCTTCTGCATTTCAGGCTGAATTTGTTTCGCCTGATTTTCGGATAAACATTCAGTTAGTGCCGAATATAAGAGTTTAGGGTTAATCGGTTTTGACACATGTGCATTCATACCGGCATCCAGGCATTTCCTTTTATCTGATTCCATTGCATTTGCCGTCATGGCAATAATAGGCAAATCGGCAAATTCCGGCATTTCGCGGATAGCACGAGTTGCTTGATAACCATCCATCATCGGCATCTGTAAATCCATAAGAATTGCTGAATATTTCTTTTCCTGTAATTTTTCAACCGCAATGAGACCGTTTTCCGCAATATCTACGTTCATGTTCATTTTTTGCAGGAGCCCTTTGGCAACCATTTGGTTTACTTCATTATCTTCAACCAGCAGAACATCCTTCCCTTGCAAAATTTTTAAAAAATCATCATTCACAGTTTCATTGTTTTTTTGTTTAACCTTAGCCTTTGTCTGTCCGAAAACATGGGCAATCGTTTCCAAAAGTGATATTTCAGTAACCGGTTTAGCAATTAAACCATCCAGTTTTTCACTTTTGATTCTATCTAACACTTCATCCCGGTCATACGAAGTCACCATCACAATTGCAGGTGGTGGTGATAAGCCTAATTGCGTTTTAATATGTACAGCAGCGTCAATTCCAGTCATTTTCGGCATCATACAATCAATCAACAACAGTTTAAATGGTTTGTTATTACGGTTCGCCTGCTCAACTATCTCTATTACCTCCTGCCCATTACTCGCCAAAGTGGTTTTTGCACCATAATTTTCCATGAAGTGCTGCATAATATCCCTAGCAGTCCGGCGATCGTCCGCAATCAGCACATTCATCCCTTTTAAGATGTCAACAGATGGTATCGCCCTCGATTCAATTTGATCAGTAGTCTTGAAACGGACAATAAAATTAAATGAACTACCCTGATGGTGCTCACTTTCAACCCAGATCTCTCCATCCATCATATTGATCAGGCGTTTACTGATTGATAAACCTAACCCGGTACCACCGTATTTTCGCGTGGTTGAAGTATCCGCCTGAGAAAATGATTGAAACAACCTACTCACCTGTTCTTCCGTCATCCCAATACCGGTATCTTCAACTGAAAATTTTAAAATAACATCATCAGCCTCATGCCCAATTCTTTCCACCCGTATGATAATTTCACCCTGATGGGTAAACTTGACCGCATTGTTGGCTAAATTAATTAACACCTGTCCCAGACGTAGTGGATCGCCTATGAGGCCGACTGGAATGTCAGGGGCTTTGTCAATCAGTAATTCAAGCCCTTTTTCTCTAACCCGCATACAAACAACATCAGTGACATTTGCCAGGACGTCATCCAATATAAATGGTATGGCTTCCAGACTCATTTTGTCCGCTTCAATTTTAGAAAAATCTAAAATATCATTAATGATTCCTAATAAATTATTTGCCGAATCATTGATTTTTTTTAGGTAATTATGCTGTTTGCGGTCCAGATTAGTCTGCAGGGTCAAATAACTTAAGCCAGTAATTGCATTCATGGGTGTTCTAATTTCATGACTCATATTGGCCAAAAATTCACTTTTAGCCCGGTTCGCTGCTTCAGCCTGACGCTGGGCAAATCGCATTGCCTCATCCGCTGCCTTGCGTTGAGTGATATCAGTACGAATTGAAATATAACGTTCCGGTTTACCATTTTCACCCAAAAAAGGGACAATTGTTGCGTTCACCCAATAATTTGAATTGTTTTTGGCTAAATTACAGATTTCACCCTGCCACACATTTCCACTACTGATAGTCAGCCACAGATCCTTATAGAAGGAGTCTGGATGGAGATCAGATTTTACTAACCGATGATTATTTCCCATCAGTTCATCACGACTATATCCGCTCAGTTCACAGAAACGATCATTTACATAAATAATATTTCCTTTAGCATCCGCGATACTGACAATAGAATGCATATCCAAAGCGTATTTTTGAAAATTCAGTTCTCTAATAATGGCATCGCGCTGCTGTTCAGCCTGTTTTCTTGCTGAGATATCCCGCACTATACCGGTAAAAAACTTTTTTTGCCCATCAAGCTTAACGCCTGCAATAGATACCTCAAGAGGAAACTGATTTCCATTTTTATGCAAACCGGCCAGTTCATTAACTTTATCGATAGCCTTACCCTGACCTGTCTCCAAATAATTACTGAGATAAGCATCATGCTCACTTGAGAAGGGCTCCGGGATTAAGAGTTTAAGATTTTTACCTACGACTTCATCTACACCATAGCCAAATATTTTTTCAGCCGCCGGGCTAAATTCCAATATAGACCCTTTTTGATCAATCACAATTATTCCATCTACAGCCGAATCGATAATCGTACGTAACCATTCGGTGCGTTCGGCGACTTTCCGCTCCAACTCATATTGCGATCTACGCAGGGTCACTGCCACCCGTTCACCCAATAAAACGGCGATTAATGTAGCTGCTATGGAGAAAAACAACGTCAGTCCTGTAACAATAACCAGATTCAGACGTAAAGTATAAAAACTTGAAAGTGCCTCTTTGACATCAATTTCCGATGTTATCCCCAGGTTGAGTTCCTTATCCCATAACCAAGCGCCATAAACTGGCACTCCCCGGTAATCGCGATAGCCGAGCATATCGGTAACAATTTGGCTATGCTCACTGTTCGATGTGCGCGCTAATTGAATAATTGATTTCGCCATTCGTGTGAAAGGCAGCTCTTCTTGCGGGGATGGATTTTTATAGCCTTCCAGCAAATTGCCACCTGGATCAAGAACGGCTAAATTTGAATACTCAGGCTCACCCGGTTTTAACAAACCAACCTGCACTAATTGTTGTTTAAATCGGCTTGGCGTCTGAATGTGACCGTTTATATCAATTAGGTATGTTTCTCCTGTTCTACCCGATCGACCATCAATCATTATTTGAGCTAAATGTCCCTCAGGATCCAGCCTCTGTGTGAAAACAGCAATAATCCGGCCCTCTCTATCCTGGATCGGGGCGGCAAAGAACATGGTGGTATTTTGTATTTTACCTTTATTCTCAACAGATACATCAGACTGCAAAGGTGGAATAAGGACCACCTTACCGGTTGAAAAAACTTTTTTCAGCAACTCCGGTTTTTTCCTGGCAATCAGGTTTTTTGTACCTACATTAATATTGCGTTTGGAAGCAATGCTGAAATAATCAGCATTAATAATAAAAAAACCTAAGTGCCCAAATTCTTCCTGTCGTTGAGCAAAAAACTGTCTCACTTCAGCCTGTTCTTGGGAATTCAATAAGGCTTTTGGATCAACTTGTACTTTTAACAGTTTTTTAGTAATGGCAACAAGCTCTGGATCCCGACCCAACTGTAACAAATAATGTTGCTGTTGAACTATCCAGTTATCCAGTCGATCCATGGTACCGTTTAGATTATTTACCAGGTTTTCTTTAACGGTATTAAGCGTCTGTTTTCGATTATGGTGTAAAGTAAAAGCAATTAAACTGGCCGATAAAATAATGACCAGCATTACACTGATTAATGCGCCCATTCTAAATTGCATGGAGCCAACATATTCAACAAGCTTTTTATTGCTTAAATGCCGTACAGCAAACAACACTAGGCATAATCCGCCAAGTAAGGTTAAAGTAATACTTAATGCACCCCAGAAACCGAGATTATCTACAAAAACAAATTGATCCATTTTCAGTTTAAATTTTTAATCGGTCTACCACGATTTACAATAGATATGAACAAAAAAAACACCAAAACTATAAACAAAAACTTCTTTGTCGTATAAACGATATCCATATCAATAAGTCCTGACAGAGGGCAACATAGCGCGTTAAATATTGATAAAACTATCTGGCATTGTATTACTATTAGTGATTCTATACCAATATAGTTTTAATCATCGGTTATGCTAAATTTAGAATCTTTTTTTATCACAAGCGATCAGTCAAATAATTTTTTCAATATACTGAACCATTAATTGAATATTCCTCACGCCCCTATACTCATTAATATCCAGTTTATAAACTATTTTAGCTTTCCTTATTCCCAACCAGTTTTCAGGCTGATCTATATAAAATGCGATAGCATCGATTAAGTGTTCGGCCGTATTCATTTTTATTACCAGTTTCAGGTGATGCTGTCCCACTATTCGACACTGTATGACATCAAACACCCCGTCAAAGACTGGTTCGGGAAATTCCTGCCCCCAGGTTCCTGCATTTTGCAATTGTTCGGCAAAACTTAAACTCAACTCCTTTTCACTCAACTCTCCATCAGTATAGATTTTATGATCTAAGTCGACACTATCCAGTCGCCTGGCAACCATTTCATCAAATGCCAAGGCGAAAGCCGGGTAATCATGCATTTCCAAAGTTAACCCCGCCGCCATAGCATGACCACCAAACCTGGATAATAATTTCGGATGTGCAGCGGCAACATCACTTAATACATCTCTGATATGCACCCCGGCAATTGACCGGGCCGACCCTTTTATTTCACCCTCATTACCTGGCGCAAAAGCAATGACCGGCCGGTGAAGTTGATCTTTGATTCTTGATGCTAAGATACCAATAACACCCTGATGCCATTCCTTGTCAAACAGACAAACGCCTGCAGGCACATGATGTTCATCCAATGATTTCATTTCTGACAACAGCATATGCGCTTCTTTTTTCATCTGCGCTTCAATTTCCCGCCGATCATTATTTAAATCGTCCAATTGCAGAGCCATATCTCTCGCCGACACATCATCTTCGGAAAGCAGACATTGTATACCCAATGACATATCATCCATTCTACCCGCAGCATTTAACCTTGGCCCCAACGCAAACCCCAAATCGGAAGCATTTATGGTCGCCATTTGTCGGCCTGAAACTTCAATTAACGCACGCAAGCCCGGGTGACATTTACCAGAACGTATTCGTAACAGTCCCTGGTGTACCAACGCTCTATTGACCTGATCCAAAGGTACGACATCGGCAACCGTTCCCAAAGCCACATAATCCAACAACTGTCCCAAATTCGGTTCTGTTATTTGTTGCCGATCAAACCAGCCTTGTTCTCTTAATTTAATCCGCAAGGCCATTAACACATAAAAGATAACACCGACACCGGCAATCGCTTTGCTGGGAAATATATCTTGGGCAATATTGGGATTGACTATAGCATCGGCCTCGGGCAGTTCATTGCCGGGGAGATGATGATCCGTGACCAGGACTTTTATTCCCAGCTTATGTGCCAGAGCAACACCCTGTAAACTGGAAATACCATTATCAACGGTAATAATAATATCCGGCTGCTGTTGGTAGGCCAGTTCAACGATCTCGGGGGTCAAACCATAACCGTAGTCAAAACGATTAGGCACAATATAATCCAGATGGGAAAAACCCAACGCCTGCAAACCTTTGATAGCCACTACGCAACTGGTTGCACCGTCAGCATCGAAATCGGCGACAATAAGAATACGTAACTGATTATTGAGCGCTTCTACCAAGTGTTCAATCATAGACTCCATACCGCTCAGTAACCAGGGGGACGGTAAAACAGAGAGACTCCGATTCAATTGTGCTTCGTTTTCAATTCCCCTGCTTTGAAAAATACGTTTTAATATCGGATGCATATCTCCCAGATCCGTTTTTTTCACTGCAACCGATCTGGCGACGATTTTTTTAGCTACACCTTGATAGTACATTTCATTCCAAATTATCAATGCTGAAGTTAGCAATAAAAAAGCCGGCTGATGCCGGCTTTTTTATGCTTTTAAATTCACGCTTACATATTGTCTAATATTGCTTTTTTGACCGAATCCAGATTAGCCTCAATGGTCACTGGATGTGTGTCTTTACACTGAGTTATAGCCGTATCTGGGTCTTTTAAACCATTTCCGGTTAAGGTACAAACAATTTTGCTGCCTTCTTTTATCTTGCCGGAACCAATATCTTCCAGCGCCCCAGCCAAAGAGGTAGCCGAAGCCGGTTCGCAGAAAATACCTTCATATTGGGAAAGCATTCGATGTGCGGCTAGAATTTGTTCGTCAGTTTTGGCATCAAACCAACCACCGGATTCTTTCTGTGCATTCCAGGCGAAATCCCAGGATTGAGGATTACCGATACGAATGGCAGTGGCAATGGTTTCCGGCTCTTCAATTGGGTGACCGGCGATAAAAGGTGCGGCCCCCGCAGCTTGATAACCACACATAATTGGACGCTTACCGGCAACTGCAGTTAGACCATTGGTTTCTACAGCATATTCACTATAACCTTTCCAGTAAGCTGAAATATTACCCGCGTTACCCACCGGTAAACAATGATAATCAGGTGCATCACCTAACTCATCGACAATTTCAAAGGCTGCGGTTTTCTGTCCTTCCAGCCTGAACGGGTTAATCGAATTAACAATAGTAACCGGAGCATGCTCGGCAACGTCTTTAACCAATTGCATACCTTTGTCAAAATTACCATTAATCTGGATAATTTCAGCACCATACATTAAAGTCTGTGCCAATTTTCCCAAGGCTATTTTACCGTCAGGAATTAACACAAAAGCTTTGATTCCCGCACGTACCGCATAAGCCGCAGCCGATGCAGAGGTGTTACCTGTCGAGGCGCAAATGATGGCTTCGCTGCCTTCTTCCACTGCTTTGGTGACAGCCATGGTCATGCCGCGATCTTTAAATGAACCCGTGGGATTCAGCCCTTCAAATTTAACGTAGATATCTACGTCTTTACCGATCAACCGTGGGATATTTTGTAACTGAATTAATGGCGTATTACCTTCGCCTATACTTATGATGCGGGTCTGCTCATTAACCGGCAGGCGATCTCTGTATCTCTCAATTAAACCGGTATATCTTTTACTTATCGACATCGTTATTTATCCTAATGTTTCCACACGAATCCGGCTTATTTTTCCGGAAATCGTGGCTAATGCTTCAATTTGTGTAATAGCCGCATTCATTTCTTTTTCCACAGTGACTTGTGTCAACATAATGATCGGCAATGAAGTCTCACCTTCCAAGGGTTCTTTTTGAATAATGGCCTCTATACTGATTTGATGCTCTGCCAATATTCGGGTGATTTCTGCCAATACCCCCGGCTTATCTTCAGCATTCAGACGCAGATAATAAGAGGTTCTAAACTGATCGGCATTAACAACGGTGGTATCGCTTAAAGCATCCGCCTGAAAGGCCAAATGCGGCACCCGGTTTTCCGGATCACTGGTTAAGGCCCTGACCACATCCACGACATCCGCAACTACGGCTGAAGCCGTCGGTTCGGCACCGGCACCGGCACCATAATAAAGTGTAGGCCCGACTGCATCACCTTGTACCAGTACTGCATTCATTACCCCATCGACATTTGCTATCAAGCGACGCTTGGGAATTAAAGTGGGATGAACTCTTAACTCAATACCGGCATCTGTTTTTCTGGCAATACCCAGATGTTTGATTCGATAACCGAGTTCTTCCGCATATTCCACATCTGCTTGGGTAATCTGGGTAATACCCTCGGTAAATACTTTATCAAACTGCAATGGAATACCAAAAGCAATGGCTGCCAGAATAGTTAATTTATGCGCAGCATCAATCCCTTCTACATCAAAGGTTGGATCCGCTTCAGCATAACCTAAAGCCTGAGCTTCAGCCAATACATCATCAAAATCGCGGCCTTTATCGCGCATCTCGGTCAGAATAAAGTTACCCGTACCATTAATGATGCCTGCCAACCACTCAATTCGATTGGCACTTAAACCTTCACGCAAGGCTTTAATAACAGGAATACCACCCGCAACTGCGGCCTCAAATGAAACCATAACGCCTTTTGCACTGGCTTTAGAGAAAATTTCATTACCATGCAAAGCAATTAATGCCTTGTTGGCAGTAACAACATGTTTGCCTTTTTCTATCGCTGCCAAGACCAATTCTTTCGCAAGTATTTCGCCACCAATCAGTTCCAGAACAATATCTATCTCCGGATCATTAACAATGTCATATGGATCCGTGCTTAACTCGATACCTTGCGTGTCACAAATTCGCTCCCGTTTAAGGTCCCTGGCAGAAGCACGAGTCACAATAATTTCACGTCCTGCTCTACGGGCAATTTCCTGCGCATTGCGTTTTAATACATTGACTGTACCACCGCCTACGGTACCCAACCCTAAAACGCCAACTTTTACCGGTTTCAAATCAGACTCCTAAACCTTATTATATTTTTTCTGAACTGCCCATTATACAACGACTGTCAATGGGACAAAAATTACAAAAAGTAATTTATTTCCGTTTACAGTCCAGCAAGCACATTATCTTTCTTAAACATAGCGCGAATACCCCGAACTGCTTGACGCGTCCGATGTTCATTTTCAATCAGTCCAAATCGAACATAAGCATCACCATGTTGACCAAAGCCAATGCCTGGAGCGACCGCCACTTTGGCATCTTTTAACAGTTTTTTACTGAATTCCAATGAGCCCATTTCTTTATAAGGTTCTGGAATTGGCGCCCAAACAAACATTGTAGCTTTCGGCTTTTCAACTGCCCAACCGGCCGCATTTAATCCATCGCACAATACATCACGTCTTTTTTTATACATTTGACAGATTTCTGTAACGCAATCTTGCGGTCCTTCCAGTGCGGTAATGGCAGCCACCTGAATAGGGGTAAACATGCCATAGTCCAGATAGGATTTAATACGTGCCAAAGCCGCCACGAGCTCTTTATTTCCACACATAAAACCCACTCGCCAACCCGGCATGTTGTAGCTTTTGGATAACGAGAAAAATTCAACGGCAATATCTTTTGCACCCTCGATCTGTAAAATAGACGGGGCTTTATAGCCATCAAAAACAATATCGGCATAGGCAATATCATGCACTATCCAGATTTTATGCTCTTTGGCTACAGCGATGATTTTTTCAAAAAAATCCAGTTCGACACATTGACTGGTCGGGTTACCTGGAAAATTTAGAATCAGCATTTTCGGCTTAGGCCAGGAATCTTCGATCGCCTTGTGCAATTCATCAAAAAAATCAACATCAGGCACTAAAGGCACATGCCTTAAATCAGCTCCGGCAATAACCACACCATAAGGGTGGATCGGATAAGCAGGATTTGGTACCAGCACCGTATCTCCCGGACCCAAGGTAGCCAAAGCCAAATGCGCAAGACCTTCCTTCGAGCCAATAGTGACAATAGCCTCGCTATCAAAATCAAGATCTACATCATAACGATTTTTATACCAGTTACAGATTGCCTTGCGTAATCTTGGAATACCACGAGAAACCGAATAACGATGAGTATCCTCCCGTTCAGCCGCCTCGATCATTTTGTCTACAATATGCTTGGGGGTTGGCTGGTCCGGGTTCCCCATTCCAAAGTCAATAATGTCCTCACCCGCGGCCCGGGCTTTTGCTTTTAATTCATTAACAATATTAAAAACATAGGGAGGTAAACGACTAATACGGTGAAATTCTTCCATTAAAGGCTCTTTAAAAGCTAAAGTTGTGGTTTTTTAACGAACCGCTTAAAGTACTGTTTCTGAAAAAAAATGTCAATTAATAGAAAACATCAATCTTATTTTTTCATTGTGCAACTTTTTACATAAACCACTGCATTGTCTTTTAACACAGTTAGGGCTTGTCGATTACATTGCTCAAGTTTATATTAACGACAATAAAGTGCTTGAGAAATGTAATCTTGCATTTATATTTTCCGAACCAACGAATCTTTATAAGCCTCGACATAGAACTGTTAAGTCTACCAATTTCCAAATAGCTTATGCGAGTTTATGAAAGCCTCGCCCCGATAGACTGACAATTATTTTTAACTCATAGTCAGAGGATTGTATTTATAAGCAAAAAGCACATTATCACTCGGCCTAGTTTCTACAGTATGAACTAAACCCTGCAACATCTATGCAAAAAAATCCTATTAGCAAGCCAAGCATATGGCTTCACCATGATCATGTACTTCTACTAAAGATTCATGCAAGCTCTTAATCGTTTCATCGTAATCTGACTCATTGATAACAAACTGCATATCAACCTGCCTCATGGATTGATGAATTGCCAACACACTTATATTTCGGCTGGCAACAGCCTGAACGGCTTTGGCTAATATTCCCGGTATTTGCATATCGCTGCCTATAGCCGAAACAACAGATACCTTCCGGTGCTGAATATCAGCTTCGGAATACATTTGTTCCAAAGCCGCCCGAATTCGTTTAACGGTTTTTAAATTTGTGGAAAGATAATGAGTTAATGTATTTGCATTTACATCTTTGGATATAATTTGTGCTTTAAATCGATGGATAATAGCCAATATATTTGTATCATAGTCATGAATTCTCCCCGCCATATCCTGATCGAAAACCTCCAACGCATACACTCCTTTGCAACCGGCGATTATTTCAACACAAGGTTTATCACTAACATAATCGACTGTAATCAAAGTTCCGTCATGATCCGGTTCAAAGGTATTTTTCACTCTTAGAGGAATATTGTGTTGTCTAAGCCCTTTTGCAGCCTTGGGATGAATGGCCTCCATCCCCAAATTAGCCAACTGGTCGGCGACATCATAATTGGTTCTGCCAATAGGAACTGCATTTTCTTTCCCCACTAAGCGTGGATCCGCACTGCTTAAATGAAATTCTTTATGAATAACTGCTTCACTAGCTTCAGTTAGAACAGCGATACGACTAAAAGTCATTTCACTGTAACCACGATCAAAAGAAGACATTAACCCATCAGCACTATGTGCATAACCGGTCACAATAGGCAGCTGCTTATTTAAATCCAATTGTTTGAAATTATTAATTATTCTTTCATCCAATGGAATATGATTATCTGTATCCCAACCGGTAAGATCAAGATAACAGGCATTGACGCCATCACGCTGCAGCAATTTTGCCGTATTCCAAGCACTATGTGCCTCACCTATACTGGCGAGCATTTCACGCACTGTCTCCAAGTGTATATCCAATGCAAAATGGCCATGCAAACATAAGCTATGCAAATCCATTAGACATTTTTTTGCATCGCTTAGCCGCTTATCGATAAACTTGTTAGCATCTACCAACGGGTCGCCGTCACCAAAAAGTTCTTGGTTAATCAGATGAAGATCATTCTTTAAATCTTCCATGGCATCCAACCAGACCTTATCCTGCATACTGGAAGAAAACAGCGCATAGATTCCAGGCAGACCGGTTTGTTTGTGTTCAAGCAGCTTGTTGGTTATGCCGCTATAAGCAGAAACGACAAAGATTCGCTGGTATAAATTATCTGAATTGGAAGGCGAGAAAACTATGTTATCTCGTACTGAAAGATAATCGCTCATTGACGTGCCGCCAATTTTTTCTACGGTATGCATTATTAATTTTTAGTTAGATATTAGATTTATCCCACTGGTTTACAGCGTTCTTAAAAGAAATCGAAAAACGATTGTGTGGTGTACTATCCGACTCAAATGCGGATAAAACTTTAATTTGATAATTAGACTAAATTCAGCCGATCACTATAGCCAACCTTGTGACCCGCTATTCCTGTTGACCGAGCTCAATTACAAATATTTTGGAATAACTTATATTTACATCTCTAATTATTTTATTTTAGATAAAGATTCTATTATATGAAAAAAAACCATATATGTCACTTATATGCAACTTTCTTTGACTAAAGAACGGAAAATATGCTTGACTATATGCATAGTACTCTAAGTAAAAACCTGTAAATTATTACCTCTGTTAGTTCAATGAGTAATTTGTTCTTAAATGAGCAATGGATTAGTTGCAAAATCGGCGAGGAACATTATGCATTTCCTTTACACAACATTAGTGAAATAACACCGTACATAAAACCCACTCCTGTTCCCGGCGCTGCGAATGAAATAGAGGGACTTCTGAATGTCAGGGGTAATTTAATTACTGTTGTCTCAGGACATTTATTATTGGGTCATAACAAAGCACAACATCCATACAAAGGTCGTATTATCGTATTTGATACCCCCAATAACTTATTAGGGATTTGTGTAGACTCTGTTGATGAATCAATAACAATTCAAAACAGTGATATTGACAACAATTTAGTCTTAAAAGAAAACGTCATCATACAAGGCACTGCGCAAAATAATGGCAATCTATATCAGTTACTTGACTTGATCGACTACTGCAGAACTTAGCCAAAAAATCATAAGGGAAATGGAGCTAGCGAAAAACCAAAGTGCGTACAAACCGTACAATAGTGGAAACATCTAATGAATAAGCGCTGAAAGTTCACTGAGATCGAATGACGGGCAATATATTAACCTAGCTACAGGTTAAATAATGGGACAAGTTGCTCTAATATTAAAGCAACTGCCAAAACTTATAGAATCAGCAAACTCCATACCCCATTAACTCAGCCCCCAATTAAAAAAAATATCATTTATAGCTTTGATAGCATCCTTTCTACCCGGTTTAAATCCTCTAAGGTATCCACACCTGCCTCAGGCGTTTGGTCAACGATTTTGACTTTAATTGACTCGCCTTGCCATAAAATTCTCAACTGTTCCAATGACTCCACTTTTTCTAAAGTGGATGCGGGCCATAGACAGTATTGTTTAAGGAAGCTGACTCGATAGGAATACATTCCAATATGCCTAAAATACGGCATCGCACCAGAACTCTGACCTCCATGTTGAGTAAAATTATCCCTATCCCAAGGAATTGCCGCTCGACTGAAATAAAGTGCATACCCCATCTGATTAAGTACCACCTTAACGGAATTGGGATTAAAAATTTCCTCATCATCCTTAATTTCAGCCGCCAGGGTTGCAATACCGGCCAGTTGTTGATTGGCAAGCGAATCTGCCACGCCTCGAATATAATTTGCCGGAATCAATGGCTCATCACCCTGTAAATTGACGATAATATCATCTTCATGCCAGCCGCAAATCTCTGCAACCTCGGTAATACGCTCAGTGCCACTTTGATGATCAGCACGAGTCATCACCACTTCAATATCCAGATCTTTAACCGCATCAAAAATACGTTGATCGTCTGTGGCTACTACCACCTCACTTGCATTTGCTTCCAACGCTCGCTCACAGACATGAGCAATCATGGCTTTGCCGGCAATAGGCAATAAAGGTTTACCCGGTAAGCGGGTTGAGCCATATCTGGCCGGTATAACGACTTTGAAATCTGTATTCATTTAGATAAGGCGTCAATTTCTTCCTGACTTAATTCACGCGCTTCATCTTCCAACATTACCGGAATATCGTCACGTACTGGAAATGCCAAACCGTCGGCTTTACAGATTAATTCTTGCTGTTTATTGTCATAAATTAACGAACTCTTACATAAAGGACAGGCAAGAATTTCCAGTAACTTTTTATCCATGATTTTTTTCTCTTAATAAGGTTAATAACTGTGTAGCAAATGATGGCTCTAGTTTAGCTGTAACAGGTATATACCAATGCTTGGGGCTTGCAAACCCGGTACATTTAACCGCATCTTTTTCTGTCATTAAAACAGCTGCATCATCATTAAATTGTATATCTGCTGGTTTAAACTGATGGTGATCGGGAAAAACATGCTTATCTATTGCTATCCCCGCCCCAGACAATAAACCAAAAAAACGATCAGGATTACCAATCCCTGCCAACGCATGACAAGGCTGTCCAGAAAAATCGCTTAGCGACCTCTCTTCACCCGTCAACAGGTTAATTGCAGTATCCCCATCCACCTGCATTGAAAATTCGTGCTCCTCAACCTTATCGCCATTTACAATAACAAAATCAACGCCTTGAAGTCGCTCAACCGGCTCCCTTAACGGCCCGGCCGGCAGACAAAAACCATTACCAAAACGGCGTTGACCATCAATTACCGCAATTTCGACATCTCTATTCAGCGCATAATGCTGCAGACCATCATCCGATAAAATCAGATCACAATTTGCCCGTTCAATCAGCATCCTGGCAGAATCGGCCCTTACCGGCCCCACCGCTACAGGGCAGTCGCAATGTTTAGCCAGCAAAATAGCTTCATCACCGACATCTTTGGTATCGCTTTCTACACTAACCGCTTGCGGCCAGGCTGATGCCTGTCCACCATAACCACGACTGATTACTCCAGGATTAAAGCCCGTCTGTTTTAACAATTTTGCCAAATAAATAATCAATGGCGTTTTTCCGGTACCGCCGACAGTAATATTACCGACTATAACAACCGGAACCGGCAATGTGTGAGTTTTAAAAATACCGATACGGTACAAAAACCGGCGAAATCGAATCACATCCTGATACAGGTAACTAAAAGGTGAAAACCAAGTACCAACAATAATATCCTTATACCAAATTTTTTCGATGCGACTGGCCAGTGTTTTACTCATTTTCTTTACCAGCAATATTTTTAGTGGCAAAAGTGATATGTGCAAAACCGGCTTGTCCGGCAATATCCAAAGCACTGATAACAGCTTGATGAGGCGTTTTACTGTCAGCACTGATTATAACCGGCATTTTTCTGGAATTACCGGCAGCCTGAACCAATGCTTTTCTTAATGTCGAGAGCTTCTGATTGACCAGTTGAAAAGCTTTACCATCTTCACCCGCTATATAATAAGTCCCCTCTGCATCAATAATCAACGTAATGGCTTTAGGGTACTCCTTTGACTCAGCACCTTCTGCTTCCGGCAACTTGATATTTAATTCAGTTTCCCGATTAAATGTGGTCGTTACCATAAAAAAGATCAGCAGTAAAAACACCACATCGATCATGGGTGTTAAGGTAATTTCAAGCTTTTCCTTTCTGTTACGGTGAAAATTCATCAATCTTCCTCGCGGTCACCGTGCATCACATCAATCAGTTTTAAAGCCTCTTCTTCCATTCTTATCACATATTCATCAACCAGCCGTTCAAAATAACGATGAAAGATCAAACTTGGAATAGCCACGGTTAAACCCGCAGCAGTTGTGATTAGAGCTTCTGAAATACCGCCCGCCAGAATTGCAGGATCCCCTACACCATGGACCATAATAGCGGAAAAAACCTTGATCATACCGACGACTGTGCCCAGCAAACCCAAAAGCGGGGTAACCGATGCAATGGTTCCCAAAGTATTGAGAAACTTTTCAAGCTCATGAACGACTTGTCGACCGGCTTCTTCAATACTTTCCTTCATTATTTGTCGACCATGATGACTATTCAGTAAACCTGCCGCCAAAATAGCGCCCAATGGAGAGCTTACCTTTAGGCGCCTGACAATATTGGCATCTAACTGACTATTTTTTGCTAATTTCCAGACTTGCGGCACTAATTCAGGAGGCAAAATCTTGTTTTTTTGCAAACTCCAAAAACGCTCACCAATAATTGCCATTGACCCAATAGAGCATAAAATAATGGGCAGCATTAACCAGCCGCCGTTTTTCACCAGTTCAAACACAATATTTCCTTTTAATATGACGTTTAAATATTTTAACTCAATGCCAGTTTATTTTGAGCTTTTTCACGTCCAACCCAAATAAACGCAATAATAAATGCCAGCATGCAAGCTATAGCAGCCAATGTATAAACCACTTTAGCTCCCTGGATATCCCATAAATAACCGCTGGCAAAGCTGCCTATCATACCACCCAGTCCAAAACTTAAACTACTGTATAACGCTTGGCCTTTACCCTGATGTTGATTACCAAAATACAGATGCACCAGGTGTATGGCACAGGCATGCGCAGCCCCAAAGGTAGCTGCATGCATTAACTGCGCTAACAACAACACCCATAAAAATTGCACACACCAGGCTATCAGCAACCACCGTAAAATAGCTATTGCCAAACTGAATAATAATATCCGCCTTAAAGAAAAATGTTTAAGCAAGCGCCGCATAAATATAAACAATATGACCTCTGCAACGACACCTAAAGCCCAGAGCAATCCCGTCTGGCTGCCGGAATAATCATTTTGCTGCAATAAAATCGAATAAAAAACGTAATACGGTCCATGAGACAATTGTAGGAACATATAAACCACTAAAAATGCCAATACTTCCGGCTTTTTAAGTACATGAAAAATGCCTACCGATTCATGCTCATGGCTAAGTGACTGCGCTTCCGGGGTAATAATACTGACCAACCAGATTGACATCAACATGATGGTAATAATAATAGGTAAATCTGCGATGGGATATTCATCCAAAACCCGACCGATCATTAATACTGATACAATAAAGCCGATCGAGCCCCAGAGCCGGATCTGACTGTAACGATGCGACTGCTCTTTTAAATGAAACAAAGTTGCCGCTTCAAATTGCGGTAAAGCGGCATTCCAGAAAAAACTGAATCCGATAGTCACCCAGGCAAACCAAAAATAATCCTGCTTAAATAAAAAACCGGCAAAAAACAGAGCGGCTAAAAACGAAGCTATGCGAATAATTGTCAGACTTTTTCCTGTATGGTCGGCAATCCAGCCCCAGATATTGGGCGCAATGATTTTGGTACCAACCATCAGGGCAGACAGCTCGCCAATTTCTACCGCATTAAAACCAATGTCGGCCAGATAAAGGCTCCAAAACGGCAAAAAACCACCCAAGGTGGAAAAATAAAAAAAATAAAATGCCGATAAACGCCAATAAGGGACTGACATGCCGGTTATCTTAGAACCGGCAGTCCTGAATCAACATCAAAATTTTGCCCACGATTGCGTAATAAGTGGTCCATAATCACTATAGCCATCATCGCTTCAGCAATCGGTGTTGCCCGGATACCGACACAAGGATCATGCCGACCTTCTGTAATCACTTCAATCGGCTCACCCTGCATATTGATACTTTTACCCGGTAAACGTAAACTGGATGTCGGCTTTAAGGCAATACTGGCAACGATATTCTGACCGGTAGAGATGCCGCCCAAAATGCCTCCGGCATGGTTGGATAAAAAGCCTTCAGGCGTTATTTCATCGCGAAAATCAGTCCCTTTACTGTCCACACAAGCGAAACCATCACCAATTTCCACCCCCTTTACCGCATTAATACTCATTAAGGCGTGAGCCAAGTCAGCATCAATACGATCAAATATCGGCTCACCCAAGCCAGGTGGTACGTCAGTGGCAACCACATCAATTTTTGCTCCAATGGAATTACCTTCTTTACGTAAAGCATCCATATAATCCTCCATGTCCGCTACTTTATCAGCATCCGGGCAGAAAAAAGGATTATTCTCGATTTCATCCCAATCCACTTTTTCAATTTTGATCGGCCCCAATTGTGACAAATATCCACGCACTTCAATCCCGAATGCTTTATGCAAATATTTTTTTGCTATCGCACCAGCGGCAACCCGCATTGCTGTTTCACGTGCTGAGGACCGCCCACCGCCTCGGTAATCACGAATGCCGTATTTATGCTGATAACTGAAATCTGCATGACCCGGTCTAAAGCTTTCGGCAATCTTACTGTAATCTTTGGATCTCTGGTCGGTATTTTCAATCAACAGGCCAATTGGGGTTCCAGTGGTTTTACCCTCGAACACCCCGGACAGTATTTTGACCTGGTCCGCTTCCCGACGTTGCGTAGTATGTCTTGAGGTACCGGGTTTACGTCGGTCAAGATCCCGTTGTAAATCTTCTTCGGTCAAGTCAATTCCCGGCGGACATCCGTCAACTATACAACCCAAGGCCAAACCGTGACTTTCACCAAAGGTGGTCACAGTAAATAATTTTCCTATTGAATTTCCAGACATAGTTATTCTAAAGCTTGTGTAAATAATTCATGGTATTGAAACACCTGTTCTGCCGTCAGCAAAAACACGCCATCGCCACCCCGTTCAAATTCCAACCAACAAAAAGGTACCTGGGGAAATGTGTTCTGTAAAGTTTCTGCACTGCTGCCCACTTCTATTATCAAAATACCCTGCTCGGATAAATAATCAAAGGCATCAGCCAGTATACGGATGACCAAATCAAGGCCGGACTTCCCGCCTTTAAAGCCCATCTCCGGCTCGGCATGAAATTCTGCAGGTAACTGTTGCCATTCATTCAGGCAAACATAGGGTGGATTGCTGACAATAATATCGTAATGTTTACTGGGTAATTGGCTAAACAAATCGGATTTATATAAAGCTAATTCATCGTCCAACTCATGCATTTGAAGGTTCTTTTCGGCTACCGCCAATGCATCATCGGATAACTCAACTGCATCGACATGAGCATCAGGAAAGGCGTATGCGCATGCAATCGCAATACAACCGCTGCCGGTACATAAGTCTAGTATATTATGAACATTTTCTGGTTCAACCCAAGGTTCAAACTGTTCCTGAATCAATTCAGCTATCGGCGAACGAGGGACCAACACACGCTCATCGACATAAAACGGCAGTCCGGCAAAAATTGCTTCGTGGGTTATATAGGCAGCCGGTATTCTTTTTTCAATTCTTTTCTCAATCAATTCAACCAGCAATTGCCTTTCCGGCAGGGTTAATTGACAATCCAAATAAGCATCGGCAATTAAATAAGGCTGATGCAGGCTATGAAGCACAATAGCCGCAGCTTCATCTAATGCCGTTTCGGTCCCGTGACCGAAAAAAAGCCCGGCCTCTGCAAACTGACTGGCCCCCCAGCGAATATAATCACGAATAGTGCACAATGTTGAAGTAATATCTGACGGGGTTGGATTCATAGCGTTAAAATGCAGGATAAAATAAGTTCAAAGCTCGACTGAACGAGTGATTTTAAACTAAACTCTATACGCTTGTCTGAATATTAACCAAAAAAATGAGTGTTTCCAGCGATAAACCCAATAACTCAGCTAATTTAGCCAAAAACCGACTTTATCTTGAGTGCTACAAATTCATCCAGTCGGATGAACTGGAATTACCTACCATACCCGATATAGCTTTTAAAATCCGTAAGGCAATTAACGATCCGCATACCAACAGCAATAAAATAGCCCGTATTGTACAGATCGATCCCGCCATTACCGCGCAATTGATCAAAATCGCCAACAGCCCTCTGTATAGGGGACGGCGTAAAATAGACAGTTGTCCTGAAGCGCTTACACGAATAGGTTTAAACGCCACCCAGGATATAGTTACCGGTTTGGCACTGAAAGGTGTTTTTACTGCTAAATCCCCACTGATTCGTAAGAGAATGACTCATTTATGGTCGCATAGCGGCTATGTCGCCGCAATCAGTGCAATTATTGCGCATAAAACCCCTGGCTTCGATCCCGATAAGGCCATGCTGGCAGGATTGATTCATGATATTGGTGTTGTTCCCATTCTTATTCATGCCGATAAAAATCCTGATATTCTCAATCACCCCAATGATCTGGCAATCACTATTAGGCAATTACGGGTGGAGATTGGGGTACAAATCCTTAATAAATGGGAGTTCCCGAGTGACTTTGAAGATGTGATTGTCAATGCAGAAAACTGGTATAGAGATGACGATTCAGAACCAGGCTATTCTGATATCGTTATGATTGCGCAATTACATAGTTATATCGGTAAAATTGATATAAAAAAAATGCCGAAACTGGATGAACTTCCTGCCTACAAAAAACTTGCAGCGGGTGCTTTAAATGCCGATACCAGTATTAATATATTGGATATCGCCAAAGATGAAATTGAACATATCAGGCGCATGTTGATCTAATTACCCGTTAATCAATGGCGGACCCAGGCCAACTAAAATCAAGTTTTGCCTCCACACTCAAACAATTAAGTTAAAAAACGGATTGCTTATGGATATCAAATCACCGCTAAGCGGTCAACTGTCAGTATCCAGCCTAAAAAATATTGCCAACAGGCTTGAACTTAAACTGGGCCAACAAGTTGAAGTAAAGCTTGAAAGTATCCAAGCATCAAAAAACCAGATTACCCTACAACTGGCTAACAAAATTCTTCAGGTCCAAAGTAATCAGGCTCAAATCAGCAAAATGGAACCTGGTCAATTATTAAAACTAATCGTCAGTAAAATCAACCCTACCGTTGAATTTATCCTGCAACAGCCGCGCCCTGAAAAAGCAGCCTCCGAATTATTATCAACTGCGACAAATGCCAACCAATCCCCTACCCCAACCAGCCTTAAATTAACCGGCCTAGTAACAGAAAAGCTCATCACTGCGTCAGAATCAGAGGAACCGCAGCCGGTAATTGATAAAAAAATATCCCAGACATTGATTGATACACCAAAACCAGTGTCAAATAGGTTAGCAAACGTTACTGATCCCGGTAACCAATCTCCAATTCAAGCCAAGCGACCCGAGGTATCGGTAAGTAGCAAAACCGTTATTTCAAGTGTCGAGATTAAAACCACGACAGCTATCATTGATAAGTCTAACCCAAACACTTTAAGTATTGAGGCTAAAGCAGAAATATTTAAACAATTATTACCAAAACAGGAATCGCCTTCCGTAGCCATTAACCTGTTGATAAAAGAAATGCCCAAACTGCTGGAAAACAATAACGTATCCAAAACCCTAAAACGACTGGCTGTACAAATATTACAAAGCCTGCCACAAAGACAGCAATTAAACACCGGACCTGCGCTCAAGCAATCAGTCGATAACTCCGGTTTATTTCTTGAGGCCAAACTACCTGAACTTGCGAAAGTTTTAACCGGAAAGACCAATGAACTGAAATTACCAGAAGAGTTACGGTTAACAAAAGATTTAAAACTAAATTTTCTAAAATTTATACAGGTACTTAAACAAGAGAATTCAGCTCAAACCGAAACTAAACTCAGCAATACAGAACTGGATGCAATAAAAAACTTATTACAAAAATCAGAAAATGCCTTGGCAAAAATAATTTTAGATCAGTTTAATGCGCTACCCAAAGAAGAAAGCCCAAAACAGGTTTGGAACCTGGAGCTACCGTTTATGCACCAAAACAAAGCTGAAACCGTTCAAATAGAGTTTGAACAGGAAAAGGATTCTCAAAATCAATCGAATGAAGACCAATGGTCGGTTAACATCACCTTAAATCCACCTAATCTTGGCACGATTCATTGTCGGCTTAACCAACAAAACGGTGCAATAAACTCACAGTTCTGGTCAAACAACAACCAGATAAGTCAATTAATACAGGCAAATCTGGACTATTTGAAACAACAACTGGAAGACTCCGGTTTGACCGTTGGTCATATCAATGCTCTTACAGGTAAACCGTTACAAACCAGCGATAAGGCAACAGTTGGAATACAGCTATTTGATGAAAAAGTCTAAAAACTAAAAAACCGCTGTTAAAAAAAACTTGCCGCTTTTAAGCGGGCTTCTTTGGCGCCGCTGACATTATGTAAACCATCTCTTGCCTTTGCGATTAACAACCAGCACAACTTCTTTAAATAACCGTCATTGCCGGCTAATAACGCCGCCTTTTTAGATAAGTTCTCGGCCATATCGAACTTCGTTTGACTGACCCTCAACTGAGCTAATTTATAGGTTAATAACGCGCTTCTGGAATCGATTCTTAATGCACGTTCGAGAGATGACACTGCTCCCTCCAAATCGCCGTTCTTTCTTTTCTTATCAGCGTCTTTCACCAGTGCAGTAACAGCCGGTAATAAAGGAGCTTTTCTATTTATATTGTCCCCTGTTCTGGCTATGGTTTCAGTGGATTTTGGAAAAAACACTTGCATGGTGTTTGCCATCGCCGTCTTTTTTTGCCCAGTTTCCGGCTGTATATTTTTGACAGCATTCTGATAACGATAGGGCTTAATATTCTGAACCGTAACAGGTTGACTTTCATATACAGGTGCCAAAGTCTGCCGTCCAGAATGTTCTGCGCATGCCGATATAAACGCCGGAATAAACAAAAATAGACAAATCCTATAAATAAACATAGCGATTAAAACAACTCTATATCATCTTCTTTATTTTCTACAGTTTCCTCAATCAGCTCCAAGGCTTCTTTAATGGTTTTTCCAGCCAAAATAGCATCAAATAATATTTTTTCGGATTCCATCGTATAACGTCCACGAATTGAATCCTGAAATTTCTTCCATTCCATTGGACTATATAATCGCTCAGGAGTTGACACCAGTTCAGACAACCCAGTTAAACCCAAAGTCACATGTTCCAGACATTGTTGTAAACGATCATAAAACTGGAATGCAACAATTGAATCCTGAATTATTTCATTTGTCGCCTGGCAATGAGCAATTGCGGCTTCTTTTTCTTCTGATGGCGCCAGTGTCATTAATAATCCGTTAATTGCCGACATATGTTCAACCATAGATGTAAAAGAATCAGTTAAGGTATTAACCGAGGCATCCCCCTCTCTCATGCTTTGCTCAACATGAGTGACAGACAAACTTAACATCCTGACTGTTTCTCGTATTTGACTCCAGTCAAGATCAGGATTATTCGCATTGGAATGGGCCATAAACTTCCTAAAACAAAATTTATTACAACAATAAACAAAGCACTTTACCAATTAACAGCAAAGCAAATATAAAAATCGAAGAAATTACAATACAAACACTACTTCCTAAACGAGGATTGTATCAAAATAGCATTAAAGTTGATACGCTCAGAGATGGATGTTCTGTTATCAGCACGTCAAAAATACACCCTTTTATACATATTGCCCCGCGCACCAGCCTGAGGACCAGGCCCATTGAAAATTATAGCCTCCAAGCCAACCGGTTATATCCAATACCTCACCAATAAAATACAAGCCAGCTATTTGTTTACTTTCCATGGTTTTAGAAGAAATCTCTCTGCAATCAACCCCGCCTAGAGTGACTTCTGCCGTTCTATAGCCTTCAGTCGCATTTGGTTTTATCTGCCATTGATGCAGGGTCAGGGAAGCTTCCTGAATCTGTTTATCAGATAGGTCTTGTAACGAGGTTTTAAGTAACTGCTCCGAAAGCAAGGTAGTCATCAAACGTTTAGGTAAATATTGCTGAATAACAGTATTTAACTGTATTTTATTTTTTTCTATTCGAAGCTTTTTCAGTATCTCTACAAGATTCACATGGGGCAATAAATCAATGACTACCTTTTCTCCTGTCTGCCAATAGGATGAAATTTGTAGAATTGCCGGTCCACTGAGGCCACGATGGGTAAACAATATATTTTCGCTGAAACTTTGCCGATCATTACTGACACTACATGGCACAGCTATGCCGGATAAAGCGGTTAATTTTTGTTTGTCCTTGTCGTGCAGAGTAAACGGCACCAATCCAGGTGCGGTTGGTATAACATTAATACCAAAATGCTCGGCTAATTGATATCCAAATGCTGTTGCACCCATTTTAGGGATGGATAAGCCCCCTGTCGCAACAACAACAGATTCAGCCAAAAAAACAGTCTGCTTTGTTTTTATCGAAAACAACTGATCATTATTTTTTTCAACCTGTTCAATCTTTGTATTTAAGTGTATGGAAACATTTGCCTTGATACACTCAGCCAAAAGCATTGACAAAACATCTTTCGCACTGTTATTGCAAAATAGCCGACCATAATCCCGCTCATGAAATGCAATCTTGTATTGATTTATTAAATCCAGAAAATCCCATTGATTATAACGGCTGAGAGCGGATTTACAAAAATGACTGTTTTGCGAAATATAATTGTCTGCGTCAACAGTGTAATTAGTGAAATTACACCGTCCGCCACCGGACATAAGAATTTTTTTTCCGGCTTTATTGGCATGATCAAGAACGATAACATTACGGCCACGCTTACCAGCTTCTATAGCGCACATCAAACCAGACGCGCCGGCTCCAATAATGATTACATCTACTTTCTTCATCTAAATTCAGACACCGTGTTGGAGCGGGAAACGAGATTCGAACTCGCGACCCCAACCTTGGCAAGGTTGTGCTCTACCAGCTGAGCTATTCCCGCATCACTATCGGTATGAAATCATGCCTAAGGAGAAGACATGTTTTTTTCTTGCTCAAAAAGCAAGTGGAGGCTGCGGCCGGAATCGAACCGGCGTAGATGGCTTTGCAGGCCACTGCATAACCACTTTGCTACGCAGCCCTTTCTTAAAATAAAAAAGCCGCGAGATCGCGGCTTTAATATATTCTTTGGAGCGGGAAACGAGATTCGAACTCGCGACCCCAACCTTGGCAAGGTTGTGCTCTACCAGCTGAGCTATTCCCGCGTCGCTATCGATAACGGGTATTATACAGAACTGTTTTTATCCGTCAATACTTAATTTACTTAATATTGATTGACAATGTCCATGCTGTTTGTCCTTTACACTCGCCTTGTTCAAATTGAACTTGGGCAAAGGCATTTGATTTGCCGGCAAAATCTTGGAATTGAAGAATTGTAACCGGTGTACCTTGAGGCATATGTTTACAACCACCTACTCTATCATCTTCCTCGGTATCATCATAAGCAGCAATATTGCCGGGAGTTGCAACTAAACGAATAGTCGCATTTTTATCATAAGTATTCGGAGTTTGTAAGACATAACGCTGGCCTTCTATCAATGCTCTTCGAGCGCTAGAACTGGAACTACTTGAGCCACCGCCACTAAACATCATAATTAAAAGCAATAACACCACACCACCAACAATCCCATAAAACACTTTTGGATTATCAGTTTTTAATTTAAAAAAAGACGACAGTAAACTTTTAGCAGTTTCAAGCGCTTTATTCACATTTTCTTCATTAGAGCTTTCATCTTTAGAATTTTCTTCGTTACTCATTTTAATCCTCACGATATCTATAATTATTATTTTTATAAAAAAAAGAGTGTTTTCTGTGCCTAATCTAACAAATCACCAGTAAACTGCCTCATGCTTTACAGCAATAACACTACATTCTTTATTCAGCCAAGCGAACTAAACATCTTCTAGTTTTAAGAACGCTCTATTATTCACAAACCTTTATCCGATTGCAACAAAGTTACCATAGGAAACAACTCTATAACTGATTAAATAAGAAAAATCAGTTAATACTGTTCAATTTTATATAAAGTCGTAACCTTTTTTTGCCTCTGGCGAGTTTTCATCAACAGTTTCTTCAACTCGACGACATTCAAACTGCCAATAACCCAAACCTACATTTTTTCTATTACTCAAAAGAACGGGAAAGTTTTCCTCCTGCATATACATGCGTACGACATCGTCTTCTTTCAACATAAAAGACTCAATGATAATACAGCGTTTTTCACCGGCTTCCGTTTTGATCCCAAACAACAATGCCTTATGCTGTTCATCATCCTTAGCTGCATTGATTAACTTATAGCCGACTGCATGTACTTGAGGAGCTAAAACTTGTAATTCAAAACTGAGTTTACTGCCCGACTTGGCAACCTCAATCTTATTAACCATACCCAATGAACGTTTATTGACTGAACCATCCGTTTTTCTAAAACTAATCATACTGCCGATAGACAAAATGCCCGGTTTATTGAACAGTCCTGATAAAACCCTTGCTGAATCTGACTCAACAAGAAACTCTGTTTCCTGTTTAAGCAGGGTGTCCTCTTGCATTAATAAGTCATGCGTTGCATTCAAACCCACTGCAATGCAACGATCCAAACGATCAGGAAAATAGGGTGCCCCATGTAAAACCACACCAGCCCAGCGCTGCTCGAGATAATCAAGCAATTCCGGTGCTAATTTATCATCTTCATTCAAACTCAGGTTTACGGAACTGAAGCGAGCTTCTCCCTCAACAACCAGCTTCGCTTTTTGCTGCAAGACTTTATTAAATTTTTCCTGGTCTATATAGAGTATCTGCGATTCAGCAGACTTTGCCTCACCTTCTTGGAAAAATGGCGGTTGATCTTCATCAACCAAAACCACACACTGTTTTTCCAAACCGCTTACCGGCTGGTCAACCAACTTAATTAACGAACTAAATCGCCCCAAAAAATTATAAACCTGCTGAATTTCTTTTTGGCGTAAACCCGCCGCATCAGTCAAGCCCAGCATCAATACCTGACGATAACTCTCACCAGGTGAGCTGGTCTTACCTTCATCTATTCCTTTTTCAGTTACCTTAGCGCCATCTTTTTTTAAACGGACACTCAATTTGTACAGGGAATGCAGATCGATCCAAACCCAATCCGGCACAGCAAGACGCATGATGTAATGCGTTATGACAATAGAACTTAACCCCTTAATGGTACGTTGTAACGCCAAGCCAACCTGCTTACCTTTAAACCACCCTATACTACGATGAGTGAGTGATTTCACAACCATCCAATAACCAATAGTAAACTCTTTTTCGATGGCAACCAGAACATTTAGAATTTTTTGTTCATTTTCTCCTTTAGGAAAACCTTGCGCCATTAGACGTGAACGCAAATAATCTTCAATAAGCAAAAAGTTCGCTCTAAGCATTTCCAATGCTTCCAAGCGCTGCTGTTCATCAAACTCCAGCGAATTAAATTCAACAATCAGATCATGAAACAAACGCGTAGCCAATCCCGGATTTGCCGTTGGAAACTCAGCAATCCAATGCTCAAGCGCTTTTTCTTTAAATTGTTTTGCTCGCTCAGTATTTTTCTGCTGCGTAGGAATGACCAGAAAAAATGAATTTCTCACATAATCTCCAATTTTAAAACAGTATTACAACCATGTTTTTTTTGTAACTATTTGGCTTTTCCCTGTTTCAAACAGGTCATCGTTATTTAAATTCGACTAAAAGCATGGCCCACAAAGGTGTATATTAAAGTGTAGATAATAAGCAAATAATTATCTACTTTGAATATTAACTTTACTTATCTTTAGGATAATTCACAGCCGGCTTCTTATTAAAACCCCAAAATACACTCGGCATTTTGCAACAAACAGTGCACTAGCATGAACTGAGCAAAATTGTTTTTTAAATATAGGTTTAATTTCTTAACCCATACTTAGATAACGCTCACCTGTATCATGAACGATGGTAACCAAGGCTTTCCCTGTACCCAGACGCTTTGCAACCCTAAGCGCCGCACTCACACTTGCACCGGACGAAATACCCGCCATAATACCTTCCTCCTGGAATAATTTTTTTCGCATTTCCATTGCCTCTTCTGTACTTACCTGTTCAATACCATCCAATAAACTGGTATCCAGATTTTTAGGTATGAAACCGGCACCGATACCCTGAATTTTATGAGGACTATGTGTTCCACCTGAAATCACCGGTGATTCAGCCGGCTCTACAGCAAATGCCTGAAAGTCTCTGTTACGCTGTTTGATGACATCGGCAACCCCTGTTAAAGTGCCGCCAGTTCCGACTCCACAAACAAACGCATCCACCTTGCCATCCATTGCCGACCAGATTTCCTCTGCGGTAGTCTGTCTATGTTTTTCCGGATTAGCCGGATTCTCAAACTGTTGAGGCATAAATGCACCTTCCGTCTGACTGACAATATTTTCAGCCTTGGCAATTGCCCCTTTCATTCCTTCAGATCCAGGTGTTAATTCAATCTTGGCACCATATAAGGCTAATAGCTGTCTTCTTTCCACTGACATGGTTTCCGGCATAGTCAATATGCACTGATAACCTTTCGCCGCGGCTACCATTGCCAAAGCAATACCGGTATTGCCTGAAGTCGGTTCAACAATGGTTCCTCCCGGCTTTAATAGTCCTGCCTGTTCAGCTGCTTCAATCATTGCCAGGCCAATTCTATCTTTTACCGAGCCACCGGGGTTACGGCTCTCCAGTTTCACCCAAACATCCGCACTACCGGTTTCGGGAAGATTTCTTAACTTTACTAAGTCTGTTGCCCCTATTAACTGGGTAATATCTGTTACACACGCCATTTTCCAACCCCCACCTGATTTATTATTAATTGCGTCCATCAAAAAAATTTATGAACGGCCGTTTCTATTTATTATCATCTAATTAAAAAAAACCTAAATCATCGCTTGTCAAAATTCGCAACTTACAAAATATCAAAAGCCAAGACGATTTACTAATGAAACTCATTTCCCAGTAACTGCAGCCTAGCCTGCCTGCAAACCCAATCGTTCTCCACGATAGCTACCATTCAGAATATTTTGCCACCACTGCTGGTTATCTAAATACCACTGCACGGTTTTTCTCATCCCGGATTCGAAAGTTTCTTCCGGCTGCCAGCCCAAATCCCTATCAATTTTACCGGCATCGATTGCATAACGCAGATCGTGGCCAGGACGGTCCTGAACATAAGTGACCAGATCCATGTGCGGTTTAAATTGGGAATGAGGTACTAATTCATCCAGTAACTGACATAACATTTCAATCACTTCCATATTGGTCTTTTCGTTATTACCACCAATATTATAAACCTCGCCAATGACACCTTTAGCCAACACCGTCTGAATTGCACTGCAATGATCTTCAACATATAACCAATCACGCACATTAAGTCCCTTACCATAAACCGGCAAGGGTTTTCCAGCCAATGCATTGACAATCATTAACGGAATCAGTTTTTCAGGGAACTGATAAGGCCCGTAATTATTGGAACAGTTTGTAGTCAATACAGGCATTCCGTAGGTATGATGATATGCTCTTACCAGATGATCGGATGCCGCTTTTGATGCTGAATAAGGGGAATTCGGCTGATATGGCGTTGTTTCCGTGAACTTACCTTCCGCACCTAAAGAACCATAAACCTCATCTGTAGAAACATGCAAGAAACGAAAATTCTGTTTTGCATCACCTTGCAATTGATTCCAATACTTTCGACTGCACTCTAGTAAACTATGAGTGCCAACCACATTTGTCTGAATAAAAGCGCCTGGATCATCAATAGAGCGATCAACATGACTTTCTGCGGCAAAATTTACGATGGCATCCGGTTGGTAACGTGCCAGCAGATAATCCACCAGACTCTGGTCACCAATCGACCCCAGAACAAAATGATGATTTAACTTACAATCTACGTCTACCAGGGTTTCAATATTGCCGGCATAAGTTAAGGCATCGAGATTAATGACCTCAATATCATCCTGGTTCATCAACCGATGAACAAAATTACTGCCAATAAACCCAGCGCCGCCAGTGACTAATACTTTTTTAAATTGTTTCATTACGCTCTGCCCTTTCGAGTCATCATTCCTTTAGATGGGTTATAACCAATAATCGCTATTGCCATAAAAACAATAAAAGCAACCAAGGTATAGATAAATGCATATTGATTAAATTGCCCGTACAAGGCAAAACGAATTAATTCGACAGCCTGGGAAAAAGGGTTATATAAAGCCAGATTATGTAAGAGTTCACTGGACTCCTTTATTTTCCATAGAGGGTATAGAGCGGTTGACATAAAAAACATAGGAAAGATCACAAAATTCATTACCCCGGCAAAATTTTCCAGTTGTTTAATAAATGACGACAATAACAATCCTAGTGCACCCAGCATTAACCCGGATAAAGCCAGTGCCGGTAACAGCCATAAATAACCCTGCCAAGGCGCTTCAATTTCATACCACCAGGCAATTAATAAAAACACGTAGACTTGCAAAATGGAAACAGCGGTGCCGGCAAATAATTTACTGATTAATAAAAACCAACGCGGCAACGGACACACCATCAAAATACGCATACTGCCCATTTCCCGGTCATAAACCATCGATAGGGAACTTTGCATACCATTAAACAATTGAATCATACCAATTAAACCGGGAGTGATATACACTTCATATAAAATGTAGGTTTCATACGGCGGTGTAATAGCAATGCCCAGCGCCGCCCTAAAACCGGCTGCAAAAACAAACAACCAAATCAAGGGGCGCACCAGAGCAGAAATAAAGCGTTCACGTTGCCGAACAAAACGCCATAATTCTCGACCAATAATACCCCACATGGCGCGCCAATAATGTAATACGTTCATTATTGAGCTCCTTGTGTCAACTTATAAAAAGCTTCATTAATATCTTTCGTGCCGGTTTCTGCCAACACTCCATTGATATCGCCTTTCGCGCTAACCTGTCCCTGATGAAAAATAATCAACTTGTCATCCGGGAAAATTTCATCAATTAAATGACTGGCCCATAAAACAGCCATATTTTTATCATCAGTTAATTGATGCACATGCTCGACAATAGATTTGCGGCTTGGCACATCCAAACCGACAGTCGGCTCATCCAATAATAATAAAGAAGGTTTATGCAACAAAGCTCTGGCAATTTCAACCCGGCGCCTATGGCCGCCATTTAACTGGCGAATTTTTTCTTTGCGCCGATCATACATATCCAGCCTTTCCAATTCTTCTTGAATACGTTGCTGGGCTAATTTCCTACCCAAACCATGCAAAGCCGTATGATAACGAAGGTTCTGTATTACCGTTAAATCCATATCCAGCGTAGGCTGTTGAAAAACCACGCCTAAGTTTGCCAATGCTTTTCGGCTTTGTTTTTTAACATCAAAACCACAAATTTCGATTTTCCCTTGTCGTGCATCATAAAGCCGAGTAATTAACGCAAACAAGGTACTTTTGCCGGCTCCATTTGGACCCAATAGAATAGTACATTCGCCCGATTCAACACTCAAGTTAACCTGATCCAGTGCTTTTTTGGCGCCGTAAGAAAAACTTAATTCTTTTATCATTAATGCTGCAGAGTTCATGGTCTGGCAACCACTCCCCAAGGATAACTACCAACCCCGACAGTTTTCGTGACTTTATGCTGTTCCAAATCAATAATCGACATATCATTACTCACACCATTGGTGGTATAAAGCCTTTTCTGGTCCGGTGAAAATGCCAGATTCCAAACTCTTTGCCCGACTAACAAATATTTTTCAACCTCCAATGTCTGTGCATTAATCACCGCGACGCGATTAGCAGGCCCCATCGCCACATAAGCATATTTGCGCTCATTATCGATCACAACTCCAACCGGTTGGATCTTATCGTCTGTCACACCTTGTACTCGCAACTGAATTTTTTTAATTAATTGCTTGGTTTTTACATCCAGAATTACCAGTGTCCCGGCCATTTCTGAAGTCACCCATAATTGTTGACTATCCGAGGTAAAATTAGCCGCTCTTGGACGCGGATCAACCAACGTGTTGTCGGTAATTGTCAGGTCATCAACATTAATCCAGTGGATCATATTGGTTGTTTCCGAAGCACTTATCACCCATTTATTATCCGGGCTGACAGCTATACCTTCCGGCTCTACCCCCACCTGAATTTCATTCACCGCCTTCCGGCTCTGCATATCGATAACGGTCACTAAATTATCATCTTCATTGGAAACATAAAGTCTGTCCCCAGCGGGATTAAGCGCAAAGGTTTCAGGGTCCTCTCCTGAGGGTAACTGAGCAATTTCCTGCAAGGAGTCTGCATCAAGCAGCTTAATTGTGTCATCATCACTGGTAGCGACAATAAGGTATTTATTATCCTGGGTTAAAGTAATGCCGCGAGGCCGCTGACCCACATTAATTGTTTTAATCAACTTTCCGGCAATAGGATCAACCACCGCCAAGGCATTATCCTTTTCCAAAGTTACGTAGACTGTTTCCGCATAAGTTTTTTGCGTTATAAAAGCACTGACGAAAAAGGCAGCAAACAAACCAACTTTCATTTATTCATTCTCCTTGTAAATACATTTAGACTCTGGTTGATCAAATCCCAAGGTGTCCAATTCAGATTTGGGATGTAAAAAACCTTCTAACGGCGGAGCAGCCACCAATGAGCGGGCTGCGGCCAATAAAATCGGTTGCCGTAGCTGACCATTCCAGGACCTGAACGACAATGGCTTGCCTTTATACCCCTGCAAAGCCAGTTTATCGCTTAATAAATAAGCTTTAATTTCACTGAGTTGATTGGATTTGCTGCGGGTTGCCGCTTCCCCAATCGCTCTAACCGCCAGATAAGCGGCATAATCCTGCTCCTGCATCCAACGCCCGGCCTTTTCCTTAAAACGGTTTTGAATTTGTACCGCACCCCACTGCTCATGGGTTCGATGCCATGAAGTTGGCACCAAACCCTGTGTACCGATGACCGGCCTTGGAATCCAGGTTCTATATTCCAAATATTCGCCAAACAAGCCTTGCTCATCCGCCACGACTAAAACATCATAATCAACACTTTGAGTAAAAACAGGCACATCAGACTGAGCTGTACGGCGAGCATCGAAAGTATGCGTCCATTTTTTCTCCTCAACTATTTTCATCCCAAAACGTTTGGCAGAACGCCTGATTGCATCAGCGAACAATTGATCGCCTGGAGCCGGCCCGGTGACTAAAAACCACTTGCGCCAGCGCTTTTTCATCATATATTGAGCCAGGGCATCTGCGCGCATCGCCCGACTTGGAAGAATATGCAGCATATTTGGCATACAATTCTGATTGCGCAAGCCATCATCTTGACTGGCAACATTAAACAAGAGTTTAGCTTGCGCACTGGGTAAAACAGCCACTTGCTTTAATTTATCAGTGGGTAAATTAACCACAACAAAATCAAACCCAGCCAGTTGTTCGGTAAAAACCTTATTAAGATCCCCGGCAATTGGCACGATCAGTTTATGCAAATTATATTGCTGATTGGTAAACCGGCCAGTGGTGTTATTATCATTAATCGCTAACTCAGCCCCAATAACCCCTTTATGTTTAATAAACGGATCCAGGTTTGACAATGCAGGGGGGACGGATTTTTCCTGACTGAAATAAGCTATATTAATCTGCTGTTTTTCTGCTGCCATAACTGATGCAACCATAAACAACTGAATCAAAGCTATTTTTTTAAAAAAAATATAATAATTCATCGGTTTCAATTTTTCTTAACCCCAAGGCTAACCGTAGATAGGTAAATAATTTTAACGGATTCCATTGTATTTTTTTATTTTAATTAAAATGATATGCCAACCATTAAAACTCCCATCATGCTAATTACGATATCCAATCAAAATTGAATTTACTTAGAAAACAAAGTGCTTTATTATGCATTTTTAAATATAAACAATCTGTTGCAGATTTATTTATATACTTTTTCGTTAAATTCATGCCTCATTAAGGAGGAGTATCGTGGAAGCAGGTGCAATTCAAAGCAGACCCGATGCAGTGATCACCCCAGATCAATCTTCGGCTTTACCTCAATCCGGTCAGAATCAACAAAATAATTCCGTTGTTTCGCCAAAGGAGGATGCCAAAGAATTATCTTCTGACAGCATTAGCATTAGCTTAAATCAGACTAACATAAATGCGAACGAGGATAAAACGCAGGCAATTTCGTCTATCGAACAGGCTAGAGAAATAGTCGCTCAATTGTCCCTGACAATCCAGCATAACCCTAGTCAAGCAGGTAGCGCTCAACACAACCTTACCTCCAGTGCTGTCAGAGACCTTTTGGGTTAAAAATATAAGTTAATGCCGGAAATCTCATTAAACGGAATTTATATTTATCCAGTCAAATCTTTGGCCGGCATTAAACTTGACCGTTGGCAAGTTGATGATAAAGGTCTGCTGTATGACAGAAAATGGATGCTGATCGATCAAAACAATCGATTTCTCAGCCAGCGTCAACTGCCCCAAATGGCCTTAATTAGCACTTCATTAACAAAAGAACATTTAATAATCGATACTCCAGGCATGGATTCCCTATCCATTCCGCTTGAATCCAATTCCGGCACCACTTTGGAAGCCCGCATATGGCAGGACAGCTGTCCGGCTAAAACGGTTAGCCCAGATGCCGATCAATGGTTCAGTCAATTCCTGAAAATAAAATGCCAACTGGTTTTTCAGGAAGCGCATACCATTCGTCCGGTTGACCCGAAATATGCCAAAGCAAGCGATAAAGTCGCTTTTTCAGATGGCTTTCCTTTTTTAATTATTTCCGAAGCCTCTTTAGCCTCGTTAAATGAAGCAATGCAGCTGAATTTATCTATGCTTCGTTTTCGTCCCAATCTGGTAATATCCGGTTGCGAAAGCTATGACGAGGACAGTTGGCGGGAAATCAATATTGCCGACATTAATTTCCGGCTACCCAAACCCTGCTCCAGATGTAACATCCCCAATATTGACCCGGACACTGCAGATTCCGGTAAAGAACCGTTAACAACATTGAGTCAACTCAGAAAATGGAATAACCAGGTTTTTTTCGGTCAAAATGCCCTGCATGATAAAGCCGGTTTATTAAGTGTTGGAGACAAAGTCAACATTATCCGTGCCGGAACAAGAAAGCCACCACTAGACCAGTCAATGATCTAAGGGCCGGAGGCATGTCTTTACCTTTACTGACTACATCATTTAAAGTAATATTGCTCGATTAATTTATGTACTTCGGCCAAAAAGTATAATTTAACTCCTGCCGCTAAGGTTATTTAACGGCGCATCATAATTCGTCAGATTAAACTGTTTAACTAATGTCCACTACTGAAAATCAACCTGCTTCAAACTTTATCCGCCAAATTGTTGCCAAAGACCTTGCCGAAAACAAAAACGATGGCAAAGTCGTTACCCGTTTCCCCCCGGAACCAAATGGTTACCTGCATATCGGGCATGCGAAATCCATTTGCCTGAATTTCAGTATCGCTGCTGAAAACAATGGCATTTGCAATCTTCGTTTTGATGATACCAACCCGGAAAAAGAAAGCGAAGAATTCATGCATGCAATTGAAAAGGATGTACACTGGTTAGGTTTTAAATGGGCCGGCATCTACCATGCTTCAGATTACTTTGACCAACTGTATGACTATGCCATTCAATTAATTAAAGACGGCAAAGCTTATGTTGATAGCCTTTCTGCCGAACAAATCAGAGAGTACCGAGGCACCCTAACCGAACCAGGCAAAGAAAGCCCTGATAGAAATCGCTCGGTTGAAGAAAACCTGGCACTGTTTGAAGGTATGCGTAACGGGGAGTTTGCCGACGGTCAATATGTGTTACGTGCAAAAATTGATATGGCTTCACCCAATATCAATATGCGGGATCCAACCATTTACCGAATTCGTCGTGTACATCATCAGCGTACCGGTCACGATTGGTGTCTATATCCAATGTATGATTACACCCATTGTATTTCCGATGCCATTGAAGGTATTACCCACTCTTTATGTACGCTGGAATTTGAAGACCACAGACCCTTATATGACTGGGTATTGAATGAGTTACAAACGCCGCATCACCCACAGCAAATTGAGTTTGCCCGCCTGCAATTGGAATACACCATTGTCAGTAAACGCAAACTCAATCAATTAGTCACTGAGAACCATGTCAACGGCTGGGATGATCCCCGTATGCCAACCATTGCCGGCTTGCGTCGTGCGGGTTTTACACCGGAAGCCATCCGTGATTTTTGTGAACGTATTGGTATCACCAAAAAAGACTCATGGATTGAAATGGCAGTTTTGGAAAACTGTATTCGTGAAGATTTAAATGAACATGCCTTACGTCGCATGGCGGTATTAAGACCTTTGCGTGTAGTAATCGACAATTACCCCGAAGGGCAAACTGAAGAGTTTAGCGTTGCCAATCACCCGCAAAAACCGGAACTGGGCTCGCGCAGCATTCCTTTCTCCAAAACAATCCTGATTGAACAGGATGATTTTGCTGAAATCCCACCACGTAAATTTAAACGTCTGGTTGAAGGTGGCGAAGTTCGCTTGCGCGGTTCTTATGTCATTAAATGCAATGAAATCATTAAAGATGAAACCGGGAACATTGTCGAGCTACGATGCACCTATGATCCGGATACATTAGGCAAAAATCCGGAGGGCAGAAAAGTTAAAGGCGTTATTCATTGGGTATCGGAGCAGCATTCCCTTCCTGCCGAATTACGTTTATATGACCGTTTATTTAAAATCCCCAATCCGGAATCTGAAGCTAACTTTTTAGATGCATTAAACCCGGATTCTCTTGAAGTGTTAACTGACTGCCGGGTTGAAGCCAGCCTGACTAATGCAGAACCCGGAAATAAATTTCAATTTGAAAGAACCGGCTATTTTTGTGTAGACCTCGATAGCACAGCCGAAAAACTAGTTTTTAACCGTACCGTTACCTTACGTGATACCTGGGCTAATAACTAAAATTTAAACTTAATTCGCCTACGATTGTAGGCGAATTAAAATCTTAGGCGCCGGCATCATCCAGAACCCTAAAAAGCATTTCCTTGACGCTTTGCGGCTCAAACGGCTTATCGCAAATTGCCGAAACCCCCGCCTGTTGAACATTACCTAGACGGGTTTCATTATCTTCACTGGTAACCATTAAAATAGGAATAAAACTGTTATCTAAGTCTGTACGAATGTATTGAATTAGCTCCTGCCCATCCATCTCCGGCATATTAAAATCAGTGACAATCAAGTCAAAAGCTTCCTCCTGCTCACTAAAAATCTGCACCGCCTGCTTACCGTCATTTGCCGTAGTTATGTTGTGAATACCCATATTATTAAGCACACGCGTAATATGCTTACGCGCCATCATACTGTCATCAACAACCAGAACCCGTAAAGACTCGATGTCATAATTTTCCAGTGAAATTTCTTCCGGTTCAATAAACTCTATCGTTGACCTCAAAGCACGTTGCAAATTTTCATGGCTAAATGGTTTAGGCAAAATAGCCACCACCCCGGCCTGTCTGATCGGATCCAACGCGGAAAATTTAGTTTCACTGGAAATCAACATAAACGGAACTTCTGCAAGCTCGGCGGTTAATCTAATTTTGCCAATCAATTCAGCAGCGGTCATATCGGGCAAATACATACTGCTGATAATAAGGTCAGGCTTATAAGTTACCAAAGTTGACAAAGCCTTATCACCCGAAGAAACACCTTCAATATAGGCAATACCCTCTTCTTTCAAATGTTTAATAATTACCTTAAGTTGAGTTGCAGAAGGCTCAACTAATAAAATAGATAAATCCGAAATATTTATTGTACTCATAGCCACTTTTAGTAAATTATTCTGTCTTAAGTCTAGCTAGAATATGCTGACTTTCCAGAAAAAATGAATTTATATTTATCATCCCGCCGAAATACTCATCACTGGCAACTTGATATAGTTTATCGATTAAACCATCCTATTGGGACAACTGATCAGGTTGAAGTAACTTTTTCTTATAAAATATTTTCAAACTGCTAGGCTTATAACTAGCATTTAGTTTAAAAAAATAACATAACCATATAAATTTAAAGAATTTAATATAGAGATTTTTACTTTGACAGATGATTTGACTGACAATTTAAGCGTTTTGCAAGACTACCTGGACGATATGCTTGATCGTGTACAGGAAAACACTTTGAGCTATCAACGCTTTCAAAAATTTGAGCTGGAACTGTTTGCAGCCGAGTCTTTGCAAGAAATGATCGACTTTATCTTGCAACAAGGAAAAGAATATTTTGACCTGGATTTTATAAGCATTTGTTTGCTTGATGAGCAGCAGTTTTTTACTAAATTAATATCAGAGAAAAACTATGACAGCAAAATACCAGAAGTCATTTTGCTTAAAAATGATGTGCTTCTGACTAAAACTTTTGGCCTTAGTCAGCAATTGTATTTAGGCCCTTTTAAAATAGACAAATGTACTGATTTTTTTCCAATCTCGGAAAAAAAACCGGCCAGTGTAGCCTTGTTACCGTTGATCAGGCACGGTAAATATCTTGGCTCATTAAATCTGGGCAGTTTTTCGGGTGAGCACTTCAAAAACTCAGCTGCTACCGTTTTCTCACAGCATCTTTGCGCAGTCGTTGGCATTTGCCTGGAAAACCAGATTAATTACGAACTTTCCCGTTAACAATCAAGCTGACGCTCCCAATTTATAGACTTAAAATAAATTTTAATATCAAGTTAACGAGACTGTTGATAGATATTGAGAAAACCTTTCCGATTAGGCATTTTTATCTTGCTCAGTGTTCTAGCATTAATTTCATCCGTCTTTGCAATGAGATCATTTAAGTAAAGTATATAGGCCGTGACGGCGTATACTTGATCGTCGCTTAAACTGCCAGGTGCGTTTAATGGCATCGCTCGACGCGTGAAATCAAACAGGGTGGTAGCATAAGGCCAGTAGGTTCCAATGGTTTTATCGGGCGGGTTATCAGTGAGTTTATGCATGGCTCCTGCCAGTTCATCCGCACTATCACCACTGCCTTCAATACCGTGACAGGACTGACAATGCTGTTTATAGACCTTCTTGCCTGCTACGGCATTGCCGCTGCCATGAGGTAAACCCTCACCATTGGAAAAAACGTCAATATTCCAGTTGGCAACCAGTTCTTTAGACGCCGGTTTACCTAATTTTGGCCCCCGCTTTTCAGCCAAAGTTATCGGTGCAGTCAGTAGCAATGCAAGGGGTATCAACATACGGAGTAAATTATGCATACACATGAGCAACCCTCCCCGACGTTGAAACCTCCCAGCTAACGATGGCATTATAATGAAAGTAGCCATGTTGTCCGCGCTGTTGAACCAACGCATCGCGTTCAGGCTGAACATAACCGGTTTCATCCGTTGCTCGACTCTTGAGTATGGCTTTTTGTCCCTGCCATTGCCAGGGAATTCTAAAGCGGGTAAAGCATTTGTCCAGTACCGGTTCCTGCAATTCAGCCTCGGCCCATGTTTTACCACCATCAGCAGAAACGTCTACTTTTACAATTTTACCCCGTCCACTCCAGGCCAGACCGCTGACCTGATATAAACCGTGTCGATCCAATTGATGTCCAAAGGAGGGATTGGTAATTAAGGATTTAGCCTCCATGACAAAAGTAAACTGTCGAGCCTTGCCGGAAGGCATTAACTCAGTGTATTTTGAGGTTTCATTTCTAGCCATAACAGGCCGATTGGTAATATGCAAGCGCCGGAGCCATTTTACATTGACCACTCCTTCCCAACCCGGTACCAGCAAACGCATCGGGTAGCCATTTTCAGGCCGAATGCGTTCGCCATTTTGATACAGGGCAACAATGCAATCATCCAGAGCCTTTTCAATTGGTAGGCTGATATTCATCACAGAAGCATCCGCACCTTCGGCAATCAACCATTTTGCCCTGCCCTTTAGCCTAGCCTCATTCAGTAAAATTCTCAACGGCACTCCGGTCCATTCACTACATGAAGCCATACCGTGAAAATAGCCGGCCTTGGTCTGAATCGGGTTACTACGCCATCCTGCATTACTGTTTCCGCCACATTCAATAAAACAATAATTTGATTGCATGGGATAACGCAACAAATCTTTAACATTAAAACTCAAAGCCTGGTTTACCAAACCATGAATTAATAATTGATGTTTGTCCGGAACTATTTTCGGCACCCCATTATGATGGCGCTCAAAATGCAAGCCGTTAGGCGTTATAGTTCCTTCCAAATCCTGCAAGGGGGTCCATGAAACGCCATTACCTGATGCCATAGCATTTGCCATCGTCCAGCGTATAGTTTGCTGTTCATATTCCGATGGTTGGCCATAATTGGAAAATGGCTCCCCCGGCTCTTCCATCCAGGGTAATCGATAACTATCGGCAATACTATCTATTGACTTTGCCGCTAATACGCTGGCAACAGAAAAAGAAACACTACGTTTTAAAAAAACACGTCGATCCAACAGACCACCGCCTGCGACAGGATGCAGATCAGTATGCTTATTCATAACTGTTCACCAAAGTGTAAAAGAAATAAAATTAATCAGTCGCAAATTAGACCACTGTATTTAAGCAGAAAACGGATAAAATGTAATTTATCACAAGCGTGTAAAACCAACACGTCAGATGTTCAGCTGAACAATCAAAATAAACCTATAGCCGCACTATATTAGTGCATATTTATCTTGCCTCATTATTCAGCAGCTCGAATATTTCATGAGCTCGGCACCTTAAATCCCTTCATTTTACTGAATAAAAAAGGCATATTTACTTGTTACAGCAAACTTAAAAAATGGCATATATATTGCTCATTGAGACCGAGAACTTCTCTGGCAACAATCACAAAACTGCTGAAAAAGCTGATTAATGGGGCAACTATGACTGTCAATGAAAATAATAGCATCGATATTTCAACTTTATTACCGCGCATGGCACACGAATTTAGAACGCCATTAAACGCAATCAATGGCTATGCTCAGCTTGCCTTAAACGCAAAAGATCAGAATGAAAGCCAAGACTGTTTACAAGAAATTATAAAGGGGTCCAGAGTATTAAGTGATGTTATTGATGATTTTATTATGCTTTGTTCCGAACCAAGTAATAAATATGGATTTGAGTTAAAACCCTATGCTCTTACAGACATAATAAGTCTGGCACAATCGTTGATTCAACCTCAAGCCACAGAAAGAGGAATCGGTATAACAATCGAAACAATGAATGAATATCTGGTGAGCTGTGATGCCAGCCGTCTATGTCGTGTTCTTATTAATCTGTTTTCCAATAGCGTAAAATATAACAAAATCAATGGCAAAATTAATGTAAGCGCAAACAAAATTGAAAATAACAGACTCAATATTACCATTGAAGATACCGGCATCGGTATACCGGACACTGAGATAAATAAAATATTTGACCCCTTTCACCGTGCAAATAATGCCCTACATGAACAGGGTAGCGGGCTTGGCTTATATACCTGTCAATTAATTCTTAAACGAATGCAGGGCGATATTCAAGTCACAAGCATGCTGAACCGTGGAACAAAGTTTATTATAACCCTGAACAGTGCATAACTATTGCCTACTAAATAAAAGCACTGAGATCAATATTATAATCTTCCGGCGCAACAGATCGGATAATACGATCATTTTCTTGTTTACTTAAGTCAACGGTTTTCACATAGATATAACCGTGATTCTTTTTATAGATAAATTTAACAATAGGTTGGGTCAATTGACTTTCGTGCTGCTCTTGTACAATCCCAACCAAACCGGACTCCATTTCAACCAATGTTCCTACAGGATATATCCCCAGACAATGGATAAAACTAATCATGAGCTGTTGATCTAAATGAGTATCGGTCCACTGCATCATTTTCTTTAGCGTTACTGATGGCTCCCAGGCCGATTTATAAACCCTAATAGAAGTCAAAGCGTCATAGACATCAACAATAGCCGACATTTTTCCTACTGTAGACATCTGATTACCCTGTAATTTTAACGGATAACCACTGCCATCTATTTTTTCATGATGTTGAAAAATAACATCGGATATATTTGGCGTTAAACCAGTGTGATTTTGTAAAAGCTCCTGACTCTCCTTGACATGGTCTTTCATAATCACAAATTCATCATCGGTTAATTTGCCCGGTTTATTTAATATCTCATTTGGCGTAATCATTTTACCGATATCATGTAATAAACCACCGATAGCCACTTCGTTTAAAGCTTGCTCATCCATGCCATTTGCTCTTGCCAAAGCAACCATTAAACCGGATACAGAGACCGAATGCATAAATGTATAATCATCCTTGTTTTTAATCCGCGTCAAACTGATTAAGGCATCCTTATTACGCAGAATGGAATGGACAATCTTATCAGCAACCGGATCAAGCTGTTCAATTTCCACCTGTTTACCTAGACGAATATCCGTCATTAGATTCTTCATGATGGTATTCGCTTGATTAACTATGTTTTTTGCATGCTTAATTTCTTCTTGTGCCGGTATGGGATTGGTTTTTTTTAATACTTCGGTATTGGAAACTGTTTTTTGTACGATGGGCTTTACGTTGGACTTTTTTTGGGTGACTGTAGGCTGTATGCTTTTTTCCGTATCGACATATACATGCTTCAACTGACTGTTCTGAATTTTATGCAATACTTTTTTATCTTCAATCAGAAATCTTGTGCGCACAAAATCATGAGATAACCATTTCGCACCCAAATTATCAATATACATACCGACAGCTAAATCTTGTACCGCAATTTTTTTTATCATTACTTAACTAATTTGAACTCAAAACCAGCAATCTTAACAAGCTTACGAAACTGTTTACAATAAACAGCTAGCCATAAACATGGATAATTTTAACTAACAGCCAAAACCACCGTGCTTTAAATTACAAAAATCAATAAAAAATTAAAGTGTATATAGAAAACCCAAATAATTATATTTTAATCATTCTATATAAGTAAATTTTTATACACAAACCCATTTAGTATCACTAAATGTCCGGCAGTCTCTGTCTTAAGTGATTTCAACAGAATTTCAAAGAAAAATTTTATAAAAACCATTCAAGAACACCCTGGGAAGATCGAACATATTTTTAAATAAATCGTAAGCTGTTGGATTAAATTTAAACATCCGCTTCTAAAAATACCCTGCGTAGTAGATTTATGAAAATTACTTACAATTTTATAACTCAGCTTGCTTCGAATGCATCAATTATGACTGAAATTTAGGTGATTTTACGCATCCGGAATTATGATTTGAGTTACCCACAAATCCTGTGGATAACTTTGTGTATATGTTGTTCTATTCAAGCTTTAAGTCTCGTTTTTATTGGTTTTTTATTAAATTGTATAAAAACTGACCAAATGGCTTTAACAAACTAAAAAACAATAACTTACATAAACAATCAAAAATATCCACCACATTGGCCAAATACCGGCTCTGATATTTTACCTGGCTGTGCACAAATACTATCGAGACAAAACTATCTACCTCATTACTATTGTTTAATCACTCCCAAAATAATTGCTATCCGGGTCAGTTCAGCAACACTGTTAACTTTTAATTTATGTTTAATTTGCGTCCCATAATTTGCAACTGTTTTTTTGCTAATACAAAGTTGATCAGCAATATTATGGGTCGTTAAGCCTTTGGCCAATAGACAGAACACATCAAATTCTCTAGAACTGAGCTCATGCAATAACAATTGATGATCTAATTCCTTAGACTCCCCCCCTTTTTTTACTACCAGCCCATGTTCAATATAGACTTGGCCATCAGCAATCTTCAAAATTGCTTCAATTAAAATATCCGGCGCACTGTTTTTACAAATATACCCTTTGGCCCCAGCCGCCATTGCTCGATCAACATAAACATTTTCATCATGAACACTAAAAACCAAAATTTTAGCATCATTATCCCTTTGACAGATTCGGCGTATAGTTTCCAAGCCGCCTATCCCCGGCATGGACAAATCCATAACCACCACATCCGGCTTTTTTTCCTGATAAAACTGACACGCCTGTTCACCACGCCCGGCTTCGCCGACAACTTCAATAGATCCAATTGAAGAAAGCAATAAACGAAAACCAGCCCGAACCACGGCATGATCATCAACTAAAATAACTCTTATAACGCTCATTAAATTCCAATCTCAACCATAATAGCCATTCCCTTATCAGGTTGAGTATTAATCGAAAACGTACCTCCCAGACTGGTAATTCGTTCTTTCATCCCCATCAACCCAAACCCACTTTTGACCGAGCTAAGATCACAACCAATGCCATCATCCTGAACCTTTAAAACTAATTTTTTAACTGCTTTCTCTGATAAAACTGACACATTAATTTCAACACTCTTTGCTTGCGCATGACGCATTATATTAGTCAGGCATTCCTGAATAACGCGATAAAGTTGTATAGTAATGTTCTGTTCCAATTCATCGACCTCACCCTCACATTCGATATTAAGCTTTAGTTCGGGGTTAAATACGGCCCAATGTTCAAGTAAATCTTCCAATCCGGCTTTCAGACCCAATTCACTTAAAGTTAGTGGGTGCAGGTTTCGCATCATGGATCGAACCACTCGCATCATGTGCTCGCAAATTGAAATAATAGAATTGTTAATTTGACTTTGCTCTTGCGGTTTCTTATTGCCTGCCAAAGCCATCATTTTAATTGCTGTCAGAGACTGTCCTAATTCATCATGTAATTCCTGAGACAGGTGTTGCCGCTCTTCTTCCTGAATCTGTAACGAATGCAGGGTTAATGATTTGTTTTGTTGATTAGCATTGTCCAGTACATCAGTCATATGATTGATAGCTTTGGCAATGCAATCGTATTCATAAACTGAAAATGGAGGCAACTTGGTTTGATACTGGCCCTGCTCTATACTTTGTAAACGTTCGACAATAATATTTATAGATTTTAATGCCTTAGCAAAAACAAGGTTTACGGCAAGAAAAATAGTCAAAATCATAAAAAAAATTAACGCAAAAAAAGAACAACTTTCTTCCCAGACTTCTGTAATTTCATCCAGTGGATTAGCCTGAATAACAATATTAACTAAATGTCCATCATGTGTTGTAAATTGCTGGGTTGCTTCCGGATATTCACTCGACACCAACTTTACAAACCATTGCGGCGGCGAACTTTGAAAGCTTTCGGGTTCATTGTTAAGGGCATAATGAATAACTTCACCCGACGGCTTAAGTACTTTTATCTTTAAATGTCTAGCCTGTTCCTGAGCTATGAAGTTCTGAAACCCATCATCATTCCCCACCTGTTGTGAATGAGAAAAAGCCTGTTTTATTAATTGAAATGCTAAATTAACTGAAGAGTCGACTTCATCGTTTACTGCATCTTTTGCCTGCCAAATGACAACCGCCCCACCCAAAAGCAAAATAATCATACTGGAAAACAAAATTCTTATATTAATCTGAAAACGTAAGCTCATTGCCGGTCGGAAATTAAATAAAACACGCATTATCCAATTCATTTAAATAATTTCCTATAGGAAAATTTCATAAACCACAACATTCCCCAAAGAACTCACGTTCACAGAGATAAAATCAAGCCATTGAAAAACAATGGTTTCTACATTTTTATGTGAGTTTTTTATTTACTAAACCCTTGCTTATGCTATTATGGCGTGTTTTGAATACTTGAGATAATTTATCTATGGCAAAAGAAGATCAAATAGAAATGGAAGGTAAAGTTATCGAAACACTTCCTAATACTATGTTTCGTGTAGAACTTGAAAATGGTCATATTGTGACTGCCCACATTTCTGGAAAAATGCGTAAGCACTATATCCGTATCTTAACCGGGGACAAAGTCAAGGTTGAAATGACGCCTTATGACTTAACCAAAGGTCGCATTACTTTTCGTATTCGCTAAAACGGATTGCTCTCAAGTGGAGAGAGGCGAGCCATCTCTCCTGCCTACTCAGTTTTTTCCGACAGCACCAAATCTTTACTGTTAATAGTAAAAGATAATTCATTATCTTTTACGCCGATGCTGACGTGACCTCCGTTTGCCAGTTTGCCAAACAGTAGATCGTTAGCTAACGGTTTTTTTACTTTTTCCTGGATTAATCTGGCCATCGGTCTTGCCCCCATTTTGGGATCACATCCATGCTCAGCAAGCCACAACCGAGCCTCAGTTTCCAATGTCATCGTAACATTCTTATCGGCCAGTAAAGCTTCCAACTCAAACATGAACTTATCTACCACATGTCCAACCACCGCCATATCCAGCGGTTTAAACTGGACAATAGCATCCAACCGGTTTCTAAATTCCGGAGTGAACATTTTCTCTATCACCTTCATGCTATCAGTGGCGTGATCCTGCTGAGTAAAACCGATAGATGCCCGACTACCTTCTTCAGCCCCAGCATTTGTGGTCATGACTAAAATAACATTGCGAAAATCGGCCTTGCGACCATTATTATCTGTCAAAGAGCCGTGATCCATAACCTGTAGTAACAAATTAAATACATCTGGATGCGCCTTTTCCAGCTCATCAAGCAATAACACAGCATGAGGGTGTTTACTGACTTTTTCCGTTAACAAACCGCCCTGATCAAAACCTACGTAACCTGGAGGTGCACCTATCAAACGCGAAACAGTATGCCTTTCCATATATTCAGACATATCAAAGCGCAGTAATTCAACGCCCAAAACTTTGGCCAATTGCTTAGTTACTTCTGTCTTACCAACACCGGTCGGACCGGAAAACAAAAATGAACCGATGGTTTTACTGGCATCACGTAAACCTGCGCGTGATAACTTGATTGCTTCTGCAAGTGTAGAGATGGCCTCATCCTGACCAAATACCAACATTTTAAGATTCTTTTCCAGGTTTTCCAGCTTATCCTTATCGCTGGAAGATACCGATTTAACCGGCACTCTGGCTATTTTTGAAATAATTTCCTCAATTTCCGCTTCACCAATAACCGACTTGCGATCTGCTTCTTTTAGTAAGCGTTGTTTAGCACCCGCCTCATCAATCACATCAATTGCCTTATCAGGCAAATGCCTATCATTAATATAACGCTCTGACAACTCTGCGGCCAGACGAAGTGCATCAGGTGAGTATTTAACTTCATGATGTTCTTCAAAGCGTGTTTTCAAGCCTTTCAGAATGAGCACTGTATCTTCAACCGAGGGCTCGACCACATCCACCTTTTGAAATCGTCGCGCCAAAGCATGATCTTTTTCAAAAATACCACGATATTCCTGATAAGTCGTAGAGCCTATACAACGCAATTGCCCTGAAGCCAATACCGGCTTAATCAGGTTGGATGCATCCATGACTCCACCGGAGGCAGAGCCGGCGCCGATAATCGTATGAATTTCATCAATAAATAAAATCGATTCGGGTTCTTTTTTCAGCTGCTTAATTAAAGCTTTCAAGCGTTTCTCGAAGTCACCACGATATTTGGTTCCCGCCACCAAGGCCCCAAGATCTAGAGAGTAAATAGTGGCATTTGCTAATACTTCTGGTACATCTTCTTCCACAATTCGCTTGGCCAGCCCTTCTGCAATAGCCGTTTTACCGACACCAGCCTCACCAACCAGTAAAGGATTATTTTTTCTGCGTCGACATAATACTTGTATGGTTCTTTCAACTTCCAGATCACGCCCAATCAGTGGATCGATTTTTCCTTCGAGCGCCTGTTCATTTAAATTAGTCGCATATTGCTCCAGCGGACTGGAAGAAGATTCCCCTTCTGATCCTTCCTCAATCGGAGCATGGGTATTATCCTCAGTATGATCAATTTTAGGCACGCCATGAGCTACATAATTAACCACATCCAAACGAGTCACATCTTGCTTATTCAATAAATAAACCGCATGAGATTCCTGTTCGCTAAATAATGCAACAAACAAATTCTCTCCGGTAACTTCTTTTTTATCGGAAGCCTGCACATGAAAAACCGCGCGCTGTAACACCCGCTGAAAACCTAGAGTCGGTTGCGTATCGCGCTCCACAGATTCTGGAATCAGCGTAATGGTTTCATCAATAAACTGCACCAGTTCACCACGCAACTCCATTACATTACAGGCACAAGCCGCCAAAATCGGCTTCACCGTTTCATTGTCCAGCAACGCTAACAGCAAATGCTCTACGGTAATAAATTCGTGGCGCTGATCATGGGCATTTTGAAATGCCTGATTTAATGTAACTTCAAGTTCTTTGCTTAACATAACAATAACCTATACTTCTTCCATTGAACATTTCAGCGGATGCTGATTCTCTCTGGAATAGTCATTAACAATACTGACTTTTGTTTCAGCTACATCCTTAGAATAAGTACCACATACGCCAATACCTTGAGTATGGACTTGTAACATAACTTGGGTTGCCTTGTCTTCTGACATATTGAAAAAATCCATTAACACCTCAATAACGAAATCCATCGGCGTAAAATCGTCATTAAGCAATACTACTTTATACAACGGTGGTCTTTTAAGTTTTGGCTTGGCTTCCTGTACAGCCAATCCTCCATCATGATCTTTTGAAGGATTAAATTCAGACATCTTCTTTTACCCAATTTTTTCAAACGTCAATGAGTTTAACATAGTGCTACCAACGAACGATTTCAAGAGTTAACTGCAAAAAAGGCAATTAAACCGAGAAAAATGCATTACATCCAAATTATAGACAAGGCTTGTCTGTCCAGTTCCCTAGTATTGAAAATAAAATATAAACAATTACTGAACAGTAATTTCATCATCACGCATCTTAATTTGGTCCTGATCAAGTATCTATTCAGGCTAAATTAAAAATAATTTAAATCTATACAAACATAAGCTTAATAAATCAAGTAAAATATGACAATTTTACAGCCCATCTATAATATATGACCTGGAAGCCGCATGTTACTGTCGCTGCCATCATTGAGCAAAACAATCGATTTCTTATGGTTGAGGAGCATACCAACAATGGTATTGCCTTTAACCAACCGGCGGGTCACCTGGAAAATAATGAAAGTTTAATTGCTGCTGTAAAACGCGAAGTTGATGAAGAAACGGGCTGGCAATTTGAACCCGAGTATATTATCGGCATTCAATTATGGCGGAAAAATCCTGAATCGGATAGCTTTTTAAGAGTCTGTTTTTCAGGTTTCTGCCATTCATACAATCCGAACCAAGCGCTTGACACAGAGATTATTAAAACCCATTGGCTCAGCCGTGCTGAAATTGAGGCTAAAGGAAAACAATTACGCAGTCCTTTAGTTCTCATTTGCATTGACGAATATCTGGCTGGAAAACGTCACTCATTATCACTATTAAACACCTTTCTCGATCTGGATCATGACTAAAAATATTATCGTCGGCATGTCCGGCGGCGTTGATTCTTCCGTAACAGCTCTCACCTTGCTGGAGCAAGGCCATAACGTCACCGGTTTATTTATGAAAAACTGGGAAGAGGATGACGGCACCGAACAATGCACTGCCATGGAAGACCTGGCCGATGCCCAGCAAGTATGCGATACCCTGGGTATAGAACTGAAAACCGTTAACTTTGCCGCCGAATATTGGGACGAAGTGTTCGAAGTTTTTTTATCTGAATTCAAAGCCGGCCGCACGCCCAACCCTGATATTTTATGTAACAAGCACATAAAATTTAAAGCCTTCTTAAACTACGCGATAGAAGATTTGGGTGCCGAATACATTGCCACAGGTCACTATGCCCGAGTCAAAGAAGATAATGGCGAATATTTTTTATTAAAAGGTTTAGATCCGAACAAAGAACAGAGCTATTTTCTTTATACCTTAGGCCAAAAACAACTTTCACGGACTCTGTTCCCAATTGGCCATTTGCATAAGCCGGAAATACGAGAAATGGCAAAAAAGGCAGGGTTTAATACCTATAAAAAGAAAGACAGTACTGGAATATGTTTTATTGGTGAACGTAAATTTACTGAATTTCTGCAACGTTACTTACCCACCCAACCGGGAGAGATGCGTACACCGGAAGGCCAATATATAGCACAACACCAAGGCCTTATGTACTACACTCTGGGACAGCGTCAGGGACTTGGTATCGGCGGCGTTAAAAATGCACCGGATGAGCCTTGGTACGTACTGGATAAAGACCTGGATAACAATATCCTTATTGTCGGCCAAGGTCATGACCACCCGCTAATGTTACATAATACGCTGGAAGCAACTCAATTGGACTGGTGCAATAATAAACCGTTAACTCAAACGCTCCATTGTTTTGCCAAAACCCGTTATAGACAAGCCGATCAAGTCTGTGTACTTCACCCCCTTGAAGAAGGCCGCTGCAGAGCAGTCTTTGAGCAACCGCAAAGGGCAATAACTCCCGGCCAATCTGTCGTCTTTTATGATGGAGAAATATGCTTGGGCGGTGGTATTATTGAAAACAAGTCAAACACTTAAGCCATTTATCAGATAACTATTTTTAACTACAACTCAACAGCTCGGAAAAACACATGACCAATTTTGCTCTTACCGCCATATCCCCAATTGATGGACGCTATGCCAGTAAAGTCGAAGAACTGCGCCCTATTTTCAGCGAATACGGATTGATCCGCTTTCGTGTACAAGTAGAAGTTCGCTGGCTGCAGGCTTTAGCCAAGCATCCACAAATTGAAGAAGTACCGGCTCTAAGTACTGCAGCAGATGAACTCTTGAATGCTATTGTCGATAATTTTTCCGAAGCCGACGCTCAACGCGTTAAAGACATCGAAAAAACCACTAACCATGATGTCAAAGCTGTTGAATATTTCTTAAAAGAAAAAATCGCCGACTCAGAAGAATTAAACAGCATTAATGAATTCATTCATTTCGCCTGCACCTCTGAAGATATCAACAATCTTTCTTACGCCCTGATGTTAAAAGAAGGACGCAGTGAAATCGTAAAACAAATCACCAGCTGCTTAAATGCAATCAAAACATTAGCCAAACAAACTGCTGCTCAACCTATGCTGTCACGTACCCACGGCCAATCTGCCAGCCCGACTACGGCAGGAAAGGAAATGGCCAATGTTGCTGCGCGTATGCAACGTCAACTGGATCAGCTGGAATCAGTTTCATTATTGGGTAAAATTAACGGTGCCGTGGGTAACTACAATGCCCACAGTGTCGCCTACCCTGATGTCGACTGGGCAGAGTTTGCGCAAAACTTTGTTGAATCATTGGGTTTAAGCTGGAATCCCTATACCATCCAGATAGAGCCACACGATTACATTGCCGAATTTTTCCACGCCCTATCTCGTTTCAATACCATTTTGCTGGACTTTGACCGCGATGTCTGGGGCTATATCTCGCTAGGCTATTTCAAACAAAAAACCGTTGCCGGTGAAGTCGGCTCATCAACGATGCCACACAAAGTCAACCCGATTGATTTTGAAAATTCAGAAGGTAATCTTGGCATTGCCAACGCGCTGTTTTCGTTTTTAGCCGAGAAACTGCCCGTTTCACGCTGGCAACGTGACTTGACCGACTCCACCGTACTCAGAAACATAGGTGTCGGTATTGCGCATACCAGCATTGCCATACAGGCTACCTTAAAAGGCATATCCAAACTTGAATTGAATGCGGATGCCATGAATAGTGACCTGGATAGCAACTGGGAAGTTCTGGCTGAACCGATTCAGACAGTAATGCGTCGGTACGGCATAGAAAAACCGTATGAAAAGTTAAAAGATCTGACTCGTGGCCAACGCATCACCCCTGAGCAAATGCACGAATTCATCAATAACTTGGAAATACCAGAAGCTGCCAAAAAAGACCTACTGGAAATGACACCCGGCAGTTATATCGGCTATGCTGAAAACCTTGCTAACAATATTTAGTTTTTGGGCTATTTATCACAATACTAAAACTTTGATTTTGTAAGAATAAATAAAGATTGTTTTTTCCTGTTAGTTTCTCCCTCATTAACTAACAAAACAATCTAAAGGCCGTGTCTTTGACACGGCCTTTTTTTATACTAAGCATTTTCATTGAATGGTTTTCTAGAAAAACCTGACCACTTACTCCGATATGATAAACAACACCCCCTCTTGACCCAGTCCTACACGCCAGCGAAAGCCACATTAGAGTATATAATAGCAAACTTTACCACACGCTGTTTGTTGCCTCAGTCGCAGGCAGCAACGCTGCAATTGTTGCAGTAAGCCGGCAAGTCATAGAGAAGAAAGACGCACTGAAATTGGCTTTTCTTGGGTTGCATAAGCGGTCTGCAGCCTGATATAGATTCAAATACATCAAAATCGATCAAACTGCAATCCAATTGGCTGGCATTAACCGTTTCCATATCCATCCTTTTTATATTTTCCGGGATAGTTTTCTCTTAATACGCTTCCAGCAAAGCATACTATTCAAACACCTTACGAAACACAGAAGTATTTTAGCAGTCTTTTTCTTTTGTATACTGAACGCATGTTAAAGTTTTTATCTATTAAATTTTAGCCTTATACAAATCTGTGTAACAACCTGTGTATCTATATTAACTTAATTGGCTATATTGCCCATTTACTGCTTGATTAAATTTAACGTGTCTACCTACGTAATGCGCGTATGAAAAAATATTTTTGCTACGGCATTCAAACTGATAAACTACAATGACCTCAAGTGCTGCTCAGCGTGTTAGATCTACTCACCATTACCCGCCATCAAAAACTTTATCGATATCCTTTATACTGGCTAAAGTAAATTCAGTTTGAGGCAAAAAAGAAACTAAATTCATTTGACGAAAATTAAAAAAAATCAGGCGATTAAAGACTTAGCTGAAAGGTGTGGAAAGCAATATGAATAGGTAAAAAATTAAAAGTATAGGTAGTATTTAGTCACAGAAACAGCTATAAAATTGTCTTACGATCAAACAATTTTTTGTACGATGTTTAAAAATCAGTTAGTTCAACAAATATGTAGTTTTCTAATTGAAATAGGCCTGGATGTTCAGCACGGCCCAACGCCTGATGATTGCTTTCTCCCCGGAATTTTAGTGTCAGCAGGCGGTTTGATTGTCGATGAAGAAAAACTTAAATACCCTGGTGATTTACTGCACGAAGCCGGGCATCTGGCTGTTGTTTCAGCCAGTAAACGAAAACAGCTATTTAATGATGTCAGTAAAAATCCAGGCGATGAAATAGCGGCTTTAGCATGGTCCTGGGCAGCATTGAAACATTTAAGCTTGAAGCCCGAGGTGGTTTTTCACCAGCATGGTTATAAAGGCGAGTCACAATGGCTTATAGAAACATTTTCTCAACACTGCAGTCCAGGGCTTCCATTACTGCAATGGATGGATTTAGCCTGGCGCGAAGATGAAGTAAACGAAAAGGACAAACCAGCTTTTCCCAAAATGAAACGCTGGTTGCGTGAATAAGCAAGTAGGTATTAGTTACCGGTACGCCTATACCTTATAATTGAACCTGTTAAATTCAATCGATACTGATACTAAGCAGGTTATTTTTGATATTGTTTTCTCTATGCAGAATTGCCAGATCTCTAAGAGATATTGAATTACTTTCTAATAGATCTTTCTCTGGCTTACCGAATATATATCCTTGCCCCAGATTAACGCCAATTTCTTTTAATTTTATTATGGTTTGGGGATTTTCGACAAATTCCGCAATTGTTTTTTTACCAAGTTTGGTTGCAATTTGAGCCATTGATTTGACCAGCACCTGATCAGTTTCATCCTCAATTAGATTCTGAATAAATTGACCGTCGATTTTGACATAATCAACCGGAAAACTTTTTAAGTAATTAAATGAACAAAAGCCGGCACCAAAATCGTCTAACGCAAACTTACAACCCAGCCCTCTGATTTTATCAATCATAACCCGGGTTTTTTCAAAACTGTCAACAGCTGCAGTTTCAGTAATTTCAAAAGTCAATCGGCTGGGGTCAATCCAACAAAGCTCCAATTTATCTTTAATTGTGGGCAATAAGGCTTCATCCTGAAAAGCCACACTCGATAAATTTATTGCTAATGAAATATGAGATTTGCTGGTGGGCAAATTGGCAAGAAAATCTATCGCCGTTTCCACTACCCATAAATCAATACTATGAATAAGCCCCATTCGTTCAGCGGCCGGAATAAACTGACCTGGCGTAATGATGGCGCCGTCCTCGCCTTTCATTCGAATTAAAACTTCATAATGGGAAACATCACCAGTCCCCAGTTCTACCACCGGCTGAAAGACAAGAAAAAGTTCGTTTTCCAGCAAGGCTTTTTTAATGACCGGTACCCAATAAATATCCCGTCGTCTCTCAATGACGCTGGTATCCTTATCATTAAAAACCCAGACCAGGTTTCGACCATTTTCTTTTGCGTTATTACAAGCCTGCCTGGCACGTAAAATCAATTCACTGGGATGATAAACAGATATTGTGGTATTAAGTGTTGATATACCGATTGAAACGGAAGAACTGTAACAGGTATCACCGATAAAAAACCTAAACTCTTCTACCGATTTTTTTATTTTCTCGGCATAAATAATCGCTTGCTCTTCATTTTTATTCTCCAAATATAAACAAAACTCATCAGAGCCGATACGGGCAAATAAAAAATTCCTGACAATAATTTTTTTTATTAAAATCACCAGGTCAACCAATAGTCGGTCGCCTTCTTCAAACCCCTCCAGTTCATTAATGACACTGAATCGATCAATATCAATAAATAATAAAGCGCCATCCTGGGCTAATTTAAGACTACGGTTTAAAATCAATCTTAGCTGACGTTCAAAATTATTACGGTTTAACAAACCGGTCAATTCGTCGTGCGCAACCAAATATTTTAACTTGGCATCAATGACCTTTCTTTCCGCCAGTTCATTAATCAGGCGTTCTTCCTGTTTGTGCCTGAGAAAATATTCTTGTTTCATGCACAGTTGAAAATTTATAACCAACAACAGCTCTTTGAAATCAACCGGCTGCCGTATGACATGTATCAGAGAATTTTTGGATAAATCAAAACTATTCGCTTCACTGAGAAATTCTGTCTCACTATTGCCGTCATGCAAAATAACAAACGGTATAATTAAGCCTTCAGAAACGCCGGAAAGACTTTGACACATTTGTTGTAATTGACATTGTGGCAGATTAGCATTGATGATCACTACTCCGACATGTTCTGCACGATTATAATAGGGTCTTAAAACTTCATAGATTTTGTTACCACAATCGGCTGTACATACATTCCTAAATCCGTTTTCAGCAAGTACTTTAGTTAAGTTATTGGCCGAATCTTCTTCATGTTCGGCAACTATGATTAATTTATCTTTTAACGAATCAGAATTCATAATATTGACCGGAAAACATCTTTTTTGCCTTTTTAAAGGTCCATATTATTGGCGAAAAAAACAATTTTTACTTAAATCGATACTTCTCGATTTATTATTTGGTTTTTTTTGTAAAAATTTTAAAGTGAGATATTTATCACACTTTTCTGTGCTATAGTTTTTTTAAAGCACCTAAATTTTTAAACGTGTCGTATAAATTACACAAAGGGCATTGATGGAACCTATACAAAAGTATAGGCACTTTTCAGGAAAGTTAAAGTATAAATATTTATGTTAGCTACTTCACAGAAAGATCTCACCATTTCTGATCTCTTAACAGGAGATCTTCAACTGGCATCACCGCCAAATATTTTTTATGAATTTAAAAAAGCCGTTGATGATTCTAATAAATCAATTGCCGATGCCGCCTATATAATTGAAAAAGATGCCGCCTTATCAATTAAGTTACTGAAAATAGTCAATAGTGCATTTTATGGGTTTCCGGCCAATATTTCATCTATATCCAGGGCATCTTCGATCATCGGCATTACAGAATTACAAAACCTAATTCTTAGCACAGTAATTATAGAAAAATTTTCCGCTATGCCGGGCGCTAAGCTTTCCATGAATGATTTTTGGGCTAGAAGTTTGCATTGCGCCCTTATTGCAAAAGAATTGGATTTATTTTTGGGCAAGGAATATAGCGAATCAATTTTTCTTTGCGGTTTATTTCATGATATCGGACAATTGGTTTTCTTTAGACGTATACCTGTTTTAGCCAGAGAAGTTGAACTCGAATTACAAGCACGACAACAATTCGATTTGCATGATGAAGTCAGTGCTGAAGAAAGCATTATCGGTTTCAACCATTTTGAAACCGGCGCAGAATTATGCCGTTTATGGAATCTCCCTGAAATAATTATTGAAAGCATTCGCTTGCATAACCTGCCCGAGGACACCGGCGATTATTGTGAGATTGCGGCATTAGTCCGATTAGCAAATGTTTACAGTAAATCTAATAATAAAGCTGATTTAATCAACAACAGCCTGGGTATTTCAGAACAGGATATGACTATGATTATTGCAAATGTCGAAGCCCAGTTTGACGAAATTTTTAAGCTTTTTTTCGCATCTTAAACTAATCAAACCGTTTTGCATCGGCCGGTAGTTTGTTGAACACAGGATGTTTACTGATGCCATATTTTTCCGGATAAAAAACCGCCCCCAAGTACAGTCCATAAGGCGGTGCGGTTGCACCGCTTTGTTCACGATCTTTTACCTGTAACAGGTGTTCAGTCCAGTCAACCGGCCTTTTCCCCATGCCTACTTCAATTAACGCGCCGGCAATATTGCGCACCATATGATGCACAAATGCATTGGCGGATATATCCATAATGACTTGATCCTGTTGCCGATAGACATCGATAAAATGCATCATTCGACGGGGGCTTTTAGACTGGCAGCCTTGCGCCCTGAATGAGGAAAAATCATGATCACCAATTAATGTTTGCGCAGCCAGATGCATTTTCTCCTCATCCAGAGGGTTATAGCACCAAGTGACTTGGGAACGCAGCAGTGCTGATTTCATCGGACGATTTAAGATAATATAACGATAAAACCGTGCAATAGCGCTATATCGAGCATGAAAATCTTCCACAGCATCTTTAACCCATATAATCCGAACATCATCAGGCAGGTTGCTGTTTCCACCCATTAACCAGGCATGGTGATCGCGTTCCACGTCGGTATCAAAGTGCACCACCTGCTCCAATGCATGTACACCGGAATCGGTACGACCGGCACACGTCACTGTTATCGGTTGGTTTGCAATTTTACTCAATGCCGTTTCAAGTTCCTGTTGCACCGTACGACGGCCGGTTTGCCATTGCCAACCATAGAAGGCGGTACCGTCATATTCGACACCTAAAACAATGCGTTTACTCATGAATATTTACTTTACAACCAACATTGATCCGATTAAATAATTCCAGTACGTCCTGATTATGCATACGAATACAGCCATGAGATTCCGGCCTGCCCTGCATCAGCTCATCAGGACAACCGTGAATATAAATAAATCGCCAGCTCGAGTCCACTTTACCATAGCGGTTTTTACCGGCTTCCAGCCCTCCCAACCAGAGTATTCGGGTTAAGATCCAGTCTCTGTCTGGATGCTTAAGCCCTAATTCAGGCGTGTAAATTTCACCTGTTGGCCTGCGCCCGACAAAAACCGAAAATAAGGGTTGACCCGCGCCTATTTTGACTCGAACCCGGTGCCTGCCAAGTGGCGTACATTCACTGCCCATTTCCTGACCCGCACCATTTTTTGCCGTTGAAACAGGATATTGCTGAACAATCTGTCCGGCCTTCAACACACTGAGTTGCTGCCGGGTAATAGAAATATCCAATTCAATATCTCTAATATCAACCATAATCCAGCGGCTTATTTTTCGAACAAAGCAATGGATTCAACATGTCCTGTTTGCGGAAACATATCCATCACACCGGCTTTAATTAATTTATAACCCAGTTCATTGACCAAAATACCGGCATCCCTAGCTAAAGTGGACGGATTACAGGAAACATAGACCACCTTATCCGGCTGCCATTTTTTTAAATGATGCAACACTTCCGATGCGCCGGCTCGTGATGGATCAAGCATGACTTTATTAAACTTTTCCTTGCACCAGACCTGGTCCGAAATATCTTTAGTTAAATCAGCCGCATAAAATTCCACATTTTCCATGCCGTTTAATTTTGCGTTGGTCTTGGCATGATTAACCAAGGGAAGATCACCTTCTACCCCGATTACTTTGCCAGCCCTACGAGCTAAAGGTAAAGTAAAGTTACCTAAGCCACAAAACAGATCCAGAACAATATCATTTTCATTTAAATCCAAGGTATCAATTACCCTGTTGATCATTTTTCGATTAATCTCGTAATTAACCTGGGTAAACATCGCGGGTTTAAAATTAAATACTACGTCCAGGTCAGGTAAGCGGTAATTAGGCACCAACTCCGGCTCACCGTCAATCGGCACAATGGTATCCGGGCCTTTAGGCTGCAAACAAATGCTTATATTATGCTCCCGGCCGAAACGGCGCATTCTTTCCTTATCTTCATCCGTTGCGGGCTCCAGGGTTCTAAAAGCCAGGACACAGCCATTTTCGCCAACCGCAACTTCAATTTGCGGAATTTTAGCTCGGATGCTTAATCCGCCGATCATCTCAGACAAATCCATTAACCGTGTACCAACAATCGGATGCATCACCTTACAGCTTTCAATCTCGGCCAGAAACGGGTTGCGTCGCTCTCTAAAACCGACTAGTACACGGCCTTTTTTTGCCACATATTTAACCCCCATTCGCGCCTTGGTTCTATAGCCCCAGTGAGGCCCGGTCAATGCCTCCCATATCTCCGGTATTTCAACCTTGCCAATTCGGCGAAACTGATCCTGCAGCAGGCCCTCCTTGATTTTAATTTGCGCTTCATCTGCCACATGCTGAAAACTGCAGCCTCCACAGACTCCAAAATGCGCGCATTGCGGATCAACACGGTCAGCGGCAGCGGATAACAAAGTATCCACCTTACCTTCGGCATAATCGCGGCGACTATCGGTATAGATAAACTCCAGTTCCTCACCCGGTAGAGCCTCGTCAATAAAAACCACCTTGCCATCAACATGAGCTATCCCGCGCCCATCATGAGCCAAAGACTCAATCGTAACCTTTACCGGTGTGTCCGGTAATTTCTTTTTTCTGGATCTACGTGCCATATTTACTTTTGTTTCCAACCCTCATTTTTAGACTGATACCACCAACCGGCCTGCGCATTTGAGAGCCAGCGCTGGGCAAAAGTTGATTTAATTTGAGCAAACCAGCCCGGCTGCCCATTAGCATTGGCAATTGCTTGATAAAGCTGATTCCTGGCATTATTTTCTGCCGCTACCAATTTTTTTACTTTATTTCTATCTTTCAACGGCACATTAGCTGCGTTCCTGACCGTCAACATACCGTCCGATCTGATACCAACATAGCCTTGATTATAAAAAGGAGTTAAAGCGAGAAAATGCTTGTGCATCTGTGCTTTTAACCGTCTTATTTCCGCACTATCAATAGCCAAGTCTGCACCTGCGGCTTGCGCTTCGGGAACCATAAAACTCAAAGCCGAATCAATCCAGATAAAAACGGTTTGCTGCCAATCCTGAACTTTTACTTGCGGCTCAACGTTATCGGATTGCTGAATTTCCTTAATGACTTTATCTGCCGCCTGCTCCGCCGCAGCTGCAGGAAAATTAATATTAATTGTGACGCAAGACACTAAAAATAGTGCCGTTAAAACTGATACTTTTTTCATTTGACTCTCCTCGATTTACTCTACGACCATGTCATTTGATCCCATGACTCGGGACAAACGGCTAATTAATACCGGCCAATCAACACGTGGATTATATCCGATCACATCAATCCGTGGCAGACCTCCACCTTTAACAATGTAATATCCCTGTTCCACAGCCGACACCCCCATCAGTTGACAAACACCATTATGCAAATAGCATCCCATACCCAATTGCTCATAATCAAAGCTGTCAAAAAAGCGTAAAAAACCTTTTGAAATAATATCTGCCGCGCCGCCTCCACCGATGGAAGCAATATTTTCCACTGCTTTTTGACTTATTTTATGATTACCATCGTCATCTTCGGATGAGCCCAGCCAGGCATGAAAACCAACCGGCTTCCAGTTTTCCATATACAATCCTCTGATAAAACCGGAGAGACGGCCTTCGATACTGCCGAAGGAAAATTTTCGCGTCAGCAAATCCAAATCCAGCTTATCAATTTCTATATCACTATAAAATTGCGCAAAATCGGTAAATAAACCGGAGGAAGCCAGATTATTAATCCTCACTTCGCCATCAAAAAGCTTTATCTTAATTTCACCTGCGACCGTCAGCTTTTTATCCTTAAAAACCACACCTGGAATTTCACCACTGATATCACCCACCATTGGCTCCCATCCAAAAGCGTCAGTTAATCTTTGCAAAGATAACTGTTTTATTTCGCCTTCAAATTCTACATCCGGATCATCCTGCTGTCGGCCTTGAAAATAAAAGTGTTTTATCAGAAGCTCCCCTCCCAAAAGCGGTATCGTCGAATGCTTAACTTCCAATTGTTTTTGTTTGATAAAAAAATCCAAACCACCTTGGTCTAAAGGTAAACCTTTAACAACCAATTCGTGCCAGCCAAGATGCGAAGTTTGCTTAAATGCCTCATTATCTGCCCACACAAGATCACCTTGAGCACCGGACAATTTAATACGATTTTGCTGATCTGAAATCGAAAGCTTATTTAACTTAACATTGACCTTGGTTAATCGTGTATCCCTAACAACAAAATCGGCATCCATTTGACCGGTAAGAGAGAATCCCTCAAAAGAGGTTGTCTCAAGAAAAGGCATTAAATAAACGCCTGCAGTCTGTTCCAAATGGTTGATTTCAAGTTTGCCCAATAACTTTGTTACCGCCTGTTGCGGAAACAATTGGGCTTCTCCATTTAAGTGAAGCAGGGCAATATCAGCATGGACAAAATCAAGTTGTGTAAGATAAGCCTGCTCACCATCAAAATTCCCGCGCGCATAAAATTCAAGTTTTTTATCCTGCACATCAAGATAAACCGGATCTATATAAAGCGCACCTTGTCTGGTCTTCAGTTTTGTTTGCCAATGCCATTTACCCTGTTTATTTAGCGCCGATACATTCAGATTAAGGTTCAATTTATCGCTGGCTAATGATCCGCTCTGACTTTGCCCGGTTAAATTGTGTACCTGAATGTCCAAATCAATAGTTTTAAACGCCTCCTGATTACCCCTTGCCAGCAAATTGAGATCAATTTTTCCCTGACTAAACGCCATAGACTGGGGTAATATCTGTTGCAGTAAATGCGTGGGTATGCCTTGCCCGGCAAGCTGAATTTGCAACTTTTTATGCTGTGTAATTTGAAAAGAGACAGTAAATTCATCAGATATGCGTTGGGCAAGCTTTACCCTAGCACTCCCTTGCTGACAAGATAGCTGACTGGTTTGCCAGGAGAATTGACGACAGCGTATATTTACCAATTGAACCTGTTGAAACGGTTTTGGCAAAAGGACCTGATCAAGCCTCAGGGTTAATTCCGGCAAACCCGGGTCTATATTTGATAGCGCCAGCTCAATACCTTTTATTTTCCAGGTTTTTTCCGTAAGTTCATCAACTTTCAGTAAAACAGTATCTAAAGCCCAGGCTTTAGGCAACATAACAAAAATTGCCATCAACAATAAAAGTCTAAAAGCTTGAGCTGTAAACAATTATTAACCCGGAAACACACCAGTTGATAAATACCGGTCACCCCGGTCACATATTATGGCAACGATCACGGCATTCTCAACTTGCTGGGATAATGTTAATGCGGCTGAAACAGCACCACCCGACGAAATACCGGAAAAAATGCCTTCCTGCGCTGCTAATGCACGCGTGGTTTGCTCGGCACTAATCTGATCAACATCAATAATTTGATCAACCCGAGTTGCGTCATATATTTTTGGCAAATATTCCTGCGGCCAACGACGAATACCAGGAATTTTAGCTTTATCCTGAGGTTGTACACCTATAATTTGTATCGACGGGTTTTGTTCCTTTAAAAAACGTGACGTCCCCATAATGGTTCCAGTGGTTCCCATGGCGCTAACAAAATGCGTTATTTTACCTTGCGTATCTCGCCAGATTTCCGGCCCTGTCCCTTCGTAGTGAGCTCTGGGATTATCCGGATTGGAAAACTGATCCAGGATTTTACCCTTACCTTCCGCTTCCATCCTCCTTGCCAGATCAATCGCCGCTTCCATACTGCCTTCAGCCGGAGTAGAGATAATTTCAGCCCCATAGGCTTTCATTGATGCCCTGCGCTCTTCACTCATATTGTCCGGCATGATCAAGGTCATTTTATAGCCTTTAATAGCCGCCGCCATGGCCAAAGCAATGCCGGTATTGCCACTGGTTGCTTCGATCAAGCGGTCACCCGGCTTAATCTCCCCGCGAGCCTCAGCATGCCTGATCATGCTAATCGCGGGTCTGTCTTTAACGGAACCGGCCGGGTTATTACCTTCTAGTTTAACTAAAATAGTGTTACTGCTATCCCCGGGTAATCGTTGTAAACGAACCAAAGGGGTGTTACCAACATAAGACTCAATGGTAGGAAAGGTCATGACAAATAAAGTGGATTAATTAAAAACAGCTCAATTATCCCATAATTTACGGATAAAACGCAGAGGCCTTTTGACAAAACACAACTGTAGGTTATTTTTGAACAGGAACAGACAAAATTACAGCCGCCATTCGGATATATTAATCGGGTTGTGAAGCCGACGAGACATTGACTGGCAGTATAAATGAAAAAGTCACACCTTGCTCAGTGTTGGATTCAGCCCATATTTTACCTTGATGCAGCTCAATAATTTCTTTACAGATAGCCAAACCCAATCCTGTTCCCCCGGCATTGGTTTTTGTCTTGCTGCTTTGAATAAACTTATCAAACACGCTGTCCAGCTCAGTGTCCGGGATACCGACACCTTCATCTTTTATTGAGACCTGAATACCCGGTCGATCAAAATAATCGACTCCAAAAAAATTAATAAAAATACTCTTGCCTTCAAGAGAGAACTTAATGGAATTAGACAATAGATTGGTCATTACCTGACTAATGCGCACCGGATCTATATTCACCTCAGTATTCAGAATGGGATTATTCAAAACCAGATTTAATTTTTTTTCATTAATCCAGGCAGTTTGTTCTGCTACACAACTCTCCATAATTTTTCGCAGTTCGACCGGTTTTTTAATTAACACCATTTGCCCAGCTTCCAACTTGGATAAATCCAACAAATCATTCAGCAATGATAAAAGCCGCTCGCCACTGGAATTTATTCGATCAAAATATTGCAACAGTTTTTCAGGCTCGGCAGTTTGGTACTTTTTCAATCCAAATCTGGCAAAGCTTAAAATCCCATGTAAGGGTGTGCGCAATTCATGCGACATATTGGCTAAAAACTCCGATTTTGCGGCGTTGGCCTTTTCAGCCTCATTTAGTGCTCTATTTAAGGAATCCGTTCTTTCCTCAACCGCTTTTTCCAAATCCAGAGTATAACCCTGTAAAGCTTTATCTCGTGTCTCAATCTCATCAAGCATATGATTAAAAGACCGGGTTAACGTTTGAATTTCTTCCGAACCGAACACTTTGCCACGTAAATTGAATTTGTTTTCATTGGCTACTTTATTGGCTAAAGAAGCTAATGAATTTAACGGACTGGCAAGTGCTCTACTAACTTTTGTAGCATAAATAAAACTCAATACTATTGAAATAACAATACAGACAAGAAAAATGAATATTTGTGTGTATTGCTGTTCAAACAAGTCAGTACGTGCAAAAACCAAATGAAGGTGGGCTATTTCTTTATTGCCGTCCTTAATCACTATACAACTATTAAAAACAGGTGAATAAAACTTACTTGATGAACACTGCTTTTGTTCCTTGAAGGTTTTATCGCTTTTCATTTTGCCACTGCTGGCATAGAGTGTTTTGTTCCCTAAATAAACTTCTGCCTGGATAATTTGCGGCCTTAAAAGCAACCCATCTAAAATTTCCAGCACATTTTCCACTTGATCAAATATGATCGCCGTCTCGATCTGGTGAGCTGTTGAGTGAGTTATATTGTGCGCTTCTTCTTTTAACTTACTATTTGAAAAGAAATAATTAGCTGTAATAAATAAAATACTGGAAAAAAATAACACTACAATGACAACACTAAAAATTACAGCTGTTAATTTCTTTTGCAAGCTCCAATATTTTTGTTGATCCGTCATATTCTATAAAGTCGTTCTAATAACATTAGATGCCAGACCAATTAATTTTGAACTGATCTTCAATTCAGCATGGCTACTACTATCGTAATTAATATTAAAACGAATTTTACCGTTTTCAATAAACATATGAATCATCCCGCCATTGTCAGAAAAATTATTCTGATCGCTAATGGTTAACACATGATATTTTTTAGCAATAGCCATGGCTGTATACAAATCTTTTTTTGGCACCGAATCTAAAAAAACCGCATGGCATTGCTGAATCGAACGTATTGAGTTTAATACACTAACCTGAATCTTTTTCTCACGAATTTGTAATTGCTCCAATTGAAAAAACAGTTCTCCAAATCGATTATTAGGATAAATACAAAATTTGAAGACTTGAGGTTGAGTTTTTTCTTTCGGCCACTGTACAAAACGTGCGAAATTAAACATGTAAGCTGTTTTTAATTCCGCTTCAGTTGCCGATCCAGCCATTAACCCAGTTGAACTTAAACTTATTATAAGCAGTAACATAACTGTATTGGTTTTTTTTAACCTGTGATGTGATTTCATAAAATCTAAACCCTAGTGCTAATTTTGGCATAAACACTTATTGGCACTTCAGTATAGAAAACATCACTTGCCTTATATTCTTTATTTTGACCATCCAAAAGGTTTTGTCCCACCACCGACAGTTCAAAATAATCATTAGGCATCCATGCTAGCCACAGATCTAAACGAGTATTGCCTTGAACATGATGAGTGGAAATTGAATCAGTATAATAAACAGAGCTATTAAAAACCAAATCAAAAGGCAACTTCCAGGAGGAACGTACTGAAGCTAGATGCAGTGGTTCAGCATTTTTAATTCTCTGTACTCTGGATATCGAAGTTGTACTGTTTGCACGGTGCTGAGCATCCATTTTTAGCCTACTGTAATTGACTGTCAATTGCCAAAAATTAAACACTTGCCATTTCGCACTGATTTCGGGGCCATAGATTGTTGCAGTCATTTGATTATCAATTGAATTAATAATCAAATTATGAGTAACCGGGAATGTTCCAACACCCCCGCTCTGTTCCTGACTATCGAGGCTATCAGAGTGATTATAAAATCCAGCAATATCGACTGACAGTTTTGAACTGAACATAGCCCGATAACAAATTTCAGCTGAATATACATTTTCCGGCTTTAAATCCTTATTTGCATAAATACAACCTAAGGCTGGGGTAAATAATGGCGGAACAAAGCCGCATACTGCAAAAGTATTTATTCGCATGACCTGATGAGAAATGACATGAATTGCAACCGCTGGTTAAAGTACAGATTGAGGCTTTTTAGCAATTGAAATAACCTCAACATTCATCAAATCCTCAAAATCCATCTGAAAAAGTGCGGTTGAGGGGCGCCGCATATAATGATTCTGTAACTGGCAGCAAAAAAATACCGATAAAATTCTGTTTCAACTTCATAGTGAACATTAGATAAGACTTAAATTATATTCTACTATTATTGATTTCCCAAAACGGCATCAATGGTAGACAACAAAGTTTTGGTATCAAAAGGCTTGACTATATATTCAACCCCGCCAACTCGGTAACCTTCTTCTATTTCATCGTTAAGCCCCAGTGCAGTCACAAAAACAACCGGGATATCATTGCTTTCATCAATTTGCTTCAATTTTTCACACGTTTGAAAGCCATTTATTCCCGGCATATATACATCCAAAAGTATAATATCAGGTCTGCACCGAGAAACAAATTCAAGACATGCTTCACCTGATGTAACCAAAAACAAGTCGAACCGGTCATCCAAAATTTCTTCCAAAATTTCAAGATTAAAAACCTCATCATCAACCGCTAGAATCTTAGGTTTTGTATTTTTACAATCATCATTCATAAAGCTTAACCTATTAAATCAGCCCCATTCCGAACACCTTACTATAGCTTTCTTTTTACAACAGCTTACTTTGAGATAAATATGCCCATATCTGGTATTATAGGCGCCAATTTTATATTGGAGATTTAAATGCACGACGTTACATTAATTAAAGGTGATGGTATTGGCCCATCGATTATGGAACAAGCAGTTAAAATTATTGATGCTTCAGGCGCGAAAATTAACTGGATTGAAGCTGAAGCCGGTATGGGCGCTTTTGAAAAACACGGCACCCCGTTACCGGAAGACACGTTGAACTCAATCGAACGTACCCGCCTGGCATTTAAAGGTCCTTTAACCACCGCTGTGGGTAAAGGCTTTAGAAGTATTAATGTAGAATTACGTCAAAAATATGATCTGTATGCCAATGTGCGCCCTGCCAAAAGCTGGAATGGAGTGACCACGCGTTTTGAAGATGTTGACATTGTCATTGTCCGGGAGAATACAGAAGGCCTATACGCTGGTCTTGAGCATTACCTGACCAAAGAAAAAGACATTGCGGAAAGTCTGGCCATTGTTACCCGAAAAGGTTCGGAAAGAATCATTGAACATGCCTTTAAATACGCTCAGGAAAACAACCGTAAAAAGGTCACCGTTTGCCATAAAGCCAATATCCTTAAATATACCCAAGGCCTGTTTTTGGATGTTGCGCGGGAAATTGCACCTAGATACCCGGACATTGAATTCGATGAAAAAATTATCGATGCCGCTTGTATGCATATGGTGATGAACCCGCATCAGTTTGATGTGATTGTCTGCACCAATATGTTTGGCGATATTTTATCTGACTTGACCGCCGGTTTGGTAGGTGGCCTTGGGTTGATTCCCGGTGCTAATATAGGCGATGACGCTGCTTTGTTTGAAGCTGTTCACGGTAGTGCACCGGATATTGCCGGTAAAAACCTGGCCAACCCGACTGCAGTCATTATGGCCGGCATCATGATGCTTAAACATCTAAACGAAGATGCTGCAGCAGAACGCATACAAACAGCATTGGAACACGTCATAAACGAAGGAATTCATGTCACACCCGATCTAAACCCTGAGTCAACTGCAGGAACTACAGGTATGGGGGATGCAATTATTGCAGCAATGCAATAAACACCCTTAATTGTGATCAATCCGGTTAAGAATAATTTTTACCCTAACTGGATTGATCAATGATGCTAGCCAGACTTTTTAACTAAAATGACTGTATATGTCTAATTAATTTTTTCTAATATAAGTTCCGTTTCAGTCATCTGGCCGGGCTGGATGGTAATTTTAGAATTTCCCTTTGCGTTCCCATTAATTGCTTCTAACAAATAATCACCCGCTGGAACGGTAAAAACAACTTCGGTTTTATAATAATCCCTGGCAACCTGTATCCTTTTTGAGTTACCAAATTCATCTTTTTCTTCACGATAGACTCGAAAATCATTATTCCCTACGTGTTCACCCTCGGCCTGCTGTACCGCGGTCATTTTCAAACGACCCGCACTGTATACCAAAGTGTCCGCCATTGATTGTCCAGCCTTTACCACAATTGGTTTTTCGGTATAGGCCGAGCCCAGATAAGAAGCAGCAATATAAGGCCCTTCCGGCAGGGTAAATATCACTTCTTGCTTATAATAATCTCGCGCAACCTGAAACCTTTTAGGCTTGCCAAATTCATCCTTATCCTCCCTATAAATACGAATATCGTTCCCGCCCACCGGCTGACTTCCAGTAGCCAATGCGGCATCCAATTTTACACGGGCAGCCTTATAATTAAGCTGTAATTCCTGGCCTTTTCCGGCTTCAACAACCAGACCCGCCTCTGCATATGCAGAGCCTAAATATGAAGCAGCAATATATTTACCTTCGGGTATAGTAAAAACAACTTCTTCTTTATAGTAATCTCTAGCCACCTGCACCCTTTTTGGTTTGCCGAATTCGTCAGCATCTTCACGATAAACTCTGATATCGTTACCTCCAACCTTTTTTTGGCCTTCAGAAAAAACGGCATTAATTTTGACACGCGCGGCATTATATATCAGGGTCTTGGCTAGAGGTTTTCCAGGTTCTATCGTAATGGGTGATTCTGCTACAGCATTACCCAAATAACTGACTGCGATATAGTTTCCTGGCGGCAGCATAAACTTAACCTCTCCCTTGTAGTAATCTCTAGCCACCTGCACCCTTTTAGGTTTGCCGAATTCATCATTTTCTTCCCGATAAACTCGAAAATCATTACCACCAACCGAATTGCCGCCTTCGGCCAAAACAGCATTTAGGCTTAATGCCACCGGCGCTTTTGAGTCTACCTTTGGTTCCGGCTTTGGTTCCGGTTTAGTTTCAACTTTTTTAACCGCCGTTTTTAGTGCCTCTTTTAAAGCCGAAGCATCTCCGGCAGGAAAATACTCACCTCCGGTATTTTTAGCTAAACACTGCAGTTGTGAAACCGCTTTCTTCTCGGTAATATCAAAACCAATGACATGTACAGTGAAATCTACGCCTGTTTGTTCCAGCTCTGATGCAACAGCACACGGATCAGCATTACAGGTTTCTTCTCCATCACTAATTAAAATTACCGTTGCAGCATCTTCAACATGTCGAAGCTTTTCAGCTGCTACACGTACCGCTGCTGACAGCGGAGTTTTGCCTTTAGGGGTCAAACTGTTAACAACGTTGTTAAAAGCATTAACATCCAACTTACCCACTGGAATTAACGTTTCAATATCTGAACAGTCGCCTTTTTTACGATGCCCATAACTCACCAGACCGATTTGATTATCCGGATTCCAGCTTTTCAACATATCATCGACCACCTCTCGGGCAATGGTGATCTTGGCTTTACCATTAATTTGCCCCATCATACTGCCGGAAGCATCCAGCACCAACATTGCTTTCCTTTCTGCCATGGCGAACGGACTTAAAAGATTAAAAACTAAAAAAATAATCAAAATACGCATGCTGTTGCTCTCCAGATAAAAACGCTATTGATACTCAATTGTTGTATTTATAAATTAACAAATTAAAGCCCAAATAGGAACACAGATATTTTTTAGTTGGGATGGGAATCAAATTTTATTGGCAGCGATTATTTCACTAATTAACAGTTCCACACCATCCAGTTCCCGGTCGTACACATCGGTACGATAAACATCAGTATCTATGTTAATCCGAGAATGCAACCTAGTTTGTTTCTTTTCGGTAATGTTAATCCGGGTCAAGGTTGACAATCCAGGTTGCAATGGATGTTGCCGTAGTTCTTCACGGTCAAGCCCGATGCGCACAGGCACCCGTTCGGTAATATGGATAAAATTACCACTAGCGTTATCGGTCGGCAACAAGGCAAAAGAGCTCCCGGTTCCCGGATTAATTCCCTCAACCACGCCATGGTATATCAATTCGTCACCATAAGCATCAACCCTGATCTCGACAGCCTGTCCGGGCCTGATGCGAGCGATTTTTGTTTCTAAAAGGTTGGCCTCCACCCAAAGATCCTGTAATGGTACGATCACCAACAGAGGAGTTCCTATTTTAACCTGATCGCCAATTTGGGCACGACGCTTGGCAACAAAACCGGTTGCCGGTGCCACAATCTGACGTCGTTGATATTCAAGATAGGCATTCTGCAATCGACTTTTGGCCTTTTCGACAGCCGGATGATTTTCCACCTGCTCACTTAACAAGCGTGCTTCTATGCCTTTTTTCTCAGCACGGATGGCGGCAATTTCAGCACTCATTTGTAACATCTGATCACGGGCATTCTGGACCTGTTGTGCTGACACAGCGCCTTGCTTGGAGGCAGCTTGAAAACGCTGCAGGTCATGACGCACCCTATTCAATGCCGCTTGCCTTGCCACAATACGTTGTTGCATGGTTTCCAGGCTCGCCTGTAAGGCGACTATGTCTCGTACGGTTTCACCAAGTTCGGCACGAGCCTGTTGCAAGGCTATCCGAGCCCTAGTGCCATCTAACCTGAATAACACCTGACCTTGTTTGACCTGTTGGGTATTTTCCGCCAAGATTTCGACAATTGTGCCTTCAGTCTGGGTCTTGACCATAATAAAATGACCGCTAACAAAGGCATCATCAGTTATTACCCAATTCCTGTTCTGATACCACCCGTAACCAAAACAAGCCAAACTGCTTACCAGTAGCAATACCGTTACCGTAATCAATCGTCGGTTACGTTGGCGCATAATTTCTTTAGGTCGTATTGTTTTCAGCATACTCTGTCTATTCAGTTGTTTTGGCAACTAAGCCGCCACCCAATGCTCTTATCATTGTGGCAACTGCTTTTAGGCGATGACTCTCTAACGAGACCAAGTTTAAGTGCTCACTGTATTCGGCACAAAAGGCATGCAGTAATTCAATTTTGTTATGCAGACCCTGGCGGTAAAGCACCTCCGACAGTTTACGTGTTTGCCTGATCGAATTAATGGTCCTAAATTGTTCGCTTAGTCGAGCATCGCTTTCGTGCCATAAAGCCAAAGCATCTGCGACTTCTTGTACCGCTTTAAGCAGTTGAGAATTATAAGCTTCGACCGCCTCATCATAGACTGCTTCACGATAATTGAGACGGGCCCGCAACCGTCCTCCCTCAAACAACGGAAATTCAATCGACGGTCCCACGGCGTAAGCAAGACTTGAGCCTTGTAATAAAACGTCTGTCAGACTGACACTATGCAAACCAGCAAAAGACACCAGATTGACATCAGGGTAAAACTCGGTTTTTGCCACTTTTATATGTTCAGCAGCGGCCTCTACCCGAAGACGCATAGCCTGTATATCAGGACGATGAGCCAATAAATGCAAAGGCAGATCATTTGGTAAACTTGGTACTGAAGACATTTTCCCATCATTAATCTTGATGCCCAGCCCCCAGTCAGCCCCCTTACCCGCCAATACAGCTAATCGATTTTGGTCAAATTTTATTTCCGCATTGCTGATCAATGCCAGTTGTCGGGCATCATTCAATTCATATTCGGCATTCAGTACGGCTCCGGTAGAAACCAATCCCTGATCGAGCAGCACACGGTTCAAGTTCAAAAGTTGCTCCTGGCATCGGACGATCTTCCTTGCAATATTCAGTTTTTTTTCTGCCGCCACCAGATCAAAATAAACTTTAGCTACAGCAATTGAGAGTAATAAGCGCGCATCGGCCAGCTCGTTTTCGGCTGCAAAAGCATTGCCTACCGCAGCCTGTAGTGCAGCCTTGTCACGCTCCCAAAAATCGAGATGATAACGCAGCACCATAGGGTTGATCAGCATTTGACGAAAATGTTCACCCGCTAACTTGGCCTGGGTGCTATTGGCTGAAAAACGTTGCGCACTAAAATTAACATGACTCTGTATAGTTGGATACAAGTCGGCCGCCTGTTCATCGACCATTGACTGAGATTGCCTTAGACGCGCTGCGACAAGCTTAATATCCGGACTGTCCTTTAAAGCTGTAACTATCAATCGCTCCAGTTCCGGGCTCTGAAATTCCTTCCACCAAGTAACTGCTGGCCACTGGCCGTTTCGCTTTAAACCGGACTTATTCAAGATTTGTTCTATCCTGGGCATCTCGATCATTTCAGCACGCTCAGTAGATTCAGGCTGTAAAGCGCAGCCTTTAAGAAAAAAGGCTATGATAAGAACTGTTCGGTAATACTCTACGGACACCTAAACCTCCCGTGCAAACAAAGCCATAGCCCTTCTCCGCATTCGTTGTGTCAAAGTAGACTTAGCTGGTTGCCGAGTCGGGTGAGCGAACCAGACCAGTACCGACAAACAGATAAAGACACAACCGGCCAACCAAAAAGCATCGTTTAGCGCCATAGTAGCTCCCTGCCCACGTCCCACTCTGGCAAACTGAATTAGTACGGTAGATTCGGAAAAACCTGTTGCTTGCAGTTGTTGGATCGATTCATGCAGGCGCGAATCAAACATCGTATGAGTTTCGGCAAAACGGGTCAGATGAAACGGGGTTCGAAAATAAAAGACAATACCCTGTAGGGAAATACCTATCGCACCGGCCATAATCCGTAACGAAGTAGCCAGTTCCACCGCCCGCCACTGCCTTTCCTGAGGCACCCCATGCAAAAGCAGAGTTGTTAATGGTGCGAAGAAACTACCCAGACATATACCTTCCAACAACTTGGGCCAGAACAATTGTTGATAAGCATCAAAATGTTCAAACCGACTCAACCAGAAATAGGTGAAGGCAAATCCAAGCAGATTAAGTGATGCCAATAATCTCGCATCAAAATATTTAACAATGTAATGAAAACATCCGGCCATCGGTTTGGCAAAGATCGCCATCGGCAAAAACACCAAGCCGGCCAGGAATGAAGAATAACCCATTGTCAACTGCAGTTGTACAACCAATAAAGATAACAAGCCTTGAAAGAACATAAAGCCCAAAAATAGCACGGTCGTACCGATAGCAAAATTCAGATGTGTAAACAATCTGATATCCAGAAATGGATGACGGACACTCAATTCCCAGATCACCCAATAACACAACATTGCTCCGCTGACGCCCAGCAAGGTCATTAGGTAAAAGGAATTACCCCAATCCCAGTCATTACCTTGGTTAAGCAAGGTTTGAAAGCAGCCAAGTGCAATCAACAAAAGCAAAAAACCGATCAAATCAAAGCGGTGTCGAATTAATTTGGCACCACGTCGATACAATAAAGCACCAACAATGCCGGCAATCGATAAAGCAACAGGAATGTTAACGATAAAAAGCCAGCGCCAACCCAAATGGTCGGCTATCCAGCCGCCGCATGGCGGCCCGAAAGTAAAGGGCGTCAGGGTAAATAAAGCCCATACACCAACACCAATATTTTTCCTGCGTTGAGAATACTCCTTTATCAACATCGACTGACCCAACGGTAAGGTTATGCCTCCAGAAAACCCCAACACAATGCGCGCTGCCAAAAATTCATACAGGGAACTGCTGTAGGCGCAAACCGCCGAGGCCAGAGCATAACAAACAAAAGCCCAGACAAAAGGCTGGTATTCGCCCATTCGGCGTGAAAGCCAGCTTCCAACCGGCAGGGATAATGCCAGCCCTAGCATATAATCAGTTTGAGTCCAGGTTGCAAAACTAGGTGGTATCGATAAACTGCCGGCAACCCGAGGCAACATGGCAATATAAGCACCGGCATTAAATAGGACAACTGCGTGCCCCAACCCCAAACAGAGGTTGAATAAGATAAAACGCCAGCCGCGTAATTTTTTATCAAAAATCATGGACATATGCATTTACCTAAACAATACCAACACAATCAGCGTAAAACTCAGCAACAAACCGAGAGAAATTCTTATTTTTCCTGACAACGATGTGCACCCCCAATAGTCCCACAGCTTATTTTCCAGGCGATAAAAGATGTCGACGGCATTATCCCTGCAAGCAGAACACCATGCCGGCAATCGCCTCGCGATTAGATAGATGAAAAAAAACATCATCGATAACAATAGATAAAAAACAATTACTTGCGTGGTATGCCTATCGGTATGAAAGAGATGCTCGACTAACTGGTCCAAACTGAACTCGACCAACTCAAACATGCCATGCAAAAATTCAAACAATATATCAGGCATCGTTAATCCTATTAATAACACCCCGATAGTCAATTTTTGCTTGATCGTCAGTATCATGACTTTAGTTTGACGTTAGGCCTATATACTGCAATCCCCGTGCTATTAGATGACTTGCACGTTGTTGCAGCAGTGATTTGAATTTAGCACCTCTCTTTTGCAATAACAGATCGATTGGCGCTTCATAACCGGTTGATTTTTCCGCTACGCGAGCCATGACCCTGCCCGATTCCGGATCGATTACTTTAATTAAAACCTGTAAACTGATTTGTCCGGCAAAAATTCTATATTGTCCAATGCCCAATTCTACAACCGCATCTACATGCTCAGGATAAACAGCGGGCTTAAGCATCTCAGTTTCATACCAACTTTCTATCGCCCCCCGCCAACGTGCCAGGTTGGCATCGCGTTCGACCGCCTCCATCGGAAGCCGAAGCAGACTAGTTTCCATCAACGTTTGTATTCCAGCCTTATTCAGTTGATCGATCAGTTCTTGAGTTAATACTTGGGTAGGCGTCCAGTTATTCGACTCAGAACCGGCTGAAAGAGGCTGAGTTAAATCGACTATTTCAACACTATCTCCGTCTCCAACACGCCCAGCAATCAGCAGGCCGCCGGGATAACGAAAAACTTTTCGTTCCGTGTATAGTGGTAAGGCCATATTGTCGTAATACTCGTAAATGGGTAAACGTGTTTCTAATAAGTCCGGTACGATTTCCAGTGGCGGTGCTTCCAAAGCCACGACTTGCACAACTTTCATTGGTAATCTTGCTGATTCCGTCAGTTTGACCGAAGCAGAAATACAACCGGATACAAATAATGGGCACAAAAATACAACGATGCCTTTGACTGAAAGTCGATCGACTTTGAGTAAATCTGGCCATTTATAGAAATCTTCAAGCCAGTTTAAAAATATCTGCAACATTCCAATCTCCCCTCGATCATACTTCTCGTGGAAAACCTAATTCACAAGGCCTGCTAGCCATTCAACTTGTCGTCTACTATAAAATCGGATTATTATATGGATCAAACGATTTTTATCTAAGTTTAATATCGACTTTATCAATACTATAAAATGGACATCGAACAGATCAGAACTTTTTTAAGCGTTGCCGCCAACGGTAGTTTCCAAGAAGCTGCCAATCGGCTGTACATTACTCAATCGACTGTCAGTACTAGAATTCAACGTCTCGAATCCTACCTCAGGGTCAAGTTATTTGTTCGCAACCGTTCAGGAGCTCATTTAACTCAACATGGACGACGTTTTTTTCGTCATGCCAAGTCGTTGTTATTAACCTTGGAACAAGCACGTCACGATATCGGTTTACCCAGCCGGTTCCAAGGCAGCGTCACGGTCGGCGCCAGGATCGCATTATGGGAGGAAATGTTACCGCGGTGGATCGGAGAGATTAAAAAAAATTCGCCCGATGTATCGATTCGTTGTGATATAGGCTTTGAAGAAGACCTTATGCGCCGATTAATAGAAGGGACATTGGATATCGGCTTGATGTATACACCGCAATATAGCCAGGGACTCACAGTGGAACATTTATTTGATGAAACCCTGGTTCTGTTGACAACAACGCCGGATAAGCCATGGCCGGATGATGATTATGTTCATGTCGATTGGGGACCGGCGTTTTATGCCCAGCACCGCAATAGTTACCCGATGCTGGAGCGTCCCGCACAGGTTGTCAATATCGGTTGGCTGGGCATACAGCTAATCCTGAATAATGGCGGTTCCTGCTATCTCCCTATCCGTATGGCAGAACCATTCGTCAAATCACAACAACTGCATCTAGTAGCTGACAGTCCGCAATTTAAACTGCCTGCCTACATGGTCTTCCCGCATGAAAGCGATTGTACGGTAATCCAACAGGTGCTCGATAAGTTAAGGGCATTAGCCAAATTTGAACAACAAAAGCGCTACTCCGGCGTTGATTAAATAGTTATCAAACCTATGTCTTGTCCATGGTATTTAGTGTTAATAGACAAGTTAAAATTTGTCTGCACTTTACTGTTGTTATAGTCGACAACAGGACGATAAATTAAGCCAATAACCCCTGCTTAAACCCCGATTTTAACTATATTTAGTACGGGTTTTTCAAATCTTAGCGGCTCTTAAAAATTAAGGATAAAGCTGTCTTATCATTGATACTTCATTTATCAGTGAATACTGCTCACAATACTAAATATAGCTAAAACATTTATTCCTGATAATAGAATTTTCAAGCTTAATCCAGTAAAATAAGACTTCTTTGGGGTTTGCGTTAAGCCCCTCAATTCACCATACTCATCCAAATTTATGCTAGAACAATATCGTAAACATGTCGCAGAACGTGCTGCCGAAGGCGTGGTTCCTCAGCCTTTGTCTGCCGAACAGGTCTCAGAATTAGTTGAATTAATTAAAACTCCGCCTGCCGGGGAAGAAGATTTCCTGCTGGATTTGTTAAGCAATCGCATTCCGGCCGGTGTTGATGAGGCGGCTTATGTCAAAGCCGGTTTTCTGGCCGCTATTGCAAAACAGGAAGCCCATTCACCGATTGTATCGCCCGAATTGGCAACAGAATTGCTGGGCACCATGCTGGGTGGATACAATATTGCACCACTGATTGAATTATTAGATAACGCTAATTTAGCGGGTATTGCTGCCAAGGCCCTGTCACATACTTTGTTAGTATTTGAAGCCTTTCACGATGTTAAAGAAAAGGCCGATACCGGCAACCAATATGCCAAACAGGTGTTAAATTCCTGGGCAGAAGCAGAATGGTTTTCCAGCAAACCGGAACTGCCGGAAAAAATTACCGTTACCGCCTTTAAAGTTACCGGTGAAACCAATACCGATGACCTGTCCCCGGCCCCGGATGCCTGGTCTCGTCCAGACATACCCCTGCATGCAAAAGCCATGTTAAAAAATCCGCGTGATGGTATCACCAATGCTGAACAGCAAATAGAAGAATTGAAGCAAAAAGGCTTTCCTGTCGCCTATGTCGGAGATGTGGTCGGCACGGGTTCGTCTCGGAAATCCGCGACCAATTCTGTGCTTTGGTATATGGGTAATGATATTCCTTATGTACCCAACAAACGCGCCGGTGGTGTTTGTATCGGTGGCAAAATCGCCCCCATTTTCTTTAATACCATGGAAGACTCCGGTGCCCTGCCATTTGAATGTGATGTCAGCAATATCAATATGGGTGATGTGATTGATATTTATCCTTATCAGGGCGTGGTTAAGGCTCATGATAGCGATGAAGTCATCTGTGAATTTGCATTAAAAACAGATATTTTACTGGATGAAGTAAGAGCCGGCGGCCGTATACCTTTAATTATAGGCAGAGGCTTAACTGACCGGGCTCGTGAAGCATTAGGATTACCCCCCACAGATGTGTTCCGTCGCCCCAGCGCAACCGATGAAAGCACTAAAGGCTATACTTTGGCACAGAAAATGGTCGGTAAAGCTTGCGGTGTTGATGGTGTTAGACCGGGTACTTACTGCGAACCAAGAATGACCACAGTGGGGTCGCAAGATACCACCGGGCCAATGACCCGTGATGAACTTAAAGACTTGGCTTGTTTAGGTTTTTCTGCTGATTTGGTAATGCAATCATTTTGTCATACAGCCGCTTATCCAAAACCAATTGATGTCAAAATGCAACACACTCTACCCGATTTTATTATGAATCGAGGTGGCGTATCGTTACGTCCCGGCGACGGCATTATTCATTCCTGGTTAAACCGTATGTTACTACCCGATACGGTAGGTACCGGCGGTGACTCTCATACCCGTTTCCCTATCGGCATTTCTTTTCCTGCCGGCTCAGGTCTGGTTGCCTTTGCAGCAGCCACAGGTGTAATGCCGCTGGATATGCCGGAATCTGTATTAGTTCGCTTTAAAGGCGAAATGCAACCGGGTATTACCTTACGTGATCTGGTCAATGCAATTCCCCTGGCTGCAATTAAACAAGGCCTGCTTACGGTTGAGAAAAAAGGCAAAAAGAATGTCTTCTCAGGCCGTATTCTGGAAATCGAGGGCTTGCCGGAACTTAAAGTTGAACAGGCATTTGAATTGTCTGACGCCTCAGCCGAACGTTCTGCCGCCGGTTGTACCATTCGCCTGGACGAAGCGCCAATCCGCGAATACCTGAATTCCAATATCACTCTGTTGAAATGGATGATAGCAGAAGGTTATGGTGATACCAGAACCATTGAACGTCGTATTAAAGCTATGCAGGAGTGGCTGGAAAATCCAGTATTGCTACAGGCGGATCCCGATGCTGAATATCATGAAGTTATTGAAATTGATCTGAATAAAATCAAAGAACCAATCATGGCATGCCCGAATGATCCAGACGATGTCAAAACCTTAAGCGATGTTGCCGGTACTAAAATTGATGAAGTCTTCCTCGGTTCCTGCATGACTAATATCGGTCATTTTCGAGCTGCCGGCAAAATGCTGGAAAAGCAAAACGGAGAGTTACCGACTCGCCTATGGGTATCGCCGCCGACCAAAATGGATCAGAATCAATTAACCGAAGAAGGCTATTACAGCACCTTTGGTAAATCCGGCGCCAGGATGGAAATGCCGGGTTGTTCCTTATGCATGGGTAATCAGGCTCGGGTAGCGGAAAACTCAACCGTGGTTTCCACATCTACACGTAATTTTCCTAATCGTTTGGGGAATGGCGCTAATGTTTATTTGGCCTCTGCAGAACTGGCCTCGGTTTGTTCAATTCTGGGGAAAATCCCAAGTTTTGAAGAATATATGCAGTATATGCAACAGATCAATCCGACTGCAGATGATACCTATCGCTATTTAAACTTTAATCAACTGGAAAATTATCAAAAAAAAGCTGATAACGTTAAATTAAGCGACTAATTATAAGCTTTGTCTGACTCATGCAAGCCATGAGTCAGACATCCATATCTTTTTTATTATTAACCAGATTATAATCAAACAATACGACTAATTATTCAACCCCATGCCAGCAACCAGACCTTCAGAAAACGGTGTTTTGGAAGAAGCTTATAATTCTCTGGTTAATCATGGCCATATTACCCACGACAGCGTTCAATACATGGCGCTACAACACTTACAGAATTTACTTAATAATCTGCTGCGTCATATTAACTATCTGAAAAAACCGGCAATCATAAAGTTTTTTTTACCTGCTCCGACTAAATGCAAACATTTATATCTATACGGTGATGTTGGTCGCGGCAAATCCATGTTAATGGATCTATTTTATCAAGCCTGTCCGATCAAAGAAAAACGCAGAGTACATTTTCATGCCTTTATGCTGGAAGCACATGAGTTCATACACCAGTGGCAACAACAAAACAAACCTGATGTAGTCGACGCTCTTGCCAGACATATTAGAAAGTCCAGCCTGTTGCTTTGTTTTGATGAATTTCATGTCTCAGATATTGCCGATGCCATGTTGCTGGATCGGTTATTCAGTCGATTGTTCAATATGGGTGTCATTGTCGTGATGACCTCAAATCGCCATCCAAATGAGCTCTACCAAGGTGGCCTGCAAAGAGAATTATTTTTACCTTTTATACGGCGCCTGAAGAAATCTTCTGATGTCATTAAACTTATTGTGCGCGAGGATTACAGGTTGCAACATCTGCATGCATTAAAAACCTGTTATTTTTATCCTCTAAACCAAAAAGCCAATAACTTTATTACCAACAGCTATCATACTCTGACTCAACAAAGTGAAATTACTCCAGGTACTTTACAGGTTTTGGGCAGGAAAATTAACCTGATCGCCAGTCATGGTGATATTGTACTAAGCTCATTCAACGATTTATGTCAAAATGCCTTGGGTGCAGCTGATTATATTGAGCTGGCCAACGAGTACAGTACCTTGATTTTATCCGGCATCCCTCAGTTAACACTGGAAATGCGTGATGAAGCCAAACGCTTTGTTACCTTAATTGACACACTTTATGAACACAAAGTGAAATTAATATGCAGTGCAGAAACACCGATTGAAAGAATTTTTCTACAGGACGATGGTGCATTTGAATATAAACGCACCATCTCCCGTTTAATAGAAATGCAATCAGAAAATTACCTGATTAGCCAGCATCTCCCCGATTAAGCGAAAGGATGTTCCAACATAATAGTTTCATCTCTATCCGGTCCGGTAGACAGAATAGCCATTTTAACCCCAATCAGTTCTTCAATTCGATTGATATAGTTTTTAGCATTCTCCGGCAACTTTTCATAGTCGGTTATCCCCGCTGTTACTTCAGTCCAGCCTGGCATATATTCAATCACTGCTTCACATTCTGCATAGGCATCAGCACCTAGTGGCGCAATCTCAGTTAGTTCACCGTTAATACGGTAAGCAGTACAAATGCCAATTTTTTCCAAGCCATCCAAAACATCCAGCTTAGTCAAACAAATACCGCTTAAACTGTTTAGTTGTGCCGATTTACGCATAGAGACGGCATCAAACCAGCCGGTACGACGTTTACGCCCCGTAGTTGCACCAAATTCATGGCCTTTTACCCCTAAATGCTCGCCATTTTCATCATCCAGTTCGGTCGGAAACGGCCCATTACCAACACGAGTTGAATAGGCTTTGGTAATGCCCAGGACATAATCCAGATCTAAAGGCCCAACACCACTTCCTGTTGCTGCACCACCCGCAATAGTGCTGGAAGATGTAACAAACGGATACGTACCGTGATCAATATCCAGTAAAGCACCCTGAGCACCTTCAAACAGAATATCTTTTCCGGCTTTTTGGTAATTGTGTAATTGCTCACCAACATCAGTCAGCATGGGTTTTATTTGCTCACCCAAAGTTAACGCTTCATCCAGCGTTTTTTGGAAATCAACCGCCTCGACTTTATAGTATTCAGTCAGCATAAAATTATGGTAATCAACCAGTTCTTTTAACCTGTCAGAAAAAGATGCCGTATCCCAAAGATCCCCTGCGCGTAAACCACGACGCGCCACTTTATCTTCATATGCTGGGCCAATACCTCGCCCTGTGGTACCGATCGCTTTACTACCCCGAGCAATTTCTCTCGCTTGGTCAATTGCAATATGAACCGGCAAAATCAAGCTGCAGGCTTCACTAACTAATAAACGGTTTCTTACCGGAATACCGGCTTTTTCTAAAATTTCAATTTCTTCCAGCAAGGCACTTGGAGACAGCACCACACCGTTGCCAATCATACATTGAACATTTTCACGCAAAATACCCGAAGGGATAAGGTGCAATACTGTTTTTTCACCTTTAATAACCAGAGTATGACCGGCATTATGCCCACCTTGAAAGCGCACTACTGCATTGGCCTGTTCTGTTAACAGGTCAACCAGCTTACCTTTACCTTCATCGCCCCATTGAGTGCCGATAACAACTACGTTTTTTCCCATAATCTTTCCAAATATTAAACTAATGCGCTGACAATCCAGCCCTGATCATTTTTTTCCAATATACAATTACATTGCATATCCTGAGGCCTGCCACTTTGCCCTGGCAACTGCTGAATAACAGTGCGTCCTTTAGCACGAAGCAGTCTAATCACTTCGGTCAAGTCAAGATCATCTTCATAAGGGGCAAAAATACGTTCTTCTTTCAGTTCACCGTCTTTGACTAACGATGATAATAATTTCAAATCTGCACTAAATCCTGTCGCGGGACGAGCACGACCAAAAACACCGCCGATATTATCATAGCGACCGCCTCGTGCTATTTCCCAACCTACAGATGGCACAAATGCTGAAAATACAATACCGGTGTGATAGTGATAACCACGTAACTCGGCCAAATCAAAGCTGATCGGCAAGGCTGGAAATATACGCGTCAGTATGTCAGCAATAGCTTCCAAATCAGCCAATGCCTGCATAACGTCATCACTCGCGGCAGCCAGAATGGTTTTAGCCTGATCCAGCACATCTTTACCACCATTCAATCGCGGTAATTTTAGAAACATGTCTTTAATGCCGTCATCAATTGCTAAACCTGACATTAAATCTTCCAGATCAGTTCTTGCCTTACCCTGCAAAACCGCAAATAGATCAGTCTCTTGCGCTTCGGTTAAATTAGCTTGTTTGGATAATGCCCGATAAATACCAACATGTCCAATATCAAGGTGGATATCTTTTAAGCCGGTTAATGCCAGCATTTCCAACATTAAACCGATGACTTCGACATCACTCTCCTTACCCGAATGTCCATACAGTTCGGCACCAATTTGCATTGGGCTGCGTGACTTTTGCAATGAACTGCCTAAAGTATGCAAGGTTGTTCCGACATAGCATAATCGTGTGGGCCATTCATGCTTTAAATTATGGGCATCAATTCTAGCAACTTGCGGTGTCATATCGGCACGGATTCCTAGCATTTCTCCGCTTAACTGGTCGGTCAGTTTAAAGGTCTGTAAATCCAGATCATGTCCGGAGCCGGTCAATAAAGAATCCAAATAATCAACAAAAGGGGGGATAACCAACTCATACCCCCAGTTTGAAAAAGCATCCAATATTTGACGCCTCAAATATTCCAGCTGTTTGGCATCCTCCGGCAGAACTTCTTCAATTCCGTCAGGTAACAACCAAGAATTTTTTTGTACCATTTTTTATATATCCACTCAAACAAAACGCCCCGCACAGGCGGAGCGTTTTAGTTAGTTATAATGAAGACCGGTGAAAAATAAGTATTCACACCGTCATCATTACTATTTTTGCTTTTTAAAATACCTTAAAAAATCAGAATTAGGCTCAATGACCATCATATCGCCGGATCCTGAAAAAGTCTTTTTATAGGCATTCATGCTCCGAGTAAAGGTAAAGAACTCGACATCTGCCCCATAGGCTTTAGCATAAATTTCTGCTGATTTAGCATCACCTTCACCGCGTAGTTTTTCGGCATCACGAAAGGCATTCGCCAAAGTAACAACACGTTGTCGATCGGCATCGGCACGTATTCTTTCCGCCGCTTCGGCACCTTGCGAACGAAATTCACGCGCCACTCTTTCACGTTCAGCTTCCATTCGACGAAAAACAGAATTGCTTACCTGAGGCGGTAAATCAATACGCTTAACCTGAACATCAACAATCTCCATACCCAGACTGGCCGCAACTTCACTGGAATTTTTAATCAAAATTTCCCGTATTTCACTTCGATCTGTCGAAACCAACTGTTTAATTTCTCGTTTACTGAATTCACTTCGAAACGCATCCTTAATAATTTGGTCCAGACGTAAATTAGCCTGATTAACATCACCGGCAACAACGGTATAAAAGGTTTTTACATCACCGATACGCCATTTAACAAAAGAATCCACGATGACGTTTTTCTTTTCCGCCGTTAAAAAACGTTCCGGTTTTTGATCCATGGTTTGGATTCGTGCATCAAACTTTTTAATGTTATTGATGAACGGGGTTTTAAAATACAAACCCGGCTCATAATCATATTTTACAATTTCACCCAACCGGAATTTTATTGCTTTTTCAGTTTCATGCACCGTAAATACGGACATCATTCCTAAAACAAACAAAGCGCCAATGGCAATAAGAATTTTATTTTGTGTCATTTTAGCGCCCTCTTTCTACACGGCCACGCGTGGATGTTCTAACAATGGGTTGTGGAACTGCAGTTTGTTGAACCGGCAATACATTGCTACTTGGTTGAACAACGGTATCAACAACCTGTTGACGCTGGGTTAATTTATCGATGGGTAGATAAAGCAAGTTATTACCTGCTTTAACATCTACCATCACGGTATTGGTTTTGCCTAATACCTGTTCCATTGATTCAATATATAAACGCTTTCTGGTAACATCCGGTGCTTTTTTATATTCAGCCAATAATTTTTTAAAACGATTAGCCTCACCTTCAGCCTGAGCGATTACTTTTTCTTTATAACCTTCTGCTTCCTGTATTTTTCTGGCCGCAGCACCGCGAGCTTTTGGCACAACATCATTAGAATAAGCTTCGGCCTCGTTAATTAAACGCTGTTTGTCTTCACGTGCTTTAATCGCATCTTCAAACGCATTTTGCACTTGTTCAGGCGGTTGAGCATCCTGCAGGTTTACACTGGTAATCTGAATACCAGATTGATAAGCATCCATAACCCGCTGGATTTCAGTTTTAATTTCAGCCACAATTTCACTACGACCTTCAGTTAAAACAAAATCCATTTTACTGCTGCCGATTACACCACGCTCGGCACTTTCTGTAACCTGTTTTAAGGTAGCCGCTGGATTGACTACGTTAAAAATAAATTGCCTGGCATCTTTAACCTGATACTGAACCGCCAGACGAACATCAACGATATTTTCGTCCTTAGTTAACATTAACGCCTCTTTAGGCACCGAACCCAAAGATTGCTGAGTACCGCCACTACGGTAACCGACCTCGATAAAACGTTGTTTCTTTACATTAACAATTTCAACTGCCTCAATTGGCGCAGGAAAGTGCCAATTCAAACCTGATTGAGTAGTAGCAACATATTTACCAAAACGAGTTTCAACGCCGTGATTACCTTCATCGACAATATAGAATCCACTTAGAGCCCAAAGAATGACCGCTGCAAGCCCTAGAATCCCCATACTTAAAAAAGAGCCGTTTTCAGAACTTCCGTTTCCGCCCCCACCAAAAAGTGAACCAATCTTTTCTTGCAATGAACGAATTGCTTCATCCATATCAGGAGGACCTTTCTCGTCACCACGACCACTCCAAGGGTCTTTTTTACCGCCATCAGGCTCATTCCAGGACATACATCTGCTCCAGTTGGATTATTTCAATTTAACTTACGTTGAAGCTCGAGTCATGACTGATGACCAGCAACCTTCAATTCATTTTCACACTAAGTTTATTGGATATAGTCAATACAGCTTTATTATTTTGCTTATTTGAATATCTAATAAACCTAAAGATAGGGAATTATCCTAAAAAAACTCCTTTTATACAATCTTGAGTTAGTGAACTTCTTCCACTTTAATCGATTTCAGCAAACCCAAATACTTTTTATCAATTTCCACCAACATTTCCCAGCCGCCATTTTCATCGACCTTTTCATCAAGAATATCAGCAAAATCAAATAATCTTGCTCTAATTCCACCCTGACTAGCTAGCAAATGAAATTTCTTGGTGACTTTGTTGATTGAAAAAATTTCAGATAAAGCCTGGTAGAGTAATTCGACTCCCTCTCCCGATTGTGCCGACAACCATACCCTTACCGGTTTCCCCTCACCATCTCTATCTATTCGAGGTTTAACATCATTCAACAGGTCTATTTTATTATAAACTTCAAGTTGCCTGATGTTATCCGCTTGTATATCTTTTAAAACCTGATTAACCTGAAATATGGTTTCATCCCTATCTTCAGCATTGGCATCGATAACATGCAGTAACAAATCGGCTTCACTCGCTTCCTGTAAGGTAGATTTAAATGCTGCCACCAACTCATGAGGCAAGTGCCGTATAAAACCTACAGTATCCGCTAAAATCACATCATTACCATTGGGTAAAGCACAATTTCGCAAGGTCGGATCCAGAGTGGCAAACAATTGATTGGCGGCATAAATATCCGCCCCGGTAACATTGTTAAATAATGTTGATTTGCCGGCATTGGTATATCCGACTAACGAGACCGAAGGTATCTCAGATTTTTTTCGTTTACTCCTACCCTGATGACGTTGTTTATCAACCTTTTCCAGTCGACGTTTAATTTGCTTTATTCGCATTCCCAGTAAACGTCTGTCAGTTTCCAGCTGAGTTTCACCAGGTCCTCGCAAACCAATACCGCCTTTTTGTCGTTCAAGATGCGTCCATCCTCGAACCAGGCGCGTTGATAAATGTGTTAATTGAGCCAGCTCTACTTGTAATTTTCCTTCAAAAGTATGTGCACGTTGGGCAAAAATATCTAAAATCAGACCATTTCTATCGACTACACGTACTTGCAAGGCGTTTTCAAGGTTTCGTTCTTGACTGGGAGAAAGAGGATGATTAAACAGAACAATATCGGCTGAATACTGTTCTATTTCCTGCTTTAATTCTTCAACTTTACCAGCGCCGACAAAAAATTTAGGATCTGGACGCTGACGACTACCGGTTACCACATGCACAGGCTCCGCACCAGCTGATTTTGCTAGTTCCTGAAGTTCAGTCAAATCTTCCTGTCCAGCTTGAAGGGTAAGGTGAACCAGTATAGCCCGTTCACCGGCTTGCGGACGCTCAAACAAACAGCGCCTCCAAATATAATTTAGTCTTCAATGGTTTCGTTATCACGCGATAGTTTTACCGGTTTACCTGGTACGATAGTGGAAATTGCATGTTTATAGACCATTTGACTGACCGTATTCTTTAACATCACGACATACTGATCAAATGAATCCACCTTACCTTGTAACTTAATTCCATTCACTAGAAAAATTGAAACAGGCGTATGATCTTTCCTGAGTGCATTTAAAAAATTGTCCTGCAAATTTTGACCTTTTGACATCCACTTTCCCCTTATTGTTCTTATTATGCAACAAATTTAAGATTACTGAAGTTTGCTTAAAAACACAGTTATTTAACCTAGGCAACTGTGGGTTAAGGATAATTTTACTGCGATGAAATGGAAATCTGCTCTTTTCCGATCATTTTCGTAACGTCAGACAACAATTCATTAAAAAAGATCAAAAAAACCGCTAAATTTTCCATTCATCTCTCGGCCAGCATTAAAACCCGACAGTCTAAATAGAATGATAAAATCAGTCGCTCTATTCTAACTCCAATCCGACCGCATAACCAAAGAGTAATTAAGCTTTAGCTTAAAATATAATGTCCTTTTTTTGATATTCAAGCCCATGATCTTAATTTTTTAAAAAAACACGTCAACAATGCCAATTTAATTCAACAAATCAATCACCACCCGCCGGTTTTGTGCCCGACCAATTTCGAAACGGTTACTTTTAATCGGTCGATCTTCGCCATAGGCTTTTACCTTAATTCTGGATGTTGGCACACCTCTCTTTTCCAAATAGGCTTTAAGCACTTCACCACGCCGCTTTGAAACATTCAAATTACTCTTACGTGTACCCTGGCTGTCTGTATAGCTGCGAATAAGCACGGAACCTTGAGTAAAAAATTCTTTAATATATTCCGCCAATAAATCCAGCCTTTTTTGCTCCAACGGACTTAACCTGATACTGCCCTTTCTAAACATAAATTTTCTCAACGTGTCGGGTGCAAGAATACTTATTCTTACATCCTGATCACTTATATCAAAAGGCAATATTTGTTTAACATCGATTCGAGCGCTATCGACTCCCTCATTAAGCAACTGTTGCTTTATCACGCCAGCCCTCAACTCAAACCATTTTTTATCCGGCACTCCAAGGTTGGAAGTATCACTACCAATAAACACCCTACTATCTTGGATTTTATTTAAATAATCAGCTATCTGATGCAGGTTTTGTTTAGATTTTCTGTTTAAAAATTTACTGCGTGTATTGAAATAGACACGGGAATTCTGTATATCATTAAACGCAAAAGGTAACAGGTTTGCCCGGCATTTTAGAAAGCTATCATAAACTTCAGAAAACTTAATTGACGACACCGCAACCCGAGTCTCTTCAACCGGGGCTCTTTTAGATTCTCTAACATATATAAATGTTGGATAATATCCTTGCACCAAAGCGTCGACCATCGACTCAGCCACTTCGCCGAAAACGGCTAAGCGGCCTAGCTGCATAAAATCAATTGCATCATCCAAAAAAACCTCATACTCTGCCTGGTCGACAGCTTCATGAATCCACGGTGCTGGTAATACGGTTAAACTAGCTTTGGCAATTTTGGGTTTATTTCGTTGTTCTTGAATGGAAAACTGCAGCACACCACCGGCTCGATGAAAAAAATCAGCACTGCCATAATACGGAATGTCCTGCTTTAACTGACATGACATCTGTGAACTCATTAGTTTCCACTTAGCCGATTGTATGGGCGCCACATAATAGTCGGCATGACTATTAGTGTAAAAAAACAATAAAAGGAAAATGATCAATAGGCGCATAAATTTCATTCTGAGTCAGCTTTATCAATATAGGTATCGACCGGTCAGTCGAATTATTTACCTAAAACATCATCAATTAAATAACTTCTTAATAAGCCAATAAATTCATTCGGTTTTTCTACATGCAGCCAATGGCCTGCACCCTTGACAACTTCTAGACAGGCATGTGGAAATAAATCTACAACGGCATCCGCATTAATGTAATTGGATTGCTCTCCGGCAATAAACAAAACCTTACCTGGATAAGGGGATAACCTTCCCGTATCAGGAAAAGCAATGATGTTAGGTGCCATTTGGTAAAAAATATCCAGATCTATGCGCCAGCCATAGTGACCATTTTTCAAACTAAGGTTTTGTAACAGAAACTGACGGAAGCTGAGTTCAGGAATTGAAGTCGATAAAAATTCTTCAGCTTGTTTACGGTTATGAATTTGCGCCAATGGTAGAGCCATTAAAGCCTCGATAACCTCATTAAAACTATGCCGGTAACCGACCGGAGCGATATCCACTACCACTAGATTACTAACACATTCGGGGTGATTTAATGCAAACCACATTGCAACCTTGCCCCCCATACTATGCCCGATCAAACTAACTTTCTCCAGGCCTTGCTGATCAACAAAGCGCAGTAAATCGGCCGTCATTGAAGGGTAATCCATCAAAGCGTTATGCGGTGAAGCGCCGTGATTTCTCATATCCAGCGCATAGACGTTAAAACTCTCTGATAATTTCTGTGCTATTTGACGCCAGTTTCGGGAAGAGGCAAAAAAACCGTGAAGAATGATTAACGGCGGATTGTATTTATGTCCAAAGTTTTCAGAGAATAATTCAACTGTTTCCATTTAATTAATGCACTTTACCACTCACCGGAAGAAGATCGAATATTTAGAAATCCAGTTTTATTTTAAAATAAACACCACGCTGCACTTCTGAGTTATTGATTTTTGTACCTGGGTCCCTGACATGCTGGAGTTGCTTGTCGGCTAATAAGTTCTGCCCTACAACACTTAATTCTAGATTTTTTGTTGCCTGCCAGGCTAGCCGTGCATCCATATTGACATATGCATTGACGGCAATCTTACTAGCGGGTTCCAGACGATCCACATACCTTAACCATAAATCGAAATCAAAATCTTCGCTTATATCCCAGGCTGAACGTAAAGAAATCATTTGCTCAGGGGCATAAACAAAAACATCCCCGGAGCCTAGGGTAAAAGTATCGGTACTGCCGTTTTTAAGGTGCAATCGCGTTTTTGAATAACTATAGCCCAAATTTAAACGCCACCAGGATTGTACATACCAGTTGGCTGATACATCAACGCCATAGGTATAACCTTCCATTTTGTTATCATATTTGTAAGGTACTATTGCCCGTAACGGGTTAAACGCAAGTACATTTGGCAAAACCTTTTCAAATGTTCTTAAGTCATTATAATCATTATAATAAGCAGAGATATCAAAATTGAAACCTTCGGTTATATGCGTTCTATAACCGACTTCAAAGGCGACAATCTTTTCACTAACCATATCTTTATCACCCGATATTTCAACAACAGCCGGGATACCAACATTAAGAATAACGGGATTAAAAGATGCATCATGATCACTGATAGACGGTACCCTAACCGATCTTGAAATAGCGCCCCAGACAGTATTCTTGTCATTGATTAACCAGGCAATTCTAGCGGTAGGTTGAATTTCAAAGCCGGTAAAATCATTATGTTCAAAGCGCGAAGCCAGCGTTAATTTTAATTGATCCTGAAAAAAGGAAATTTCATCACTGATAAAGCCGCTATATAAATTAGTGTCTCTTTGTTTGGGGGTCAGCGTGACCAGCGCAGCTGAACTCAGCTTATTATTTACATGACGATACTGTATACCCCAGGTAATTTTATTATTCTCGAACAGATCAAAACCATGTTGAAAATCCAAATCAAATACATTGACTTCCTGATCACCTAATACAGTATCCTCCCGAAAAGTATGATCATAATAAGCCTGAAGCGCCCAGTTCTGTTGGCTCTGGCTGTTACCCGCCCAGCGCGCTAAAATATTTTGACCACTGATTCTGACATCATCATTTAGAAATGTTGAATAAGCGGGCGCATTATTCAGATCGGGTATATTGCCCGCCTGACCCATTTTACCTTCATAGGCAGCACCTTTAACCATGAGGTTATTATTGTCATTTAAGTCCGTATCCAAGCGAAAACCGCCGCTCATCATTGACGAGTTATCTTCAGCCTCATTGTGTTTATAATTGCCGCCTTCATCACGGTTAAAATATTTGGCATACATCCGATAATGGGTTTTATCGTTTAAAGCACCGCCATAACGCAATGAACCGAAACCTTTTTCTTCTGTTCCATAGCCGGCAATAGCTTGAGTTCCCTGTGTATCTTTAGCCGACTTGGTAATTACATTTATCACCCCATTGACAGCGTTTGAACCCCATAATGCAGCACCAGACCCCCTGACGACCTCAATACGTTCTACCGTCTCCAGCAAAATTTCCTGAGCATCCCAATACACACCGGAAAACAATGGAGAATAGACCGAACGCCCGTCAATTAATACCAATAACTTATTGGAAAAACGCTCATTATAACTATGAATACTGACTGCCCACTGATTGGCATTGATGCGGGCAACATGAACCCCCGGCGCCAAGCGCAAAGCTTCAGGCAAAGATGTTACGCCAGAACGTTTAATATCCTCCTGGCTGATAACGAAAACAGAGGATGCTGTTTCTAGAATTTTTTGCTTACGTTTGGCAACCGAAAAGACCACTGCTTCAGCTTGCAACCAACTCAATTCCTCTTCAAGAGTTACGCCAAGAACAGGAACTGAAGATACAGATGCTGCAGCCAATGCCAAGCTTGAAATATTTAGTGCCAATAAAAAAGTTATTATTATTTTAATCATTACCGAACAGATTATAATTTCAAACTCAAACAATCAATAATATTTTTATCTTTCATGAAGATTTAATAGAGTACTGCATAAAACCCAGAAAAAAACTATATTCCAAAGGTTAGTTTGTCAGACTCATTTGTGCCATTTTTTTGGTTACAACGTGCTATTCAACCCCGGCAACAAATACACTTTATAGCCGCTTCTGTTTCTATCAAAACCAGGCCGCCGGGAGAGAGATCCTTCTTAACAATTTTTCCAGCCTTAATAGTTACTCTAAACACTTTAAAATTTATTTAACCATCAGGTATAACAAATAGTTATACAGTAATATTCAGTATATTTGCTTATATAATTTTGATTTCAGCAGATTTAAAGATAAAAACAACCTGATCCCGGACTTTTAATGTCCCTTCCGCTGAAAATCAAGGAAACGGAGCGACAGTTTAATTTCTGTTCGAATGTAACACCTGCCACGAATGCTGAAAATAAAGATGCTACCACTCTAACTAAAGTGAAAAATTAAAACTAATCTTTAAAATTTTTTTACTCATGACCTAGAATTTATTAGCAAAATATTCAGAAGATAAGAATTAAAGCTGGAAAATTAATCTGTCAATTGTAATTCTTTAACTTGATTGCGACCACCACACTTTGCCTGATAAAGCGCCCGATCTGCTGCACCGACCAACGCAGCCACATTACTCTTTCTATCGGGTATTATCGAAGACACTCCCAAACTTAAAGTAACCGAAGTAAAGCCTTTTGCTGGGGTATGCGGTAATTTCAGGGCCTGAACAGTTGATCGTATCCGTTCAGCTAGCTGTGCCGATGCTGTAATATCCGTATCCGGCAATACAACAACAAACTCCTCGCCTCCGTAGCGAGCAACAAAGTCAGACTGCCTTTTTAAACATTGCTTGATAGCTGTTGCAACAATCTTTAAACATTGGTCGCCAACATTATGGCCGAAAAAATCATTGAAATGTTTAAAAAAATCCACATCAATAAAGATAATTGAAAGAAAAGTTTTCGAACGTCGAGCTCTGAGCCATTCCTGTTCTATATACTCATCAAAGTAACGGCGATTGGCAATCCCGGTCAAACTGTCTTGAGTAGCCATTTTCGCCAACATATCTGTCTGTCGTTTTAATTCAACATGCGTTTTAACCCTAGCCTGTACCACTGAAGCATTAAAGGGTTTGGCAATATAGTCAACTGCGCCCATTTCAAGACCGATTTTTTCATCAATTACTTCCGTACGTCCGGTTATAAAAATTACCGGAATTTTTTCTGTCAAAACATTTGTTTTTAGTTTTGCACAGACCTCATAACCATTCATACCGGGCATTTCAATATCCAATAATATCAAATCCGGCTGAGGCAACATTTTAGTTATTGATTCCACCTTGTCTCCATTTTTAGCAATTTTAATAACATAGTTATCCCTTAATGCCTGCACCAGGACTTTAATATTCAAGGGGATATCATCAACAATTAAAATGCATGGAGTATTATTTTTATCAATTATTACCTGCTGCTGATATTCAATATCAACGGGTAACTTGGCTAACAATGCAGTAGAGATTGTTAACGCCGAATCAAAATCAAACTGATCTATGTATTGTCCCAATTGTTTAACTTCATCTACAAAATCGACACCCTCTAAAGCAGCTTTAAACGCATCAAAATACAAATCGGCATCCAACCGGCTATCTTTAAGCAACTCTATTAATATTACTAAGTTTTTACATGCTTTTTTATAATCACTGTTTACTTGTCGATTTTCAGTCTCATCCTGACATCCAATATGTAGTTTTTTTATCTCAGATAATACACATTCTAATGCTCGCTCACATTGCGCTAACAAATTAGAAAAATCCTCATTGGGAATCTTTAACCTGGATTCAAGCTCTCCGAGCTTTTCAGCCAACTCAACAGCAGCAATATTACTGGCAACTCCCTTTAAGGAATGAATTAATTGCTCAGCCTGCTCCAAATCAGCAGATAAGATTTTGCTGCTGATTTTCTCTACCGCATGAGAAAACTGCTGTTCAAACTCGCTTAATAACTTGTGATATAAATGTTTATTTCCCGAAACCTGTTTTATTCCTTGCTTATAATTCAACCCTGCCTTAGAGTCGATATTGACAATGACATTTCGTTTGTCTGAAAAAACACTGGCAGGGCTTTTTGAACACGACGAATGTTTATCAATGCACTCAGCCAAAATCTCAATCAATTGTTCCATATCGATAGGTTTGGTAATACAGGCATCGAAACCATTCTCTTTAAGTTTTACAGTTTTATCCTGTCTGGCATCAGCCGTTAAAGCAATGATAGGCAACTTGGAGAACCGGGGTTCCGATCTGATTATTCGAGTCGCTTCATAACCATCCATTTTAGGCATCTGTAAATCCATTAACACAGCATCAAAAAAATGATCATGAACTTTATCTAATGCAGCCACTCCGTTATTGGCTATCGCCACCTCAAAGCCTTCTTCTTCAAGAATTCCTTTTGCAACCTGCTGATTAATTTCATGATCATCAACCACCAGAATCCTGCAACCTGAAGCTCTTTGAGCTGTAACCCCCTCACCCGTATCTTTATCGTACCCAGGCGCAAAAAGCTCAGCACTATCATCACGTTGAACAGTAATAGTAAAAATAAAATCGCTGCCAATGCCCTGTTCACTGACAACCATGATCTCACCATCCATTAATTCAACCAGTTTTTTACAAATGGTAAGACCTAACCCAGTACCGCCATATAAACGGGTAGTTGAAGTATCCGCCTGTACAAAAGGTTCAAACAAACCATCAATTTGCTGTTCTGTTAAGCCGATACCCGTATCTTTAACAGAAAATTTTAAACATACCTTTTGACTGTCACTTAACTGCTTTTCATCCAAAGAAACCTGAACGATTACTCCGCCAGATTCAGTAAATTTAATCGCATTGGTAACAAGATTCAGTAAAACCTGCCCCAAACGTAAAGGATCGCCTCTCAGTATAAGAGGTACATCATCGGCAATAGAAAACTGCAGATTAAGCTTCTTTTCATCGGCCTTAACTCCGGCCATAGACTTCAAATTTGTTAGCACAGAATCCAGATTAAAATTGACAACTTCTATACCTAGCTGTCCAGCCTCAATTTTAGACACATCCAGCAAGTCGTTAATAATGGTTAACAAGGCATCCGAAGAGGCTTTTACCTTACTTAAATAATCAAATTGTCGCTCAGTCAAATCAGTTTTTAATGCTAGTTGGGTCAGACCGATTATTGCATTCATCGGAGTTCTTATTTCATGACTGATCATTGATAAAAAATCTGATTTACTTTGATTAGCCTTGATCGCCTCATCTCTTGCTTCTGCTAGCTCTGCTGTACGTTCTTTTACGTTGTATTCAAGTTTAAGGTTATAATTTTGCAATTCATGATAAGAAATTTTTAAATCATTTGACATTTCTTTAAATGTTGTCGATAACACGCCTATCTCATCTTTGGACAAATCATTTAAATTCTCTGCAACAGAGAAATCACCTGCAGCCAGTTTACTTGCAGCATGAGTCAAGCGCCTTAAGGGACGGGACAACCTGTCTGACAAAATAAGAATGATAATTGATGAAATAGCGATAAAAATTATCGCGACATAGATTGAATGCCAGATCATTTCCTTGATTTTTATCGCATAATTCTCTTGAAATCGTTGGGTTTCTTTATTTAAGACATCCAAAGAAAAACCCAAACGCAACACTCCCCAGGGTTGTGTGCTTATTTGAATTGGAACGATGAACTCTATAACGTGGATACCGTATTCAGTGTGTTCATAATTAACCGGTTGCTGCTGTTGAATGGCATATTGATCTGCAATATCAGTCAGGATATCGAGTTCTTTTTCAGGTGCTAATGTATGAATATAAGCGCGACCGCTACTATCCATTAAAATGGCATAACTTAAGCCCTGATCCTCATCGACTGTTTTCTTTAACGTCTCTGATATTTGAGATAAATTGACTGTAGCCAGACCATTCTGAACCTCTCTGACCAAATTTCCGGAAATAATAGTGCCCCGGCTAACCAATTTCTCTTTGGTTAAGTGAATCAAAAGACTTAATTCCCGACCATACAACTGTTTTTGATTAACTATTTGCAGCCAGGTGGAAACCAGCAAAACACAAATCATCAAACAAGTCATAATGCTTAATAGTTTCCATCGAATACTAAACTTAACGCTTTGTTGATTCATCAGCTTATCACTCAATTATTTTATTAACCGAGCCTAAAGCTTCCTTGTTCAGCTTTATTGCATAGCGTTTAATCTTCTTCATATTCAGAACAATATGAGAACCGGCAGGATTTCTGACTTTTTCTATATTAACTGTATTAGCGATAATATCATCCAAAAGTGTCGCAATCTGCCCCCCCATGGTTGGAATGTCTGCCGAAATAATTAAAGTAGCGCCGAAATCAAGAAAAATATCGCTATACGTTAAGACAGGTTTTTTTGCGCTTTCTGCCTGTTTAAATATGTTAACGACCGCCGTTCTATCAGCCAACACCATTGGATCGGCAATTAACCATAAAGCGTCCACTTCAGATAAAAGTTGAGAAATCGCCACATTTAAATCAGTCTCTTGCGAAACATTCCGACCGATGACTTCCATACCTACATCCTGAGCAGCCTGCAAGGTATCCTTCAGCCATTCTTTATTGAACTGTTCACTATAAAGCACACCCACTTTCATCAATCCAGGAAATAAATAGCGATACATCATTAATTGCATGCCCGCAGGTAATTCCTGGGCAATTCCATAGCTGTTATCAAGCTGCGGCAATCGGCGCCAATTCATAATTGAGGAAAACACAATTTTCTGCTTAGGCAGTGCTTGGCGAGCCAAGAAATATGCTTTTGTACCGATGCAATAAATACCGCTAAATTGGTTTTTATTAACCAATGTCAGTAAATCATCAGCACTTGACTTGCTCGTAAATAAATCGACAACTGTGGTTGAGTATCGCTGCTGGGCTGCTTCAAAGGCCTGTTGAGTTAATGCATATTTCTTAACAGCCTGATTTGAATTTAAAACTAATATTTTTTGCTGTTCTTGAGCCAACGCTTTATTGCAAGCAATAGATAGAACCAACCCGACTAAAACAACCCCAAGCAAACTGCTAACGATTTGAGTAACTCTCCTTAATATCATATGGGTGCTTTTGCTTATCATAATCCTTTATGCCCTTGTTTTAATAACACCTGTTCTTGAGGCGAAAGCCTACGCCAGCCATCAAGCCCCAACATTCTTAAACGAACCTCACCGTCCGGATTAATTCCCATCTTTTCTAAAATATCTAATAATTCATCAGCATTTTGGCTTAAAGGGACAGGCGATACGGCTAAAGCCAGATAACTCTTTTCACTCTTTTTTATAACAGATAATTGCTTGAATTGTTTTGGGTTCAGCATCCGCAAGTTGTCAAGGCTTTTTTCACTGGTTAAAGCGGCATCCGCCATACCAAAACCGACAGCCATCAATGCATCAATATCCTTGGGTACAAGGACTAACTTAACAGTGGATAACAGCGTTTCGCCTATGTCGCCTAACATGGTTGTTAAAAGGTTTTTTGTATATTGTTCACTTCCTGAAGACGCAATAGTTTTACCGTTTAACTGCTCAACCTTGGTCAAATTATTTTTGACCGACAAGACCTTTTTCTGAGTTGACACGCCTTTTGAAACACCAACCATCAGCGGCTGCATATCCAATTGCGTTCTTAAATATTGATAGTGCCAGCTGGACAGCAGATAAATCCCTTTCTTTTGCTTTAAAACGTGTTGTTCAAAAATATCTTTATTATTAAACGGCTGGAACCTGTAATTACCAAATTTTGACAAAAAAGTGTCAAAAGACATTTTTAAAGAAACAAAGTTATTAATATTTGTTTCAGGATTATAAAAATAAATTGTGTTACTTGCCTCGCTCTCATTAGACTCAGAACACACCACAGGTGTATAAAACAGCACCCATATCAACAGAAAACAATGCCTATTTATATTGAATCTCATCTGGCTTTTTTAAAATTTCTGTTAATTAATTATTGTTATTCTCCGTTGGACTAAATCTAACAGTTTTTTAATCAATTGTCTTGCTTATATTGCATACAAATCAGCCAAATTTACTAAAATGTAAAAAATGCAAAGCCGCACAGAAAAATTTCTTTCCAGCTATAATAGTAGCGCAAAATAACATTCTTTCACTCATTTACCCCTTATATTGAGCATTAGATAATGCATAACCGCTTTAAAAACATTGGTATAATCGGCAAATACACCGACTCCAGCATCGCTGATACCTTAGCCACCCTATATCATTTTTTACGCCAGAACCAATATAAAGTGTATATAGATGATCGTAGCGCCCAATATATTCCTACATCTGACAACGACATCAACAGCTGTTCTATAGAATCACTTCCTCAGCATTGTGATCTGGTGATTGCAGCTGGAGGTGATGGTACTTTCTTGTCTGCTGCACGTGCCTGCGCTCCTTTTCAAGTTCCCTTAATGGGAGTAAACCTTGGACGTCTGGGGTTTCTTGTGGATATTTCTCCCGATGTCTTATTATCACGCCTGAACAATATTTTATTAGGACAATATATAGAGGAGACACGTTTTTTATTACGTACTAAAATTCTCCGCAATAACCAGATCATTCATGAACAAACTGCTGTTAATGAAGTCGTAGTACACCGCTGGGTTACGCCCAGTCTGATCGAGATCATCACCAAAATTGACGGGGTGTTTCTAAATTCTCAACGCTCGGATGGTTTAATCGTTGCCACCCCCACGGGTTCCACCGCCTACTCTCTCTCTGCGGGTGGTCCTATTTTGCACCCGGCTTTGAATGCTCTGGTACTGGTTCCTCTAAATCCGCATACTTTATCGAACCGGCCCATAGTCATCAACGATTCATCAGAGATTGAAATTTGTTTTTGCCAAAAAAAGCAAATCAACGCTCTGGTAACCTGTGATCACTTGGAAATTCCAGAAGTTCTAATCAGTGATACAATTCTTATAAAAAAAGATCCAAAACCGATTACAATAATTCACCCGGAAGGACATGAATTTTTCGATACCCTTAGAGAAAAATTAAACTGGAGCAACGAGAATCAGATTTAAGCAATATGCTACTAAATATTAATATCCGCGACCTGGCTGTCGTAGAGTCTTTAGACCTCAATCTAGAACAAGGCATGTCCGTGCTTACCGGCGAAACAGGTGCCGGCAAGTCCATTTTGCTGACCGCATTAGGCTTGGCCCTGGGTGAACGTGCAGATTCAGGCTACATCCGTCCGGGGAGTAAACGCGCCGAAGTCTCCCTGGAGTTTGACTTAACTGACGCCAACAAAGCCAAACAGTGGTTAGAAGATAATGAGTTGGATGATGAGCAGCAATGTATCATTCGCAGAATTGTTAATCAGGACGGACGGTCAAAAGCCTATATTAATAATCGCCCGGTCACGCTCCAGACTTTACACGCTTTAAGTGAAAAGTTGGTTGAAATTCATGGTCAACATGCACACTTAACTTTGCTTGACCCTGAGGAACAAAGACGTTTATTGGATGAATTTGCCGCTCAGCAACAGCAAATTCTGGATAATTTTGCCAACAATCAGCCCTTGCTGAATCAGGTCAATGATTTGTACCGTGAATGGCACAAGGCAAACAAACAACTGACGAGTTTAAAAAAAGCCGGTAAAGATCAAACCGAACGCGAAGAATTGCTGCGTTATCAACTGGATGAGTTGCAACAACTGGATCTGAACCAATTCGACTACCAAGCGATATCGACGGAACATAATAAACTGGCCAACCTGGACCAGATTTTATCCAGTGGCCAGGCACAACTGGACCTACTGTATGAGAATGATCAGCAGTCGGTCAATCAAATGCTGGCCCATAGTCACCAGGTGTTAATCGATCTTAGCAATTTGGCACCGGAACTGAATGAAATTAATTGCCTTTTATCCGAAGCACAAATTCAGGTGGAAGAAGCCTCACAACAGCTACGCCGTTATCTGGAATCACAAGAGCCCGACCCGCAACGACTTAACTGGTTGGAAAATCAAATTGGTACCATTCAAAACCTGAGTCGAAAACATCAGATTAAACCGGAACAATTACCCGAATTGGCTGTACAAATTGAACAGGAACTGGATAACCTGAGCCATAGCAGCGAGCAGATAACCCAATTGACTGATGATGTTGCACATTATTTTTCCGATTACCAAAAACACGCTAAACTGTTATCCGACAAGCGCCGGCAAAATGCATTAATCCTGCAAAAACAGATTACCGACATGATAAAAGAGCTGGGGATGCCCCAGGGCGAATTTATCATTCAAGTCGACTGTCATGAAGCGGATTCACCCCAATTGAATGGCACTGACAAAATAGATTTCCTGGTCAGCGCCAACCCGGGCTTGCCGCCAAAATCTCTGGCAAAAGTTGCATCGGGTGGTGAACTCTCGCGCATCAGCCTGGCGATTCAAGTTACCACCAGTAACGATAAAACCACACCAACAATGATTTTTGATGAAGTTGACTCCGGTATCGGTGGCGGCATTGCAGAAATTGTCGGGCAAAAATTACGCAGCCTGAGTAATAACCGACAAATTTTATGTGTCACCCACCTGCCTCAAGTTGCATCGCAAGCGCATCATCATTTATTTGTATCAAAAAACAACCAGTCGGCCATCACCTCTTCTAATGTAAAACTATTAGACGCCAAACAAAGAATTGATGAAGTCGCACGTATGCTGGGCGGTGTCAATATCACTGAAAACACTTTAGCTCACGCCAGGGAAATGCTTAACACTAGCACAAATACATAAATTCTATTTCCAGTACAAAAAACCTTACCCCTTAAAGTCAAGGTCATTATAAAATACTGCTTTATTTGATCAATTCGATCTATTCACCTAAAGTAAAACTCATTAATGAACCCTAACACCCTACGCTTCCCGGCCGAATGGGAAAAACAAACTGCTGTCATGATCGCTTGGCCTGATAAAAGCGGTGATTTTTCAGCTAATTTAGAACAAGTTGAAAATGCCTATTGTTTTATTGCTAAAACAATCGCTCGCTATCAACACTTAATCATTCTATGCAAGAGCTCTCAACACCAAGAACATATCCAGCGCATTATCCAGCATACTGACAGGATTCATTATATTCATTCCGATTTCAATGATATCTGGTTAAGAGACACAACATTCATAACTGTGGAAAATCAACATCAGGCGCAATTGCTAAATTTTCAGTTTAATGGCTGGGGCGGTAAATATCCCCACCAGGCAGATAATGAAATCAATCATCACATCGCTGGACATTCAATTTTTAGTCAGACTGAAAACAAAGACATAAACTTTGTACTTGAAGGAGGCAGTATTGAATCGGATGGGCTGGGTAGTATTTTGACTACCAGACAATGCCTATTAAATCCGAATCGCAATCCAAAGTTGACTCAAACAGAAATAGAAAACCAGCTAAAAAGTCACCTAGGAGCCCAACGGATCTTATGGATAGACCAGGAAAATCTGTCAGGAGATGATACCGATGCTCATATCGACACACTGGCCAGATTTTGTAACCCGTACACGATTGCCTATAGTGCCTGCACAGATCCGCAAGATGCGCATTATGCCGGATTATTAAACATGCAAACTCAATTACAGGCATTACGTACTGTAACGGATGAGGCTTACCAGTTAATTCCTCTACCATTGCCTAAAGCAATCTACAGCTCAAATGGCGAACAATTACCGGCAAATTATGCAAACTTCCTGATTATTAACCAGGCTGTTATGGTGCCAGTTTATAATGACCCTATGGATGAAATTGCCCTGACCAGACTGGCTAAATGCTTTCCCGAGCATGAGATCGTTGCCACACCTTGTAGAGCTATCGTTGAACAATATGGCAGCTTGCACTGTATGACGATGCAGATACCCGACACAGTTGAGCTTAACTATGAATAAAAAAATTACCGTCTGTGCTATTCAACAACCGTGCAATTCAGATCGACAAAATAACCTGGATTTTTCGATACAGCAAATCCATCAGGCCTCAAAAAGAAATGCCGATCTTGTAATATTACCCGAATTGCATTTGGGTCCCTATTTTTGCCAGAACGAGAATCATAATACCTTTGACCTAGCTGAGCCCATACCGGGCCCAAGCACTGAGGTTTTATCAGATATAGCCAGGCAATTAAAAATCGTTATTGTAGCCAGTCTTTTTGAAAAAAGAGCTGCAGGACTTTATCACAACACGGCGGTTGTGTTTGATAAGGATGGCAGCATGGCTGGCAAATATCGAAAAATGCACATCCCCGATGATCCGGGTTTTTATGAAAAATATTACTTCACTCCGGGCGATCTGGGTTTTACCCCGATACAAACCTCAATCGGCAAACTGGGAGTACTGGTTTGTTGGGACCAGTGGTTCCCTGAAGCGGCCAGATTAATGGCCCTGGCAGGCGCTGATTTGCTTATTTATCCAACAGCAATTGGTTGGGATCCGGAAGATAATTCAGCCGAACAAAAACGTCAATTGGATGCCTGGATAACCATACAACGTGCTCATGCCGTTGCTAACGGCATGCCGGTGATTAGCTGTAACCGTATCGGCTTAGAACAAGCACCTGATAATACCGGCAGTATTAAATTCTGGGGCAATAGTTTTATAGCAGGACCGCAAGGCGAAATTCTCGATTATGCCGATGATCAAGAAAGTAAATTACTTATCACCTCGTTGGATAAATCCAATAGCGAACGGGTACGAAGAATATGGCCTTTTTTACGAGACAGAAGAATCGATGCTTATCCTGATTTGGTTAAGCGTTTTATTGATTAGTTTATAGTTATCTTAACTATGGGTAATATGATTTAAAGTTTATATTATCCATAAAAAAGGCAGGGTTTAAACCTGCCTTTTAAATACAAATTAATAAAGAGAATAAATCTATACTTCAAATTCTGCTTTACTATGGCCGGCTTCAAGCAAGGCTTGTAACCATTTTGGCGTAACGCCTCTCCCTGTCCATGTCTTGTCGGCATCCTCTGGATGACGGTATTTAACTGGTACTTTAATACCTTTTCGTGAAGACCTTCTGTCTGCTTCTTTAATTTCTACAGTAACATTAATCGAAGCGGCTAATTCCTTAATTTTTGTAATAACTTCCTTGCGCTTATTTGCTTGTTTTTCCCTTAATGCTTTCTCAGCATTATCAATCATATCCTTCAATTCATTTTCAGATAGACCTTGATATTCTGTCATATTTATTTCTCATTACTAAAAATTACGGGTTAATTATAGCACTGTTAATTAAATATAGTAAGGCATTATTATTAGATACAATAACAACTTAGCTATAATGTTAGTTCTATTATTTAATACTTTTACAATGCATTTTTTTACTAAAAATTACTAATTATCCGGACAAATTTATTTACAACAACTCTCCATTATTCCTATTTTTTTCCGCTAAAAAAACAGGGAAAACAATAACTCCTTAACCTGCATCGCTATAAGCAAACACAGCAATCAGTGCTTGGTATTATCTTATTTTAGTTCTAATATATAAGCAGTTCTGCCGTATATGCTAAACGCTTCATTTTAATTGAAGCTCTTAGCTTAGGATAAGTTTCATTAAGAAGCTGCAGATAAAAAATAAATGCTGCACAACACGGACATAATTAATGAGTGAGCTACTAGAATTGCTTCAAGACACCTCCGCTCTTTATGGTGGAAATGCCAGTTTTATAGAATACTTATATGAACAGTATTTAGAAAACCCGGAATCCATCCCGGAGAGTTGGCGTTTAAAGTTTGATAAAATTCACCAATACGCCAGCCAAGAGATGCCGCACAGCCCCATCGTAGAGCGTTTTTCTCAGCCTCATAGTCATTTTCATGACAACCTTTCCAGCTTTCAAAAACTAACACAGGAAAACTATAAAAAACATACGGCCGTATCCAGATTAATAAACCACTATCGTGTAGGGGGACATCAAATCGCCAAAAACAATCCATTGGAGACCCCACCGGAATCAAAAGTAGACCTTGAACCGAGTTATTACGGACTCAGCGAACAGGATATGAATACTGTTTTTGAAACAGGTTCACTTTACGGCATAAAAAAACAACCGTTAAAAGACATCATTGCCTCTCTCAAGGAGATATACTGCGGCAGTATTGGCACTGAATACATGCATATTGTTGATAACAATATTAAGCAATGGATTAAGACCAGACTGGAAAACTCAAGATACAAGGAACAGTTTGATGACAAACAAAAATACTGGATTTTAAAACAGCTTACTGCGGCGGAAGGTATAGAAAAATATCTGCATACAAAATTTGTCGGTCAGAAACGTTTCTCTCTGGAGGGGGGGGAAAGCTTAATTCCATTGCTGGATAATCTGATTCAACGCTCTGGTGAAAGACAGGCCAAAGAAGTTGTTATTGGAATGGCACATCGAGGCCGTTTAAATGTATTAGTCAACATATTAGGTAAAAGCCCTTCCAGTTTGTTTGGGGAGTTTTCCGGATCACATGTATCAAATCCGGGAGTAAGTTCAGGCGATGTAAAATACCACATGGGTTTTTCATCGAACATCGCCACACCCGGCGGTCCTTTACATTTAACACTAGCCTTTAACCCATCTCATCTTGAAATTATCAACCCTGTCGTGGAAGGCTCAGTTAAAGCCAGACAGGACCGCTATGGCCAAGGCGGGGAGAAAACTATCTTACCCGTGTTAATACATGGTGATGCAGCCTTTGCCGGGCAAGGTATTATCATGGAAACATTGAATATGGCGGAAACTCGCGCCTTTTCAACCGGCGGCACAGTGCATATTGTGATCAATAATCAAATCGGCTTTACCACCAGCCACCCTTTTGATGCCCGATCAACCTTATATTGCACTGATGTTGCCAATATGGTGCAGATTCCTGTTTTCCACGTAAACGGAGATGACCCAGAAGCGGTATTATTCGTTACTCAATTGGCGCTGGATTTTAGGATGACGTTTCATAAGGATGTGGTTATTGATTTAATTTGTTATCGTAGACGCGGGCATAATGAAGCTGACGAACCGGCAACCACCCAACCGATGATGTATAAAAAAATCAGTCAGCGAAAATCCACTCGACAAATCTATGCTGAAAAATTAACCCAGGAAGGTATTGTAGATAATCAAGAGATTGAAAAATTACAACAAGATTATATAAACCTGCTTGAACAAGGAAAAAGTGTGTCCAGACCGGTATTAAGCGATGCAGTCTATTCTTATTCGGCTCAATGGCAGCAATTTTTAAACAGGGACTGGGATATCCCCTGCCAGACTTCTGTATCGATCGATGCCATTCGTTTTTGCAGCGAACGATTGCTACGTTTACCGGCTGAATTTGAGCTACACCCCAGAGTTGCCAAAATCATGGATAACCGGCGCAAAATGACAGCAGGTGCACAACCCTTGGACTGGGGTTATGCTGAAATTATGGCTTATGCCACTTTACTGAATGAAAAATACAATATTCGACTGACCGGTCAGGATATTGGCCGCGGTACTTTTTTTCACCGTCATGCCATTTTGCATAACCAAATTAACGGCGCGCCATACATACCGTTAAAACATTTAAGTAAAGATCAGGGGCGTCCACAAATCTTTAATTCATTACTGTCTGAAGCTGGCGTGTTAGGCTTCGAGTATGGATACAGCACCACCACCCCCAACACATTGGTGATTTGGGAGGCTCAGTTCGGTGATTTTGCCAATGGCGCTCAGGTCTTAATTGATCAGTTTATCAGTTCCGGGGAAAGCAAATGGGGACGCTTAAGCGGCTTGGTTATGCTGCTCCCTCATGGCTTTGAAGGACAGGGACCGGAGCACTCATCAGCCCGATTGGAACGTTATTTACAGCTTTGTGCGGAACATAACATCCAAGTCTGCAACCCGACCACACCGTCACAGATTTTCCATTTGTTAAGGCGCCAGATAGTCAGACAATACAGAAAACCGTTAATTGTGATGAGCCCCAAAAGCCTGCTCAGACATAAATTGGCTGTATCAACTCTGGAGGATCTGACTAACGGTGAGTTTTTACCCATTATCAGCGAACAAGATGACATTAATCCAGAACAAGTCACCCGATTAATCCTTTGTTCCGGCAAAGTATACTACGATCTACTGGAAAAACGCCGCGCAGACGAACTCAATCATATTGCCATTATCCGTATTGAGCAGCTGTATCCTTTTCCCAGTGATCTTTATCAAAAAGAAATAGATACCTACCCTAATTTAACCGAACTTATCTGGTGTCAGGAAGAACCGGAAAATCAGGGTGCTTGGTACCAAAGCAAACATCATTTTAATGCCAATATAAATACCAATTTGAACCTGACCTATGCAGGTCGCCCCGCTTCGGCTTCTCCGGCTGTTGGACACTTTGCAACTCACATTAAACAACAAAAGGCCGTCGTTGAATCAGCCTTATACGGTATAAATTCAGGAGATAATCATGACAATTGAAGTCCGCGTTCCCAACCTACCCGAATCCATTGCTGATGCAACCCTGGTTAACTGGCATAAACAACCTGGCGAATCTGTGGTTAAAGATGAGAATCTAGCTGATCTGGAAACAGACAAAGTGGTTCTGGAAGTCCCTGCTCCTTGTTCCGGCATCTTGTCTGAAGTAAATCAAGCCGAAGGAGCGACTGTTGTCAGCGGTGATATACTCGCCCGAATTGATGAAAATGCACAATCAAACTCAACGGCCACACCGGCGTCAGAACCCGAACATAAACAACTTTCTGAGGATCTCCCCTTAAGTCCCGCTGTGCGTCGATTAGTCACTGAACATGACCTTGACCCGAGAAAAATAAAAGGCACTGGAAAACATGGTCGTTTAGTCAAAACCGATATTTTAAATTACCTGGAACAAACAACTTCAGACGAATCTGTAGCCCCTATAGCAAAAGAAATTGATGTTGATGAGTCTGAAACCACCTTTACCAGCCCGGAAATAACCGGTACAAGACCAGAGCAACGTGTCCCAATGACTCGGTTGAGAGCCAAAATAGCTGAACGCCTGGTTCAATCACAACAAAATTCTGCCATGTTAACCACCTTTAACGAGGTTAATATGAAAAGTGTCATTGATTTACGCCAGCAAAATAAAGACCGCTTCGAGAGCAAATACCAGGTCAAACTGGGCTTTATGTCATTTTTTGTCAAAGCCACCGTGGAAGCACTGAAAAATTTCCCGGCTATAAATGCATCCATTGATGACAACGACATTATTTATCATGGTTACTACGATATAGGTATTGCGGTCAGTTCAGCCCGTGGGCTGACGGTGCCGATTATTCGTAATGCCGACCAGCTTGATTTTGCCGATATTGAGAAAAAAATTGCCGGGTTTGCTCAAAAAGCACGCGATGGCTCATTGACATATGAAGATTTAAATGGCGGTACATTCACGATTACCAACGGCGGTATCTTTGGCTCCATGCTTTCCACACCGATTATTAACCCACCCCAGTGTGCAATATTGGGTATGCACAGTATTAAAGAACGTCCTGTGGTCGAGAACGGTGAGATTGTCATTCGACCAATTATGTATCTGGCTTTATCTTACGACCATAGACTGGTAGATGGTCAAGAAGCCGTGCAATTTTTAGTTGCCATTAAAAACTATCTGGAATATCCGGCGAACATGCTGTTACATATTTAAAACAAGGTTAAGTTATGAACCAATCCAACAAATATGATGTCATTGTTATCGGTGCAGGACCCGCTGGTTATATAGCCTCCATTCGAAGTGCACAACTGGGGCTAAAAACTGCTTGTATCGATAACTGGTGCAAAACAGACGGATCGGGCAGTTTAGGCGGCACCTATATTAATGCCGGCTGCATTTCCTCAATGGCACTGCTTGAATCATCTAAAATTGTTCATCTGCTTAATCATGAAATTGGCCAACATGGCATTAAAGTATCCGATACCAGCTTTGATATGGTGCAAATGATTAAACGAAAAGATGACACCATTAATACACTTAGCCAACAAATCAGGGATATTTTTACCCAGCATCAAGTGGACTATATTCATGCCCACGGTAAGCTGTTAAATGCCAAAGAGATTTTGGTCAGCGCAATTGAAAATGATGAAGAATACACACTCTATGCCGACAATATAATCCTTGCAACAGGCTCCACGCCAATTGACTTATCCTGTGCTCCGATAGATAACGAATTTATTCTTGACTCAACCACTGCACTCAACCTGACAACGGTTCCTAAAAAACTTGGCATTATTGGCGCAGGGGTCATTGGTCTGGAATTAGGAGGAATCTGGCGCAGGCTGGGATCTGAAGTCGTTATTTTAGAAGCCCAGGACAGTTTTTTAACCACTACCGATCACCAAATCTCCACCGAGGCGTTTCGCATTTATAAACAACAAGGCCTGGACATACGATTAAGTGCGCGTGTTATTAATACCGAAACAAGCAATGATCAAGTTATTGTGGAATATCGGGATCTGGATGGCACTCATAGTCTGAAGCTGGATAAACTGATCGTTGCTTCCGGTCGAAAACCCAATACGGATAACCTGGCCGCCCCAGAAGCAAATTTACTGCTGGATGAAAATGGTTGCGTACATGTTGATAAAAACTGTAATACCAATCTGCCCGGCGTCTTTGCCATTGGTGATTTAACTATTCTGGGTCCCATGCTGGCCCATAAAGGTCTTGAAGAAGGAGTCTTTGTTGCAGAGCAAATTGCCGGTTGCCATACACCGATCAACTACAACATAATCCCCAGTGTAGTTTACACCGACCCTGAAATTGCCTGGGTCGGCCAAACCGAACAGGCGCTTAATGCCATCGGTGAACAAATAAAAATAGGGTGTTACCCTTTTAAAGCAACAGGTCGAGGCCAGGCAACCGGCAAAACAGAAGGACTGGTTAAAATTATTGCCCACGCAGAAACGGACACAATTCTGGGTATCCATATCATCGGAATTAACGCATCTGAGTTAATAGCTGAAGCTGTTTTAGCTATGGAATTTTCTGCCACCGCCGAAGATCTGGCCAGAACCATTCATGCCCATCCAACCAGTTCAGAGAGTATTCATGAAGCGGCTTTGGCATTAAACGAACGCAGTCTGCATTTACCGATAAAAAGCGAATAAATCTGTGACCTATAAAATTGCGGCGGATTTAATTGTTATCATTCACTTTGGTTTTATTATTTTTGTTATTTTCGGCGGGCTGCTGATTCTTAAATCACGCAGATTTATGTTGTTACACATCCCTGCGGTCATATGGGCCGCATTGATTGAATTGAATCACTGGTTTTGCCCGTTAACAGTTTATGAAAATCGGTTTCGACATGCAGCAAATCAGAACGGTTATACCGAAGGATTTATTCAGCATTACCTGATACCGATCATCTACCCCCCTGGGCTTACACATACTACACAACAAATATTAGGCATTTCGGTTATTATCCTCAATCTGCTTATTTATAGCTGGGTTATATTAAAAACTAACAATAAAAGCTATTAAAACAAATAGTTTTGAAATTTATTCAGCGCACAACCATTTCAACCTAATAATAAGGTTAAACAGTTGTATGCAGAATAATCATATTGCTATGCCTGTTCTTCTGATAAACCATCCACCCTCTGGAAACCACGCGGCAAGGCCAGGCCTCTCTTGGCACGGCTAGCGGAATAATGCTCAATATCATCCGCTTTTAGCGTAACATGACGTTTGCCGGACAGGACTCTTAGCATTTGTCCTGGTGCAATAATCGCCATGGCTACCACTTCATCGGCACCCGATTCTAAATCAGCCGGTTTTATTTGGATCATTTTATTGCCTTTACCTTTGGGTAAGGCCGGTAATTCAGAAACCGGAAAAATCAACAACCGACCCTGCTGTGTGGCAACCGCCACTAAGTCCGATTCGGAACACACCCTTACCGGTGCCACTAATTTTGACCCTTTCGGTAAAGTTAATGCCGCTTTACCCGCTTTATTTTTACTGTTCAGGTCTTTTAACTGTACCCTGAACCCGTAACCGGCACTGCTGGCAAATAGATACCAGTCATCAGGGTCACCGGCCAACACATTGGTAAATAAAGAACCGGAAGCCGGTTTTAAACGCCCGGTTAAAGGCTCACCCTGACTTCGTGCCGAAGGTAAATCATGAGTGGAGGTTGAATAAACCCGTCCCGTTGAATCCAGAATATAAACCGGCTGAGTACTTCGACCTTTGGTTGAATCCAGATATCCGTCACCGGAACGATAACTTAATGCGATGACATCAATATCATGCCCTTTTGCCGCCCTGATCCAGCCTTTTTGCGACAACACAATGGTTAACGGCTCGTTAGAAATTAACGCCGTGGTATCCAGAGCCTGCGCCGCCTCTCTGGCAATAATCGGAGACCGCCTGTCATCACCGTATTTTTCCGCATCGCGTTCAATTTCGGTACGAATTAAACGATTAAGCAGATGTTTGGAAGCCAGTGTTTTTTCAAGAGCCTGCCTTTCTTTTTCCAACTCATCCTGCTCACCGCGGATCTTCATCTCTTCCAGTTTGGCAAGATGTCTTAATTTTAATTCCAGAATGGCTTCAGCCTGCTTATCGGTAATTCCAAAACGCTCCATCAGTACCGGCTTAGGTTTATCCTCGGTTCGAATAATGGCGATAACTTCATCAATATTCAAATAGGCAATTAACAAGCCTTCCAGTATATGCAACCTGGCCAACACTTTGTCCAGTCTGTATTGCAGACGCCTTCTGACTGTCTCGGTCCTAAATTGCAGCCATTCTGTTAAAATATCCTTTAGATTTTTGACCTGTGGTCGGCCATTCAGGCCGATCATATTCATATTGACCCGGTAATTTTTTTCCAGATCGGTAGTAGCAAATAAATGCGACATCACTGCATCGACATCGGTACGTTTGGACCTGGGTATGACCACCAGACGGGTTGGATTTTCATGATCGGATTCATCACGCAAATCCTCAATCATGGGCAGTTTCTTTGCCAGCATTTGAGCAGCAATCTGTTCCAGCAATTTGGCACCGGAAACCTGATGAGGCAAGGCGGTAATGACAATATTGCTGTCCTCTAACTCATACTTGGCTCGCATTTTTATCGAGCCGGTACCGATTTCGTACAATTTACGGATATCTTCGGCCGATGAAATAATCTCCGCATCGGTCGGATAATCCGGCCCCTTAATATGTTCAAACAGGGCTGGAAGCTCAGTATCCGGCTCATCCAGCAGTTGCATGCAAGCATTTGCCACTTCACGTAAGTTATGCGGTGGAATATCCGTCGCCATACCCACCGCAATCCCCATCGTGCCATTAAGCAGAATATTGGGCAACCTGGCCGGCAATAGAACAGGCTCCTTGAGTGTGCCATCAAAATTATCCTGCCAATCGACCGTACCCTGCCCCAACTCACTTAACAAGGTATTGGCGTAGCCGGTTAAACGGGATTCTGTATAACGCATTGCAGCAAAAGACTTGGGATCATCCGGAGACCCCCAGTTGCCCTGTCCATCAACTAACGGATAGCGATAAGAAAAATTCTGTGCCATTAACACCATGGCTTCATAACAGGCAGAATCACCATGCGGATGATATTTACCCAAGACATCACCCACTGTCCTGGCCGATTTTTTAAATTTTGCCAGCGACGTCAAGCCCAATTCAGACATCGCATAAACAATACGCCTTTGTACCGGCTTTAAACCATCGGCGATATTGGGCAATGCCCTGTCCAGAATAACGTACATGGAGTAATCCAGATACGCTTTTTCGGTAAAATCCTTTAATGGCAGTTTTTCAAAATTCTCATGAATACCCATGGTTATAACTGATCCTTTGGCATATCGACATGCAATGCTTTACTTTTTTGTAAAAATTCCAAACGCATTTGTTTACGCAACTTTGCTGAGTCAAATAATTGCTGCTCCAGCTCAGACTCAATTTGTAAGGGTGGTATGGCAATCGGTTTTCCCACATCATCTATGGCCACCATAGTAAAAAAACAGGAGTTGGTATGGCGCCTTTCTTCAGTTTGAAGGTTCTCAGCGATGACTTTAATGCCGATTTCCATGGATGTGCGGCCTACATAATCAACATGAGCGTAAAAAGTCACCAGCTCCCCCACTTTAATATTTTCCTTAAACACCACCTGATCCAAAGCCACGGTAACTACATATTTTTTACAGTACTTTGCCGCACAGGCATAAGCCACCTGATCCAGTAATTTGAGCAACGAGCCGCCATGCACATTGCCGGTAAAATTAGCCATATCCGGAGACATTAACACAGTCATGGTTAAGGTTTTTTCTTGTTTGCTCATAGAACTAAATATCCGCTAAATTACCCTTGGACTCCAGCCAGAATTTACGATCCTGAGAGCGTTTTTTAGCCAGCAGTAAATCCAGTTGTGAACGGGTAGCATCATCTTCTTCAACCGTTAATTGTACCAACCTTCGGGTATCGGGATTCATCGTTGTTTCACGCAACTGAGAGGGATTCATTTCACCCAGACCTTTAAAGCGCTGAACATTAATATTTCCTTTCAGTTTTTCCGCCTTAATCCGGTCCAACACGCCCTGTCGCTCCGATTCGTCCAAGGCATAAAACACTCTTTTACCGACATCAACCCGATATAAAGGCGGCATAGCAACAAAAACATGCCCGGCCTCAACCAAGGCTCTAAAATGCTGATAAAACAAGGCACAAATCAAGGTAGCAATATGATTACCGTCAGAATCGGCATCGGCCAAAATACACACTTTACCGTAACGTAGGTTAGTTAAATCGCGACTACCGGGTTCTATCCCCAAGGCCACGGCAATATCATGGACCTCTTGCGAAGCCATGACCTCGGTCGAATCGACTTCCCAGGTATTTAATATCTTGCCACGCAAAGGCATGATTGCCTGAAACTCACGGTCGCGGGCCTGTTTCGCCGAACCGCCAGCAGAATCCCCTTCAACCAAAAACAATTCTGATCGACTGATGTCCTGCCCGGAACAATCGGCTAGTTTACCCGGTAATGCTGGGCCCGATGTCAATTTTTTGCGAACAATTTTTTTACTGGCACGCAATCTTTTTTGCGCACTATTAATAATAATTTCGGCAATTTTCTCACCTTCATCAGGATGCTGATTAAGCCACAGACTAAAACTATCTTTGGCGACACCAGAAACAAAAGCCACACATTCACGAGAACTTAGGCGTTCTTTCGTTTGCCCTGAAAACTGCGGATCCTCCAACTTTACCGATAAAACAAAATGACAGTTTTCCCAGACGTCTTCCGGTGCGACCTTTAGTCCCCGCGGCAATAGATTGCGAATTTCACAAAATTCACGCATTGCCTCGGTTAAACCGGCGCGCAAACCATTAACATGAGTGCCGCCTTGCGCTGTCGGGACCAAATTGACATAACTTTCGGTAATCGCTTCCGGCAAGCTTTCCGCCGTCCACACCATACCCCAGTCAACCGCTTCATGCTCTGCACTCATCTGCCCCATAAACGGCTGTTCCGGATAACACTCCACATCACCTACCCGATCAAGTAGATATTCTTTTAACCCATCCTGATAACACCATTGCCACTGCTCATCGCTCTGCTCAACTTTTAGACTGATATTCAGTCCGGGACAAAGCACCGCTTTGGCGCGTAATACATGCCTGAGTTTTAGTACCGAAACTTTATTCGAATCAAAATATTTTTCGTTCGGCCAGAAGGTTACGGAAGTCCCGGTATTTGCCTTACCTACGGTACCGGTTTCCACCAGGTCAGACAGCTTTTCGCCATCGGCAAAACTCATCTGATATTGTTTACCGCCTCGTTTGATCATTATTTCCAGTTTTTCCGACAAGGCATTAACAACAGAAACGCCTACACCGTGCAAACCACCGGAAAACTGATAGTTTTTATTGGAAAATTTACCGCCCGCATGCAATTGAGTCAGAATAACTTCAACACCCGGAATACCTTGCTCCGGATGTAAATCCACCGGCATACCTCGACCATTATCTTCAACCCTTATTGATCCATCCTTAAACAATTCCACATTTATAGAACTGGCATGCCCCGCGATTGCCTCATCGACACTGTTATCAACCACCTCCTGTACCAGGTGATTGGGCCGAGTGGTATCCGTGTACATACCTGGACGTTTCCTGACCGGCTCCAGTCCGGTTAGAACTTCAATTGCCGCTGCATTGTATTCAGTCGTCATACTTCCTAATCACTCGCAATCCAATTTCATATATAATGTTTCGAAAATTTGCACATCGTATCATTAAACCTATTTCTATATACATGCCAAAAAAGAAAAGTACGACTTTATTCGAAGAATCCCTGGCCGAATTGGAACAACTCGTAGAACAAATGGAACAAGGCGACATATCCCTCGAAGAATCATTAAAAGCATTCGAACGTGGCGTCACCTTAACCCGCACCTGCCAAAAAGCTTTAACTGATGCCGAACAGAAAGTTCAAGTGTTATTAGAAAAAAACGGAAAACAATCTTTGGAGAATTTTAACCATGAGTAATGCATTAAAAGAATTTCTTTCAGACTGCCAGAATCGCGTTGAAAGAGCTTTGGATAAACGTCTGCCCAGCGATAGTATCCTGCCGAACAGATTACACGAAGCCATGCGTTACTCTACGCTGGATGGCGGCAAACGTATGCGTCCCATGCTGACCTATTGCACCGGCAAAGCATTAGGCATTAATGCAGATATCCTTGATGGCCCCGCCTGCGCAGTGGAATTCATTCATGTTTATTCACTCATTCATGACGATTTACCCGCTATGGATGATGATGATTTGCGTCGCGGTAAAGCCACCAGCCACGTCGCTTATGATGAAGCAACGGCCATTTTAGCCGGAGATGCTCTACAGGCCCTGGCCTTTGAAACGCTGGCCAATGACCCGACAATAAACGTTTCAGCCGAACAACGTATCAAAATGATTACTGCCTTAACCAAAGCCAGCGGCTCACAAGGTATGGTCGGCGGTCAGGCAATTGATCTGGAATCGGTTGGCACCCAATTATCATTACCCGAATTGGAAAACATGCATATTCATAAAACCGGCGCATTAATCAGAGCCAGTGTGAATCTGGCAACCCTGGCACAACCGGAACTGGATCCCTCAATTGCAAAGAGCCTGGATCATTATGCCAAGTGCATCGGCCTGTCTTTTCAGGTAAAAGATGATATTCTGGACGAAGAAAGTGACACCGCAACACTGGGTAAAACACAAGGTAAAGATCAGGATAACAACAAACCGACTTATCCGGCATTACTGGGTTTAGCAGGCGCCAAACAAAAAGCGCAGGAATTGCATGAGCTAGCAATAGACAGCTTAAAAGGCTTTGGACCGGAAGCTGACCTGTTACGTGATTTATCGCTGTATATTATTCAGCGCGACCATTAATTTCCGACTTGATTACTAGGAATTTAATCTGCATAATCTTGCCCTGTAATAAAGATACAGTGCAAATAAAGGAATTTATTTATACATGAATGCTACCGGCAGCTACCCCCTATTAGACACCATCACCACGCCAGCAGATATCAGGCAATTAAGCAAAGATCAATTACCTGCGCTGGCCAAGGAACTGCGTGAATTTTTAACCCATACGGTGAGTATTTCCGGGGGACATTTCTCCGCCGGGCTCGGCACGGTAGAGCTGACGGTGGCATTGCATTATGTGTTTGATACGCCTTCCGATCAGTTGGTCTGGGATGTCGGTCATCAGGCCTATCCGCATAAGATCTTAACCGGTCGCAAAGACCGCATGACCACGATACGGACTAAGGGCGGTGTGTCGGCTTTCCCCAAACGGGCAGAAAGTGAATATGATGCCTTTGGTGTCGGTCATTCCAGCACGTCCATCAGTGCCGCTTTAGGCATGGCCATTGTTTCCGGCCTAAAAGGTGAAGACAAGGAAATGGTTGCTATTATCGGTGACGGCAGCATTACCGGGGGGATGGCGTTTGAGGCGATGAATCATGCCGGCGCCATGGATGCCAATTTGCTGGTTATTTTGAATGATAACGATATGGCGATCTCACCCAATGTC
>JBNLBS010000002.1:0-221202 GCA_050303415.1 Methylococcaceae bacterium | reverse complement strand
ACGGAGTTAGCCGGTGCTTCTTCTAAAGGTAATGTCAAGGTAACGGGTATTGGCCGTTACTTTTTCCTCCCAATTGAAAGTGCTTTACAACCCTCAGGCCTTCTTCACACACGCGGTATTGCTGGATCAGGCTTTCGCCCATTGTCCAATATTCCCCACTGCTGCCTCCCGTAGGAGTCTGGGCCGTGTCTCAGTCCCAGTGTGGCTGATCGTCCTCTCAGACCAGCTATAGATCGTCGCCTTGGTAGGCCTTTACCCCACCAACTAGCTAATCTAACGCAGACTCATCTAATAGCGCGAGGTCCGAAGATCCCCCGCTTTCCCCCGTAGGGCGTATGCGGTATTAGCTTGCGTTTCCACAAGTTGTCCCCCACTACTAGGCAGATTTCTACGCGTTACTCACCCGTCCGCCACTCGTCATCTGGAGCAAGCTCCAATGTTACCGTTCGACTTGCATGTGTTAAGCATACCGCCAGCGTTCAATCTGAGCCATGATCAAACTCTTCAGTTTTATATTGCTTGTGACTAAATAAGATTAGCCACCAATCTTGGCTCGACATAGAATTAAACGTAAAATTACTATGAATTTGACGTGTTGTTCTTGTGTCGATTATTTATTTAACCAATAAATGAATCACCACAAGCACCCACACAAATTATTTTGATCTCATTGTTAAAGAGCGAGGACTTTCGTCCTGTTGAGCCCGCCTATTATAAAGACTTAACCCAACCTGTCAACAACTTTTTTATTTAGTTTCAAAAAGTTATTCACCTGCCACCTAAGCAGCTATCCGCTTAAGTGAGCCAGCTATTATAACCGCTTTAACTGGCTTGTCAAACTTTAATTTTTACTTCACTTTACAATTTACTGTTTATTGATGGATTTTAATAATAATCAAATCATTGCATTAAAAGTATGCATACTCATTTAAGCTTTGTATTTCATTTTCTTAGCGCTTTGTTTATTGATACTGAACACAAAACATCATTGAAACGCTACTCAATGATCCTGATCTCATACAGTTTAAGTGCAATTCTTCGAATAGAAATAACCTGAGATAGGGCTGGGTGGAATGCTGCAGCTAGAAAGGTTGCTCCACTTCCACACCGTTCGACTGACACTTTTACAATTGGTGTCGAGGTCATCTTTATTACAGCAGTATTCAACCTCTGTTAGCCTGCTTTTATTGGTTTCAATTTCTTCGCCTTACTGTTTGCCAACGTCTTTGACCCCGTTTGAGTGGTAAATATTCAGTCTGTGAACAATTAGCGACCGCCCAGTTACTGTTATATTAATTAAACCTTAAATAAAGGCTCTAAACTGTCATCAACCTCTTCGTGCTGATTTGAAACCAGTTTATTGGCCAAAAATGCCTGATATAGACGTTGACCGCCGTCCCAAGCTGTGGCTTGAGGGCTGTATAAACATTGATTTAAATACAATAGTTCGGTTCTTAAATCCTGATCGCATAACATGGCGATAGCACCCAGGCTGGATTCGTTTAACTGCTTTTGTCCCCAGTCAATCATGAATGCCTTGGCTTGCTGCGCATTATTGTCCGCACAGGCCTGTTTTAACAGCTTGTTAAAATCAACTGCCTTTGGTTTTTGGCTTTTACCCGTTTCAAACTTGGCCTTTGATTTATTCTGCCTTAGAAAAAATATTATGGTTAATAACCAGCCTGTAGCTAAAAAGGCTGATAACCACATCCATATCGGATTATCCCGTACAACGGTTTTTGTCTCACTTGTGGCTGTTTGCTGTTCTTTTATCGGCATTGCCTGTTTTGTCATGGCTTGAGTCGGTGCTCCTGCAGCAACCGCGCTGATCGTGGTCGGCTCAATACGCGCTAGCTCCATTTTTTGAGTTTTGTTATTAAACCAGGGAATTTCTATCGCCGGTAATTGATAGCTGCCGGCTTTGGAGGGTATAAAGGCGATTTTTTCCTCTCTTAACGCAAGTAAGCCGTTTTCACTTTTATCCTCTGTTAATACCGGCTGATCCGGATAGGTTTTAAGCTGACTGTCTTTCGGTTCGCTGTGTAACTCCGGTAACTGCCCGACCGTGGTGGATTTGGCTAACAAGGTTAGGGTACGGGTCAGCGGTTCTCCCACTTTCATATTGTTAATATCACCCGACCATTCTTGTTTTAAATAAAGTTCGTCTGCCGATAGCCAGTGACTGCCGGTAAATGAGTCCGGTATCGGTTTGACTTCCAGAGTAACGGCTTTTGACATAACCCGTTTGGTACGGGTCGCTTGTCTGTTAAAAAAACCGTTGAAACTCGGGCGGGTATTGATCACAACTTCGGCAGTCAATTGCATGGGCGCAATAGTAACCACGCCGCTTTTTTGCGGGAAAATGGCGTATTTGCGTTCGGTAACGGCATAGTTGACGCTATTGACCTGGGTTGTGTAGTTAGCATCCTCACCCAGTTTTTCCACCACCGCATCATCCAGATTTGGTTCGGTTAAACTGGCCTGGCTAATTTGTACCCGTCGGTATAAACGCAGGGTATATAGAATTTGCGATTGCACATATGGAGTTTGCGGAGTTACTTCGACTTCCAGAAAAATATCCTTATCCGCCTCAATCGCCCGTTGCTGATCGGCCTGGGTGACTAAAACGGTAGCGGCCTGACTTACATCGTCACCAAACCTGACCGGCGGTATTATCAGACTGCCTGTATGTCTTGCCATAACGGTTAAAGTCCATTCAATAATTTTGCTGGACTGTCCGTTAATCCAGGATGACTTGCTGCTGTGGCTTTGGTTTAAAACTTCAAAATCCTTGTTTAGCACCGAGAAATCAGGATCATCATCCGGCGAGTCGTTGGCGGTAAAGATAATCTGGAATGACTCATTAATACTTACCGGGTTTCTATCCACCGATGCCTGTATATTGATTACTGCCTGTGCTGATGAGACCAGCACAAAAAGCAGACCCAAGGACAGGCATAGTTGAGTCATAAATTGTTTCATCAAGGTATTTAACATGCTGTTACCAGGCTTTGTCATTGGTTGATTGCCTTTTACGCTGACCATATTGATATTTAAACTTTCGTTTTAGCAAACCGGCTGGATCATCGGGAATACGCTTAAGCCATTGTTCACTGGCTTGTTCGGATTCATCCGGCGTTTGCTCTTCGGCAGAGGCAGCGGGTTGTTTGTCCGACTGCTGGTCATTTTCCTCTTTGCTGGTTTGTTCCGATTGCGCTTTATCCTGTTCCTGCAGTTGTTCACTCTTGTTATCAGAATCTTGCTGATTATCCTGCTGCTGTACCTGTCCCTGATCGGACTGTTCTCCCTGTTCGGGTTGCTGCCCGTTTTGCTGTTGCGATTGATCCGGCTCAAATTCGCCTTCCGATTGTTTGGAATTATCCTGATCTGAGTTTTGCCCGGAATTCTTCTGCTGATTCTGTTGCTGCTGTTTTTGTTTTTCCAGTTCTTTTTCGACTACTTCCTTATTAGCCTTGGCATCCGCATTATCCGGATTCAGTTTTAAAGATTGTTCATAGGCTTCGATGGATTCTTGCAGTTTACCCATTTGCGCCAAAGCATTACCCTGATTATAAAAACTGTCCGAGGTTTTTACATCTTTTAAGGTTTCCACCACCTGATCATAGGCGCCGGCCTTATATTGTGCGGCCGCTTTCCATTCCGGCGTGGTAAATTGTTCCGCCGCTTGTTGATAATTTCCGGCCTGGTAGGCTTGCTGCCCTTGTTGATCACGGCTTTGCCATAAATCCTGCCAATCCATGGCATAAGTGTTTTTAGGGTATGGAAAAAACATCAGTAAGCCGATAACCAGAAAACCTTTACGAAAACTGAGAGCCGCTAAAGGTAATACCAGTAATAACAGCCAGGGGCCCTGTTCCTGCCATTGATCCAGATACAGGGGGTTATCTTGTTCCGATTTGGCTGTCAGGGTTTTATCAAAAAAAGCCGCCAGTTGCTTAATATCACTATCATCGGCTGTAATTATTTTATGTATGCCGCCACCTTTTAATGCCAACTTGGCGAGTACGGATTGATCCAATTTGGGGATAACAATATTACCGCCCGCGTCTTTTAAAAATCCGCCTTGCGCCTGTTTAATCGGTGCACCTTCTGCTGTACCCACCGCTAAAATCGATATTTGATAGCCCGCCATATCTTTCAAACTGTCTTCAACCTGGGAAAAATCGACTTCATCGGTGACTAATAAGATGTGACCTTTTTGTAAACCGGATTGCTTGAATAACGCTTTGGCCTGCTGCAAAGCCAAATCGGTTCGGCTGCCCTGGCTGGGCATAATTTCCGGTGACAGGGCCGGTAACTGACTGCTGATGGTATCAACATCATTAGTTAACGGGGTAACCACAAAAGCATCCCCGGCATAAACCAGTAAGGCGGTTTGACCATCTTTACGTTGTTTTAGTATATCGGCAATTTTATAACGCGCTCTGACTAATCGTGACGGTTTGATATCCGCTGCATGCATGGAGTTGGACAAATCCAGTGCGACAACCAGTGCCGAATCATTTCTGAATACCGGTGAGGGCAGTCGCTGCCAGGTCGGTCCGGCCAAAGCAATAATGACCAAAAAAGTCGCCAGCGATAATGCCAGCATAGGCCAACGACTTTGCCTGCTGGGTTTTTGCTGCAATATATATGGCAATAATTCCGGATCACAGACCTGTGACCAATGACCTTGCTGTAATTTATTTTTCAGCAATAAATAAATTAACAGCCCGGCCGGTATTAATGCCCAAAGCCAAGACGGGCGGATAAAATGAAATTCGGGGTCAATTAGTGCCGGATTCATAGCCACCTCAATTTGAACAGACTGATCACCATCGCCAGCAGTAAGGCAATGCTTAAAGGCCAGTAATATAGTTCAGTTCTGGGACGAAAATACTGCTTGTCTTTTTCCACCGGCTCCAGCTCATCCAGTAAATGATAAATCTTGTTTAATTCATCGGTATTTCGGGCTCTAAAATAGACACCACCGGTCTTCTCGGCTATGGCGGTTAAAGTTTTCTCATCCAAATCTATCGAAGGATTTACTTTTCTTGCGCCAAAAAAACTGCGTACAATCATTTCATCCGCACCGATACCAATTGTGTATATTTTTAGCTTATTCTGCGCGGCTAATTCAGCCGCTTTTAATGGTGAAACCTCGCCGGCGGTATTGGCGCCGTCGGTTAATAAGACAAGTACCCGGCTGTCTGCCTGTTGATTTTTTAAGCGTTTGACAGCCAGACCGATGGCATCGCCGATGGCGGTGTTTTCTCCTGCCAAACCTAATGCCGATTCATTTAATAAAGTCACTACGGTTTTGCGATCGAAGGTTAACGGAGTCTGCAAATAGGCCTGCGTGCCGAACAGGATTAATCCCAGCCGGTCACCGACCCGACGGTTAATAAAGTCACTTGCCACCCATTTAGTCGCAGTTAATCGATCCACTCTTTTTTTATTAATAACAAAATCCTGCTCTTCCATACTGACAGACAAATCCACCGCCAGCATCAAGTCTCTACCACTAATCCCCTGTTCCACCGGCTCACCCAGCCATTGTGGTCTTGCGCCGGCCAGAACCAGACACAGCCAGGCCAGTGAGGCGACTAATAACGGCCATTTTTGTTGGCTGACTACAGTACGGTTTTCCACCGAGGTAAAGTCTTCTATAAAGGGGACTTTTAATGCCGCCTGCTGTTCCGGTTGTCTAACAGGCAGCAGCCATCTTATGAATAGAGGTAGTGGTAATGCCAAAAATAACCAGGGCCAGTAAAAATGTATCATGGGTTAAATTTTTTTTGTGCTTTTAACCAGCGTTCGCATAAGCTGATTAGTTGTTCAATATCAATTTCCACATCGGCCGGTTTACGGTAGGGCGCCTCGATCAAAATTCGACCTATGCCTTGACTAAACGGTGAGTCTTTCAGTGCTTGATCCAGATATTGCAACCATGCTTCACCGGTTAGCGCTGCGGTTTTCTGTCTGGGCGAGATACTGATTGCAACCCGACGCAGTATTGTGGATAAAGTCGCTATTTTTTCCACAACATCCTGGCTGCCGTCTTCTCTGACCGACTGTAATAATTTCTTTGCTGTTTTAAACGCGGTTTTAGCGGTGACGCGTTTATACAGCCAGATAAAAAACCATAGCATCAATGGAATCAGTATTAACAGCAGCCACCAACCAATTGCCGGGGGCCACCAGCCAATGGCATCGGGCAGGTGTATATCTTTTAGCGGTAACGGATCAGGCTGCATCAACGTAACCTCTCAAATGCATCATCTGTTGTTGAACAACTGATCAGGTCGATAGACATTTTTTTTGCCAGCTGAGTCAGTTTTTCTCTATGCTGATGAAAGCGCTGTTGATAACTCAGTCTTTTTTGTTGATCCGCACTGTCTATCACCACATCACGCCGATTGTCGGTAAAGCGGTAACGGCCTTTTTCCGGTAAATGACTTTCCAACGGATCGAACACCAACACCAAAACCAGCTGGCAGTGCTGTGCCAGTCTGGCCAGATGCTGTTCGGTTTGTACATTTAAGCCTCTGAAGTCGCTGATGATATAAACCTGACTACCGGGGCGTACATGTTGGTTTAACCTGACCAGGGCTTTTTCCAGACTGATTTCACTGTCAGTCGATGATTCATTTTGTTTAACCAGTGTATTTAAAAAGCGTAATACACCATGTCTGCCATTTTGTGGTTTAATTTCCTGGCAGCTGTGTTCGCTAAATATTTGTCCGCCAATTCGATCCCCATGATGCTGGGCAGCCCAGGCAATTAGTGCTGCAAGCTTTGCTGCCTGCACAGATTTGAACTGGCCCCGAGTGGCGAAGTGCATAGCGGCTCTATTATCCACAGCTATAAACACCGGCCTTTCCCGTTCTTCTCTAAAGACCTTGGTGTGGGTTTTGTTGGTTCGTGCTGTCACCCGCCAGTCTATACTGCGAATATCATCACCAGGTTGATACAGTCGAGCCTCATCAAACTCCATGCCCCGGCCTTTAAAACGCGAGACATACCCGCCGCTTTGCCTGGATCTGATGTTGTTATGTTGAAGATTTAGCCACGCAGCTTTGCCTGCCAGATCCACTAAGCTTTTAAGACTGACCGTAACCCGTTCATCTGCACCGTGTGAAGACTGAATTACCGGTTCACTAGGATTATTACGCCGGTTCCATAGGCCGGATAACAAGTTTTTCATCGTTATGTCTTACTTATGGTACTGCAATTCTGGCGATTAATTCCTTAATCAGATAATCCGTGGTAATACCCTCGGCTTCGGCTTCGTAAGATAAAATCAAACGATGTCTTAAAACATCCAGCGCCATGGTCTGTATATCTTCCGGCCCTACATAGTCACGCTGCTGTAACCAGGCACGGGCTCTGGCACAACGGTCCAGGGCAATACTTGCTCTTGGGCTGGCACCGTATTGCAGCCAACCGGCTAAATCATCGCCATACTTTTTCGGATTACGCGTCGCCAGTACAATTTGCAACAAATAGTCTTCCAGATTTTCCGCCATATACATGTCCAATATTTCATTTCTGGCATTGAACAAAGTCTGCTGACTAATCGGGGTAAAGCTGTTTCCGGTTTTGTTTCCCTGCTCCCTAGCTTCCAGTCTGGCTAAATGCAGAATATTTTTTTCATGATGTGCCTGTGGATAATCAATCTTTACATGCAGTAAAAACCGGTCCAATTGCGCTTCCGGCAGTGGATAAGTACCTTCCTGTTCAATCGGGTTTTGCGTCGCCATCACCATAAACAGTTTATGCAAAGGGTAGGTGGCTGCGCCGACAGTAATTTGCCTTTCCGCCATGGCTTCTAATAATGCCGCCTGTACCTTGGCCGGTGAACGGTTAATTTCATCGGCCAAGATCAAATTATGAAATAAAGGCCCTTTTTGAAATTCAAACCGGCCTTCCTGTGGACGGTAAATTTCCGTGCCGGTTAAATCGGCCGGTAATAGATCGGGGGTAAACTGAATACGATGAAAATCGGCTTCTATGCCTTTGCTCAAGACATTGATAGCCCGGGTTTTGGCCAGACCCGGTGCACCTTCGACCAGCATGTGTCCATCAGCCAATAAGGCAATCAACATTCTTTCAACTAATACATCCTGTCCGATAATCTCCTGATTTATATAATTTTTTAAGGATGATAAAGCAGCTTGCGTATGATTTATTTGTTCTGACATCTTCCAATAATTTTGTATGTGATTTGTTATGTTTAACGTTTATCCGTGACTTTATTCCAGAAAATCACCCTTATAAACAACTTACAGTTGAAAAGGTTCCTTATTTTAAACGTATCCGGCTTATTTAAAAACAGAGTAACTTTGTTATTAAAGCCTGTTTTTCCTGTGGATAACTCTGTGTACAAAAAATATCTGTTTTTAGTCACAAGTTATCCACAAATTAAAATTAACTTTACCAGCACGATTACAGACATTGTAAATTACTGAAAATAGGTATTAATTTTAAGTTATACACAGTTAATTGTTTAACTAATAGTAATAATAAACTTTTAAGAATATGATTTTGTTATTATTAAGCCATGTGAATAAAGAAATTTTATCAATGCCTGTCTATAAAACCCAAGCCACAGCCAGCAGTACTTTTCCCAGCGGTTTAAGCTTTATCATTGCCAATGAAGCGGCCGAACGATTCAGCTATTATGGTATGCGTGCCATTCTGGTTGTGTTTATGACTCAGTATTTAATGGATTCATCCGGACAGCTTGCGGTAATGAATGAACATGAAGCGCAGGGGTATTTTCATTTATTTGTTTCTGCGGTTTACATCATGCCAATATTTGGTGCCTTTCTCGCTGACGCTTTTTGTGGGAAATACCGTACGATTATTTTATTATCTATAGTCTATTGCTTCGGCCATTTAGCATTATCTGTTGATGACACGCGAATTGGCTTGTTAATCGGGCAAAGCTTAATAGCATTGGGAGCCGGCGGGATTAAACCCTGTGTTTCTTCTCATCTGGGCGATCAATTTACGATGACTAACAAGCATCTGATCAGTAAGGTTTTTTCCTGGTTTTACTTTGCCATTAATCTGGGTGCTTTTTTTTCCATGTTACTTATTCCCTGGTTGCTAAATCATTATGGTTCATCTGTTGCTTTTGCCACTCCCGGAATACTAATGCTGATCGCCACCATTATTTTTTGGTCGGGGCGTTATCGTTATGTGCATATTCCTGCTGCCGGTTTAAATTTTATCGAGGAAATGTTAAGTCGACAGGGTTTAAAAACTTTACTGAAATTAAGTTCTATCTATATTTTTGTTGCAATGTTTTGGGCTTTGTTTGAACAAACTGCTTCATCCTGGGTTTTACAGGCGCAAAAAATGGATAGAGTTATTTTTGGCATTGAACTTTTGCCTTCACAAATTCAGGCAGCAAACCCCCTGTTAATTATGTTTTTAGCGCCTTTTTTCAATTATCTGGTTTATCCTTTTTTAAACCGTTTTATTGACTTAACAGCATTAACAAAAATAGCTATTGGTTTGTTTTTAACGGTATTGGCTTTTGTTATCCCCAGTGTGATTCAAGTTTTTTTAGATCAAGGGGTTAAACCTAATATAGGTTGGCAATTACTGGGCTATGTTTTGTTAACTTCTGCGGAGGTCATGGTATCTATTACCTGTCTTGAATTTTCTTATACCCAGGCACCTAAAACCATGAAGTCTTTTGTCATGGCTTTTTATTTTATGTCAGTTGCTGTCGGTAATTTATTTACCAGTGCGGTGAATTTTTTTATTCAAAACAGCGACGGCAGTAGTAAACTGGAAGGCGCAAATTTCTTTTGGTTTTTTACCGGTTTAATGTTGATTACTGCTGTTTTATTTTGCTTTGTCAGCCGCTCATATTCCGAAAAAACCTATTTACACGATCATCAAGACGCTTAACTTAATATTATGGATGCAAAATCAATTTTAATTACCGGCTGTTCCAGTGGCATTGGCTACAGTACTGCAGTTGAACTTAAAAAACGCGGCCACCGGGTTATTACTTCAGCTCGTCAGCAACAAGATGTCGATAAGTTAATTTCTGAAGGCTTTGAGTCAGTACAACTGGATTTGGCAGATAGTCTGAGCATTCAAACTGCTGTTAATGAAGTATTGCGTTTAACCGATGGTAAACTTGATGCTCTGTTTAATAATGGTGCTTTCGGTCAGCCCGGTGCAGTGGAAGATTTAACCCGCGATGTTTTACGCTTTCAATTTGAAACCAATTTATTCGGTACACATGAACTGACTAATTTAATTATTCCAATCATGCGGCAACAAGGTTATGGACGCATTATTTATAACAGCTCCATTCTGGGCTTTGTCGCCATGCGTTACCGGGGTGCTTACAATGCAAGTAAATTTGCTCTCGAAGGACTGGTAGATACGTTAAGACTGGAACTGAAGGGCACCGATATTAAGTTGTCATTAATCGAGCCCGGTCCTATTTTAAGTGCATTCAGGAAAAATGCCTTCGCCCTTTATAAGAAAAATATAGATGCCGAGCACAGTGCCCATAAAGCCAATTATCAGGTAATAGAAGCACGCTTACAAAAGCAAGGCGCTGCCGTGCCTTTTACTTTGCCGCCAGAAGCTGTCGCTGAAAAAGTGATACATGCTTTAGAGTCTAAACACCCTAAAATTCGTTATTATGTTACCTTTCCTACCTATTTATTTGGCTTTTTAAAGCGCATTTTACCAGCCAGTTGGCTTGATTTTGCACTTATTAAATCCCAATAAATCCAACTATTTATTTTAAAATAAAAGAAAAACTTAAGGTATAAACCACGAATTAAATCTAAATTACTTATAAAATATGATAGAATGCCATGCGTACGCAGTTAAAACAGCTGTAATACTATAAAATATTTTAAAAAACAATAACTTGGGGTTAATTGAAATATGAAAATCTTAAAGACTACTCTACTATCTTTATTTATTGCAGCTTCATTAGGTGCTGTTTCAACATCTGCTGTTGCATGTGAAAGCGGCCGTGTTTGTGTCTCTCCTGCTGAAGGTATCAAATTAGTACAAGATTCAATTGCTAGTGCACAAGAAGCAATTGCTGCAGGCAAAGGTAGTGAAGAAGTTTATAATTTAATCAAAGAAGCGTTGAAATTTAGTAAAGAAATCAATGCAAATGACAAAGTGGATGTTGCTCGTAACCGTGCAAACGCTCATTTGAAAAAAGCACGTGGTGCTGCTAAAAAAGGCGACTTAGCTGCTGCTGCTGAACATTTAAATGCGGGTAAAGCAGGTTTTGATGCTCTACCAGGCTTACTATAATTTTTAAGCTTAGCTTTTAAATTAAAAAGGGGATCTATTTTAGTCCCCTTTTTTATTTATCTTTAATAAAATTCCAATACAGTGCAATTCCTGCTGCACTGCTCAACAAAATTCCCAATGCAATTTCTGGATTGGTTCTTAACATAACTTTCGCAACACCCATAAGAAACAATAAGCCGGTAATTTGTATTAATAAAATCAGATTACTCATACTTTCTTTTTTGGCTTTATTAATGTTAAACAGATGTATGTTATTAAAGCTGTTATTTACCGATACAAAAACTTGAAAATATACGCCCTAACAAGTCATCCGAGGTAAATTTTCCGGTAATTTCCGACAGGCTGTTTTGCGCCAGCCTTAAATCTTCTGCGACCAGTTCTCCGGCCTGATTTTGTTGCAATTGTGCCAATGCTTGATCAACATAATCTTTACCTTGATTTAAAGCCTCTATATGTCTTCTTCTGGCAATAAACACATCTTCTGTTTGGTCATTAAAACCGACACTTTGTTTTAAGTGTTGAGTTAACAACTCCATACCTTTTCCGGTTTTTATTGATAAGTAAATTTGTGTGCCAAAATCATTTTCCATAATTTCGGGTTCTATCCCGATCAGGTCAATTTTATTGTAGACTTTGGTGATATCAATATTTTCCGGCAGGAGTTTGGTGATCGATTTTATTTCAGGATCTGTGGCATCGATTAATAACAAAACTTTATCAGCCTTTAATATTTCTTCGTGCGCTCTACGTATACCTTCGCGTTCAATTTCATTATCGCTGTCCCTTAAACCGGCTGTGTCAATAATATGCAGCGGCATACCGTCAATTTGAATACGCTCTCTTAATATATCTCTGGTAGTACCTTCAATATCGGTAACAATAGCCGCATCATGGCCGGCCAGAGCATTGAGTAAACTGGATTTACCGGCATTCGGTTTACCGGCCAGAACAATGCTCATACCATCACGGAGCAGGCGACCTTGCTGAGCTGTATTTTGAATTTCTTTAATTTTATCTTGTAGCGCAGTGATTCTTTTTTCCACTATGCCATCCGATAAAAAATCTATTTCTTCTTCAACGAAATCTATCGCCGCTTCAACATAGGTTCTTAATTCAATTAATTCATCGACTAACTGGTTTACCTGTGTTGAAAATAACCCTTGCATGGATTTTTGCGCTGAACGTACCGATTGTTCGGTGGTGCTTTCTATCAAATCGGCAATGGCTTCCGCTTGTGCCAGATCAATTTTATTATTAAGAAATGCGCGTTCAGAAAATTCACCCGGGTTTGCCAGTCTTGCGCCTAGCGCGACAACCCGCTTAAGTAACATATCCAGAACCACTGAGCCGCCATGGCCTTGTAATTCCAGAGTGTCTTCACCAGTGAATGAGGCGGGGCCGGGGAAAAATAAACAGATACCTGTGTCAATTACACTTTGGTCTTGATCCAGAAAGGGAGTAAATTGTGCGAGTCTTGCTTGAAGCGGTTTATTGGTTAGTTGTTGAGCAATCTCTTTAACCAATAAACCTGATATGCGAATGATACCGACACCACCATTCCCTGGTGGTGTTGCTATTGCAGCAATGGTATCTCTATTGTCTATATCCACTACTAGGGTTCTGCATTAATCCGCTTAGTAATATACGATTGTTGAATAATCGACAAGGTGTTATTGCAAACCCAGTATAAAACCAAACCGGCAGGGAAAAACAAGAAAAATACTGTAAACACAATAGGAAACAGTTTCATGATTTTTGCCTGTAAAGGATCAATCGGTGCCGGATTTAGACCTTGCTGAATTTTCATGGTAATACCCATTAAAATCGGCAAAATAAAATAAGGATCCTGCGCTGATAAATCCTGTATCCAGCCATAGAAAGGTGCTTGTCTAATTTCTACCGTTTCAACCAGTACCCAGTACAATGAAATGAATACGGGAATTTGCACTACGATCGGTAAACAGCCACCTAACGGGTTAACTTTTTCCTTACGATACATATCCATCATTTCCTGGTTAAAACGTTGTCTGTCGTCAGCGAAACGTTCTTGCAGTTCTTTTAACTTAGGCTGGATTTTTCTCATTTTAGCCATCGATTTAAAACTGGCAGAAGCTAATGGGAAAAACAATAATTTAATACAAAAGGTAACACCCAAAATTGCCAGACCCCAGTTATTAACATATCCATGAATAAAATTTAATAAAGAATAAATGGGTTTACCAATAATGGTTAGCCAGCTGTAATCGACTGTCAACTCCAGACCTGTGGCAATTTTTGCCATCATAGGTTGAATTTTTGGTCCGGCAAACAATTCAGATTTAAACTGTAGCGAAGAATTGGCTGGTATAGTTTTTGGCTCTGAATAAGAACCAATAACATAGCGCCAGTCTTTCAATTCTTTGGTATAGAAATGATTGGTTTCATTTGCCGGTGGAACCCAGGCCGCTGCAAAGTAATGCTGAATCATTGCTGCCCAGCCGCCTTTGGTCTCAACACTCAGGTCTTCCTTGGCCATATCATCAAAGCCAATTTTTTCGTATTTTTCTTCTTCGGTATAAACTACGCCACCAGCATAAGTTCTGATAAAGGTATTCCCTTTATCATCCTGATATGGAATTCTTAATAATTGGCTGTATTGTCTGCCTTGCCAGTCTTGATTGGATTTGTTATCAACTGTTTGCTCTAAAGTGATATCGTAACTGCCACGTTTAAAAATTAATGTTTTTGTGACGGTAATACCTTGATCATTACTCCAGGTTAATGGAACACGTAATGTTTCCTGACCGGGTTGTAATAAATATTGATCTTTTTCAAAAGAAAAATTAGTGTGGTGATTAGGCACTGCACTCGAACCGTTACCGGCTATCAAGCCGCTTTGCGCTAAAAATAAATTCTCCGGGTCACTATTAAACAAACGAACTGGTTGAAGGTTTGTTTCTTCCTTGTTTAAACCGGCCATACTGCGTAGTTCATTAACCGAGGTATTTACTTTTTCAACCGGATATTGCAGTAAATCAAGATTTCTTAATGTTCCACCCTGAGTGTCAATTTCCAACGCCAAAACATCTGTTGTTACCTTAATAATATGACCGGAAGGTAATTCGATAACAGGAACAGCGGTGGATTTTTCTTTCTCGACAGAAGCTACATTAGAAGGACTGCTTTCTGATGCGACAGGCATATCTTCTTTGGTATCAATATTACCCGGTTGAACAACTGCGATTTCAGGTTTGGGACCATAGTCAATCTGCCAAGCTTCCCACATCATGTAGACAATCATTGCAAAAGCAACGATCAATATAAATCTAATATTTTCCATTCTTTTTACCACACTTATCTGGAACTGGATCAATGCCCCCAGCATTAAAAGGGTGGCATCTTAATAATCGTTTGATTGTGAGGAAAGAGCCTTTAACAGCACCATGAACTTCAAGTGCTTCTAGGGCATAACTGGAACAACTTGGATAAAAACGACAATTATTTCCAAGTAAAGGACTAATAAAGTATCGATAAAACTTTATAATGGCTATGAGGATGATGCGCATCGGGTTACCAATTTCAGCCAATGCTTTTCCAAAGACCTTCTTAAAATTTCAGGTGTTGCTGTTGTTGTCTCGCGTCGAGCCAAAACAACTATATCCAAGTTTCCCAAGTCGTGCTGTTTTAGTCTAAAGCTTTCCCGAACAGTACGTTTGATGGTATTTCTGTCTACCGCACGTTTTACATTCTTTTTAGCAATCGCCAAGCCTAACCTTGGGTTATTTTTTTTATTCCTGATCGCTAAAAGAGTAAAATACCTATCTGTTGATTTTACCGGATTGGCAAAGACCTGCTTAAATTCCGCAGGTTTTTTTAATCTTAACTTAGGCGGGAAACCAAAACTTTGCTCTATCAATTATACGGTTAGTTGTGCGCGACCTTTCGCTCTACGAGCTCTAATGACATTGCGACCACCGACAGTTGACATTCTTGCACGAAAACCGTGAGTTCTGGCACGTTTAATTTTACTTGGTTGATATGTTCTTTTCATTTACTTATGATCCTGATCAAAATAACGTTAACAAAAACGGATAAAAAAGACTCAGAATGATAAAATAAAAACCAATCGCTTGTCAATGATGTTGTAAATACTAATTTGATAGCTAATTTCTTTAACCTACACTCTATTCTATATTAATAATGAACTCAATTTGGAATAATTGTCTTGCTAAGCTTGAAAATGAAATTTCAACATCAGAATTCAGTACTTGGATAAGACCTCTGCAGGCAGTAGAGGAGAAAGATCAAATAAAATTATTGGCGCCAAATCGCTTTGTATTGGACTGGGTTAAGGAACATCATTATGAAAAATTAGAAGATGCTGTCTATGAGTTTTCAAATGGTGCATTAAGTTTAACTTTAGAGATAGGTTCAAAAACCAGTAGTACAGCTGTTGTTACTAAAAAAGCAAAAGCAGCACCTAAAACCAAACAGTCACGACCCAATTTCTTAAATCGGGCATTTACCTTTGATAATTTTGTCGAAGGTAAATCCAACCAGTTAGCTAAAGCAGCATCGATACAGGTTTCTGAAAATATCGGTAAAGCCTATAATCCTTTGCTGATTTATGGTGGTTCCGGTTTGGGTAAAACGCATATGATGCATGCAATTGGTAATGCAGTGCTGGAAAAAAACCCTTCTGCGAATGTGGTTTACCTGCATTCTGAAAAATTTGTTCAGGATATGGTTAAAGCGTTGCAACAAAACTCAATTAACACTTTTAAAGAATATTACCGCAACGTAGATGCTTTGTTAATTGACGATATTCAGTTTTTTGCCGGTAAAGAACGTTCACAGGAAGAATTTTTTCACACCTTCAATACATTACTGGAGAAAAAGCACCAGGTAGTCTTAACCTGTGATAAATATCCTAAGGAAATTGAAGGTTTGGAGGATCGTCTAAAATCACGCTTTGGTTGGGGCCTGCCGGTTGCGGTTGAACCACCCGATCTGGAAACCCGTGCGGCTATTTTAATGAAGAAAGCTGCCTTGGCGAATGTAGAACTACCGCAGGAAGTGGCTTTTTTTATCGGTAAACGTATTCCTTCCAATGTTCGTGATCTTGAAGGAGCCTTGAGAAGGGTAATCGCCAACTCTCAATTTACCGGTAGGGAAATTACGACCGAATTTACTAAAGAAGCATTACATGATTTGATTTCTTTACAGGATAAATTAGTTAATATCGATAACATTCAAAAAACTGTTGCCGAATATTACAAGATCAGAGTGGCTGACTTATCCAGTAAAAACCGTCGTCAATCGATAACACGTCCCAGACAGATTGCCATGACCCTAGCCAGGGAATTAACTTCACATAGTTTTCCTGAAATTGGCGATGCTTTTGGCGGCAGGGACCATACCACTGTAATGAATGCATGTAAAAGAGTTAAAGAACTGAGAGACTCTGATAGTAAAATCGAAGAAGATTATTTGAACCTGTTGAGAACGTTGTCAAATTAAGAGGGATCAGCTTGTGGATAATTTGTTTGTAACTATAAGACTTGAGTTATCCCTTTTTTACCCTAAGCTTTAACACAGCTTTGATAACATTTATACCAACAGGTCAGGTAATTGATATTTAAGTAAAATTAGTGCTTTTCAACAGTATTAGCTGAAGCTAATAAAAATAATAAAGTATAAGTATAATGAAATATATTATTAATAGAGAACAGATTTTAGGACCTCTACAACAGATAGTCAGCGTAATTGAGAAACGTCAAACCATGCCGATTCTTTCTAATGTGTTGATGAACGTTACTGAAAATCAATTGGTCTTAACCGGCACGGATCTTGAAATTCAAATTGTGACTAAAATAGCCATCGAGCCGGAAGATTTTGGTGAAATTACCCTGCCGGCGAGAAAATTACTGGATATTTGTCGGTTATTACCCGGTAATACGGATATTAAATTTGAACAACAAGGTGATAAAGTTAAAATTGTTGCCGGGCGCAGCCGTTTTTCGTTAAGTACTTTACCGGCAGAAAATTATCCTGAGTTTGCCGAGACAGAATTTGAATATCAATTTCAAATTAATGCCGGCATATTAAAAAAAGCACTGGATAAAACCATTTTCAGTATGGCTAATCAGGATGTCCGGTATTATTTAAACGGATTAATGATGAATATTTCCAACAGCCAGTTGCGATTGGTTGCGTCGGATGGTCATCGTTTATCGGTTTATGATGATAAATTACCGCAAGCATATGGATTTGAAAGCCGAATTATTCTGCCAAGAAAAGGCGTAGTTGAATTGCACCGGTTATTGGATGATCCGGATGTTGAGTTGAAGGTTGAATTTTCCAACAATAATATTCGAGTTTATATTAAAGAGTTAACGTTTTCTGCAAAATTGGTGGATTCCAAATACCCGGATTTCAGTAAAGTATTTAAACAGGAATTCTTTAATCCTATCCATATTCAAAAGCAATTGTTAAAAGATGCTTTAACCCGAGTTGCGATTCTTTCCAACGAAAAAATCAAAGGCGTGACTTTTGATATTGTTGATAACAGCCTTAAACTGACAGCCTATAATCCTGAACAGGAACAAGCGGAAGAAGAGTTGGTGATCGATTATCAAGGTCAGCCGATAAGTATTTCGTTTAATGCTCAATATTTACTGGATGCGGTGACTAACCTGGATTCCGAATTGGCAGTATTATTGATTGCCAGCAACTTAAGCAGTTGCATTATAGAAGAGCCTAACGAACAGCTTTACCGATTTATAGTGATGCCAATTCGCTTATAAACTTAAATGAGTCTGCAAAAACTGGATATTTTTAATGTTAGAAATATCCAATCGGCTTCATTGACACCGTCTTCGGGGTTAAATTTTATTTATGGTGATAACGCCAGTGGTAAAAGTTCGTTACTTGAAGCTATTTTTATGTTGGGCAGAGCCCGTTCATTTCGTTCCAGTTCTATTAAACAGGCCATTCAGTTTGGTCAGGACCATTTAATTGTCTCCGGTTTGGTCGAATCGACTGAAAGCGGAATATCCCGCTTAGGCCTTCAACTGGATCAAAAAAACTTACACATCAGAATCAATCAGCAGTCTAATCGTAAACGTTGTGACTTGGCCTATGCCTTACCCGTTCAATTAATTCATCCGACCAGTTATCGAGTCTTGGATGCCGGACCTCAATTAAGGCGTGAGTTTTTAGACTGGGGGATATTTAATGCCAATAAAGAGTTTTTACCTATTTGGCGCAGATATAAAAAAGCCTTATCACAACGTAACGCTTTATTAAAAAAAAAACAGACCAGCCAACTTTTGGTATGGAATCAGGAGTTAGTTCAATATGGTAAAATGTTGGCTGATTACCGACAGGATTATGCAGAACAGTTAACTCCTGTTTTTATACGCATCTGTCAGAATTTTTTGTCGCTTAACCCGATTGAATTACATCTGTTAAAGGGGTGGGATACGGCAAAAACACTCGATCAGGTTTTACTGCAGGATCAAGAAAAAGATCTTCGATACGGTTTTACCCACAGCGGACCGCACAGAGGTGATCTTCATTTGTTGATTAATGGTAAACTAGCGAAAGATTTTGTCTCCAGAGGCCAGTTAAAACTATTGGTTATGGCTCTTAAGCTTGCTCAAGTACATTTGTTATCAACTGATTTTAATCATAATGGGTGTATTTTAATTGATGATATTGCTTCCGAGTTGGACGAAGTCAATCGCGCTAAATTATTAAACTATTTAGTAAACCTGAATTTTCAGGTTTTTATAACCGCGACTGATCTATTCGGTTTTGGTGATATTAGTCAAATTAATAATTACAAAGTGTTTCACGTGGAACATGGGAATGTAAAACAAATCTAGTGTTTCACGTGAAACATTGTGTTGTTTGGAATATAACGGAAAACAAAATGAGTAACAACGATCAATACGATAGTTCTAATATTCAAGTCTTGAAAGGGTTGGATGCAGTTAGAAAAAGACCTGGAATGTACATCGGTGATACCGATGATGGCACAGGTTTACACCATATGGTTTTTGAGGTGGTCGATAATTCAATCGATGAAGCATTAGCTGGATATTGTAAAGAAATAAAAATTGTTATTCATAAAGACGGATCGGTATCGGTATCGGATGATGGGCGTGGAATACCTGTTGATATGCATGAAGAGGGAAAATCAGCAGCAGAAGTGATTATGACCGTGCTTCATGCCGGCGGTAAGTTTGATGATAATTCCTATAAAGTATCCGGCGGCTTGCATGGTGTAGGTGTATCGGTAGTGAATGCCTTATCAGAAAAACTGAAACTTGAAATTCGCAAAAACGGCAAGGTCTATAAGCAAGTTTATAATATGGGGGAGCCTGCTTCTCCGTTAGAAGCTGTAGCCGATACCGATGAAACAGGCACATTGATCAATTTTAAACCCAGTACAGAAACCTTTACCGATGTAGAGTTTCATTACGATATCTTGGCTAAAAGAATAAGAGAGTTATCTTTCTTAAATTCAGGGGTTCGAATCAGCCTTGAAGATGAACGTTCCGGTAAGAAGGATGTATTTGAGTTTGAAGGCGGCATTAGCGCCTTTGTGGAACATTTAAATAAAAATAAAACCCCTTTATTTGATGAGGTATTTTATTTTTCAGCTGAAAAAGAAGGTGTCACGGTTGAAGTTGCGATGCAATGGAATGATTCTTACCAGGAAAATATTTTCTGTTTTACCAATAATATTCCACAAAGAGATGGCGGCACCCATTTGGCCGGCTTTAAAGGTGCATTAACCCGAAGCATAAATCAATATATAGAATCCAGCGGTCTGGCGAAAAAAGAAAAGGTGTCTACGACCGGGGATGATGCACGAGAAGGTCTGACTGCGGTTTTGTCAGTTAAAGTCCCGGATCCTAAATTTTCATCACAAACCAAGGATAAGCTGGTGTCATCAGAGGTTAAGCCGCTGGTGGAATCAACCATGAATGAAAAATTACAGGAATTTTTATTAGAAAAACCGCAAATTGCTAAAACTATTGTTAATAAAATAATTGATGCGGCCAGAGCCAGGGATGCAGCGCGTAAAGCCAGAGAAATGACTCGGCGTAAAACCACCTTGGATATAGCAGGCTTGCCGGGAAAGCTGGCTGATTGTCAGGAAAAAGATCCGGCTTTATCAGAACTTTTTATTGTGGAAGGGGACTCAGCGGGCGGTTCTGCCAAGCAGGGACGTGACCGTCGTACCCAGGCGATTTTGCCGTTAAAAGGTAAGATTTTAAATGTAGAAAAAGCCCGTTTTGACAAGATGATTTCCTCAGAAGAGGTGGGTACACTAATTACCGCATTGGGCTGCGGTATCGGCAAAGATGAATATGATATAAGCAAGCTGCGTTATCATCGAATTATTATTATGACCGATGCCGATGTCGATGGATCGCATATCCGTACCTTGTTGTTGACCTTCTTTTATCGTCAATTACCGGAAATTATCGAAAAGGGTTACATCTACATTGCACAACCGCCGCTGTACAAAGTTAAAAAGGGTAAACAGGAACATTATGTTAAGGATGATGCCGGTTTAAACGAATATTTAATTCAGCTGGCATTGGATAAGGCACACTTATTTACCGATCCGGCAGCGCCGGCCATTCAAGGCCAGGGGTTGGAAAAGCTGGCAAAACAATATACCGAGATGACTTCAATCATTAAGCAGTTGGCCAACCGTTATGACGAATTTTTTCTGGAACAGCTCGGCGGAGTTGCACCGATAACAGAAGAATTACTGCAGGATGAAGGCAAATTGTCAGCCTGGACACAAGCCTTACAAGATCAATTAAATATTAATGATAATAAAGCCATCTACACTATAGAACTGGATTATAAGTCAATGACTGATTTTTCAGTCACCGTTAACAAGCGTTTACATGGCATTACCAAAACCTTTATTTTACAAGCAGCATTCTTTAACGGCTCGGATTATGAAAAAATAGCCCATTACGCCGAACAGACATTGGATATGTTTAACGCCGAGTCCTATATTCAAATGGGTGAAAGACAATACCCGGTTGAAAATTTTAAGCAGGCTTTCGACTGGATGATGAAAGAGGTTAAGAAAGGTCAGCACATTCAACGTTACAAAGGGCTGGGCGAAATGAACCCGGAACAATTGTGGGAAACCACGCTGGATGCCAACAGCCGTAGATTGTTACAGGTCAGAATTGAAGATTTGATCGGCACTGATGAGATTTTTACCACACTGATGGGCGATGTGGTAGAACCGCGTCGGGATTTTATTGTTAAAAATGCTTTGGATGTGACCAATCTGGACGTGTAAAGATGTTGAATTATCCACAAATTGATCCTGTTGCAATCAGTATAGGTTCTTTTAAGATTCACTGGTATGGCTTAATGTATTTATTAGGCTTTGCCGGCGTCTGGTTTCTGGGACGAATGCGCGCTCAGAGAGCCGATTCACCGATTACTCCCGAAGCCATCGAAGACTTGGTTACTTATGGTGCATTTGGTGTGATTTTAGGTGGCCGCATCGGATACATATTGTTTTATCAATTCGATATGTTTTTGGCAGACCCCTTGGTGTTGTTTAAGATCTGGCAGGGCGGCATGTCATTTCATGGCGGTATGCTGGGGGTTTTTGTTGCCATGTGGTTCTTCGGTAAAAAACATAACTGTTCGATGCTGCAATTGACCGATATTATTGCCCCGTTAGCACCGATTGGGTTAGGTGCGGGCCGGATAGGCAATTTTATAAACGCCGAACTCTGGGGTAGAACCACAGATGTACCCTGGGCTATGGTCTTTCCTACCGGCGGTCCGTTACCCAGACATCCGTCGCAGCTATATGAAGCATTTTTGGAAGGTGTGGTGCTGTTTGCCATTTTATGGATTTATACCAGTAAACCCAGGCCGACCATGTCGGCTACCGGTATGGCATTATTCTTTTACGGTTGTTTCAGGTTTTTTGTTGAATTTTTCAGAATGCCGGATGCACATTTAGGTTATCTGGCCCTGTCCTGGGTCACCATGGGACAAATTCTGTCTTTACCGATGATTATAATCGGCGCAGCACTGATATATTTTGCCCATAAAAAAGCCGCATGAAACAGTATTTACAGTTAGTCGAAAAAATCCTCAATGAAGGTCAACAAAAAGGGGATAGAACGGGCAGCGGCACATTGTCTTTGTTTGGTTATCAAATGCGGTTTGATTTGAGCCAGGGTTTTCCACTGGTTACTACCAAGAAAGTACACTTGAAATCCATTATTCATGAATTATTATGGTTTTTAAAAGGCGATACCAATATTGCCTATCTGCAAGATAATAAGGTCAGTATCTGGAATGAATGGGCGGATGAAAACGGAGAGCTGGGCCCGGTCTATGGCCACCAATGGCGCTCATGGCCGACACCGCAGGGTGAACAGATTGACCAGATAGAAACCATCATCGAGCAAATCAAGCAAACGCCCAATAGCCGAAGAATTATCGTATCGGCATGGAATGTGGCCGACTTACCGGATGAAACCATCAGTCCGCAAGCCAATGTCGCGCTAGGTAAAATGGCACTGGCGCCGTGCCATGCTTTTTTCCAGTTTTATGTCGCCGACGGCAAGCTTTCCTGCCAACTGTATCAACGCAGTTGCGATACCTTTTTAGGTCTGCCGTTTAATATCGCCAGTTATGCCCTGTTAACACATATGGTGGCACAGCAATGCGAATTGGATGTGGGGGATTTCATCTGGACCGGCGGTGATGTACATTTGTACATGAATCATCTGGAACAGGCTAAATTACAAATTAGCAGAGAACCTTATGATTTACCGACTCTACATATTAAACGTAAACCTGAATCCATCTTCGATTATCAATATGAAGATTTTGAGCTGAAAGACTACCAGTCGCATGCCCATATCAAGGGCGAGATTTCGGTTTAAATGTTTTCCGGTATAATCGACCGATTAAAAAAGAGATAAAAGTAAATGAGTATAGAAACAGAATTACAAGCCCGTAGCGGTTCCAAATGTGAATTATGCACTGCAAGCGAGGACTTAAACGTATATACCGTACCCGCCAGTGACAGTGATACGGCGGATGAAAGTGTCTATCTATGCAGTACCTGCTTAGAGCAAATTGAAAATCCGGATAAAGTGGATGTACATCACTGGCATTGTTTAAATGACAGCATGTGGAGCCAGGTTCCTGCGGTACAGGTAATGGCCTGGCGTATGCTTAAACGCTTGAGTTCGGAAAGTTGGGCACAGGACTTATTGGATATGCTGTATCTGGATGACGACACATTGGCCTGGGCACAAGCCTCCGGTGAGGGTGCATCCGTTGAAGATGAAGTAAAACACCTGGATAGTAATGGTGCGTTGTTACAGGCAGGGGATACCGTTACCTTAATTAAAGATTTAAATGTGAAAGGTGCAAACTTTACGGCTAAGCGTGGAACAGCCGTTAGAGGAATTTCGCTGGTTGCCGATAATGCCGAACAAATCGAGGGCAAGGTTAACGGCCAGCAAATTGTTATATTGACTCAGTTTGTCAAAAAAGCAAATTAATACCAAAGTAGAACAGCGGCGCATAAAGTGCTAAAGTCTATGAGATTTTTTCGGACTTTGAACAATTTATACCCATGCAAATGATAACTAAAATTAAAAAAATAGCTTATACCCTACTGGCTGGTTTGATTATTTCAATGGCAATGACCGGCTGTTCAGGCGACAAAGAGCAGGCTGAACCCAAAGTGGCGGCTAAAAAAGTGCATAATCCATTCGATCATACACATGATGTGGTTGTTACCGATGTGGAAAAACACCAGTTTGAACATGATTTCGCCGAACAATGTGTACAAAGAGAGTTGAAAAACTCAACCAATAAAGACATTGATAGAAAGCGTTTTGCCAAACCGTGTATGTGTATTGCGACCTACATGATGAAGGATTTAACGGCAGCGGAATCAGAAAAATTCTTAAAAGAAAATAAAAGCACACAGTCTTTAAGAATCCGTTTTGAGAATGCAGCCTATCACTGTCTACAACAAAAAGAACAACCCAAAGCACCGCAAATTTTCGGTAGACGATAGGACTGAGTCATTAGTTTAAACAGAGCGTAAATATTTACGCTCTGTATTATCATGTCAAAATTTATCAGGCTAAGTGCTTTTATAAAGCAATAGCAAATCAGCTGATCACCCCTTAGCTTTATTAACCCAATTATTTATCAGACACAGCAACCATGACAGATGCATCCGAGTTATTTAATCAAGCCAAAACCGTAATCCCAGGTGGTGTTAACTCACCGGTAAGAGCGTTTAATGGTGTCGGCGGCACACCGGTTTATATAGACCATGCAGCCGGTGCTTATATTTATGACAGCAACAATAAACAATATATAGACTATGTCGGCTCATGGGGACCCATGATACTCGGTCATGCCCACCCGGATGTAATCAATTCGGTGAAAGCAACGGCAGAAAAAGGATTAAGCTTTGGTGCGCCAACCGAAATAGAAACACGCATGGCGGAAAAGGTCTGCGAATTAGTGCCTTCGGTAGAAAAGGTACGCATGGTCAGCTCCGGTACCGAAGCAACCATGAGTGCGATACGTTTGGCGCGGGGTTATACCGGTCGTGATAAAATTGTAAAATTCGAAGGCTGTTATCACGGTCATTCAGATTCCCTGTTAGTAAAAGCCGGTTCCGGTGCGTTAACCATGGGTGTACCCAGCTCGCCCGGTGTTCCCGCTTCGTTGGCGGAAGATACCATTACCTTGGCCTACAACGATAGTGAACAGGTCAAACAAGTTTTTGCCGAAGCCGGTGATAAAATCGCCTGCATCATTGTCGAGCCGGTTGCCGGAAATATGAACTGCATTCCGCCGGTTGAAGGTTTCCTGCAAACCTTAAGAGAGGTCTGCGACCAACACGGCAGCGTATTGATTTTTGATGAAGTCATGACCGGCTTTAGAGTCGGTTTAAACAGCGCGCAGGGTTTATATAACGTGACGCCGGATTTAACTACACTGGGCAAAGTCATTGGTGGCGGTATGCCGGTCGGTGCCTTTGGCGGTAAAGAAGAAATAATGAACCACCTGGCGCCAATCGGTCCTGTGTATCAGGCCGGTACCTTATCCGGCAACCCGGTCGCGATGGCTGCCGGTTTAAAAACACTGGAACTGATCTCGGCTCCCGGCTTTTATCAACAGCTGGAAGAAAAAGTACAAACCTTAACCCAAGGCATAGTACAACGCGCAAAAGCGGCCGGAATCGAAATGACAGCCAACACTGTAGGCGGCATGTTTGGTTTGTTTTTCAGTCAAGAAGAAAAAGTCAGCTCCTTTGCCCAGGTCATGCAATGCGATCAGGAACTGTTCAAAAAATTCTTCCACGGCATGTTAGATCAAGGAGTCTATCTAGCGCCATCCGCCTTTGAAGCCGGCTTTGTTTCAGCCGCACATACGGATGAAGATATACAAAAAACGCTAAATGCAGCGGAAGAAGTATTTAAAACGTTGAAATAGTTTTCTCGTACTTTGTCTCATTCCCACGTCTCCAGCGTGGGAATGCAGACCGGTATAAATTCCCACGGCGGACTGTGGGAACTAGTAAAGCATGAATGAATAACACCCACACACGGGAACACGAAACAACCAACAATAGTGCAGGACAAAAAGGTAGTCCAAAATTTGTATTGGACCGTCATAATCGAGCTAACGTCTAAAAGAAGTTGATAAACTTAGACAATCCCACACGAAAACAATACAATCCTCCTTAATAAAGAAACTAGGCAAACCGATAAGGCCGTGCCCGAAACGGTTCAGCCCAACACATATTTATCAGTCATGCGCTGATGCTGGCATGACTGATAAAATGCTTATAAGTTATGCGTAAAAGATGACAATATGGAGAAAAATTAATGAACGATGATGTTATTGAACACGAAATCACAGATTCACCCGAAAAACGTGTTGTTGCGTCGCTGCCAAGAGAAAGTGTTCGATCATTATTTCATTTGTTGGCTGGCAAACCTGATAGTGTCCAAAAAACATACGCAAGGGAAATAATTGTTTCAGTTGAATCAATTGTTGATCTACATGAAAGAATACTAGATAAATTAAGAAACCATCATATAGATGGGCTTACCGCATCTGTTGATGTGACATATGAGAACGATACTACTGTTCAATTTGGAAGCTGGTCTGAGTTTACTGGCCACCGATGGACTGGACCAGAGTCGACCAAGGAAGTAATTGCAAAATGGGATTTTTTAGTTGCCATGCCAGAATTCGAGATGCCACAAAGACATACATTGTCAGTAAAAATAACTGGAGACCCTAAACCATTTGAAATGCTTAGATCAGTTCTATCCACTGATGTGGACGATTTAGAAAATATCGAATTTAAATTAGTGCCTGTTATTGCACGTGTAGATTTTATAAATCACATTTTGAGTAAAGAGCTTATTTCAATTGTTGATGATTGGAATGAGGCTCTACCACAACCAGATAAAAATGGAGCTATATATAAATTTATAAACAAGCATAGTGACAAATTAACAAGCTTTATACGCAACCTCCTGCCGTTATTATCATTCATTGTTGCCTATATATCATTAGAGTGGTTCTTTCCGACAGAAGACGCTGCTAACGCAGTGTCTATAGACACACTTAAAAGCGCCCTGACTTGGGTTCTACTTGCTTCAGGGGCTTTGCTGTTTATCGTGAGGTTATCAAGTTGGCTGTCTTATGTAACTGATAGTGCTATAAGTAAATACGGAAGATTTTCAATATTTAACCTTACAAATGGCGATAATAATGCACAATCAAAGTTTAATGGCAAAAATAGAAAGCAAGCCCTCAAGTTTATAGGCTCATCTTCTTTGTCATTGTTACTAAATATCGCAGCAGGCATTGTTGTAGTTAAATATTTTAGTGGTTAAATCGCATAACAAGGCAATTTCACGCAGACGTCAAAAAGCTTCGTTCGTTCCTCACTATGCTTTTTGCCACTGGTGAATTGCGACGTTGGACTCATTTATGAATATTGTTACTTACTTTGACGAAGGCCCTGGAACTGACCAAATCAAGGAATTGGTATTAGATATAGTGCATTCTGCGGCTGAACGTGTCGGTGTAAACCATAACAATTTAGATAAAATTGCCATAGCCTATCCGGAAAACTATGGAAAAGCTGTGCAAGACATAATCGGTGATGTTTACACAAGCAATCAGGATTATGATGGCGTCGGCAAATCCATTTCAAAACTGAAACAAGGTCAATTGAGACATTCAATAGTTTTCCACTCCTGTATATTTGAAGCCATCTTTTCAGCGCAGAATGAATCCACGGGAGGTGGGATCACACAGTGGGGTATTGAAAATCAGTGTATGTATTTCGTGATACCTCATGAATTGGGGCACTGCAAAGACCATGAAGAAAGATTTATACCAACCCAAAAAAGAAGCTTGGAGTTTAGCTCTGGGTTTGAGCTGGAATTTATTCATCAATATTATTCAGAAATTTTAATTGATGAAGCGTGTGCCTGTATTTTCGGAGACAAATACTATTCTGAAGAAATGGTAAGCCATAGATATTCGGAAGAGAATCAAACTCTTAATCAAAGTTACAACAGCCTGAGAAAACAGCTGCAAATATATTCTGGTAAGGATGAGGAAATATTGAAATTGGCAGTCAATACGTCTGGATGGATATGGATGTATCAAATTCAGCTCGCTAAGCACTTAATTTCATCTTCTTATAGGGTAAGAAAAGATTATCAATTAACTCAACTTGCAGATATATTTGAAAACACTGATAAGGAACATTTGTATTTTCTCCAAGCATTGGATTTGCTAATGGATAATTATCCAAATATTCCAAAAGAAGCCAAAGAAATACTTGCACAATCTTGGAGAAACTTCGCAAAGAAGGCAGGTTTTACCTTTGAAAAACAAAAGGAAGGTTGGCATTTTTATTGGAATTAAGTCCAACGAAAAACAGGGTCGTGTTTTACAAATAACATTTATAAATAAAACCAGTAGTTTAGGCCTCCCGCTATTCCCCTTACACCACGCCGAGCATCGCAGTTTTTTAGTGGATTAGCCCGCAGGGTGCTCACAGGGAGGTGAGCATTTGACAGAGGGGCAGGAGCCCCTTCTGGCAAACCCGCTAAAAAATGAGAAGCACATAACGCCATGGATGGCGTGTAGTAGGACACCGACAGTAGGCGCATTAGGCGATGCAGGAGCAATTGTCGAGGGGCTGTCGTGGTGTCGGGGCGGCCTTTTGTTTGGTTCCTTTATTTTGGCCGATCAAAATAAAGGAACTCGGCTTCGCGGACGAGCCCGCGATTAAAAAAAATTCGGGGTAAGCACCCCGATTAAAAGAAACTGGCGTCAGCCACACTTTATATAAAAAAGGCAATCGCCTGACTTTCTATCGTCTTATCAAATATGTTGAGTTATAGCCAAAGGCACAAGCTACTTTTCCATTAATGTTCAGCTCACCAGAATAAGCTATCAGAACTAATTAATTCTTAGCGAGTTCAGCCGACGCTTTACAATCACTCAGTAATAAATGAGCGGGATCCACAGACATGGCAAATGGAGCTACTTTCTTCAAAGCGCTTAAACCGAGAATTTGACGTTCTGTTCCTTCGAACACAGCTGCTTCAACATTATGAAGGATACAGCAACATCCGATGTTTAAATCCGCAATACGATAAATCGGAACGACGATGTCCGAACCGTTAGCCATCGTTCCTCCAACTTGCTTAACATAGTCAACCTTTCCGCGCTCTTTTAATGAGTCCAGGGTGGCTTTGTTGATGGTGACATAGTCGGAACCTGTATCAACCATCAGGTCATTACCCAGCTCCCGGTCGAACTTAACTGGAACGTAGTAGGTAGATGTTCCTTTTTTGCTCATAGGAACGGTTGTTCCAAATTGAGCGGAAAAGGCATTCGGTGCCGATAAAAACAAGCAAATAAAGGCAAGAGTCACAATATTTTTAAACATAACGATCTCGGATTTTAAATTGGCTCAAACTTGTTTTATTACAACGCACATCTTATGCCATACCTATATATCTTTGATTCTATTAAATTTATAACAAAATAAAACTTCGTGGATTTGTTTAGAGCGCACCAAAATAGATTAAAATTGCACCAAAATAGGTCGCTTTATTATATATTTCAATACCTTGTAATTCTTGAGTGTTTAGTATTGATTCGATACAATCATCTGCACTCTGTTAGACATCCGAGATGTTGTATAGAGTTACCTTGATTTAACGATCAATATCGGAGCGACAATAATGAAAAAATTAACTCAAATTACTAGTCTAGTAATTGCTTTAGGAGTAGCAGCGATTTCTACATCTGCTTATGCAGGAGTCAATAACTGCAAAAACTATTATCCAAAGGTTCCTTATAATTGTTCAATCACGAAAATTCAGAGCATACCGTCGGAACGTGCCGAATTCTCCGCTTTTGAAACGGGTGAAGTGAAAGGCACCACTAACACCGGAACTGTGACGAAATCCAAGCTTCGTTCCGTACCAAGAAATGTGGCAAGAAAACTACGGGCTCAAAACAACGAAATTTAATCTGACGATCTTTAAGGTCAGTATTAACAGTACATCGCGCCGGATCAATTTAATTCGGCGCAGATAACCTTGGAAATGAAGCGTTAGAAAAAAGGGATCTTTTTTACAATTTATATTTATACAAAACCAGTCATTTTGGCCTTCCGTTATTCGCTTTACTTCATTCCGAGCCCACGATTAATACAAAGGTTTAGAGGACGTCCCCCGATTAAAATAAACCGGCGTTAGCCGCACATTTTATAAAAGAAGGTAACAGGCCGGTTACCGCTACAGGCTTTGGGTTCAAATCTTGCATTGTGCACGCCTTTAAAAACCCTTTAATCAGCCCGATTAAAAAATCACATAAGTCGCTTATTACCAGAAGCAAAACCAGGGTTTGTTTTAGATTTTTATCTATTTTGTTGAATGACTTATTAAAAATAAATCAATACCTTACGAAATCTAGATTGTGTAAAAAAGCATTGCTAAAGGTCTTTGATAAGAGTTTAATGAAAAAATGAAAGCGGATTATTTTTATAAAACAAACTATTTAGTTTACTTACAGGTTTCTGGATTTAAAAATATTTTATAAAGCAATCACTGTTCATACGGCCCCTTTGATTTTTATGACGTTTAGATCTTAGTGAAAAAATAAACACTTTTGTGAGATTTTGATTATGAATACTATAAAAACAATATTAATCACTTGCACTCTAATTCTTTCTTTAAGTGCAATTAGCGGTATTGCAGTTGCAGTTGATACGAAGACTGGGATGACGCAGCCGATTAATAAGACTATTGCAGATCTTGAAGCGGCTCTGACTGCGGTCAATGATAATGATTTGAATCTGGCTCAAGAACGTATTAAAGCGGCACGCCAAGCTTCAAAAGACATTATTGGCGGTACGCTGGCACCGAAAACATCACGCGGTTCCAGCGCCATAAAAAAAGCTCTCCGTCATGCCAAAAAAGGGAATACTGAAAAAACTGTCGCGGCTTTAAACAAAGCTCTCGAAGTTTTTAAATCGATGAAAGTCCATCTTCCTTCTGAAACTACAGGCAGCCGAGGCGGATTGGATTGACCATTGGTAATTTGGGGATGCTTATTTCAAAAATATGAAACTGCATAATCGGTTGGGTTAGGCTACGCCGCTTGTGCCCTGTGGCTATAACCTAACCAACCTGGTTTTAATGTAAAAGTGATGCGGGACTATAAGCGCTATTCTATATTCTGCACCTGCTCACGCATTTGTTCGATCAGCACTTTTAATTCGATGGATATCTGGGTCATTTCCTTGTCCGCAGACTTGGAGCCTAAAGTATTGGCTTCGCGGTTCATTTCCTGCATTAAAAAATCCAGGCGGCGGCCGACCGGTTCCTTTTGTTTTAATACGCGTTGTACTTCGGTGATATGGGTTTCCAGTCTGTCCAACTCTTCGGCAACATCCAGTTTTTGACTTAGATAAACGATTTCCTGTTCTAAACGATCCTGGTCCGGTTCATTGACCAGTTCGCTAACCCGGTCTTTTAATTTGTTTTTGATTTGTGCCAGGACTTCAGGCATACGTTGATTGGCCTGATGAACCAGTTTCTGCATGGTTGCGCAGCGCTCTTCAATCAAGTGAGCCAACTGTTCACCTTCACGTCTGCGCGATTCCAGTAATTGTGTGATCGTGGAATCTACAAGCGTTAGAATGGTCTGTTGTAACTGCAGTTTATCGGTTTCAGGCTCTTGCTGAATGCCGGGGAAATTGAGAACATCCAAGGCGCTAAAAGAGTGTGGTTGATTCATCCGTTGTGCGATATCATTAGCGGCTGACAGTAGGGCATCAACGGCAGCGAAATTGATAGACAGGTCTTGTTGATTTGTATTGCTTTTTTTGTAACTCAGCGCGCATTCAATTTTACCGCGTTTAATTTTTTGGGTGATCGCTGGGCGTAATTCGGCTTCGATAAAACGTAGGCGTTCAGGAATTTTTAAACTGAGATCACAATAGCGGTGATTAACTGAGCGTAGTTCGCAGTTGATTAATAAATTATCAATTTCTGTTTCGCCGCTGGCAAAAGCAGTCATACTTTTTATCATTTGTTACCTATAATTGTGATCTTTGTGTTAATTTAAATTTTATGGCGGAATATTACGATCCTGAAACTTATCCAACAGAATGGAACTACCTGCAACCCGGCACTATTATAGACCAGTATATGATAGAGCGGGAACTGGCGCATGGTGGTTTTAGTTCTGTCTATCTTGCCCGGCAGATGGCTGATCAGGTCCAGGTCGCCATTAAAGAATATTTACCGCGTAAATTATCGCACCGTACCTGGAATAATGTGGTGGTAGCGAATAATGAGGAGGCCAATAAATTATTTTTGCGCGGACGCAAGCTTTTTTTTGATGAAGCCAAGGTACTGGCGAGTCTTAAGCACCCCAATATTGTTGAAGTGACCAATTTTTTTCAGGAAAACTCGACGGTGTACATGGTGATGACTTATGACTATGGCGTAACGTTGGATAGAATTTTAAAAGACAAAATGCTGGATATTGACGAAGCATTTATCACCAAGGTTTTTGGCGCCTTGTTGAAAGGCGTGCAGATGATTCATAAGCACCAGCTAGTGCATCTGGATATAAAACCGGCCAATATCTTGATTCGACCGGAACATGATCCGTTATTATTGGATTTTGGCGGCATACAGAGTTTTACCCAGCAAAATAAGCAAAAACAAAACCAGATTCTTTCCCACGGATTTTCACCGATAGAGCAATATCATCAAAAGGGGCAGTTAGGCCCCTGGACGGATATCTATGCCATTGGGGCGAGTATGCGTGCCTGTCTGGATTATAAGCCACCACAAGCATCGCCGGAAAGGGTTAAACAGGATTTATTACAACCGGTAGCCAAGCAATATAAGCGTAAATTCTCCCCTGCCTTGTTGCAAGCTATAGATTGGTCAATGCAGATTAAGGCCAGCGAAAGACCTCAATCCATTGAAGAATTCGAACTGGCACTTGGTTATTAAAATATAAAATCTGACCATAGTCTTTCAGGTATACTGTTGCACTTTTTATCGGGCGTAAATAGATGAGACCTAGCGGACGTAATCCGGATCAACTCAGAGATATTAAATTCACTTGTGGCTTTACCAAGCATGCTGAAGGATCGGTATTAGTGGAATTTGGGGATACCCGTGTGTTATGCACAGCCAGTGTGGATAATAAGGTGCCACGCTTTTTAAAAGGCAAGGGGGAAGGCTGGATTACTGCCGAATACGGTATGTTGCCCAGATCGACCCATGATCGTATGGGGCGTGAAGCCAGCCGGGGTAAACAGGGCGGGCGCACGCTGGAAATTCAACGTTTGATCGGACGCTCATTAAGAGCTGCCGTTGACTTGTCCGCGCTGGGCGAAAATACCATTATGATTGATTGTGATGTGTTGCAGGCCGATGGCGGAACACGTACAGCTTCAATTACCGGTGGTTTTGTCGCTTTAAGCCTGGCCGTGGAGCAGATGCTGGCGAAAAAGCAAATTAAGAAAAACCCGATTCACGGTCAAATCGCTTCAGTTTCGGTGGGAATTTATAATGGTGTACCGGTGCTGGATCTGGATTATGCTGAAGACAGCAATGCCGAAACCGATATGAATGTGGTGATGAATGATGCCTCCGGCTTTATTGAAGTACAGGGTACTGCAGAAGGTCATGCCTATAGAAAAGACGAGCTGGATGCCATGTTGGAATTGGCCGAGCATGGCATTAAGCAGTTACTGGAAAAACAAGCTATTGCTTTAAATGCCCATTAAATGACTATTTCCGAAACCCAACAAATTGTCTTGGCCAGTGGTAATCCTGGCAAAATTAAAGAAATTCAGGCTATTTTGCAGTCTCACCCAATTGTTCCGCAATCGCAGTTTAAGGTTGAAGAAGCGGAAGAAACCGGGTCAACTTTTGTTGAAAATGCCATCATTAAAGCCAGAAATGCTGCTTTGCATAGTGGTTTACCGGCCATTGCGGATGATTCCGGTTTGGTCGTGGATGCACTGGACGGCGCGCCGGGAGTTATCTCTGCGCGTTATGCCGGTGTTGGCGCTTCGGATCTGGATAATTTAAACAAGCTGTTACAAGACATGGAGGGCATCAGTGAGTCGCTGCGCACCGCACGTTTTATTTGTGTTCTGGTGTTTATGGAGCATGCTAATGATCCATGCCCGGTGATTGCACAGGGGATTTGGGAAGGCAGAATATTAACCGAATCCGTCGGTGAAAACGGCTTTGGCTATGACCCGGTGTTTTGGGTACCGGGAAAAAACTGCGCATCGGCTGAGTTAACGCCACAAGAAAAAAATGCTATCAGCCATCGTGGTCAGGCGTTGAACAGGCTGATGGAATTAATGCGGTAATTGTTTGTAAATGTCACAAATTACCGATATTGCGAAACAGTTTATTCAAACAGATGATTCCATCAAGATTGAGCCTATTGGCAGCGGTTTAATTAACGATACTTATTTAGTCAGTACGGCACAGCACCATTTTGTGTTACAGAAAATAAATCGTCAGGTATTTCCGGAACCGGCCAGGATTATGGAAAACCTGATGGTTTTTAATCAGCATCTTGCTAAAAAGCAGCCTCAGTCGGTTAAATTACGCATTCCGGAATTATTGCTGACGATAGATCAACACAGTTATGTGATAGATCAATCAGGCCAATTCTGGCGGGCAATCAGTTATATCGAAAACAGTATCAGTATTGAGAGGCTTGAGAATTCAGCACAGGCGCAACAGATCGGATTTGCGCTCGGACATTTTCATGATTTAACCAGTGATCTGAAGCCATCGTTAATGCAGGATACACTGCCGGAATTTCATATAGCGCCGCATTACCTGGCCCAATACCAACATGTCATCGATCTGCAAAAAATGCCTAAAGCATCGGCTGAATATGAATTCTGTAAAAACTATATTGCAAAAAATAAAGCGATTACAAATACCCTGGAACAGGCTAAACAGCAGGGTCTTTTATCAACAAAAATTATTCACGGCGATCCAAAATTAAATAATTTTTTATTTAATAGACAAGGTAATAAAGTTATCAGCCTGATTGATTTGGATACAGTTAAACCCGGTTTAGTGCACTATGACCTGGGTGATTGTCTGCGCTCCTGTTGTCAGCAAGCAGCGCCGGTCAGGTTTGATATGGATATTGCCGAGTTGATTTTAAGCAGCTACCTGACAGAAGCCGGCCAGTTTTTTACTCAGCAGGACTATGATTACCTGTATGCAGCGATTCGATTAATTCCATTTGAGCTGGGCCTGAGATTTTTTACAGATTATTTATCGGGTAATCGTTATTTTAAAGTGATCGAACCAGAGCAAAATTTATATAGAGCGAAAGATCAGTTCTTATTATCGGAAAATATCAAACAGCAGGAAAAATTTTTTTATCAGCTGTTAGAAAAAATAGTCTAAGCTTAAAAATGTGATGAATATCACATAAAAATAGAGAAACCGTTAACAATAATGTTAAAAAACACTATTATTGCTGTGGGATATAAACGATAGGCGCGATCGGGGAATAAAATTCGATGAGGGCAGGTTGCAATAATAAGAATTAACCTGAAAGCTATTAAAAAAGCTTCGCTTTATTGAGCAAAGCCACAATAAGAAAAATAAAAATGCGCAAAAACGAAACGTTGTTCAATAATGGCTCACACCGGTTTATTTTGCTAAATGAGAGTGAATCCGGTGATGAGGGTGGAATTCCTTCTAACCAATATTTGATTTTGCATCAAGGCCAGGGGACATTACTGGACCCGGGCGGTTTTGGTGTAATGCCTCAGGTTTTGAATGAAATGTTGCAATATTTAAAACCCGAACAAATTGAAGCGATCGTTCTTTCACACCAGGATCCGGATATTGTCGGTGGCTTAACCAGTTGGTTAAAGCTGACGTCTGCAGAAATTTACGTATCAAAAATATGGAATCGGTTTTTACCCCATTACGGTATAACCGGTATGGAGCGTTTTATCGGAATAGAGGATGAAGGTGAAATCAGGGTGTTGCCTTCCGGATTAGAGCTGAATTTTGTTCCTGCGCATTTTTTACATTCACCCGGCCATATTAATGTTTATGACCCGATTTCAAAGATTCTATTCAGTGGTGATGTAGGGGCATCGTTAGTTCCAGAAGATGAATGTGAAGTTTTTATCAATAATTTTGATGCACATCTGCAATATACCGAAGGTTTTCATAAGCGCTATATGGCGTCCAATCGAGCATTAAAATACTGGGTACAGAAAGTCAGGCAGCTTGATATCGATATTATAGCGCCTCAACACGGCCCTCTGTATCGTGGTAAAGCTAAAGAAGATTTTTTGACTTGGCTTTATGATTTGTCATGTGGCAGTGACTTGCTGAATCTCGAATAACTATGGATAGCTTAGATAGTTTTCATCGGAAGTCTTCAGACCTGAAGTCGTTTTATACCCATATCATCCAAAAACTGACCCAATTACTGGAATTACAGACCAGAGGTCAGCTGTTTGATCAGGGAATTTCAGATTTGGTTATCAAAGAACTGGATGACCTGTCCGAACAACTAAGCGAACTAACAGCAAATGAGGAAATCGGTAAGAAAGTTATTGTTCATGCGCAGCGCTGTACAACGATTAAAACAAATTTAAATTTATTAAATGAAGTTAATAAAAAGGACTGGGATGTCAGCATTCGTTTGATCGAAGCATTAATCATTAGTACCCATAAGTTGATAGAGCGTTTATCCGGAACGTTGATTGATAGAAGTTTGTTTGAACGACAATCATATGTATTGGAAAATATCATTTTGTCGCACGAAGAAGTGACTAATTGGGAAATATTTGTACAAAATATTTTGCGCAAATTTAATACTTTTTTTCCCTTTAATTATTTTTCCATTGCATTTGCCATTGAAAAAGGGGTTCATGTTAACGTTTATTTCACCGGAGATTGCTCAGAGTCGTTAACCAAGCCTATGCATAACAATATCAGGCAGGACTTTCTAACGTCATTAGATATTTCTGCAGACAGTATGATTACGATTAAAGAGTATAGTTTGCTGGGAAATCAGGGTAGCTGTAACTTTGATAAACTAAAGACAATCCCTGTCGGTGTGTCGGTCGATAATGCCAGTGTAGGAGGGATTTTAGGTGTAGGTTTTAGTTATGATTACCAACTGAGTAATCAGGAACAGAATATTATTCGCTCATTATTATCCGTATTGGTGATGGTTGTGGGTTCCAGCAGAACGCTCAGCCACTCTTTGGAAGAACTAGAGTATTATGCGGAGCATGATCCGTTAACCGGCCTTCATAACCGGCGTTATTTTAATGATATTTTAAATTATGAAATAGGTCGGTCGGCCCGGCATAATGATCATTTTTCAATTCTGTCCATTGACCTGGATAATTTTAAAGGTATCAATGATGGTTATGGCCATGTTTGCGGCGATCAGGTATTGATAAATTTAGCCCAATTATTCAGAAAAAACCTCCGCCGGGGAGATGTTTTAGCGCGATTGGGTGGCGATGAATTTGCTATTATTCTACCGGAAACCAGTGCAGAAAATGCACTCAAAGTTGCTGAGGTATTAAGGAAAGCAACTAACGAGCAGGAGTTTATGTGTCAAGGTTCCGGTACACATCCAATCCGTATCAGTATATCCATAGGCTTGGTGACTTACCCCACTGATGCCCAATCAATTAATGATTTAATGTCCGGCGTGGACATTGCCCTGTATCAGGCTAAAGATTCGGGTAAAGACTATGTCTGTTCCTTAAATTCAGTTGAGCAAAGTGTTGCCAGCAGTAAAAAAGTACATGGTATATCAGAAGTTTTACGTGCGGCCTTAAAAGATCAGCGTATCATTCCGTATTTTCAGCCGATTATGGATAATAGTACAGGGGGTATTTATGCCTATGAAGCATTAGCCCGCTTGCAGACGGAAGAAGGTGAAATTATTCCGGCCGGGCAATTTATTGATATCGCTGACAAGTATGGGATTAATATTGACCTGGACCATGTCATGTTGCGCATAGTGACAGAATTTATGGTTAAAAATAACCATCTAAATGGATATATGCCTAAAGTCTTTATCAATTTAACCCCGCAAGAGATTCAACGTAGAGATATACTGCAATATGCAGAGGATTTATGTAAGCAACATAACGTCAATCCGGATCGCCTGGTATTTGAAATTACTGAACGGGAAGTGATCAGTGATTTATCAAATATGCGTAAATTTCTATCCAACTTACGTGAAAAAGGATTTGCCTTTGCCTTGGATGACTTTGGTAGCGGTTATAATTCATTCCACTATTTAAGGGAATTACATTTCGAATATGTCAAAATTGACGGTACCTTTATCAGAAATATTCTGGAATCAAAAATTGACCGAGCTCTGGTAAATTCATTAAATAATTTATGTCAGGAGCTGGATATGAAGACATTGGCGGAATTTGTCGAAAGTGAAGAAGTCATGCAACATATACAGGCTATTGGTATTGATTATGCGCAGGGTTATCACTTGGGCAGGCCGGCTGATCAATTTATTAATCAGACGAGATGAACTCGGTTGTATAACGAAAGATTTTAATATTTTTCGACCAATAATCATCAGGTAGCCCGGCTTTTTGCTTTAAATGGCGTAAGAATTGTTCCGGTTTCGGTAAGGTTTCCCAGACAGACGGCAAAAAAGTACCTCGCCGATTTTTTTCCTGTAGTATCAAGCCATCTATACCGGGTCTTAATTGTCCGATTAAATCTTGTTCCGAATTGAAACTTATTGGTTCAGAGGCAGACAAGATAGAAATATGAAGCGTTAATAAACTATATTCGTCCCTGCTCAAAGGAGCAAACCTAGGGTCTTTAAATGCGGCAGAAAAGGCATTTTCAGCAACATCTTTGGCCAGCGGCCTTATGGCTTCCAGCATACCGATACAACCACGTAATTGTTTATTGATTTCCAACGTAACAAAACTGGCTTGTTTTTGTTTCAATCTGTCCGGAAAATCAGCTAAATTTATCTCTATTGCCTGTCCGGTTGATAAACCGTGTTGAATAGAAGCAAAAGCTAAATCAAGTAAGCGTTTTTGTTCTTCTTCATTGAATGACATAAGCGCCATAGCCAACCACCCGGTTTTTATCTCCGGCTGTATCACCGGAATTTCTTAAATCCAAATTGTTAACCTGCAGGCTATGGTCTCGTGAGAATTTTAATAGACCACTAATAGCAACTTTTCCACAGGCAGAATCACTGTGAAGTGTTTCAAACTCCAAGTTTTCAATTTGCCTGCTGGTTACTGCATCTTTGCTTTTAGCTACGTCATATTGATGGTAATGGCTTAAATCCGAACTGATAATTACCAAGGTTTCGGGCCCCCCCCATAATTTGTTAATCACATCACAAACCATTTGCGGAGATGCATCACCGGTGACAATAGGTACAATCGTAAAGTGACTAAGAGTCTCCTGTAAAAAGGGAAGCTGGACTTCAAGACAATGTTCGTAAGTATGCGCCTGCTCTATAAACTCAACATCTGGAAGAGTAATAATTGATTTTATAGCCTCGGTATTTACATCAATAGTCCCTAAAGGTGTCATAAACTGATCCGCCCGGGAGCATGCAAAACCTTTAAAAGCAACACGATGCGAGGGGCCTAATAAAATAACGCGGCTGACAGAGTGTTTAAGATTTTTTAACAGGCAATAAGCAGAAGCGGCAATGGGTCCGGAAAAAATATACCCGGCATGTGGCACAATCAGGGCTTTAGGGATAACTTCAGAAGTTTTAGCCTGTTCTAACATAGTCGATACTGTGTTATGCAGTTGTAGTGGATTGGCCGGATAGAATGTTCCAGCAACTGCTGCTTTTCTGATCATGGTAAAGCTCCAGAATCTCTAGACTAGATAATATAGCTTAAATTGAACAAAAAGGTTAATAATTAATCGAATAACAATTCAAGCCCACTCCAGTTTGGTTTGATGCCAATGTCAAAACATTGGCAATTTGAACAACTAAGAGAGATACTTAATTTTTGCAAAATTGATTTGTTTATCTAGGGTGGTGCAATAAAATGACTTCATTTATCACTGAAGACTGCGTTAAAACCCGTTACTGGCATAAATTGGAGGATGGTCGCGTTCAATGTGATTTATGCCCCAGGTTTTGTAAACTGCATGAAGGGCAGCGGGGACTGTGCTTTATAAGGCAAAATCTGAATGAACAGGTTGTTATGACCAGTTATGGTCGATCCAGTGGATTTGCAATAGACCCGATTGAAAAGAAACCGTTGAATCATTTTTATCCCGGCTCAGCGGTGTTGTCTTTTGGTACGGCTGGTTGCAATCTGGCCTGTAAATTTTGTCAAAACTGGGATATCAGTAAGTCCAGAGAAATGGATAAATTAATGAGCAAGGCGAGTCCTGATGCCATTGCCAAAGCAGCAGAACAAAATCAATGCAAAAGTGTGGCTTATACCTATAATGACCCGGTTATTTTTCATGAATATGCCATAGATACGGCACAAGCCTGTAAAGCATTGGGAATTAAATCCGTTGCTGTCTCTGCCGGCTATGTTTGCGAGCAGCCCAGAGCAGAGTTCTACCGGCATATGGATGCAGCTAATATTGACCTAAAAGCCTTTAGCGAAAAGTTTTATCATCAAATAACGGGAAGCCACCTTCAAGCGGTATTGGAAACATTACAATATATCAAACATGAAACCTCGGTATGGCTGGAGTTAACCACTCTGATTATTCCAGGTGAAAACGATTCTGAAACCGAACTGGAAGCCATGACGCAATGGGTTGTGGAACATCTGGGGCCGGACGTGCCAATGCATTTTTCAGCATTTCATCCGGATTGGAAAATGCAGGATAAACCGGCAACGCCTTTGGACTCATTATTACAGGCAAGAAATATAGCGATAAAAAACGGCGTGCATTACGCTTATGTGGGTAATGTACATGACAAGGCGGCGGATAGTACCTATTGTCATCACTGCGGCGAATTGTTAATAGGTAGGGACTGGTATCAGTTATCGGAATGGAATCTAAATGCTGATGGCACATGCACAAATTGTGCAACGCCCTGTTCGGGATATTTTGATGAAAGCCCCGGACAATGGGGTGCCAGGCGGTGTGCTATTAAAATTTAACATTAAAAAGTATCGGGAGTTCTAAACAACCATTCTCTAGCCGTTTCGGTAATGGCATTTACAGCAGGGTGAGACAGACGACGTTGAACAGAAATGGCATAAAACCGGATAATCACCTCTTCAGCACAACCAAAGGCAATGACACCATATTTTTTTTCCATTTCATGTTTAATGGCTGTTGGGGCGGCAAAAACGCCGATACCGGCCTGACCGAATTCTTTCATTAATGCGCTATCATCGAATTCGCCTATAATATCAGGTTGAATATGATGGGTATCAAACCATTGTTGAAGATGCATACGAATTCCGGTGCTTTCACTGGGCATTAATAGTGGTGTATTATCCAGACAGGCAGGAAAGCTTTCGGTAAAGGACGCCAGCAGTTTGGGGGCAGCAAAAAATGCAATTTCAGAATCACCCAGAGGATGATTAAAACCGCGAATATTTATTTCCGATGGAATCGGGCTATCGGAGATGACCAGATCGACTTTATGTAAAATGAGGTCTGCCAACAAACTGTTAAGGTTATTTTCCTTACAACGAATATGTACCTTTTCAGGCAGATTTAATGCCGGTTCCAATAACCGGTAAGCTATGGATTTAGGAACAACATCGGCAATACCGACTTTAAATGTTAGGATTGGCTTTTCAGGGTTATTGTGTAAGGTGTTTTCCAGTTCATTACCTAAAGAGAAAATTTCATCGGCATAGCTTAAGACTACCCGACCGGTATCAGTTAGCTCCAGATGACGACCGACACGGTCAAATAAAGCGATACCCAGGGACTTTTCCAGTGCGCTAATTTGCCCACTAATAGTCTGAGGCGTTAAATGCAGACGTTCACTGGCTCTGGCGATACTTTTTTCTTTAGCAACAATCCAGAAATAGTGAAGATGTTTGTAGTTGATCATGTAATTAACCCGAATATTTCATGAGGCCGGTTATTAATTTATTTTTAGATAATTCAATAATTTATTATGTATTTTATGGTGCGGGTAAAGCTTCATCGCTGTTATGAATTATCCGGTTTAAATATTTATTATGTCGATTAAATGAAAATTACCTGGGCAATTCTTGGGTAACAGAGCTTTAGTATACCTTAGGATGTTAAATTAGTTTGATAGCAGAACTTAGAGCGGGGTAAAGGTCATGAACAGAGCCGTTGGAATAGATGTTAAACGTTTAGGTTGCTTGGAACACATAACAACAAATGCAGAATTGCTCGAACAGATAGAAATCCTGAAGAAAATAAAAGTAGGGCCGGCTAAGTTTTTAAGTTGTTATTTTGATTTGAGCAAGATTGAAAATGATTTTTTAAAAATGTCGGCTAAATGTATCCGGTTTTATAGGAATTATTTACACAATAAAGAATTAATCGACTTTGAGGAGGCAATAAGCAAAGTCATCGATTTTATGGAAAATGATCTATTGCTGGAAGCTAAAGGGGTCGCTATTTTTGTTCGGCCTGTTAGCGGCGGAGCTTTTTTGTTACCGCTGCAGTTGTTACAACCTTTGGATAATAAAATACTAGTATCGGAACGGCCATGTTTATTTGATAAGCACGGCCATTGTCTTTTACCACTAAAATAGGCAATTTCCCCCTCAAAGCAAGGAGAGTCTATATTAAAAAATTATCCAGTTGAATTGATTCAACCGGCATTTGTGCGGCCTGAGCCTTATCTTCATCGGTGTTATAACCCCATAGCGCAAAGAAAAGTTTTATCGAACTCAGTTGTTTGTTTTTAATTACGTTTTTTAAGGTTGGCAGTCTGTCCTCGACAAAATAAATGGCTTTATCTGGGTGTTTGTTTAATAAAACAGCAAGCACTTGCTCTTTAGAAAGCTGTCGATCCAGACCAAAAATATTTTCATCGGCCATGTTGATTTGATTGGCTTTAAGAATTTTTCTGACAAAACGTTCCTGTTTTGTGGTGATAATATACCAATGATTAAGGTTTTGTAATTTTTGTTGAACTTCACCGAATAACGGATTCATATTAACCCATTCGTCCAAGGAATTTTCAATCCATTGATCCCGGGTGTCGCCAAATAATTTTATTAAATGGTTGTTATCGATGTTATGCCGGTTAAGCAGGGCCTGCTTTTTGTGGGTAAAATCAGCCAGAATGGTATCGATATTTTCGCCCTCAAATAACAGCCGCATAACCAGAATGGATTCATAACCGGTTTCGATAATCGGTCGCGCCAGACGAAACTGGTCAATTAAATCTTGAGCCGGCATTTCTTCAGGCATGTCAGAATAGAGTTTTCTGGCCGCCTTCCAGCCGGTGATACCTGTTTCAACCGCGCTATCGCAAATTACACCATCAAAATCCAGAGCGTAAATAACAGAGTCTTTCATGGTTTTCCTTATAAATTGAACAGCATCCGATTAGTCTTGAATTAAACGCATTGCAGCTTCCCGATACTTTGCGGCACAATGTTCAGTGACTTCAGTCGGCAAATGAGGGCCCGGTGCTGTTTTATCCCAATCCAGTGTTTCCAGATAATCACGGATATATTGTTTATCGAAACTGGGTGGACTGATGCCGACTTGATATTGGTCAGCCGGCCAGAACCTGGAGGAATCAGGCGTTAAAGCTTCATCAATTAAATATAGAGTACCATCGTCATCCAGGCCAAATTCAAATTTGGTATCGGCAATAATAATACCGTGTTGTTTGGCATAGTGCGCCGCTTCGGTGTAGAGTTTGATGCTGGCATCACGAACTTTTTCCGCCAGCTCCTGTCCTAAAAGCTCAACCGTTTTGGCAAAGGAAATATTCTCATCATGGTCGCCCACCTCGGCTTTTGTGGACGGGGTGAAAATAGCTTCAGGCAGTTGCTGAGCCTGTTGCAAACCAGCCGGTAATTGAATACCGCAAACAGAACCGGTTTTTTGATAGTCTTTCCAGCCGGAACCGATTAAATAGCCGCGTACTATCGCTTCAACCGGTAAAGGCTTTAGGCGTTTAACAACAATGGCCCGGCCTTCAACCTGGGCACGTTCTTCATCATCCGGGATAACGTCAGCCAAAGCAAGTTCAGCCAAATGATTAGGGATGATATTCTCCATCTTTTTAAACCAGAAGTTTGATACCGAGGTTAATACCTTGCCTTTACCCGGAATCGGGTCGGGTAAAATAACATCAAAGGCAGAGAGTCGATCAGTGGTGACGATAAGCATGTGATGATCATCAATATCATAAATATCACGCACTTTGCCACGAGCACGGAGCTTTAAAGTTGATAAACAGGAGTCGTAAAGTGCAGCAGGTGCGTTCATAATATTTCGCTTTGATATAAATTAAACAGTAATCTGTAATTTTATCATTTTTTTAAACAAAACAGGATTGATAACAATGAGTTGGTTAGGCAAAGTTCTTGGCGGGACATTCGGGTTCTTATTGGGTGGCCCATTGGGGGCAATTTTAGGGGCATCGGTCGGGCATCATTTCGATAAGGGACTGCAGGGTTTTGAGATTGATGAGGCACTCAGTCCCGGTGATCAGCATCGGGTGCAAATGGCTTTTTTTACCGCTACTTTTTCAGTCATGGGACATGTTGCTAAAGCTGATGGCAGGGTATCGACTGAAGAAATTAATCTTGCCAAACGGATAATGGACGAGCTGGCGTTATCGCCGGAAATGCGTAAAACGGCCATTAATTTGTTTCAACAGGGCAAGCAGGATGGTTTTCCTTTGGATGATATCCTGCATCAGTTTCGAAAAGAATGTCACAGGCGTACCAGTTTAATGCGAATGTTTCTGGAGTTACAGGTCCAGGCAGCTTATGCAGATGGCGCTCTTGATACGGTTGAAGATCATTTATTGCGTCATATTTGCAGTCAGTTGGGCATTATGCGCCTTGAATACGAAAGTATTAAGATACAAATACAGGCGCAACATCGGTTTTATAGTCAGGCTGAAGGCCAGGCAAGCAGAAAATCAAGTCGTCATCAACTCAACGATGCCTATGCCATTTTGGATGTTAAACCCAGTGCCAGTGATGTTGAGGTGAAAAAAGCTTATCGTCGCCTAATCAGCCAGCACCATCCGGATAAACTGGTATCCAAAGGTTTGCCCGAAGAAATGATGGTACTGGCTAAAGAAAAAACCCAGAATATCAGAAAGGCCTATGAGACCATACAAAATGCACGTAAACAGGGTGGCTAGCGTAACAATTATAAATTTAAGAGGGCGGGCAATTGTGCGACGGATTCGATAGTAACATCCGGCCTGATAGCCGATTGATCAGTATAGGCTTGACGGTATTTGCCGGTTTTAACCAGTATTGTGTTTAAGCCGACGGCTTGTGCACCACCGATATCGCTGTCAATATCATCACCGATAATGGCAATATTTTTGCTCGGCAGGTTTATATCTTGTAGTGCTGAATGAAAGAACGCGGGTGAAGGCTTACCGATAATCGTGGCTTGTTGTCCGCTGGCATATTCGAGCGCCGCAATAAAGCCACCGATATCCATTTGCATGCCCTGTTCGGTCTGCCAGAATTTGTTTTTATGTATGGCAATTAATTTGGCGCCGTTAAGCAACTGATTAAAAACTTTGTTCAATAAGTGATAAGACCAGGCATCTCCAATATCACCGATAATAATAAAATCGGCTTTCTGGTTCGATTGCCTGATATGGGCAAAGTCGTTTTTAACATCATCAGCCAATAATAAATGACAAACCGGGTCATGCTGTTGTTGCAGATAAAGCAGAACGGCTTGAGGGGCGCTGATAATTTCATCCGCCGGAATTGCAAAGCCAAGTGCCGACAGTTTCTGTTGCAGTGAGTTCCGGGATAATGTACTGGTATTGGTGATAAATCGACACTGAATATCGCTGTGTCGAATTTTCTCAACCGCTTCAACAGCACCTTCAATAAGCTGTGAACCAATATAAAGCACACCGTCCAGATCAAATAGCAGACCTTTTATTTTACTTAATTCAGGCAAGATGTAGCCTCCTTAACGGGGAGCAGGATAGGCAGTCAGAATAACGTCATCAAAAAATAAATGGGTTAATTTTCCTTTGCTATGATTTAAACATTGTCGGAGGCCAACTCGGATAAATTTGCTGTTTTCAGGAATAGATGCTGAATTAACCAGATGGGATACTTGTGTCCATTGGTTTATTTTTGCATGTCGAGGACAACCCGTGGAAAAACCCATTAACAAACGGCCATTTTGATCCAGAAAAGATTGTTCCAACCAGGCATTAGCACCGTCGGGCGTGTAATAACTGACTTGTAAACGGTAATTTTTTTCCGGGTGATAGTCAATGGTAGTGATCCACCCCGGCCAACCTTGCTCCGAAGGCTTGATGGCGCTTATTTTTAATGCATGTTTACCGCTTAATGCTTGCTCGCTACTCCATTCGGTAAAACCATCACTGCCGAGTCCGGTCGGTTTCCAGGACAATTCGGACGTTTCCGGGTTTTGTTCAAATGCATCATAAAGCCGGATTGCTTGTGTATTAACAACGTGAAATATATCATCCTGCTTATCAGGGATTATGCCGGGTTCCGGTTGCTTAGTGGTAAGGGTCGGAGAGTATTCATTTTCGTTTAAGGCTATTTCAGTATTAATTAAAAATTCATTGGCATTCGACCCGGTGGTTTGTTGTTCTGTACGTTTGGTTAAACCCAGTATTTCAGCAAGCAATACGATTGCCAGTGATGCAAGCACGCAACCTATCGCTAAAATGATAAACCAAAGAAATGATTTCATTGTACTGAGCTATCTGGTGAAGCGGATAAGGGTGAGTAAAGCCTTTATCCGCTGTGTTGATTAGCGAATTAACGGAATGTATCTTTATTGACCGCTTTAACCATGGCCTCTTTGGCGGTAATTAAGCCTTTATCCACCAGCTCTTTCAGGTTTTGATCCAGCGTCTGCATGCCGTCTTTGCGGCCGGTTTGAATGGCAGAATACATTTGCGCGACTTTAGCTTCCCGAATCAGGTTTCTGATAGCTGCGGTACCGACCATAATCTCATGTGCGGCAACACGTCCGCCACCCACTTTTTTCAACAGTGTTTGTGAGATAACCGCCTGTAATGACTCTGACAACATGGAACGAATCATATCTTTTTCTGCCGCTGGAAAAACATCGATAATACGGTCAATGGTTTTGGCAGCAGAAGTGGTATGCAGGGTTCCGAAAACCAAATGACCTGTTTCGGCTGCGGAAAGTGCAAGACGAATGGTTTCCAGATCACGCATTTCACCAACTAGAATGATATCGGGGTCTTCACGCAAGGCGGAACGCAGGGCTTCATTAAAACCTAGGGTATCTCGATGTACTTCCCGCTGGTTGATTAAGGATTTTTGACTGACATGAACAAATTCAATCGGATCTTCCACGGTGAGTATATGGGCATAATCATTTCTGTTGATATAGTTGATCATTGCCGCCAGGGTGGTTGATTTGCCGGAACCGGTTGGTCCGGTGACAAGAATAAGGCCGCGCGGAATCTTACAAAATTCCTCAAACGCTTTTGGCGCTTTCAAATCTTCTAATGATAGAACTTCTGAAGGAATGGTTCTGAATACCGCACCGGCCCCCCGCTCCTGGTTAAAGGCATTGACACGAAAGCGGGCAACGCCGGGCAGGTCAAATGAAAAATCGGTTTCCAAAAATTCTTCATAGTCTTTACGTTGCTTGTCGTTCATGATGTCATATATAAGCGCATGAACTTCTTTATGTTCCAAGTCAGGAATGTTGATTCGTCTGATATCACCATCAACCCTGATCATTGGCGGTAAACCGGCTGATAAATGCAGATCCGAAGCTTTGTTTTTTACAGAAAAGGTCAGTAGTTCGGTAATATCCATGATGTCCTCATACAGGGGGTTACAATATAATTAATTAACCATAGCGCATGTCTTGGCTTTTTAAAAGCAGCTATATTTAATATACTGCTTAGACTTTAAAAATATAGCAAAAAAAACAGTAATGCCGGTCAATATTAAAACTAATTTACAACGAGTTCGTTCTCAAATCAGGCACGCAGAAATAGCAACCGGACGAGAAAGAAATTCGGTACAATTATTAGCGGTCAGCAAAACCAAGCCGGTTGAGGCTATAATAAGCGCCTATCAGGCAGGACAGCGACTTTTTGGTGAAAGTTATTTACAAGAAGCCTTGGCAAAGCAGGTTCAGTTAGGCGCATATCCGATTTCTTGGCATTTTATCGGCCCTATTCAGTCAAATAAAACCAAACCAATCGCGGAACATTTTAATTGGGTACACAGTGTAGATCGATTAAAAATAGCGCAGCGCTTAAATCAACAACGGCCTCCGCATTTACCGTTATTAAATATCTTCCTGCAGATCAATATCAGTGATGAGGACACTAAGTCAGGCATTAGGTTGAATGAGTTGGCCGAGATGGTTGAAAAGGTTGAACAATTACCCCGGTTAAGATTGCGTGGTGTAATGGCTATTCCGTCCCCGGCACAGGATTACGATCAACAGAGGCAACCTTATAAGAGATTGGTAACGGCAGTTAATGCATTGAATAAGCGGGAGTTAAATCAATATTCATTTGGTATGAGTGGCGATTTAAAAGCGGCTATAGCGGAAGGGTCAACAATAGTCAGAATTGGAACCGCTGTATTTGGAGCACGTGATTATAACCGGTAACAAGCCTTAGCACTTTGTAAATAGAGCGGTTTTTCGTTATATTTGCCGCCCTTGATTGGAATAATACGATTGGATAACGCATTGGAATTAATACACATAGGCGCTGGCGCATTGGTTGGCTTAATTATAGGGTTGACTGGAGTAGGTGGAGGATCATTGATGACACCGATTCTGGTGCTGGGTTTTTCCATTTCACCTGTCGTAGCCGTCGGTACAGATTTACTTTATGCTGCGTTAACTAAATGCAGTGGAGTGTATTTTCATCATCGCAATAAAACAGTGGACTGGAAGATTGTCTTCCTTTTGGGCGGCGGCAGTGTACCATTTTCCATTATCACTATTTTTGCCTTGGAGCATATAAGTCAACTGGGTTTTAATACCGATCGTTTAATCATGCTGACATTAAGTGTCATGCTGATACTAACATCCGTTATTATCATGGTGAAAAACCAGTTGATCACGTTTTTGCATGCCAATCATGCACAAAGCTGGCTGATTAATTTTGTTCGACATAACAGGCCTTTACTGACCTTTTTTTCCGGTTGTCTGTTGGGTATCGTCGTCACAGTATCATCGGTCGGTGCGGGCGCAATAGGGTCGGCAATTTTATTTATCCTATATCCACGAAAGTCAGCCATTTCAATTGTCGGTACTGATATTGCTCATGCTGTACCATTAACGGCCATAGCCGGATTTGGTCACTTGCATTTTGGCTCGGTAGACTTTGGTTTGCTGGCCGGACTTTTAATAGGTGGTATCCCGGCGATTTATTTGGGCAGTATCTTTGGTAAAAAATTACCCGATAAAGTTTTAAGACCCTTAATTGCGGTAATTTTATTATCAATGGGCATTAAGTTGGCTTTGTAAACAGATATTTGGAAAATGTATGAAACAGGATAGTGCCGAAATTAGAAAAAAATATGACCGTATTGCCCCCTATTTCGATGCATTGGAAACTTTGATGGAAGTTTTATTTTTCCACGGTTGGAGAAAAAAACTCTGGAGTAAACTTGAAGGTAAGCATGTTCTGGAAGTGGGCGTTGGTACAGGTAAAAATTTCATGTTTTATCCTAAAAACACAGACATACGTTTTACCGCGATAGATTTTAGTCCGCAAATGTTAAAGCGTGCTGAACAAAAGCGAGATCAAAAGAACATAAGGGTTGAGCTGGCAGAAATGGATATACAAAGCCTGAGTTATGCAGATAACAGCTTTGATACGGTAATAGCCAGCTTCGTCTTTTGTTCGGTACCCGCTCCGAGAAAAGGTTTAAAGGAATTACACCGGGTATTAAAACCCGGTGGGCAGGTTTTATTGCTGGAACATGTTATCAGTTCAAAACCTATACTGGCCCGGCTGATGAACTTGCTGAATCCGATTGTTGTCCGGTTGTTGGGTGCAAATATTAACCGGGATACGGTTCGTAACGTCCAGGCCTGCGGTTTTCAACATGTTCATGTAGACGCTTTAGGTGGCAATCTGGTCAAACTGATTCAGGCCCGAAAATAAAGGCTTAATAATTTCGGCCATAAAATATTTCGGTCATTTCCTTGCGTACCTGTTCCTGAATAAGTTGTCTTTCTTCAGTTGAAAAAGTACTTGCTTTTTCAAAAAGATACACATCCAGTTCGCTTTCTTTCAACATCATTTTGGTGTGAAAAATATTTTCCTGATAGACATTTACATCAACCATTTGATAACTGCTCTGGGTGTCTTCGGCAATGTAATTCTGAATTGAAGTAATTTCATGATCAATGTAATGTTTATGACCGGAGACATCACGGGTAAAGCCGCGTACCCTGTAGTCCATGGTAACAATATCCGATTCAAAGCTGTGGATCAGATAGTTCAATGCTTTTAACGGCGAAATGCGGCCACAGGTAGAAACATCAATATCGACCCGAAAAGTACTGATGCCATTATCCGGATGGCTTTCCGGGTAAGTATGTACAGTGATATGGCTTTTATCCAAATGTGCCAGCACTGTATCCGGTAAAGGACCGGGCGATTCGCTGGTCATTCCCTCCGGTATATCCATGCCTTCAGCTATCAACATGGTGACACTGGCACCTTGCGGTTCATAATCCTGATGAGCAATATTTAAAATTTCTGCACCGATAATTTCAGCAACATCCTTAAGAATTTGAGTCAGCCGGTCAGCATTATAGGCTTCATCAATATATTCTATATAGGCTTTTTGCATATCGGCTGGCGCATAGCAGATATCATAAATATTAAAGCTAAGTGATTTTGTTAAATTATTAAAACCGTGTAATTGTATTTTATTCAAGACCTGTTAAACCTCAATGACCTCAAAATCGTGAGTAATCTCAACTGACTTACTCAGCATAATAGAAGCGGAACAATATTTTTCTGCAGAAAGCTTAATAGCACGTTCAACAGCAGATTCTTTTAAATTATGCCCACTCACCACAAAATGTAAATGAATTTTACTAAAAACACTGGGTACTGAATCAACTCTTTCAGCGGAAAGTTCAGCCACACAATCAACAAAATCGTTACGGCCCTTTTTTAAAATCTGCACAACATCAAATGATGCACAGCCGCCCACACCCAATAAAATCATTTCCATGGGACGCAAACCCATGTTTCGACCACCATGATCAGGAGGACCATCCATTACTACAGTATGACCACTGCCAGATTCCCCCAGAAACATCATGTCTCCGACCCACTTGACTTTCGCTTCCATTGAACCTCACCGAGAGTTTTAAAAATGCATAGAGTAGCATAGAAATGCACAACATTAGAGTATGAAATTTCAGCGTAAATTTTTATCCTTGAATAAAGTTAATAATACAAATTTTCGAATATAAATATTGATTTTTTATAAAAAATCATGCAATCATTAAACGTTAAGTGATAATAAAAAAAATAAATAAATAATGAGGGATTATGTCGGTAGTAAATAATGAGCCTGTATCAAAAGAAGCATTAGATACTTTTTTGCATCTTTGTCATGTCAGGTCATACCCAAAAAGCAGCTTTATTGTTCGCCCAGGTGATGTAGGCGATAAACTTTTTTTTATTGTAGACGGTTCGGTCAGTGTTGCGGTGGAAGATGAGGATGGCCATGAATTAATTCTGGCTTATCTTAATAAAAATCAATTTATAGGTGAAGTGGGAATTTTTAAACCGTCCGAAACAAGAGAGGTTTTTGTTAAAACCCGTACTGCCTGTCAATTGGCGGAAATTGGTTATGAGCGTCTAAAGCAGGCATTGAATAAAGAGCTGTTAATTTATGCGCCGGAACTGTTGTTTATTATTGGCGAGCAGTTGGCTACAAGACTGCTCATTACCAGCCGTAAGTTTCGTGATTTGGCTTTTATGGATGTTGAGGGCCGTATTGCCAGGGTATTACTTGATTTATGCAAAGAACCAGATGCTATTACACATCCGGATGGTATGCAGTTGCGTATTACGCGGCAGGAGCTTGGGCGCCTAGTCGGTTGTTCCAGAGAAATGGCCGGTAGAGTATTAAAAGAACTGGAAGATAAGAAGCTTATTTCGGCTCATGGTAAAACTATTGTGGTGTTTGGTACCCGTTGAGGACGGACAACCGCATATGTCTGTCATGTTCTGAGTGAATGCATTCAGCTTTACCTGCTTGGATTAAGTAACTAGAACATGTATTTTTTCGTTGTACTCGATAACCCGGTTGGCCTCTAATTTATTCCTTTAAGCCATAAACCGGCTTCAGGTGTTATTACTCTATGTTGTTTATTCATAAATTGAAATGGGACCGACACTAGTTTCATACCTTGATTAATCTGTACGGCAAAATGCAAATGGGGGCCGGTAGTAAATCCGGTATTACCTGAATACGCGATTAAATCTCCCGCTTCAACTCTTTGGCCGGAAAAAACCTGGGCTTGTTCCAGGGCTAAATGGGCATACACTGCCATCGAACCATCGTCATGTTCGATGCGGATATTGTTGGCTTTGGATTTATAAGTTTCTTCAGTACCTGTTTCAAAAAAATCATTTTTCACCTCCATTATCACACCGGATCGTGCCGCATAAATAGGTGTGCCCACAGGCATCATAATATCCACCGCATATTTGTTTTGTGGATCAGTATGACTGAATATCCCGTCAAAGGCTTGAGAAATCTGAAACTCGCTATCGCCGGCAATGGGAGGTAAATAAAGTGACGAAGAGCGGTAATTAACCAGCGGCTTACCTAAAATGTAAGAATATTTAAGACGAAAGGCCGATGGTTCATAAGGGTTGATGTTATTAACCGTAAATAAGGTATCAGAAATACCGGAAGGAACAGTAAAGCGCCGGGGTAATTCAGGTTGAGATCGAACATTGGACTGGGTCACAAACTGAACTTCAAGTTCAACCGAACCGGCATAGGCATTTCGTGCAAAATATTGCGGCTGGCGGTCGCTGCCGGAATGCTGCAACCAAACCTGTTGATTATTACCGCTGACTTTAAGCTGTCGTATTTCAACCGGCTGATCTGTTTTTGGCGGTACATCGGTAAAATGCCAGTTGCTTTGTTTATCCTGAAATTTATACAGTTTTTTTGCCTGGGCAAAACTGAAAAATCCAAAAAATATCAAAAACCAGCAGAGTTTATAAGGCATGTTTAGATAAAACCTATAATACAGATGTAAACCGGTTAATTACTCGGTTTACATCTGATTGGAATGAAACTGGCAGGTTAGAAATTTGCTGGCCAGTTACAGGTAGCCGCCGGTAAGGGCGAACAAGTGCCATAGGATTGAGGATCGGTTGCCGGGTCAGGATGGGTGGTACTGCCGCCGTTTATCGTTGCCGCTGTGGTACCGGCAGGGAAGACACAGGCATAATCCGTATTATCATCTTCAACGTAACACGCCCCGTTTTCCTGGATATAAAAGCGTAAATCGGTTGTATCACTGGCTACCGTTCCGGTGGTTACCACGGCATTGCCTACACTGGCCGTATAGGTACTTTCAGCGACAACTACATTATTATTGCTGGCACTTTCATTATAAATTCTACTGATGGTTCTGGGAGCCAGGATTAGCGAATTGGCAGTCGCCAAAGCATCGCAGGTATCGCTAGGGGTATTATTACTCTTACGCTCAATAATTAAAAAATTATGATTACTGTAAGAGCGATTGATACCTTCGGAATTTTGAGAGTTGATGCTGCCATCACTGCTTATTCTACGAGTAACGTATAAACGCTTGGTAACCGGAAATAAATAATCATTGTTCAGACTTTTTCGACTGCCTGATGTTTGAACAACGGTAGCCGTTGCCGTATCCTCAAGAAAACATGTTTCCTCTCTTCTGAAGCCGCCGCCGGTACTGTCTTTCACCCCTAACAGGCCGACATCGCCGTACTCACCGCCCGGTCCGACATTTCTGGAGTTGATATCGGTATCTGAAACCACACTGGTGACAAAGCAACCCGGGTCGATGGCATGGGTGCCTGAAGCCGTGCGGGTTCGGTTGCCAGAGGTAGTGGCATTACAGTTACCGGCAAACACGCATTCATAAGGCATGGAGTCATACTCGAAGGTGCCGGAATCAGGGGTTCTGGCGGGGGCGCCGTTATAACAGGCATTAACGGTACTGGACGTCCACGCCACCTGAATATGATCCAGGTCATTTTCGCTGGTCGAATAAACGGTCCCTTTAATACGTAAAACAGCACCGCCGAAATGATTTTGAATATGGGTGCAGGTTGTGCCTTGGCAAAGAAAAACCGCAATAACACCTTGTTCAATTTTCTTTAGAATATCATTGGCAGGATCACGGGTTGCGGTATAAAAATGGGAACCGGGAGCGACCTGGTACAAGGTAATAGTTAGTGCATTGCCATCGTCATCTTCACCGGTTGCTCCCAACGTAGAGTCGACACCGGCAGTACCGTCAGTATCTTCATCAAGATCGGTAATAGCCATATTGGTACCGATTACATTTTCAGATGCCACATCTTCAGATGCATTCTGGCGGGGGCTGGGTGTGGCTCCGGCACCGGAACCGCTGTTTTCAGAAGCATACAGGGCGGTTTTGCTGGGTGCTATCCAGGCAATTTCGGTGACCAGATTGACTTTTTCATCGGCGGCATCACCCCAGCTGACTTTGACGGATATGTTTTTTCGTGCCGGAGCGCTGGATAAGAAAGCGGTATTGTCGGTAATGGTCCAGGCGCGGGTAAAGCTGGCGTTTGTACCCGTTACCGAATCAGTCGAGGTCGTTGCGGTCAATGAGGTGTATCCCGCTTTTGTTATCTGATTTCTGACATCCTCAATTTTTTGTTCGGCCAGGGCCAGTGCTTCCGCCCGGGTTTTACTGTTACCGCTGCCGGACATGAGTTTGGTTTGTAATGAGGCAACAGCCAGCAGGCCGAAAGCGACCACAAGTGTGGTTATTAAAACTTCTATAAAGCCGATACCGCGTTGTTTTTGAACGTTTAAATTAAACATAATTTTAACCTGTTATAAAAATGAACTACCAGTCACGCCATGAACCGCCAATTATAGAAGTCATACCCGGTATAGTCCTGGCTCCGCCGGTGACAAAAGCTTGCCAGTACACAAGATTTAGGGTGCCATTACCACTTACGATAGGCGGGCTTGCCGGGGTATTGGTTGAGGTGTCGGCAGTCCCTTCAACCACATTGGCGCCGATGACGGTGACCGTACCGCCAATGTCGTAGGTACCGGTTATATAGAGCAGACCGTAAATTGTCGGAGAACCAGCAGTATCCAAATCTCCATTGATTACCATAATGGCCGGGGCATCAATGGAACCGATGGTGCCATTTGAGTTTAAGCTGGCATCACCCTCAATCCAGATTGGACCGGATTTCCCGACTGCACTGCCAATATCACCAGCAGCATAGCTTTGGCCTATATTATCGGCAATCTCTTTTAGTTGTGCCCGGGTATCGACGGTAAAAAAGTTTTTAAAAAATTCTATACCGGTTAATGTACCAAGAGAGGGATCATCATCAATGATATCCAGACCGTTACCCAGGTTGTTATTAGAGACTAATTGTGTATTTAAACTACTGTCGGTGTCTAATAACTCAGATTGAGTCAGGGTGCCGGCCGATGAGCTTTTAATATAAGTCGCCATGGCGGATGAATTACCGATATTTACTTTATCTCCAGACCAGATGGTGGTATCGGTATAACGGTTGATAATCGTGGCATTACCGGTGACAGCGACATTACCCTGGGCCACTAACGGTTGATCCGGACCGTCATCTCTTATAACGTTTAATGGGCCGACACACTGGGTGATGGTACGGGTTGCGGTTTTATCATCACTATAACCGACGGCAGTTATCATGCCATGTTTCATATCAGCCGTTGCTCCGGCAGGAACGCATAAGGTACCGGCTGAATTGTCGAAATTGATGGTGGCATAAGTCGTTAAACTGCTGTCAGTCGATGTCAGTCTCAGCTCATCGTTGACCGAATCGCCATCGGAATCATGGGTGTGAATATTATCAATAGCGCCATCGTCATCCTGATCGAAACCGCCGCTATCGAAATAATTAACGCCATAATCCATCGCATAATTGGCAGCGGCAACCGCCTGGCTGATGCGATAATTGTTGGCTTCCATTTTGGTTTCCATCATAACGGTTTTAGAGGTTAGCAGGGTAACCAGGGTAATACTGATTAATAACACCAAGGCGGTTAGCAAACTGGCTACACCACGTTGTTTTGTATATTTAAATCGTTTGTTATTTCTGATCATTTGAAATACCTGAAAATCAGTTTATTGGGTAAAAACGCGATCATTTCGAATTTTTACCGTGCCGGTTAGTGATTTGGTGACTGCAGTATCGTTCTTTAAGCGGCCGGATAATGTGATGTTTACCGTCCGGGTTTCCACAAACTGATCGCCGGTGTTTTTGGTATAGTTAGTCAAGGTACTGTCATCACACGGAAAAATGATTTTTGGATCGTTGCCCGCATTGGGGGTAACCCAATTTGCGTTTTGAGTTTTATTCAGACATTTGGAGTTTTTAGTGTCAAAGGTCAGGCCTGTTATTTCAACATCATCGCCGACAACCATTTCCTGCCAATTACCATAGGTAGATGAACAGCAGCTGGTACCTGTTTCGCTACAGTTTGCGTAGGTGGTTCCGGTTGGAACATTTATTCTTATTTTAATAGTGCCGCTATCCAGCTTGAAACCATAAAACTCATTATTATCATCTTCGGAATCACCAAAATTATCGTTATCTTCGTCATAGTGGCCATCACCATCGGCATCATAGGTATACAAGACACAATTGGCATTGGGGATATTTATATTGGCCTGACCTTTGGTAACATCGGGAACCTGGGTAAACGGATTGACACCACTGTTGGAGGATGCAATGGCACCGCCCCATTGACCGGCACGCCTGATATCGTTAATCATTAACGACATCACCATTTCCAGGTCGTGGTTTAACCGGGCGGACTTAACCGTATCCGAACTGCTCCTGACGGTGGCAATATAGATACTGATAGTGGCAGAAATAATAATCAGCCCCAGCAATAAAGCGATCATAATTTCAATCAGTGTAAAACCTTTTGATTTTCTCATAATTTTTTCCATTAACAGTCAGGAAAGTCGTCCAGCCCGGTAGTGTTACTGGGCCTGTCATCTTCACCCTCTGCCGGGGTGCATAATTTGACCCGACCAACACTGCTAAAAACAACGCGGGTAACATAATGATCGGTACTGAAGGTGACGCCGTTGTTGCCTATAGTGCCTCTTCTAAAAGAAAAGTGACTATTACCATCAGAAGAATTTAAATTGGTTGCACTGAACTCAGAACCTAAAACTCTTTTAATGCTGCAATAGTCTGATTCGGTGGTTACAGTTTCTGTACAGTCGCAATTAGATAAACTAAGGCCGTAACACCAGGCGCCGTCATTACCTTGTTTTCGTGAAACATAGACATCGGCACTGCGTTTAATCGCCTCAGTGCGGGCAAACTGCATATCCGCCTTTAATGATTCGACAGCCTGCTTTAACTGATTTTTTTCAATGGTTCTTTGATAAGAGGGGGCGGCCAAAGCGGCAACAACACCAATAATAGTAACGACTATCATTAATTCAACTAAGGTAAACCCCGATTCAATTTGTTTTTTCATTTTTTATTCCCTACCGTTAGTTAAAGATTATAGGCAAATAAAGCAATTTAGCCACCGGGTAGATAACCGCTTATCCGAAGCAATAAACCGTTAATCGATTGGTGCAGATAATACGCTAAAAATGAAAGTCCTATGCTATGCTTTGAGCATATTATCTTTACTTACTGGAGGTTGAAACAATGCCCACTGTTAAAAAATCATTCGGATTTACATTGTTGGAATTAATGATTGTTGTTGTGGTGATAGGTATTTTGGCGGCAATTGCATATCCTTCCTATCAACAATATGTAAATAAAGGACGCCGCTCAGATGCCAAGGCCGCATTGCTGGACATTCAGTTGGAAGAGGAAAAATGGCGGGCAAACAATACAACGTATACGGCAACTTTATCCAATCTCGGGTTCTCTACTAAAACCATAAACAGTCTGACTGCCTATTTCTCCCCTGATGAGTATTATACTTTAACGGTAACCGGCGCAAGTGGAACTGCATATACAGCTACGGCGACTTATACGGGGGTACAAACGGGCGATACCGATTGTAAAACCCTGTCCATTAATCAGGATGGCACTAAAACATCAACCAATAGCAGCAATGTGGCATCAAGCGATTGCTGGTAAAATCTGTATTATCATTCCGTTTCCACGCTCTTGAGAGGGTGAAAGTATTAATTTTTAGGAAAAAAATAGCTATTTTGTAGGCTGGGTTTCGTTCTTCTACCCAGCCTACATTGGCTATTTTCACAGCCTTTCTTGCGTGGGAATGCATAGGTAATTTAAGCAAGTTAAGAATAACTAGATGACTCAAACTAACTGCCTGTGTGGTTCAGGTCTGGATTATGCTGATTGTTGTGGCCTCTACCATAGTCATAGCAAAACACCTGCCACTGCTGAAGCCTTAATGCGCTCCCGCTTTACCGCGTATGCGATGCACAATGAACAGTATTTACGCGATACCTGGGATGCGGGTAAACGCCCGGATAAGATCGATTTTTCAAATGAACAGGCGCAATGGACGCGGCTGGAAGTGGTCAGTGTAAAAAAAGGCGGGGTAAAGGACAGTAAAGGCCTGGTGGAATTTAAAGCCTATTATCTGCAGGAGGGTGAAGAGCATGTGATGAACGAGCTTAGCCGCTTTAAGAAGGAGGCAGGTAAATGGCTGTACCTGGATGGTCTGGTAAAATCCATTAAAAAGGCGGGACAAACCACAAACCAAGGCAAAAATGCACCTTGTGCCTGTGGCAGCGGGAAAAAGTTTAAGCGTTGCTGTGGCAGCAGTAATTAAAAAGGTGATTACGCTGACGCAGGCATTGCGTCTCTACGATGTATGCGTCCCCAATGTTTATTTGTTGTATTCATTTTTATGCGGTATAAAGCGGAAATACCTTCTTCCGCAAAACCGTGTTGCATTAATTCAGCTTAGCCTTTATGCCTGCGGTTATCATTATTTCTCCAGATAGGTATAAGCCGACAGTCCTGCGGTCAATTCGTCAAGATAAGCCGATTGCTGAGTTTGAGTCAGTTTGGTTTGCGCCAGTTTTTGTTGATAGGCTTGTTTTAAGTCATCACAGTTAAAATGCACATAATCCAGCAGGTCGCCTACATGCTCACCTTCGTGAAAGTCTGAAAAATGATAGCCGTTATCATCCAGTTCAATATTAATTGAATGGGTATCGCCGAACAGGTTGTGCATATCCCCCAGTATTTCCTGATAGGCTCCAACCATAAAAAAACCGATCAGATAAGGCTGTTGTAAATTTATTTTATGGATGGGCAGGGTTTTTTCCAGGTTCTGTTGGTCTATATATTGGTCAATACGGCCGTCAGAATCACAGGTTAAGTCCTGCAATATTGCATGTCTATGTGGTTTTTCATTCAGCCGGTGAATCGGCATAATAGGGAAAACCTGATCAATCCCCCAAATGTCCGGCAGGGACTGAAACAGGGAAAAATTACAAAATACCTTGTCGGCCAGTTTTTCATTCAGTTCCTGTAAAATCAGAGCCTGATTATGATTGCGGGGATCCAGGTTGTTTTGAATATGTCGACAAATCTGCGCATAATTGTTTTCAGCCAGAGCAAGTTCGGTCAGGGTCAGATTATCCTCGGCGAATTGAGCGCGGGCTTCGCTCAAATCAAACTGGGCATCATGATATTGTTCGGCAATATTATGAATCTCGGGCAAGGCGAATTTCTCGCCCATATCTATGCTTTCAACATCGGTAACATTGGTAATCAACACGGCATGGTGGGCTGTTATGGCGCGACCGGATTCGGTAATAATGTCCGGTTGTGGAATGCTATGCTGCTGGCATTTGTCGGCAAAGCTGCGAACAATATTTTGTGCGTATTCATCCAGACCATAGTTGATAGAGGATTCGCGCCGGGAGCGACTGCCATCATAATCCACACCTAAGCCTCCGCCGGCATCAACAATACTGATGTTAGCCCCCATACGGTGCAGTTCGACATAAAACTGGGATGCTTCTTTCAAGGCAATTTTAATGTCATGAATATTGGCAATTTGCGAACCCATATGAAAATGCATAAGCTTCAGTGAAGGCAACAGTTTAGCCTGCTTCAGCCGTTCCACCAGATGCAGCAGTTCGCTGGCATGCAAACCAAATTTGGATTTCTCACCGCCGCTGTTTTGCCATTTTCCAACGCCCAGACTGGATAGCCGAATTCTGACCCCTAGTTGAGGTTTAACCCCCAGTTTGGCCGCTTCTGCGAAAACAATTTCCAGCTCAATCGGCTTTTCAATCACAATATAAACATCCAGCCCCATTTGCTGGCCGATTAATGCCATACGGATATAGGCTCTATCTTTATAGCCGTTGCAAATAACTATCTGATTTTTTGTTTGTTGTGCCAAAATGGCCAGTAATTCAGGTTTACTGCCGGCTTCCAGGCCTATATTACCGGCGGACAGGATGCCTTCAACCACTTTGGATTGTTGATTGACTTTGATCGGATATGCAGGGGTATAGCGCCCTTGATAATTGTGAGAGGCAATGGCATTGGCAAAGGCTTTTTGAAGCTGCCATACTCGGTCTTTTAAAATATCGGTAAAGCGTACCAGTACGGGCAATGAGAAATTTTTCTCATTTAGCGACTGGGCAATTTCAAATAAATCCAGCTCAACATCTATGTTCTGACAGGGCTTAACGCTGATATGGCCTTTGTTATTAATAGCGAAGTAATTCTGTCCCCAGTTTTTAATGGCATAGGTCTGTGCCGACTGCTCTATGCTCCAGTTTTCTGAATGATCTGCCTGCAATTGGTTAATCCTGTAATTAATCTGACAAAAATACTTTTAACGATTAAAAGTATATCGTATCTATAAAGGGCTAAATTCTAATATAATGCGACATTATTTAGCTCATTTTTTTCATTAATATTTATGATTGATTCTTCAAAATGGTTTACCGAACAGGCACCAAACTTTGGTGCTGCTTTTTCTTTAAAAATAAAGCAAAAATTGCATCAGGAACAGTCTGAATTTCAGAGGCTGGAAATTTATCAGACCGAAAGCTTTGGCAATCTAATGGTAATAGACGGTTGTACCATGGTTTCGACCCTGGATAACTTTTTTTATCATGAAATGATGAGTCACCCGGCTTTATTCAGTCATCCGGAACCCAAAAAAGTCTGGATAATTGGTGGCGGCGACTGTGGCACATTAAAAGAAGTACTTAAGCATAAAACGGTAGAACAGGCCGTCCAGATAGATATAGATGAACGGGTTACCCGTTTGGCAGAACAATATTTTCCTGAATTGTGTGAGTCCAATAATGACCCTCGTGCAGAGTTGAAATTTATTGACGGTATTAAATGGGTTAAAGATGCGGAACCAAACTCGGTTGACATTATTATTGTCGACAGCACGGATCCAGTAGGTCCGGCAGAAGGCCTGTTCAGCGTAGATTTTTATCAGGACTGTTTTAATTGCTTGACTGAAAACGGTATGGTTATCCAGCAAAGCGAATCGGCTTTGTTTTATATGAAAATTCTGTCCGATATGCGTAATGCCATGCAAACAGCCGGATTTGACCATTTGCAAACTCTGTTTTTTCCTCAATGTATTTATCCATCGGGGTGGTGGAGTGCAACTATTGCCGCCAAATCGGGTCCCATCGGTTTCAGGCAGCAAGATGCTGCCAATAAAGCGTTTGAAACTAATTACTACAATGCTGAAATTCATCAGGCGGCATTAGCACAGCCTGAGTTCTTTAAAAAAGCGATTGCAGACAAGTCATGATAAAATACCGCATATGCAGGATTTAAATACCCTTAAATTGATTGAACGAATAAGTACCTTGTTACGTTCAGAAGAACGTAAACGATTTTCGGCTTTGGGATTACAACCGATACATGCACAGGTTTTACAGTATATCTCACAATGTAACCAGCATAGCGATACGCCGGTATTGGTTGCCGAGTACCTTGGCCTGACCAAAGGCACTGTGTCACAGTCGATTCAGTTGTTAAACAGAAAGGGCTATATAGAAAAGCGTTCGGACTCGGAAGATGGACGTATCGTTCATCTGTCCTTGACTGAAGAGGGTGAGGCCTTATTGGAGGAAATGCAGCCTACCAACTTTTTTTCTGAGGCTGAGCAACTGGTTTCCGATGAATATTATGCCAGTTTAAGCGAAGGTCTCAGTGCCACGTTAGCTGCTTTACAAAAGGCCAATAACTCACGTAGTTTTGGTATTTGTAATTCATGCAGCTACTTTACCGAGCAGGATAATCATTATCAGTGTCAGCTCACTTTGCTGCCGTTAAGCCAGGCAGAGGCTGAGAAAATTTGTTGTGAGCACCTGCCAATTTCGGCATAAAACCGTAAATTAGGCTTAGTACCTAATCTATAATATTTCAAATAATCTAATTGAGAGTAAGCCTTATGTTTGATACAAAAGCAATTGATGATATTGCCAGCAAATTAGCCAATGCCATACCTCCGGGCCTGGCAGATTTTAAAGACGATATGGAAAGGAATTTTCATGGTATTTTACAGGGCGCATTAGGCAAAATGGACTTAGTCACACGGGAGGAGTTTGAAGTTCAAAAAGCGGTACTGGCAAAAACCCGCTCCAGGCTAGATGCGCTGGAAAAACGTGTTGCCGACATGGAAGTGCAAAGCAAGTAGACCATAAGATGTCTTTAGCTGTTGTTTATAGTCGGGGCCGTTCAGGTATTGAAGCACCGTTGGTGACAGTTGAAGTACATGTCAGTAATGGCCTGCCGTCATTATCTATTGTCGGTTTGCCTGAAACAGCGGTCAAGGAAAGTAAAGACCGCGTACGCGGCGCGATTTTAAATTCGCATTTTGAATTCCCTGCGCAACGCATTACCGTTAATCTGGCACCTGCCGATCTACCCAAAGAAGGCGGGCGTTTCGACTTGGCTATCGCGTTGGGTATTTTAGCGGCGACAGGCCAGGTTAGCGGTGCCAGACTGGCAGATTATGAATGTATCGGTGAGCTGGCATTAGGCGGCGAGCTTCGCTCGGTCAATGGGGTCTTGCCCGTTGCCATACAAACCAAGGAACAGAAAAGGCAATTAATTCTGCCGTTAGTCAATGCCGGCGAGGCGGCTTTAGTCAAGGAGCTGGAATTAATTCCAGCCCTGCACCTGCTGGATATTTGTGCATACCTGAACGGCCAAAAATCATTACCCTGCGAATTGACAGAAGAAGACCAAACCCCTAACAAGCAACAAGAACTGCCTGATTTTTCAGATGTGCATGGGCAGTATCATGTCAAAAGGGCGTTTGAAATTGCTGCCGCAGGCCAACATAATTTACTCATGCTGGGGCCGCCCGGTACGGGTAAATCGATGCTGGCAGCAAGAATGCCCAGCATCTTACCCCCGTTAACAGAGCGCCAGGCCCAGGAAAGCGCGGCCATTGCCTCTATCTGTGATCAGGCTTTGGTGGTGGAAAACTGGTTAAAGCCGCCGTTTAGGGCACCGCATCATACTGCATCTGCCGCTGCTTTGGTGGGGGGCGGCAGTAATCCGATGCCGGGGGAAATTTCACTGGCGCACAACGGTACTCTATTTTTAGATGAACTACCGGAGTTTGACCGTAAAGTACTGGAAGTGCTGAGGGAGCCGCTGGAAACCGGGCATATTACCATCTCCAGGGCAGCCAAACAGGCCGATTTTCCGGCACGTTTTCAATTGATTGCCGCCATGAATCCTTGCCCTTGCGGTTATCTGGGCGATGCAACCGGGCGATGCCATTGCAGCTCTGAGCAGGTGGCCAGGTACCGCAGTAAAATATCCGGGCCGTTACTGGATAGAATTGATATGCATCTGGAAGTGCCCCGCGTCTCGCACGAAGTGTTACGAAAAGGCTCGACGGAGGGTGAAGAAAAAAGTGAGCAAATCCGGCAGCGGGTTGTTACCGCACGCAACAAGGCGATGGCCAGGAGCAGTAAAGCCAACGCCTCCTTAACGGCCGCAGAAGTAAAACAATATTGTCAGCTATCGGATCAGGATCATCAATTATTGGAGCAGGCCATGACAAAATTTGGCTTGTCCAACAGGGCCTATCACCGTATTTTAAAACTGGCGCGTACTATTGCCGATTTGGCAAATTCAGAACAGATCACCACCACTCATTTAAGCGAAGCAATCGGCTATCGTAAACTGGATAGAAGTCTGTAATGACCAAGTTAAACCCCCAGCAAATGGCTGCTGTTAAAGCCATTGATCATCCCTTATTGGTTCTGGCCGGCGCGGGTAGCGGCAAAACCCGGGTGATTACCGAAAAAATAGCCTATCTGGTCAAAAACGGTATTGCGGCAAAAAATATAGCGGCGGTGACCTTTACCAATAAAGCGGCCCGGGAAATGAAAGGCCGCGTGTCCAAACTGTTGGACGATCAACAACTCCGCGGTTTACGTGTATCCACCTTTCACTCGCTGGGGCTGGATATATTACGTAAAGAGCATAAAGCTTTGGAATATAAATCCGGCATTACACTGTTTGATGAGCAGGATAAAAAAACTCTGTTAAAGAACCTGATTAGTCATGATATGAATCATTGCGATATTGACCAGGTTGATCATTATTCCTGGCAAATCGGGCAGTGGAAAAACGCTTTTGTCACACCGGAGCAGGCTCTGCAATCCGAACAGGTGGCGGAAAAAATAAGTGCCCAGCTTTATGAGGCCTATAACCGTAACCTAAAAGCCTATAATGCGGTCGATTTTGACGACTTAATTCTGTTGCCGGTATTGTTGTTTCAAAACAATGCGAAAATATTAGAAAAATGGCAGAATCGTATCCGTTATTTACTGGTGGACGAGTATCAGGATACCAACATTACCCAGTACCAGCTGGTTAAATTATTAGCAGGAAAACTGGGTCAGTTTACCGTTGTCGGCGATGATGATCAGTCGGTTTACGCATGGCGTGGCGCGCATCCGGAAAATCTGGAGCAATTGCAAAAAGATTACAGCCGTCTGCAGGTGATTAAACTGGAACAGAACTACCGTTCCAGTGGACGCATTTTAAAAGTCGCGAACCAGTTGATTGCCAATAATCCACATGCCTTTGAAAAAAGACTGTGGAGCGAACTGGGTTATGGCGACCCGCTACGGGTGCTTAGTCATAAGAATGACCAGACCGAAGCGATGCAGGTGGTGTCGGAAATTATTCATCATAAATTCAGAAACGGCACTTCCTACAAAGACTATGCTATTTTATATCGTGGCAATCATCAGTCCAGACTGTTTGAGCGCAGCCTGCGTGAAAGTAATGTGCCTTACTTCATTAGTGGCAGCACCTCGTTTTTTTCTTATACCGAAATCAAGGATATTCTCAGCTACCTGCGCCTGTTCGTAAATCCGGATGATGATGCCGCTTTTTTGCGTGTGGTCAACACCCCGCGCAGGGAAATAGGACCGACAACCATCGAAAAGCTGGGTGCCTATGCCAACGAGCGTCATATCAGCCTGTTTGCTGCCTGCTATGAAATGGGGTTGACTCAACGTTTGCCGGAAAAAGCCATCCGGCGTTTGCAATGTTTTACCGATTGGGTCAACGATACCGGCGATAAACTGCAACGGGGCGATACCTTTGTCGTGATCGAGCAATTTATCGACCAGATTGGTTATGAGCAGTGGATAAAGGAAAACAGCAAAAGTCAGGGCTCGGCCGAGCGGCAAATTAAAAATGTGTATGAGCTGGTAGACTGGCTGCAGCGCATGGCGGAAAGAGAAGGTCATGACGATCAATCAATTGCAGAAGTAATAGCCAAAATAATGTTGATTGATATGCTGGACAGAAACCAGGATGAAGAAGCCGGAGATCAGGTTAGCCTGATGACCTTACATGCTGCTAAAGGGCTGGAATTTCCCCATGTGTTTTTAATCGGTATGGAGGAAAACCTTCTGCCGCATCAAAACAGTATAGAAACAGGCAATATAGAAGAAGAGCGTCGTTTGGCCTATGTCGGTATTACCCGGGCGCAAAAGAGTCTGACTTTTAGTTATTGCACCCATCGTAAACGATACGGTGAAGTGGGCGAATGCGAACCCAGCCGTTTCTTAAATGAACTACCGGAAGACGATCTGGAGTGGGCCAATAAAAAACAGCTGGATCCGGAAGAACAAAAGCAGCGGGGAAAGGCCAGTCTAGCTCATTTAAAAACAATGTTGTCTTAAATAAAAAAATTAGGTTATAATACTGCTCTTTGGCGCCCGTAGCTCAGCTGGATAGAGCGTTGGCCTCCGGAGCCAAAGGTCGGACGTTCGAATCGTCTCGGGCGCGCCAAACATTTAAGTGAAACATAGTCCTGTCCCCATCGTCTAGAGGCCTAGGACACCGCCCTTTCACGGCGGTAACGGGGGTTCGAACCCCCCTGGGGACGCCATTTCACTGCTTCATACTGACCTTCCAATTCTCGTTTTGATTTTTTCGAAAAAAGCTTCGGTAACATGAACGAACAACTGTTTGTAAGGCAAATATAATATTTGTTTTACCAGGCAAACTGCGTACACAATTGATCGAATAATTAACAGGTAATGAATTTTTTGGAATCAATTCAAATTCTTTTATAATGACTAGGCTTTTATTGACAGAACGATTATAAATATTGAGGCAGAGCTGAATATGAACGAAAACCGCGCTAACCCACGTATAGCACACCGGCAGGGCATTAATATTACATTTGGTTCTGGTGAAACAATGAAAGCGTATACTGAAAATATGTCGAATAATGGCCTGCTTATTACCTGCCAAAACTACCCGTCAGTCAATGTTGGGGATATCGCTGAAATAGTCGTTGTGGGAATAGAGGATCCTGTCCCGCGTAATGTTAAAGTCATTCGTCTCGATGGTGATGACAAAATAGCCCTTCAATTTTTAACAGACTAAGGTATTTCAACCGCTTCAACGTGAGCCTTATATTATGAGGCTGCTCGGTTACTACTGTTTTCTCGATCTATAAAGTAAAATAATGATAGGTTGAGCAGAATCTTTGCTGTTACATCCAAAAATCCGCAGTATCCTCATTATTAACTATACTTGACACTAGTGCTCAAACTAGGGCACATGATAATGAAGTAAAACCTCGTGGTAATCAATATTGCTGTAATAAAGAAACAAATAGCACTCAATAAGGCAGTCATATGGCAACAATAAGGAATATTTTTGTTCTTCCAATCCTGACGGTAGTACTGATCTACGCCGGAATAAAAATATATCTCTATTATGAAATTAAGGGACGGGTTGACCAGGCGATTAATATGTCAGCACCCTTTGTAAATATAGAATATGACGGTATCAGTACCACAATGGAGGGTGCCGTTTATCTGGAAAAAGTTAAATTACGGTTAAAAAATATTAATGAAGAAATAAGAGTGGACAAGCTTGGTTTTATCACGCCGGGTTTGGTTTTTTTATTGGGCCATGCCAATAATTTTATCGAGCAAAAAAAATTCCCGGAAAAAATGGGTATTTCTGTGCAGGGTGTGCATATAAGCCTGACAGGGGAGTTGATTGATACATTAACCAAGTCTTTTCCTGAACAGTCAGAAAAAAAAGCAGATTCGGGATTAGCCTGTACTTTAAGTGGATCCTATCCCGGAGAACAACTTATGGAGTTAGGGATTTATCGACTGATTTTTGATCTTACTGCCAAGGTTAATTACGATCAGGAAAATTCGACACTGAAATTTAATATAAACTCTGCCATTCATGGTGTAGAGGAAACGGATGTGACATTTACAGTTGAAAATATTGCCAGTGATATTTCCGGAATTCTGAGCAATCAAGCTACCAGCACTATCAATTCCTTTACGGTAAATTATCGCCCGGATCGCGATTTGACTAACAAAATTAATCAGTATTGCGCAAACTTAAAAGGCATTACCGTTCAGGAGTATATCGACCAGCTGGTTAACCAGAGTGATGAAGCCTATTTAGCGGATTTGGGTTTTATTCCGGGGCCAGGTATTCGGGCGGCACTAAAACAGCTGTTAATGGAGGCGGGAGAGATCAGTCTGACAACGCAAGCAATTGATTCAAATGAGTTAGGTAATCTGCACCTGTATAAGGCTGAAGACATTCCGCATATACTTGGCTTGTCGGTAAGTTTAAATGATAAGGAAATTAATGACTTAAGTTTTAGCATGGGCACAGCGCCTAAAGTCAGTTCATCGGATATTCCAACCATCTGGGAGCAAACAGAACCAGACGAGCAAACTGTAACCATTAAAAAAATAACGACCCAAGGGCAACAAAATACCGGCATAAAGGCCAGGAAGTTTCACGCAGTAGAACGGATGCAGCTGATCGATAAAATCGGTCGTAAAGCCCGGATTAAAACCAAAAAAGGCATAACAAAAACGGGTAAAATCACCCAGGTAAAAGATAAACAGGTGACACTTAAGGCGCGCATGTATGGAGGTGATATTACATTCAATATTCCTCTGGCCGAAATCACTTACAGTGAAGTAAGGGAATAATAATTAGGTTATAGTTTGGCAAACCCTCCCCCACCAGGTGTTTGAATCTCAATTTTATCTCCGGCCTGCATTTTAATTTCCGCGCAGGCAGATAAGGTTTCGTTACTGCCGTTGGCGCGTATTACGGTGTTTTTTCCCGGTGCACCGTTGCCGCCACCCTGTATACCCCGGCTGGAACTGTTGCGGTGGTTGGATAAAATACTGGAGGACATTGGCGACAGGAATTTTATGATACGGGTGACGCCGTTACCGCCATGATACCGGCCTGTCCCGCCGCTGTTTTGTCGGATGGAGAACTGTTCTAATAAGACCGGAAAGCGCCACTCCAGCACTTCCGGGTCGGTGATCCGGGAGTTGGTCATATGGGTGTGTACTGCATCGCAGCCGTTAAAATTGGTTCCGGCACCGGCACCTCCGCAAATGGTTTCGTAATATTGATACTGCTGATTGCCGAAGGTGAAATTGTTCATCGTGCCTTGCGATCCGGCCAGTACGCCTAATGCCCCGTACAGGGCATCGACAATATTCTGTGAGGTTTCGACGTTGCCCGCCACCACCGGAGCCGGGTGTTGCGGGTTGAGCATGGATTGCTCGGGAATAAAAATGGTTAACGGTTGCAGGCAACCGGCATTGAGCGGTATATCATCTTCTACCAGCGTACGGAAAACATACAGCACGGCGGCTTTGCATACAGCGGCAGGGGCGTTAAAGTTATTTTCCAATTGCGCACTGGTGCCGGTAAAGTCGATAGTGGCGTGTTGGTTGGCCAGATCAATATCGACCGATACAACAATTTTTGCACCGTTATCCAGTATCTTTTCAAACCTGCCGCCGTATAAACGGCCGAGTATTTGTCGAACCGATGCGGCGGCGTTATTCTGCACATGCTGCATATAACTTTGCACGACAGGCAGGGAATATTGCTCGATCATGCGTTTTAGTTCCTGTACGCCTTTATTATTGGCGGCGATTTGCGCCTGCAGGTCGGCGATATTCTGCTCAATATTACGGGCAGGGTAGGGATGATCGGTTAGCCATTGCCTTACCGTTCCTTCCTGAAACTTACCATCCGCAACAATTTGAAGCCCGGCGCTTAAAACGCCTTCTTCGCTGATATGTTTGCTGTGCGCCGGCATGGAACCGGGACTGATGCCGCCGACATCGGCATGATGGCCGCGTGAGGCGACAAAGAACAGTAACTGTTGCTGTTCAAACACCGGTGTCACTACGGTGATATCAGGCAGATGCGTACCGCCATGATAGGGCGAGTTGAGCAGATAGACTTGCCCTGGCCGAATAGAAATATCCGGATTGTCCAGTAGCGCCTGTACGCTTTCTCCCATCGAACCCAGGTGCACCGGAATATGCGGGGCATTGGCAACCAATTCGCCTTGTGTGTTAAACAAGGCGCAGGAAAAGTCCAGCCGTTCTTTAATATTGACCGAATAAGCGGTGTTTTGCAGCACAAACCCCATTTGCTCGGCAATGGACATAAACAGTTTGTTGAAGATTTCCAGCATTACCGGGTCTACCGAGGTGCCAATTGCCAGTTGCCTTTGTGCCCGGCAGGTGCGGGTCAGGATCAGGTCATAATCTGTGCTGACCTCGGCCTGCCACTGCGGTTCGATCACGGTGGTGCCGGTGCTTTCGATAATAATGGCGGCACCGCTAATCACCTGACCTGCAGCCAGCTCTTCCCGGCGATAAACCGGTGTGTCGTGCCAGGCATTATTACTGAATATTCGGGTATGCACAAAGGCTGTGCCGGGGCGTGTTATAGCAGGGCTAACCGACTGGGAAACAGACGCGTTTATGGCAATAACTTCCAGGTTTAGCGTTTCAATGACCAGGGCTTTGTCTTTATAAATAAAACCGAACTGCTGTTGATAAGCCCGTTCATAAGCCTGCTTCATACGGTATTTGTCGGCAAATGTAACGGCGATGGCGGTATCGGTGCCTAAATAGCGCAAATGCACGGTAGCAATAAATGTAAGGTTATGCGGGGTATTCGTTTGTTGCCGCATTTCCCGCTCGCCCTGTTTTTGCAATTGCTGAAACAGCATTTGTAACTGGGCATCACCGCATTGGTCGAAGGCCTGCTCAAGTGCCTGATCTTTAATCAAGCGAAAATCGGCCAGTCCCATGCCATAAGCCGATAATACCCCGGCAAAAGGGTGCAGCATGACCTGTTTCATGCCCAATCTGTCCGCCACTTTGCAGGCATGCTGCCCGCCTGCCGCGCCGTAACAACACAGAGTGTATTCGGACACGTTATAGCCTTTTTGTACGGATATTTTTTTTATGGCATCAGCCATATTTTCGACCGCAATGGCTAAAAAACCTTCGGCCACCTGCTCCGGGCTTCGATTATCGCCGGTGGTCTGATGAATATGCGCGGCCAGTTCGGTAAATAACTGTTTAACCTTATCAATATCCAGTGATTGATCAGCATTTTCGCCGAAAACAGCGGGAAAAACCGGTAATTTGCCCAGCATCAAATTGGCATCGGTTACCGTTAGTGGCCCTCCGCGCCGGTAACTGGCAGGACCTGGGTTGGCCCCGGCAGAATCCGGTCCGACCCGATAGCGCATGCCGTCAAACGATAAAATGGAACCGCCGCCGGCGGCAACGGTATGAATATGCATCATCGGCACGCGCATACGCACGCCGGCGACTTCGGTTTCAAAACTGCGTTCCAATTCTCCGGCATAATGAGCAACATCGGTAGACGTGCCGCCCATATCGAAGGCGATAATTTTTTTTAAACCAGCTTTTTCCGCACTAGCAATAGCACCGACAATGCCGCCTGCCGGACCGGATAAAATACTGTCTTTGCCCTGAAAACTGTGGGCATCGGTCAAACCGCCATTGGATTGCATAAATAGCAACCGGGTTGGTTCTCCCGGTTGATTGTATTGTTTAAGGCCATAGCAGACCTGGGCTACATAGCGTCCTAATAAAGGTGATAAATAGGCATCCACCACGGTAGTATCGCCACGGCTGACCAGTTTCATAAACGGACTGACCTGATGCGATAATGAAATCTGGCTAAAACCAATGGCTTTGGCCATTTCAGCCAATTGTAGTTCATGCTCGGGATAAGACCAGGCATGCATCAAAACAATGGCAATAGAACGAAACCCCTGTTGATATAACTCCTGTAATTGATGTCCGGCAAGTTCTCTATTTAATGGCGCCAGCACCTCGCCCTGTGCATTCAGGCGCTCCTCCACTTCTTTTACACTTTGGTAAAGCAGTTGCGGCAGTTGGATATTTAACGCAAAAATATCCGGCCGGTTTTGATAACCGATACGTAAACAGTCTTTAAAACCGCGGGTTATTAACAGTGCTGTAGGCTCACCTTTGCGCTCAAGTAAGGCATTGGTGCCGACAGTGGTGCCCATTTTCACAGCGGCAATGCTATCGGTGGATTTACCGTATTGTTGAAGTAAATGCTTTATCGCGGCTAATGCGGCATCCTGGTAATGTTCAGGGTTTTCGGATAATAATTTATGCGTTAACAATTTACCCTTGGGTGTACGCGCCACCACATCGGTAAAGGTGCCGCCGCGATCGATCCAGAATTGCCATTGAGTGTCAGGGTGTGTCATTAAGCCGTAACCGCAGAATTAACATATCAGGCGCATATTCTACGGTTACAGCAGGGATTTGCAATTAACGCAAGGGAAATACAAAAAGGGCTCTTAGTTTAAAAGGCAATACGAACCCCGCCGCTAACAGTGTAATTGTTTAAATAGCGGTTACCTTCAATCCGTTCATAATCGACAAAAAGCTGTATGCTGTGGGTTAATACGGTGGAAATGCCGCCGCCGAGCACAAAATAATCCCGATCCGGTTTATCGGTTTTAAACATTAAATTATAGTTAGAGGTATCCTGTACAAAAGAGGCGTGAATGGTTCTTCTTTTATTTAAAAATTCATGAATATATCCGGCTTTAATTCGCGGGATTAAAATTCCCCACGGAAAACTGAAGGAGTAGGTGCTGTCAAAACCCAGTGTGGAGCGGAAGGATTGAATATTCTGGTTATCAAATTTCATCGCCAGACCGCTGCCGCCTTTTTCCTTAAAACTCTCGATGAAAGTACCGGAGTAATCCAGTTTCAACATCGGGGTCAATTCAAAAGCACTGTAGTTAAATGCATAGGCAAAATTCAGCCCGGCCAGAACTTTGTCAGCCTCGGTATCGGATCGTGCGGTTGAATTGATCACATCACAACCGCAGGTCAGGTTGTAGACAATATTTCTTTTGATGTCGTAATCGACACCGGTCCAACCGGCATAACCATCAACGATAAAATTATTGGTGAGTCTGTAATTGGCATAAGATAATACGGAGATACTTTCATAATCCACATAGCCGGCATTATGGCTGTAATCCAGATCGGTATCGGAATACCCCACCGCTAATCCGGCAACAAACTGATCGGAAAAGAAATAATCGCCACCGACGGTAAAACCATGGGTGTCGGATTCATAGCCGCTTTCAAGCACGGTATTTTCTCTTTCAATCTCGGTCATTTTACCCGACGCAAAAAAGCCTAATCTTTCACCGGATAAGATATCGCCGGCCGCACGCTTTTGTTTAAGCTTTTCAAGCCGCTGTTCAATACTTCTTTTATGCTGACGGTCTGAATAGATGGTTGAATTGCCCGTTCCGGAAGATGTTGAGGCATTATTACCGGTTCCCGCTTCAATTCCGGCACTAGAGCCGCCATTCAATCTTGCGCATCTGGTCGCTAATTCAGACCCGGCCGCCGCATTGGGACAGACGCTGGCCCAGGAATTATCGAGAACCTGGCCCGGGCTGATATCCGCTTGGACAGAATGACTAAACAAGACTGCCAGCCAGACAATCGGAAAAAAATTAAATTTAGACTTAAACATCCTATCCCCTCAAATAGTAATAAAAAGTGCTTTCTGTAAAATAAAGCAGTGCTAATTCGGTACGAAGAAAAACTCGCCGGATTCATGTCCGGCATGGCGAATCGGTGCATACTCGGGCACCTGTTCAATGCCGTAATCAGCCGCAACAGCGACAATATTATTGGCCACTTCCCGGTACAACGCCTGGCCTTCCAGTAAATCGGAATTGTTTTCAAGCGCCTTAATAAAGGCATTGGCAAAAACTGAGTGTTTACCGCCACCGCCATCCATGACCGGCTTTAGTCCGCCGGAGGTTAATACAGTCCTGGAACGGGTTTTGAGCATAACTTTAAGCCAGTCATGGCGTTGTTTGTTGGAAAGCCCGGCATCCAGTCGCGCCAGTGAAGAGCGGGTCATGGCGCCCGAATAACAGGAATCGGATACCACCATCACATGTTTGACTGACATGGCGTTTAAAATATCGGTAATGGCAACAGTGGATATCCAGTTGGCGGTGTTATCGCCGTCTGCATCGACCGGTAACCAATGCCCCCTCATATTGACCTTGTCGAGTTCGCCATGACCGGCATAGTAAATCAGCAGATTGTCATCTTTGGATAATGTCGCTCTTAACCGATTGAGTTCGGACAGAATTTGATAACGGGTACCATTTATCAGCAATTTGGTTTTAAAGTTATAGCGGGCACGCAAGACTTTTTCGATAACCCGACCATCGATGATCGGGGTATCCAGGCCGGGTACTTTCATATAGTCGTTATTGGCAATTATCAGGGCATGATAATTACCGAAATTGAGCCGTTTCCAGGCTTGCTTGTCTTGTGTAGTGGTTGCTGCCTGAACGGGCCGGTCGATATTTTTTGCTAATTCGGTGGACAGCATAAAGTTCAACATTGCCCGGGTGCCGTTTTTATCGACAGCGATTATCTGTACCGGGGTTTTTATCCCATTGAGTTTGATATCGGTTTTAAATATCCCTTGTTTGTTAACATTCTTTTTCCGGTCATTTATGGTCAGCGATAACAGATCAACAGGTGAATCTACCTTGCCGATAATTTCGCGTTGCTTGACCAGCGATCGTAAATTAACCACTCTGCTGCCACGGGTGACGACAATAGCCGGGTCAATAATTTCGATTTTGGGTTTTTGTGTTGTGGTTAGATTAGCTGCTTGTTGCCGAAAGGTTTTTATCTGTTGTTCATAATGCTGTTTTTCAGCAATTAATTTGTTTTTTAAGTGTTCTATTTCCTTATTTTTTAGCGTTAGATCTTTAAAATACAGTTCTTTTTGATGCTGTTCGGTGTTTTTTTGTTCGGCTAACAGTAATTTTTCCTGCTTAACTTGCTCCAGCTGTTCTTGTAGATTGGCAAGCAACCGGGTGTATTCAAGCTGGTGCTGATTGAGTTGTTGTTGCGTAAGCTGCAACTTTTTTTGTGTTTGCGCCGACTGCTTCTTCTGTTGTTGCAGTTGATCATTTAACCGGGCCAATTTGTTTTTGGATAAACCATCATGCTTGATTTGATCTTGCAAACTGGTTTCCAGAACCTTTATACGTTTGTTTTCCGCCTTAAGTTGCTCAAACAGCCGAGTATTTTTTTGTTTCTCCTGTTGATAGTGCAGGATTTTCTGCCGGGTTTGTTGCAGCTTGGCTTCGGCCTGCCTAAGCGAATTGCTGTTATCGATTAAATTGCTTTTGGCTGTATTTAGGTTATCGAGCCGATTAGTCGACTGGTTATTAATCGATAAGAGCTGTTTTTCTGTTTCAGCCAGTTTTTTTTCAGCGTTTAATAAATTGACTTGCGATTGTTTATTCTGCTGTTGAGAGTTTTTTAGTTCGCTTAAGAGCTGTCCGGCCCTTTTTTGGGTTTCATCCAGTTTTTCAGTCAGGCTGTTTAATTTACTCTTATATTCATTTTCCAAAGCCAGGATACTTTGCTGTTGATCGACCAATGCCCGATTTTTGTCATCAAGTGTTTTCAACAATGAGGCAATGGTTGGATCGTTCGTTGCCAAGTTTTGTTCGGTCTTAATCTTGTTCTTAACCCGGTTAAGATCGATTTCCAACGCAGCCAGTCTGGATTTTTTTGTTAATAACTGTTGTTGAATTGTCGCTAATTTGTGTTTTAGTGTTTTCGATTCTGCCCGGCTATTGTTTAATTCGGTTTTTAACAGGCTTAACTCGGTTGAATGCGAATTGCTATCCTGTTCGGATGTTAAAGTAGCGGCATAAGGTATATTGGCTTTGGCTAAGTTGGAAGATTTTCCATACCATTCCATGGCGAGCGCTTTGTCCTGTTTTACACCTAAGCCCCGCTCATATAGGTAACCTAAATTCAGTTGTGCCTTGCTGTAGCCTTGTAGTGCAGCTTTCTTATACCAGACAAACGCCAGATCGTAATCCGGTTTTATACCTAAACCTTTGTCATAGATCTCACCGACATAATTTTGAGCCTGGGGGTCACCGGCTTGTGCTTTGGGCAGCCAGATATTGAGCGCGGTTTGATAATTCGCCCGGTCATAAGCGACATATTCTCCGCCACGAATCTCGCAATCTGAAGCTGAGGTTTTAATTGCCCGCCTGGCAGTGACGTAGCTGGCAACCTGGCCCAGTTTACGTATTTGTCCGGGCAGTAAACAATCTACAATAAAAAATTCGCTGGTTTTTTCAGAACTGTTTAAATCAATATTTTGAGTCGCGCATGAAATCAAACTGCTAAAAATTAATAAAGTAATTTTTTTAAATTTCATTCGCTTATCATCTATTTATCATATGACTTTTACAATATAACTTTTACATTGAAACAGTAAATAAGCGTAACTGCGTAGTAAAAAAAAGGATAATCGTTATCATTATGCCGTATCAGGCGACGGGCTTGACGCTAAGATGGAAAAAGGAGTACTTTTCGTGTGTGTAAATTTAAAAAATACTTGATATAAAGCAATGTTATTAACACGTCGTCGATTTTTAGCTTTTACCGGTGCCGGAATGATGGCAGGCACGATGGGTTGTAAGCCCGCCTGGTTACTTAACCAGGATTCAAGCTTGTTGTCTCCGGATCTGTCTCTTTCGGAAAGAGCGATGCTGGCGCAGAAAAAAAGCCAGTTACTGGGATATCCGATCAATATGAATACCTTGCCGGATGATTTTTTCGACTGGCGTCGATACCTTACCGAGACAACCGGGCTCAATACCTTTGCTTATAATAATGTGGGGAATCCGTATAAAAAAAGTCCCATCCCCTACAGTACGCATGATTTTGAACGTGAAATTATCAACAGATTCGGAGCAATATTCGGCTTCCCAGGCTCGGATACTTGGGGATTTTTGTCCAACAGCGGCACCGACAGTAATATGCATGGTATGTACATGGGCCGCAGCATTCTAAAAGGTCGTACCGGAAAAATTGCCAAAGCCTATTTCACCAAAGAAGCCCATTATTCGGTGCAGATCCTGGGCGATTTATTGGGGCTGGATTGCATTATGGTGGATACGCTGGCTGATGGCAGTATGGATGCTGCTGATCTTAAAAAACAGATACAGAAGCATTCGGATTATCCGGCTTTGGTTGTTGCTACCATCGGTACGACGTTTAAAGGCGCTATAGATCCGATTGATCGTATTCAGCAGGCTTTACAGGAGCATCCCAGCTACCTGCATTTGGATGCAGCTTTATTTGGTGGTTATTTACCGTATACCGAGCATGCCAGTGAAATTCACTATCAACTTAATTCTGCATCCGCACCCCGTTATGATTCGATAGCGGTTTCTTGTCATAAATTTTACGGTTTTCCATCACCGGCCGGTTTGTTTATTACCACCAAAAGCAATTATGCCGCGTTTGATGAGGTATTCAGTAAGATCCATAATCCGGAATATATTCATCAGGTGCCGGGGACGATTACCTGTTCCAGAGATGCGGTAAAACCGGCCGAGTTTTACTATTTTTCCACCCCGGCCGCGATAAACCGGCAGAGGGAGGATGTTAAATTGATGCTTGCCAATAGCAATTATCTGTTTGAACAGCTGCAAATGCATCTGCCGCAATTGCAGGCACAAAGGGCGAATACACTGTCGAATACCATTTATTTTAAAAAACCCGGCCAGCATATAATCGAAAAATACTCTTTGGCCACCATGCATATAACCCGCCAGGGACAGCAACAGGGTTATGCTCACGTTGTGGTGATGCCGCATGTCAGTAAAAAAGTCATCAGCGAATTTTTAACCGACTTAAAGGCGGATGCCTCTATAGGATAGATTAATCAATCAAAAACCATACCGGTTGTTGTTGACTGCCTAACTCACCCAAATAAACCCGGTTTTGAAATTTTTTATCGATATAAACCGGGTCGGATTCAACTACGGCAAAGGCGGGAAACGGAGAACCGATATGCAGGCCACTTTCCTTCAGGTTGATTTTTGCCTCGTATTGGCGATGCGGTGAAACGCTGGAAGCACCTTGGGCCAGCCGGAAAATACGCCAGTCAGAGATGGTATATTTTTTCCAGCGCTCATTATTATTTCGTGCCGGTTCACCGCTCCAGCGAACATTGGTTTGACGAATACCGCCCAGGGTTTGAAGCCTATTCGAGGAGCCGCCACTGACATGTATCCGTTCATTGTCCAGCATCGGGTCTATATTGATATGAAAATAAAAACGGAACTGGTCATAGCCGCGGGTTGTTGTGTCACCGGGTACATCGGCAGCTAAATATAACCAATCCTGATCGGCTTGAAGAAACAATATTGATTTGGAATCAACTGGTAACAACTGAAGACTGGTGGCTGAATCCCATTCTTCAGGAGTGATTATGCCGTCAAGCTGTACATTGGCTTTAGCTAACAAAGGAATAGGATAGATGAGACTATTAACCGGCTTATTAAGGTTTTTAGCAATATCGGAACGCTTGGATTTAATCCGGTGCTCTTCAATAAATTTCTGGTAGCCTTTGGGTAAACCGGGTAGGTTTTTCCAGTCGACATAATCGGGATTGTTTAATTTTTGACGGTATAGATCGGCCAGCGTCAGGCTCAGGTCAACACTGACTTCCTGATAATCCGGCTCATTTGCAATTACAGGTGGAATTTCTTCCAGCCCGTTGCTGACTGTTGCCGGTTCACTAATAACGACTGCCTCACTGTTTTTTGTCTTACCTTCAATAATTACATTATTATCTACGGTGATTGGAATCGTTGTCGTTTGGCTTGGCTTATGGCCAAGAAACTCTTTTTCAAATTCAGCGATCAATTGATCGCGCATGTGCGGCGACATATCATATAAAAAAAAGCCCAAGGGGATGGCGAAAACCATTAACACCGACAAACAACCACAACCCCCGCCTTTATTTTCTTTGCTTTCCGGGTATTTAAACGCGTGCGGATTGGTTGATCTTAAAAAGGCATTGATGTTCTCGACGGCTTCTTTGGCGCTGCTTAAATCACACCCCTCAACCGATTTAGCATAACACTTAATAGCCTGAATCTTTTTGCCGTCATAAAGATATTTGCTGATTTCAAATTGAGCCTTAGACGGTAATTTTTTTAGTAAATCTGTCATGGTAGGGTTTCCATCCGTAGCGCTGAAAATAAGTCTATGGCGGTTTTTACAAGCAGCCGGTGTTGTTTAGACGTCTTAACAGTCACGAGGGTGACGCGGAAAAATTACTCTCCAACACCCCGATAATATCCAACGCCCTGCAGCAGTAGCCACGCTCATTATCGTGCATCAGAGAAATACCTATTTGCCTGCCGTTATTAACGCTGAGGTGGTTCATTAAAATTATTAATGAAAATTCTGTTCCGATAAAATCAATACTGACTTTCTCATGTCCCCAAGCGCCATAATCACAATTAAGGATGCCCGCCATATCATTTTTAGCATAGTCTTCAAACAGTTCCGTACATTCTTCAACCGATGTGTCGCGAGAAAGGTTGGCGGATATATCGATAATTGACACAATTTCAGTCGGTACTCTATAGGAAAAAGAATCAAGCTTACCCTTAAGCGTGGGTAATACCTGTGCGGTGGATGCTGCCACGTTGGTTTGCGTGGGTACTACAGAGGCGGCGGTGGTGCGACCCAGGTGTGGATTCTTGTGATAACCGTCCAGCAGGTGCTGATCGGACAATGCCGGATGAATGGTCACGATTCTTGCATAGTCAATGCCGATATGTTTATCAAGAATATAGGCTAACGGTGTCATTGCATTTCCGGTACAGGTACTGGCAGAAATGACATGGTGTTGATCAGGGTCATATTCATGCTCATTAACACCGAACACCAGGCTGATATCGCCACCTGTAATGTTCCAGCTACAAATAATTTTTTTGCTAATCTGTTTGTCTATCAGTCTGCGAAGGTCTTCAATAATCGCCGTTCCCGTTGCATTGAAAAGCACATCAATCTGTAAATCCCTAAGTGTTTCAAGGCTGCTGTTTTCTTCCAGGCCTCGGCGACGATCAACTTGTAGATAGCGAATTTTTTTGCCGGCAATAATGAGGTGATCAGCTTCATAGCCAACTGAAAAAGGAGCATTTCCATAGGTACTGTCATGGGCGATCAGATATGCAACGTGGGAAATCGGCATAACATCGCACAAAACGCAGATATCAAACCTGCCGTTGGCGGACTGGATAAAATTGGTACGAAGCAGTGAGCGACCGACTCTGCCCAGTCCAACAATTCCAAATGATAAGCTCATAAATACTATCCTTTTAGCCAGATATACGGCATACGCTCGGCGAAAATATGCGTCAAAACTGCTTGGAATGAAGAAAATAATCTTTTTTCAAAAGGAAACTTCATTGCGAAAAAGCCCCATTTTTTCGAAGAAAATTAAGATTTAAGTCAGTCCAACAGCGTATTAGGCAGTGTTATTTTTAACCGGAACCAATTGATTTGATCTGGCTCGCTGTATGGACAAACAAATTAAATATTTAAGTGCTAAAAATTATTTTTTTCATTAATGTAGAGTATATCTCGTTTTTTTTCAATAAAGATTGATAAAGAGCTTTTTTCCTGACGAGAAGGGACGATGAATATCTTTTTGCTCGCATATCTGCACGTTGTGTATTCTCTCACTTACAGTCTTGAATATTAGTCATACCATTGTTTCCAGCCGGATTCATAATAATAAGCCAGCGGGTGGTTTTGCAGCGTGTTGATTTCGGTTTCCAACTCGGCAATATCGGGCGGGAACAAGGCCATGCGCTGTAATGTTGCAGGGTTTAAAAATTTAACCGGTACGTTAAGCGCTTGTTCCGGCCAGTATAACTTGCGCTCGGATGCCAAAATAAATCCCCATTCGCCGAAAGTAGGCACATAGGCATGATAGGGCAGCGTATTAAAACGGCTGTTTTGGTGCAAAGGTGAGGGGGTGTTTTCAAGGGTATGTTTAATGCACCAAAAAGCCTGTCTGGCATAATAAGGTGAGGTGGCCTGAGTGACCATCACGCCGTCAGCCGCTAAGTGCTGTGCCACCAGATGATAAAAATTGCGTGTATATAGCTTGCTGATCTGTATGTCGTTAGGGTCTGGCAGGTCGATGATAACCACATCATAAAATTCCCGGCTTTGTTGCAGAAACTTCCAGGCATCCTGATTGATAACGGTTAATTTATCACTGTTTAATGACTGCTCGTTTAACTGACTTAACAGTGGATTATGGCGAAACAGTTGCGTGATCGCCGGATCAATATCAACCAGAGTGATCTGTTTTATATCGGCATATTTCAATAATTCCCGTACCGCCAGCCCATCGCCCGCACCCAGCAGCAGCACCTTGTTGTGACGTTTGGTTATCGCCATCACCGGGTGAATCAGTGCTTCATGGTAACGGTATTCATCGAGCGAGTTAAATTGCAGATTGCCGTTAATATACAGGCTGATGGCTTCATTTAAACGGGTAAGGACAATGTTTTGGTACGGCGTGGTCTGGGAATAAATGATCTCGCCGGAATATAGACGCTGGTCGATAAACCGATTAATTAGCCTGGCCTGATAAAAACAACCAGCCAGTAAAGTTGTTACCAGCAAAGCCAGAGAAGCCAATAGCATTTTATGGGCAATTATTTTTCTGAAAGTGTACAAGCCGGTCAGGGCGACAAAAGCATTGAGCAGACCGAAAAACAGGCCGGTACGAATCAAACCCAATTGCGGTACCAGAATTAACGGAAACAATAATGAAGCCCCAAGGGCGCCAATATAGTCAGCGGTTAATACATTGGACACATTGAGCTTCAGGATCTGATAGTTTTTTAAAATACGCATGATAATCGGTATTTCCAAGCCGATCAGGCTACCGATAATAATGGAAAGCAAAAACAAAAAAACTTCGTAGTTATCCACAAAAGCAAAGGCAAAAAACAGAATGACTGCGCTTAACCCACCGAACAGCGCTATAGCAATTTGCACCATAATAAAAAAAGCTTCCAACTGTCCGGCGACAAAACGGGATAAATACGAGCCGATACCCATGGCCGCCATAAACAGTCCGATCACCAGAGAAAACTGATAAACCGAATCACCCAAGAGATAGCTGGACAAGGTACCCGCCAGCAGCTCATAAATCAGACCGCAAACGGCAATTACAAAGGTGGATGTGAGCAGAATTAAATTGGCTGTATGGTCTGAAATGCGCTTCATGCTAAGGGTGTTTTATGGCAAAGGGAAACAGGCGGATGGTTAGACTTTAACTGCTTGAATAAAAAATTCAACCTATAATAACTGGGTACATCGTATAGGCTGTGTAAAACAAAGCCATTACCGGCAATAAAGCAATTGTTGACATAATTGAATAAACCAAGCAATTGGGCAGTTAGAGGACAATTTATTTCCTGCCAATTTTTTCCAAGGGGCGATAATGAAACATAAATATTTTACCGGACTGTTTATGCTGCAACTGCTGAGCGGGCTTTTTTTTAATTTGATCACGACTACCGTTCAGGCAGATACGGAACCATTGCTGGCCAAATTAGAGGCAATAAATAACACCTTGCCCGGCAATGCCAAAATGAATGAGCAAATAATCCAAAACATTGCATCATCGGCCTGTCGTGATTCCCTGATCTATCTGGTTACGCAATACGGTTCCGAAGAAAAAGTCAGAGCGGCGATGGATAAAGTCGCAGCAGGCGTACAGCCGCTACCCCCGGCTTATAACCAGGCAAATCCCTGGCAGTCGAGCAATGGCGGAGAATTGTTAATAAAAATGCTGCAAAGCTTTCCAGCCTGGTGTAAAGAATTGCCTCGTATTCGCGGCAGCTATGATAATGGTCTGGCAAGTATTCAACACTTTTCGTGGTTTTATTATCATAATCCTGCGGGGCAGGACTTTGTTCAAGGCCGGGACCCGAATCAGCCAACCGAAATACTGGAAACAGGAAGAAAGTTTACCAAAGACTTTACTCTGGAATACGGCAAATTTATGGACAGTCCGGAGTCCACCAGTACCATCCCTGAATGGATCGCCGATCCGATTATAGAGATAGAGGATTACCAGAAACAAAAACCGTCCGATTATAAATACTGGAACCAGTTTTTTGCCCGGGAATTAATCACAGATACAAACAAGCAAATTATACCCAGTCGTCCGGTGACCATGCCTGATCGTGATTATGTCGTGGTTGCTCCAACCGATTGCATCATGAATACGCTGGTGCAGGTTATCAACAAAGACGGAGAGTATACGCAAAGACTGCTGGACAATCCCTTACAGGAAAATACCGTGCTTAATGTAAAAGGTATTCCGTTAAGTATGGCTGACCTTCTAAGCGATGTGGACGATAAATACAGGGATCAATTTGTCGGCGGTACCGGGCAATCCTGTGTGTTAATGCCTAATACCTATCACCATTTTCATGCGCCGGTGGACGGAACCATCGTACATGCCTCCATTATTAAAGATAATACCTATGGCTATTATGACTGGCCCAATTGGGTGCCGACCACTGGCGATGTCGGTAGGCCGGGTTCGGATTTCAACCAGTTTCGGTCTTACCAGCGCGGTGTCATCATTATCGAAGTAAAATATAAAAACCTGGATGACGTGATCAGCACCGGCTATGTTGCAGTGATTCCGGTGGGTTTGGAAACCATCGGTTCAGTGGTGATTAAAGACGATATTAAACCCGGTACGCGAGTGAAAAAAGGCTATACCGCGCTGGGTAACTTCTTTTATGGCGGCTCGTTAAACATCCTGCTCTATTCCAAAGGTTTGGCAGGTGGTCCTGTGCAGGTTAGGATGGGCAATCAAATCAATGTCTTTAAACTGGGAAAACCTTTGTAATCAAATAGTACCTAGGCTGGGCTTGCGCTATGTCACATTCGGCCCAGGTACGAAATATCCGGTATTAGTTATTATATTTACAAATAAAACTTGAACATTAAGACGACTGGTCGTATTATTTGCCTATGAACCAAATTCTTAACAAAAATGACAAGCGTGAAAAAATACTGGATCAAGGGGTAAGCCTGTTGATGACACAGGGTTATCATGGCACAGGTTTAAAAGAAATTCTGCATACAGTACAGATTCCCAAAGGTTCTTTTTATAATTATTTCGGCAGTAAGGAAGCGTTTGGAGCTGAAGTAATTGAGCATTATATTCGGCCGTTTATCAACCAGCTCAGTTCGCATTTAAACAATCCGGATCATGATGCACTGACGGCACTTAATCTTTATTTTGACGAGTTAATCCGCTTAAGTGAGCAAAGTGAATTTAAAGGCGGTTGTTTATTAGGCAATTTGATGGGAGAGTTGGGCGATACCAGTGAAGTTTGTCGACAGGCATTGAAAAAGGCGGTCTACGATTACAGAGATCTGTTGCAACAGGGCTTAAAACTGGCACAACAGCAGGGTCAGATTAGAATGGATAAATCGGCACAACAAATGGCGGACTTACTGGTCGACAGCTGGCAAGGCGCATTATTGAGGATGAAAATAGAACAATCCAAAGAACCTTTAAAACGCTGTTGCGATGAATTGCTAAACAGTTATTTTAAAGCTTAACTTTTATATCAGGCCGCTGTTGTATGCGGCTATTTTTTTTACCAATATCCAAGACGACTGGTCGTATTGGATATTTAACCTAAGGAGCGATCATGCCCAAATATTTGATTGAAAGAGAAATCCCAAATGCCGGCACATTAACAGCGGAACAATTACAAGGCATTTCGCAAAAATCCTGCTGCGTATTATCGGAAATGGGGAGCAAAACCCAATGGCTGCAAAGTTACGTGTGCGACAACAAAGTGTATTGTATTTATATAGCACCCGATGAAGAGTCAATTTATGAACATGCAAGCAAGGGTGAGTTCCCAGTAAATAAAATTTCGCAGATTAAAACCATCATCGACCCTACGACGGCTGAAGATTAAGTTTATTGCACTAAACGGAGAGAGATTATGAAAATAACACACAGTTTAACCGGAGCAGTATTAGTCATAACTTTACTGAGTCCATTTCGGGTGCAGGCGGAAATGCTAGCATTGGTTAATTATGAGACTAAACCGGAGCAACAACCCAGGCGAGAGGGCCTGGCTATTATCGATATAGATCCCGACTCGGACAAATTCGGCAAAATAGTCACCGATATCCCATTGCCGACGGACTTGGTTGCCCATCATGTCTTTTATAATAAAGATGTGACCAAAGCCTATCTAACCGCATTGGGCAGCAATCCGTTACAGGTCATGGATATGACCAAGCAGCCCTATCAACTAAAAACTATTGCCGTGCCGGACTGTAAGGTCGCCGAAGATATCGTTTTTTCAGCCGACAGGAAAAGGTGGTACTTAACCTGTATGGGCTCAAGCAATGTGATCATGGGCGATGCCCAAACCGATCAACAAATCAAGGTGATTTCAGCACCGAAAACAAAATCCGGCAAGGCATTTATCAGTTATCCACACGGTATTGGTTTAAACGATAATATTAATCGCATTGTTGTGACCAGTACCGTCAATGCAGCTGATTTAAACGATGCCGGAGAAACGGTTACCGTAATCAGTGCCCGCAGCGGCAAAGTTCTTTCCACTCATAAATTATCGGAGCAGGATTCTCCTTCAGGTGTCGCGCCGGTAGAGGCGGTATTTTTACCCAAAGCAAATCCGGCACGGCTGTATATCAATAATATGTATGGTAATAGGCTGTGGACAGGGGTCTGGAATGGTATCAGCCAAAATTTCAGCTTTTATCCCGTTTATGATTTTAACCGGATACAACAGGGCGTCCCGCTGGAAATATATTTTAATCACAAACGCGACCGCTTGTTTATCACCACGGCAAACCCGGGCTACTTAAATGTTTTTGATATGACAAACCGGGATAAACCCAAATTATTAAAAGCAATTCCCACTGCCGGTGGAGCCCATCATGTTGTCTTATCACCGGACGAACGGTATGCCTTTGTACAAAACAGTTTTTTAAATTTACCGAAAATGAGTGACGGGTCCATCACCGTGATTGATCTGGAAAAATTAACGGTAAAAACAACCATCGATACCTTTAAGAATAAGGGACTTAATCCAAACTGTATTGTTATGATGCCGAAATGGCATCACGATGATGCACATTAATATTAATAAATGGATTCTTTAATTTAAAAGTTAACTTAGTCAGGAGCATTAGTTCCGGCAAACCCTCTGGCTTATCAGGAAACTTTGATACCGGCCCAGAACGAACGGTAAGTGATTTATTCCGTTGGTGCTGAGCCGGTCGAATCATGAGTGGAATCAATTTACAGCCAATTTAAACTCAGCTTCATCCGTTACACAAACCTGGTTTCGTCCCTGTTCCTTGGCTTGATACAGTCGTTGGTCAGCCGTATCGATCAGTGTTTTTAATTCCATATTCTCGCTATATTCGGCAACACCGAAACTGGCAGTAACCTTGACCATATCCTGTTTTGTAGGAACATATACCGTAGTGATGGCCTGTCTGAGTCGCTCAGCGTAAGCGGCGGCACTGTTCAGGTCGGTATCCGTCAATAACAGAATAAATTCTTCTCCACCCCAGCGGGCGATAATGTCGCTGCCCCGGCTATTTTGGCTTAATATCAGGCTCACTTCATTGAGCACCGAGTCACCGGCCGAGTGACCATAACGGTCATTGATCTGTTTGAAATGATCAATATCCATCATAATCAGACTTAACGGATGTCCGCCCCGATTGGCCGAGCTCCAGTATGGCTGGGCCAGCTCAAGAAAAGCACGACGGTTATGCAGGCCGGTAAGCGGATCCTGCCGGGCGATCTGTTCCGCCTGTAGATTAGCCTCTTGGTAACAGCGGATCCGGTATGCCAAAGCCATTGCCAGTAATGAGGCTTCAATGCTAATCCCAAATTCAAATGCATGATAGGTGAAAAAGCTGAACGGTATCTTGCCCCAAACTGCCAAGTCGGTCGTTGCCACACCCAGTAAACCGAATAGCGTAGCGGCGAGAAAATAACGACCGGCAATTACCCCTTGGTGCACGACAATGATACCAATGGTAAGAATAACGATGGTGAACATGATGATTGTTGCAAAAGCAATCAGATCGGCAAACAGATGACTTTCAACTAGCACAGCCAGTGACATTGCAGTTAATACGACGGCAATAAAAAAACGCACTGCTTTCAGCATACGTGGCGCATGTTCCGATAAGTTTAGAAATCGGCTGGCAAACAGTAGGGAAAAAACGGAAATCAGCACCATCATGACCAAAACGATATAACGCTGGACGCTCACAAGTTTGGGCCACAACCATTGAAGACCATGGCCGGTATAGCCCAGATTGCAGGTAATGATGACAATCAGCATCAGAGAGTAGTATAGATAACTGCGTTCTCTCAGACCGGCATACAATAACAGGTTGTAAATACACAGCGCGGCAAGAAAACCATAGAAAAAACCGTAAAAATAGCCGTAATGCAGTTGCCTTATCTGCAATTGCCGTTGAGACAGCAATTCTAAAATAAATGCGGATGGGTCAATAGAGTCAATCCGCAGATAGACGGTACTTGAACCGGGTTCAAGCGTCATCGGAAAGGTGTAGCCTACTGCTGCTATCAGGCCTTTGGCTTCAGGCGTTTCATCGCCGGTATGGGCATGGTTTTGTACCTGTCCCGAGTAGACAAGATAAAAATCAAGGTAGTCGTACCAGGTAGCTCCTGTAACCAGATTGACCGGAAAGGTTGATAATGTAAGATTGTCCAACTCAAGCCGTATCCATACCGGCGCAGAGGCAATACCAAAATTTATCGCAACCTGTTGTGCCTGCTTAAACTGACCGGCCCGGTAGGACTCAATTGCCTGAGCCAAGGTTAGAGGTTTATTCCGTTCAATCAGGTATTGAACGCTTTTGCCAAGCGGTTTTGCAGGCATAGGATCAAGCTGGATAACCGGGGCGGTCGCAGAAAATGCCAGGCCTGAAAAAAACACCAGATTCAACAACAGCAACCGGACAAGTAGTGTCACTCGAACTGGCTTAATACGATTTGCTGACTGAGCCACTAGATGTTTATGGGTACTGCATAGGAACATGTTTAAGCCTTAAGATACTGGCTAACAAAAATAAACATAACCTAGCAGCCTGTCAACAACTCCATCTATCTGATTAAATAATTGCCTCCCATGCCGGCGGACTTAATTAAAAAGTCAAAAGGAATTTTCCATATTTAAACTTCTTCCCGTCGCCAATAATAATAAAGAAAAACAGCCATAACACCACAGAATACATGCCATAAAGCATGCACTTGAAATGCGGACTGTTGATCGGTAAGCGAGTCGCAAAAATAACTGCCGTCCTGGCCGCCTATCCAAAATATCACGGCAATAATAAAACTGATTAAACCACACAGCCACCAAAGCAACGCCCAGCCCCAGCCATTGAACCGGGCCTTACCGGTTGCAATAACAATAATTTCCAAAATCGTATAAGCACCGACAAGAATGCCTATCAGAAGTACGGAGGGTGCCCAATTATGCATTGACGTGAAAACAGCGATGGTTAAAAGATAACCGAGCCAAAATAACCATTGGCTGGGAAAAATTCGATGCACTGTATACCAAACCAGATAGCCGACAAAAACATACATTGAAGCACCATCCAGGCGCCCTCCCCAGTCGGTGATGGAAGCATGGAACCACATGGAACCTAAACCCAAAAACAGAACCGCAAAGACATATAAATCGGCAATAAAACTTTGTGAACGGATAAGATTTTTTGCCGGTGAAACCGACGGATTACGCTTCCGGTCGCGTGAGATTCCAAAGGCTACAATAAAACCCGTGATCAATGAGTATAGATTCGACCAGGTATTGGCCGGTTGTCTGACACCGGCTTTATGAGTCAGAACATCGTTGACAGTGACATACTCGCAATAACACCCTGCCGGACCGCCTTCCGTCAGACAAATATCCTCCGTACCGGGCCAACCGAACAGTACGAACCCCATAAACGGCAGAAACACGATCAAAAAACCAGCCCCAAGTACCACATAGCTTCTCATACTTCCCCCCCTTACCTTTATTAAGGATAATCAGGCGACAATGATTTCTTATAACCTCAAAACTAACCTATCCCTTAAGCTGATTATAGAAAAACCTCATCAAAGCGTAAATATGAAACCAGTTAGTTCAATAAAAAAATATATTTGTAAATATTCAAAATTAGTAGGAGTGAAAAGTTTAGCCTTTACTGATCCGTTCTTAACCGTTCCAGGCTGGTTAAAACAATGGCGAGTTTTGCCAGCGTATCTTTCAGTAGGTCATCCAAATTATTATCTTTCTGGCGACAGGCCATTTCCAGTGCCAATGCCGATTGCTGCAACTGCGTCATGCCCAGTGTCGCCGCTATTCCTTTCAGACTATGTGCTAATCTTGTTGCCTCAAAACAGTCTTTTGTTTGCATAGCCTGTTGAAATTGTCCTTCAAAATTATGATAACTATCATAAAATTTAAGCAGAAGTCGGCGATACAGGGACGTTTTATTATTGCAGAATTTTAAACCGATGCGCAGGTCAATACCATTCATTGGCGGCAAAGAATCAGCCTCGATAGCATCCTGAGCTTTTTTTGCATCCCGTGTATTGAGTTTTACTTTTATCCATTTGGCCATGGTGATGAACATATTGTCGACATCTATCGGTTTGGCAATAAAATCATTCATACCTGTCCGCAGTACTTTCTGTCGATCGGTCTGCATGGCATTCGCCGTCATGGCAATAATCGGTAGCGTTTTATATTTCTCTTGCGCTCTGATTTGTTGAGTTGCTTCATAACCATCCATAATCGGCATATGACAATCCATGAGTACACCGTCGTAAACATTTTCCGTCAGCTTATCCAGAGCTTCCTTGCCATCATTGGCACAGTCCACCGATATACCGTTACTGGATAATAATTCGACCGCCAACTCCTGATTGATTTCGTTATCCTCAACTAACAGAATATTGGCGCCCTTCAGTTTTTTTAAAGCCAGTAGCATCTCATCAGATATTTGACCTGAATGGTGTTTACGCAAGTTTTCATGACCGGTTGCGGACAATATGGCATCATGTAAAGCGGACGGCGTCACCGGTTTAGACAGCAACGAACTAAATTCGACGCCTTTAGCCGCTTTTTTGATTTCCATTTTTCCGTAGGCCGAAATCAGGATAACCAACGGAAGATGACTGATTTTTTTATTCTGGCGGATGATGCGTGTGGTTTCAATGCCGTCAAGTCCCGGCATTTTCCAATCCATTAAAATCAGGTCGTAAAAATTGTCATTGCCCTTTTGTTCCAAAAGCTGGATCGCTTCTTGACCTGATTCGGCCATATCAACCTGAAAATTAAAGCTGTTAAGGAAGTGTTTCAGTATCTCTCTTGAAGTCTCATTATCGTCGACAATGAGCACATGCAATGCTTTAAGATCCGGAGCTTCAAAACGAACCGGTGCGGGCTGGTTCGGCTGTTTTTTCAAGCAAACGGTAAAGTGAAAAGTGCTACCGACTCCTTTCTGACTTTCAAACCAAATTCTTCCACCCATTAGTTCGGTTATCTGCTTGGAAATAATCAAGCCAAGCCCGGTACCACCGAATTTTCGGGTTGTAGATGGATCGGCCTGTGAGAAAGTCTTAAACAACCTCTCTTTATCCGATTTGGCGATACCAATGCCGGTATCGCGAATTTCGCCATGCAGTACCGCAGAGTGCTCATTTTCCTCTTCAAGGTGAATAACCACCAAAACCTCACCGCCTTGTTCGGTAAATTTAATAGCATTGGTCACCAGGTTGGTCAAAATCTGACATAAACGAAAGGGATCTCCAATCAGAGCCACCGGCACTTGATCATCGATATCAAACAACAGTTCGATACGTTTTTCCTCAGCCTTGAGTCCGACCAAGTTCAGTAGGTTTCTCATCATGTCGTCGAGATTGAAATGAATATCTTCCATCTCAAGTTTTCCGGCCTCGATTTTGGAAAAATCCAGGATGTCATTAATGATTGTCAACAAGGAATTGGCAGAACGATTGACCTTTTCAATATAGTTATATTGCTTCTCGTTTAATTCCGTTTGTAAAGCCAAATGAGACATGCCAATAATGGCATTCATCGGGGTACGAATTTCATGGGACATATTGGCAAGAAACTGACTTTTCGCTTGGTTGGCTTTTTCCGCTTCCTGCTTGGCTAACACCAATTCATGGGTCCGTAATTTGACCTCTTTCTCCAAATTTTGATTGATATAATTGAGTTGCCTGGTTTTTTGTTCCAACTCATATTCGATTTGTTTTCTTTCCGAGATATCACGCCATATACAATAGATAACTTCATGCTGCTCCAATTCAAATGGCGATAATGTCACTTCGGCCCAAAACTCACTGCCGTCTGCACGGGTGTGGACCCATTCAAAACGATTGATGCCTTTTTCCTGGGCAATATTCATCATTCGCTCGGCTTTGGTAAATGAAGATTCTCCGTCAGGCTGTATAGCGGGTGACAATTCCGATGGGTGCGTATTAACTAACGTTTGTTTATCGGGATAATCCAACAAGTTGACCGCTGCTTGATTACACTCCACGAAATGATGTTTATCAATGATCCAAATAGGATCTGGTGATGAGTTAAATAAATCACGGAACCGTTTTTCACTCTGACGCAATTCACTTTCAAGCGCTTTGCGATCGGTAATCGCTCTGGCAATTCCCAGATAGCCATGTATATGCTCGTTCTGGTCAAAAATTGCCGTTACCGATAATAAGACCGGAACATGACTACCGTCTTTGCGTATGTAAGTCCATTCATACTCATTGGTTAACTTTAATTTGGATCTAATTACGAACACTTCAAAACCGGGTTTCAAATCCACACCGAGTTCTTGACCGAATTCTTTAGCCCTTTGCTCTACTTCCTCTGGCAGGTGAAAAATTTCAGGCGTCAATTTCCCGACCAGCTCATCGGCACTATAACCCAGTAATTTTTCAGCCTCCCGATTAAACAAAGTAATCACGCCATCCCTGGAGCCGGCAATGATTGCATACCCGGCATTATCTATAATGGCTGATTTAAGCGTTTGAAGTTCTGTCAGGTTGACTGCATTTGACACGTTAATTCGAATCCATAACCAGTAGACAAAAAAGATCAGTCTCTAGCGTTTTAGCAAAATGAATGCAACAGAGACTTAAGTAAAAGGTCAAAAAAGCACAAGAAAGCTTTTTGAATAATAAACAAGATAAAGCAAATAACCTGAATCCAGCGTTATTCATCTATGTTCTTTTCGATTGCGAACAAATTGAATGCATGTTTATTTCCTTTTCGTAGTCGCCATCATCACCTACGTTATTGTAATAAGTCTGGAAACTACTTAATTGCTGCCGATACAATGATAGCGATGGCAATGATCACCGAGCCGACAATAATGCCGAGTGCAACATTCTGGTCCTGCTCTATTTCTTTTTTAATTGAAAACGGAGTGACCATTTCCAGCAAGATAAAGGCTATAACAAATAATATGATGCCGATAAAGCTGTAGACGATGGATGAAATAATCGGGGCGATATGTAGTTCTTGAATGATGGCGTCCATAATTGTTTCCAGTTTAAGGTTAGTTAATCAATTTATTTACCGCCTCGGTAGCTGCCGCGGCTGTGGCTGCGATGATGTACGCTGCCGTTACGGATATTATGTTTCTGTACGCTGTTGTCGATTACACCGATATCATTGTAGGTCATATAGGCAGCACCGACACTGAGCAGGCCGAACAGGCCGATAAAAAAACTATTCATCATCGTCCTCATCTTGCCATTTTTTGGCTTCGAATGACTGGCGTTTAAAATACAGGGCAAAGGCGGATAAGGTGAAAAGGATGGATAAGATAACAAAATAACGGGTGACGATAATGCCTTCCCTGATTTCAATATCCACGGGCCTTAACATGCCGCCGCTGCCTTCCAGCGTAAACGTATAGGTGCCGGGTTCGTCTACTTTAAAATAGACATTACCGCTGGTGGAGCCTTCTGTCCATGAGCCTTCGCTATCGTGACCATGATAATAGCTGATTTCTTTTCCCAGGGAGTAGCTGGGACTGCCTTCCTTGTGTAGGGTGACATCAAAATATGCCCAGTTATTATCGACATTACTGTGAAAATACATGCCGATTAGTTTGTTGGCATCGGTAATGGTAAACGGCTGACTTTGGTAGTCGTTTTTATATTCCTGTGGAGAGATCTGAGAGGAAAAAATCTGTTCGCCATCATCAATAAACATTAATATCAATAAGATGGCGACACAGGCAACAGCGAACTTTTTCCCTGCATAGGATAAGCCGGTAATAAATCCGCCAGGCTCAAAGACCTGGGCTGGATGGATTTCCAAAGGTTTTTTCGGCGTGTCCTTAATTTTAAAGTCACGGTAAATGGTTTCAGCGGCAATATATTCACCCAGGCTGTATTCTTCTTCTTTTTCGGTTTTTTCTATCGTGAATATATAAGGCGGGTCGATACCGTCCAGGCATTTTGACTTGTCGCCTTTTCGGGCGATCCAGGTCAGTTCGCCTTCAACATAGGTGACGGTGGCGGTATAAGAGTCGTAAACTTTATAGTGCCGGTTGTTTACGGAAAAGGTGGATTTGATTTCGTGAGAAAATGTATAAGGCCGGTACCGAACGCGGTGACTGAAAACAAAATGGCCGTCTTCATAAGTCAACCAGGCATAACCGTGTGTCGGCGAGAACAATTGATAATCCAGCCACCAGTAGATGCCGTTATTGTATTTGATCATACCGATAACGGTGAATTGTATACCCTTAATTTTGCCTTGCTGACCGACATTTAAAGGCGAAAAAGGTTTATTGGTCTTATAAAAGTGATCAAGTACCTTAAATTCGTCTTTATTATCCATTACTGCACCGCAATAGCTGCAACTGATGGATTTAACATGACGGCCGCCATGCAAATCTATCGGTGCGCTGCATTCAGTACAGTTTATTGATATCAGTTTATCTTGTGCCTTGCTCATAGCGTTTTATCCGTTACAAGATTTATCCGGTCGGCTTACATGTTAGACTTTAACCGCTTGAGCAAAAAAATCAACCCATAAAACACGGTAGTGGCAATAGGCGGAGTAATTGGTAGGTTAAGAATACCACGTTAGCATTGGTGCTATTGTAACAATGCAAATCCGACCATTTTTAATGGTTTAAGATAAATCGTTAACCGCGTCGGTTATACGGAAAAACACTTTGCCGGGTTTTATCTTTTCCAGAAACTCGGTGTGTTCCAGCCTGTCCATAACCGGGCCCTTAACTTCGGCCAGATGCAGGCAGATTTTATCTAGTTGCAGGCTGTGGTTGATGTTTTCCAACGCTTCCAACGCGGTGCTGTCGATATAGCTGACCGAGGTAAAGATCAGGATAACATGTTCAATTTGCTGACTTTTAAGCCGCTGCTGAATAAAGTCTTCAATATAGTCGGCATTGGCAAAAGTGATGTTTTCATCAATTCTAAGCAATAATAGATTAGGCCAGGTTTTTACCTTATGACGATTGATATTGCGGTAATGTTCGCTATTGGCTACACGGCCTACTTCGGCGATATGAGGTCGACTGGTTTGGCGCAGATAACTGACAATCGTCAAAATAATACCTAGTGTAAGGCCTTCTTCAATACCCAGTACCAATACTCCCAGTAAGGTCATGATTTCAGCCATGCCATCGCCGCGGTCATAGTGCCAGGTGTCGATAATGGCGCGGATTTTTATCAATGGGATAATTGCGATTAGAATAATAGCCGCCAGAGTGGCTTTGGGAATCATTTCAAAACCTTGACTGGCAAAAACCACTGCCAGACTTAAAAGTACGACAGCAATAATCATTGCCATTTGAGTACGGGCGCCGGCGGAAAAATTAACCATGGTACGGCTAAAACCACCGGCTACCGCCATGCCGCCACTCACTGCTGTGGCCAGGTTGGCAAAACCCAAAGCAATTAATTCCTGATTGGGGTTAATACGCTGGTGACGCAGGTTGGCAGTGACTTTGGCAATCGCTACGCTTTCTATATAGGCAATCAGGGCGATAAAACCGGCATAGGGCAACAATAACGACCATTTTGATGAACCTATAAAATCCAGTTTCAGGCTGGGCAAGCCGCCGCTAATGGCGCCGACAACGGCAACATTAAATTGATAATGGGCCACTAATAAAGTAGTGATGATTACACTTAATAACGGCGCGGTCTTGCTGATAGCCAACACATAGGTTTCATTTAAGCCGGATTTGTTCAGCACTGAGACCAAAGGTTTATTAAATAAAAGCAGAATAGTCAGGCTTAACAGACCCAAGCCGAGGGTGACCGGATTTAGCAGACTAAGATAATCGGTATAACAGTCTACATTAAGACCGCATTGAGGTTTAGACAGTCCCAGTAAATGAGGAATCTGGCTGAGCACGATCAGTATCGATGCTCCGCTGGTAAAACCGGTCAGTACCGGATGGCTGATAAAATGTACCAGCCCGCCCATTCTGGCAACGGCCATCAGCAGTAAAATTACCCCGCTTTCAGCAGCCAGGATAACTGCGCTTTCCACCGGATTGCCCAAAGCGCTGATTTCCGGTGAAGATAGTGCACTGGCAATCATAATGGCGGCAATGGAAACCGGGCCGACAGACAGAGTACGGCTGGTGCCAAAGACAGCGTAGCAGAGCGGAGGCAGAATACTGGCATATAAACCCAGTTGCGGCGGTAATCCGGCCAGCATGGCATAGGCTATACCCTGGGGGATTAGTAATATTGCCGTAATTATGCCGGCAAAAGCATCACCGTTAAAATCCTGTTTGCTGTAGTGTTTTAACCAGTCGGTAATGGGCAGGTATGGTGTCATATTTTTTGTTGATTCCTAAGATCCGGGTGAAAGCTTAGAGGCGGCAGGGCGGACGTTTAGTCCGCCTTTTTGAACATGTACTGAGCGGACTAAAGTCCGCTCTACGACACTATTGATAAAGTTTACTTACGTCTCACTATCTTCTTTGACCAGCTTGGCGGCATATTTTTCCAGGTGTGGAATATCAAAACGATAACCTTTCAGCATCAGGTGCCAATACATCCACGGAAAGCCGAACAGTTTGCCCATCCACCAGATCCAACGACTTTTGCGCGGGTCTAGAAAAGGAAAAGAAGGGGTGACTTTTCCATCATATTTAAACTCGGCCAGAATAACGCCATGTAATGATGTGGTTAACGGGCAGGAACCGTAGCCGTCATAACCTTCAACCAGGGCATTCTGATACATTAAGTTAAAAAGATTATCGACGACTACCGGGACCTGCTTGCGCACAGCAGCCGCTGTTTTGGCATTAGGCGTGGTGGTCGCATCGCCCAGGCCAAAAATATTGGGGTATTTGTTGTGCTGCAAGGTTGCCGGATGCACATCTATCCAGCCGCTTTCCGCCGCTAAAGGACTTTGCTTGATAAAGTCCGGCGCACTTTGCGGAGGCGTGACATGAATCATATCAAACTGCTTCTCTACACGTTGTTTGTTGCCGTCAGCGTCAGTCACTTCAAAGGTTGCGGTTTGACTTGCGCCGTCAATCGCGACTAAATTGTGGTTAAAATTGCTGGTAATACCGTAGTTTTTAACCACTTTTTGCAGGGCTTTGGCAAAGAACGGGATACCGAACATGCCGGGGCCTGCATTGCAGAACTGAACATCGATATTGTCCCGAATCCCTTTTTTAATAAAACGGTCGGTAGCCAGGTACATGATTTTTTGCGGCGCACCGGCACATTTAATCGGCATCGGCGGCTGGGTAAAAAGGGCCGTACCCGATTGCATATTTTGTATACATTCCCAGGTGTATTCCACGGTGTCGGCTGAATAATTACTGCAGACACCATTTTTGCCGAGAGTATCTTGCAAGCCATCTATTTTGTTCCAGTCCAGTTGCAGGCCGGGGCAGGCAACCAGATAGTCATAGCTGATACTATCGCCGGAATGCAGGGTTACTCGATTATCATCGGGCTGAAAAGTTTCAGCATAATCTTTAATCCATTTTACGGACGGATGGATTAAATCAGCTTCATTCTTAAGCGTTTGTTTCAAAGTATAAGCACCACCGCCGACAACAGTAAAACCGGGTTGATAATAATGTTTTTCAGACGGTTCGATAATGGCAATATCAATGTCTTTATTCTGGCGGCGCAGAGTATTGGCAACCGATACGCCGGCTGCCCCTCCGCCTACAATTAAAATACTAATGTGTTGTTCAGACATGGTTTTCTCCAGTTTTGTTCTTGTTGTTATTATTGCGTGGTTAAAAATTTATAATGTACACTTATGACGATTGATTATAAAGACCTAGACCAGTCTTCATAGCCGCCGGCCATAGACAAAACATTACTGTAACCAAGTTCCTGCAGCGTTTGGGCCGCCAGTGCAGAGCGTCCGCCGGTACGGCAATACAGCAGTATGGCAGCGGATTTATCGGTTAACTCAGGAAAATTGGCAATTTTAAACTCCAGTACGCCACGAGGTAACAGCATCGCCTGATCAATATGTCCGGCCTGATATTCATCCGCTTCACGTACATCGACAATTCTGATATTGCCTTCCTGGATCAGTTTTTTAGCCGTCTCGACGTTGACTTCGGTAATCTGCTGTTTGGCTGCGGCTACTTTATCCATTGCTGTGCCCATATTACGTTTGGGCAGGCTCAGTTCCCGGCGTACTACAGCATCCTGACATTCATCTTCATCCAGGCCGCAATAACGATTGGCCGGAACGGCTTCGTTAATCAATCTGGGCTCCGGCAGGTTCAGGTTATCCATAATCTCAATAAATTCATCACGGCTTTTACCGCTTAAGCGTGGATTATTGGTGCGTTCCTGCATGATGTTGCTAACCCAGCGGCCTTGATAGTCATGTCCCGGATAAACCAGGGTATCATCCGGCAGGGTAAACAGGCGTTGGGTGATGGAGTCATATTGAGCGCCTGAATCACCGCCTTGAAAATCAGTCCGTCCACAGCCACCGATAAAGAGTGCATCACCGGTAAAAACACGGTCACGCCATAAAAATGAAATGCTGCCCGGTGTGTGGCCTGGCGTCGCAATAACTTTGATTTGTTCATTTTGGCCAAATTCAAAAATATCACCATCCTGGATTTGTATGTCTGCAGTTTTAGCTCCACACAGAGCGCTAACAGCAGTCTGGGCACCGGTTTTTTGGCGTAACAAGCCACTGGCGGTAATATGGTCGGCGTGTACATGGGTTTCCAGCGAATATTTCAGCGTCAGGCCCAAATCCTGGAGTAATTGTAAGTAGTTATCAACATGGGTGTTAACCGGGTCGATAAAAACGGCCTCGCCATTTGATTCATCGCCTATTAGATAAGTATAGGTCCAGGTTGCGTCATCAAAAAGTTGTTTAAAAATCATAGTCGGTTCCTGTCAAAGTAATTTGGATTATGTTTCGGTTCGTCAGTTTGTAATGATATAAAGCAAAGACAATGCCAAGTTTTAGTTTCAATATAACCTGTTGTAATAAAAAGGTTTATATATTTATTTTGTTATTTATAAATTGCTATTAGGTTTCATTTATGTTTCAATGAAACCTAGTTGTGAAACAAAATGAAACGCGTATGAAACGTTCTATAGAGCTGTTATCAGGGTGGTTACAAACCGTCAGTCCAATACAAGTGATTACTCGGTTTGCCGAGTTGTCTGATGACATTGCATTATTTATTGTAGACAGTAAACAGCAAATTATTTTATGGAATTCTGGGGCGGAAAAACTATTAGGTTTAAACCAGATAGATGTGTTGGGGAAGCTATGCCCTGAACCTTATAGAGTTATTTTTACAGCAGAAAAGCGGCAGCTTGACAGGGAGATAACACGTACAGACGGACAGACTTTGGTTTTAAGGCAATCAACACAGGCTCTTTATGATGAGCTGGGCCAATTTGCCGGCGGGGTTTGCCAGTTACAGCAGATTCAGGCATCGAGCCTCCCCGCGCAAGAGCAACGGGGACAGGCGTTATTACAGAACTTCCAGGGTATTTTGAGTAGGGCGCCACAAATGCGGCCGGTGTTCCAGATTATTCAATCTGCGGCCAAGACTGAAGCGACGGTGCTGGTCAGGGGAGAAAGCGGTACCGGAAAAGAGCTGGTGGCCCGAGCAATCCATAATTTAAGTTCACGTAGCAAACAGCCTTTTTTGGCCATTAACTGTGCGGCATTGTCGGCAAATCTGCTGGAGAGTGAGTTGTTTGGTCATGTCCGTGGCGCATTTAGTGGTGCTATAAAGGATCATGCCGGACTGTTCAGTCAGGCCAACGGCGGTACTTTGTTTCTGGATGAAGTTGCCGAATTACCGCTGGAATTACAGGCAAAACTGCTCAGAGTCCTACAAGAGCGAGAATATATTCCGGTTGGCGGCACACAAAGTTACAGTGTCGATGTACGCATAGTCGCTGCGACACATCGTTCGTTACGGGAGGAGGTCAGGGCGGAACGATTCAGGGAGGATTTAATGTACCGTTTGAGAGTAGTACCGATTTTTATTCCGCCTTTGCGCGAACGACGGGAAGATATTCCTGTTTTGCTCATGCATTTTATTAAACAGCACAATCAACAGGGGCTACGTCAGATTGACCGGATAGACCCACTGGCTATGCGTGTATTGCTCGATTATCAGTGGCCGGGAAATATTCGCGAGCTGCAAAATGTATTGGAATATGCCTTTGTAGTTGGTAGCGGTGACGTTTTGCATTTGTCGGAGCTGCCTCCGGAATTCAGGGAGCAGACGGCAACCCAGATAGTCGTTAATGAAACCTTGACACAGGAGGCTCCCATTTACGATGAAAAACTGGCTATTGAACAGGCGTTAAACCAGGCAAACGGTAAAGTGAATCGTGCTGCCGAGCTATTAGGCATGAGCCGGGCCACGTTTTGGCGCAAACGGAAACAGTATGGTATCTAGCCCGGTCAAACCGGGATTAATTCAAACGGATCTATCCAGTTACCTTGAAAGACATTAACCTCCTTACCAAAAAACTCAACGGTTAATAAGGCTCCTTTGTCGCTAGATAAATGAGCATAATCGAATGTATCGCCCGGTAAAATAACTTCCGGCAGTTGGCCTTCCACGCCGATACAGGTTGATGAGTCTTTTTCAGTTACCGTTAAATCCAAGCCGCCCAAGGTTATTTTTTGTCCTATAGTCAGCTGTTTATAAGGTGGAATTGAGTTGATCTCGGATACAGAAAAGCTGGCCGGTGTCTCGATGGCGATATCTCCTTCATCGACACTGATCCATTTACCCTGGTTTGAGCTGTTAAGTACCCACCATTCTTCCCAAATACCATCGCCATAGTCGAATTGCACCCGACCATACGGGGTAAAAGACATGGTGCGATATTGGAAGGACTGACCCAGTTTAAAAATAGAGGGTATTTCAACAAGAGTAGATTGATCGCCTATATGCTTAACACCTTCGTCATTAAATAACAGAGTGGAGTTGCAATAGGCGCAGGCCATCAGTTTGCAATGTTTTATATTGACCGGCGCCTCAGCACCACATGACGGGCAGTGTATGGACTCCATGATAAAGGCCTCAATTTTTGAACTAGTTATTTAATTGTTTTTTAAGTTTACCTAGTAAATAGATTAAGGACAAATAAAAAACATTAATTTTTATAAGCTTTTTGTTTTGAGTCAATATTACCTTTATATTTAATGTCCTCTATTGTTAATTGAAAAAATAGGCTATAGAACAGTATTGTTAAAGCAAATAGATTTATTGTCTTGCGTTTTAAAAACAGATTAATATTGCAGTTAAATCAAAAAAGGAAATTTTAAAACGCCTATGTTTGCCAGATTACTCGTCTACTTTGCCTATTCTTTAAAAACATCCTCGACATATAGTAAAACCAAGTTGTTTTTTTATAATCTGTTGGAAAATCCAGAAAGCCGTTATAAATCGTATTTTGATCTGTTTATGATTTGCCTGGTCATGATGAGCGTGTTTTTGCTGATCTACGAAGTGGGCGGTGAATTGGGTAACTTGGGCATTTATTTTGAAAACTTTGTCGTCTGCGTTTTTATAATTGAATATTTACTGCGCGCCTGGTTGGCGAGTGATAGCCATAAAATAATAATTGAACATTTTGAAAAAACAGAATACCTGAATATTCGGTTTTCAGCGTCATTGGTTATTAAACAGATTGTAGTTAAAAAACTGGAGTATATATTTTCGCCTTTTGCATTGATCGATTTGCTGGCCATTTTACCCAGTTACAGGCCGTTAAGAATTTTACGAATATTTCTTATTTTCCGTTTATTCAAATTGTTCCGTTATTCGGACAGTATGAAAGTCTTTGTCGATGTCTTATCAAGCAAGCGTTTTGAACTGTATACCCTGCTTATTTTTTTGGGTTTTTTGATTTTTATCGGCAGTACGGCAATTTATTTGTTCGAAAACAAACCCAATGGCGGCCAGCTTCGGCATTTATATGATGCTTTTTATTGGGCCATCGTCACCATATCCACTGTCGGTTATGGTGATATTACCCCGCAAACCGTAGGTGGACGTCTGGTCACGGTGGCGTTGATCATAACCGGTTTGGGTGTGTTGTCGTTCTTTACTTCCATCATCGTGGCGGCTTTTCAGGATAAAATGCATGTCCTGCGGGAAAACCGTACCTATGCCGAATTAGAGCGTTATAAAAACTATATTATTATCTGTGGTTTTGGCAGGGTCGGGCAGGAAATTGCACGACAACTTGACAAGGACCAAGAGAACTATATCGTTATCGATAAAAATGTAGAGGCTATTGTAACAGCCAAACGCAAAGGGATTTTGGCGATTCATGATGATGCCAGCAAAAATGAAGTGCTGGAAAATGCCGGTATTAATCGTGGCGCAACAGCGGTTCTATGTACCACAGGAAATGATGTGGCCAATGTTTATATTACGCTGTCCGGCCGCTACCTGAATGCGGATATTCATATTATTTCCAGGGCCAATCGAAAAGAAAACGTAAAAAAGCTTTATCAGGCCGGGGCTGATTTTGTCATACAACCGTTTGAAATAGCGGGTTTGCTGGCAGCGGAATATATTGGTGAGCCGGTGGCTTTTGAGGCTATTCTGGGTATTTTACGGGAAGAAAAACAGGTGCTGATGGAAACCGTTGTGATTCAGCCGGGTTGTTTAATAGAGGGCAAAAATATTGGTATGGTCAATTTTGTCGACAGAAAGCTAACCCTGGTCGGAGTGATCAGTTCAAACCCGGTTCATCAAAAACACAAAAACCGATATAAAGTGCAAAATCAGCATTTTTATTTTAATCCGGCGCCCCATTTTATAATACAGGCTCAAGATATTCTGGTGGTTTTGGGGCGGGAATACAGTATTGATCATCTACGCGATCAAATTGAAACCAGCCGCTTGAAGGTGAGGTCGGCAAAATGAGCAAAATAGCGTTGTTCGGTTATAACAACCTGTCATATGATGCAGTGACTCGCTTGGCCGCTAAAAATTGCGATGTGTTATTGGTTGAGCAGGATGAGGAGGCCATTATCAGGGCGCAGGAGAATGGCCTGAACGTGGTTTCTATTGATTATCGAAATGATGAGGACTTAAAGGCCATTGGCATAGGCGGCGAAATAGAAACCTTGTTCTGTTTTTTTGAAGAGGATTGTGAAAATGTGTTTTTAACCATTTCGGCACGGGCCATTGATAAAAACCTGAATATTATCTCAATAGTGGAGAACCAGGGCGCAGCGGAAAAATTATTGGCTGCCGGCGCCAATAAAATTATCGATCCGTATGAAATTTGCGGTCGAAAGATTCATGAGCTGGTTAAAAAACCGGAAATTACCAACATTCTGGACCATACAGTATTCGGGCGACATGACCTGAATATTGCACAAATAGAGATAACCCCAGGTTCGTCACTGGAAAATACCCGTGCGAGTGAATTAGAATTGAACCAAAGATATAATTTAATTCTTATTGCTGTAGTGGATAAGGAATTAGGTGAAGAACTGCATTTTGTTGTCGGTGAAAAGGATCATAATCTGGATGCCGGTGATACCCTGGTGGTTCTCGGCCCGTCAAGGGAAATAAGAAATTTTAAAAAACAAGTTGAGGCAGAAGAGCAAGATGATATTTAGTTCAAGAATCTGGTTTTTAATAGGCTTTTTAAGCTGTTTTTTAATGCTGGCGACAGGGGCTTATTTTCAGTTTGTTGAAGAATTGGAGCCTTGCCCGTTATGCATTTCGCAGCGGATTGCCATATTAGCAACCGGTTTGGTGTTTTTGCTGGCAGCCATTCATGGTCCGAAGCAGATCGGTTTGAAAGTGTATGCGATATCTGCCGCCGTAATAGCATTGGCCGGAGCCGGGATTTCAACCCGACATGTCTGGATACAGAATTTACCGCCGGATAAAGTGCCGGAATGCGGACCGGGACTGGAATATGTCTTTGAAAATTTTCCGTTGATGGATACCCTTAAGTTAATGCTGAGCGGTACTGGCGAATGCGCTGATGTATTATGGACTTTTCTGGGTTTAAGTATTCCCGCCTGGACCTTGGTGGCCTTTTTATTACTTGCGACGATGAGTCTGTTACAAATCTGGAATCCGTTGAATTATGCGGAATAACAAGAGAAGCAAATGAAAAAAATAATACCGTTTACCCTGATGTTCGCTTTTGCAAATATGGCCCTGGCTGTGGATTCAGCTGGTTTGATGAAACAGGCGATAGAAGGTTCTCACCGTTCAGTCGAAAATAAAGCGCGGGATGTCTATAGACATCCGGAACAGACCTTGGCATTTTTTGATGTTCAGGCTGATATGTCAGTAGTTGAAATATGGCCGGGCGGCGAGGGTTGGTATACCGAGATCCTGGCGCCTTATTTAAAAGATAACGGGCAATTATTTGCGGCACATTTTTCCGCTGATACCGACGTGCCATATTTCAAAACCAGTTTGGCTAAATTTTTAGCCAAGACGGAAAAGCGGCCGGATATCTATGGCAATATTAAACTCACGGTTTTACAACCATTGCAACATATGCAGATTGCCCCGGAAAATTCAGTGGACAGGGTGTTAACTTTTCGTAATGTGCACAACTGGATGAAATCAGGTCATGCCGCCAGTGTGTTTAAGGCAATGTACAATGCGCTAAAGCCCGGCGGTATTTTAGGCGTGGTTGAACACAGAAACAGCAGTATGGGCGAACAGGATCCGGAAGCTAAATCAGGCTACGTGTCAGAAGATTATGTCATTTCCCTGGCCAGAAATGCAGGATTTAATTTTTTAGCCAAATCAGAAATTAATGCCAATCCAAAAGATAATACCGATCATCCTGAAGGCGTTTGGACCTTGCCGCCGACATTAAGACTAGGGGCGCAGGATAAGGAAAAATATCTGGCCATAGGAGAAAGTGACCGGATGACCATTAGGTTTGTTAAACCGGATTAGAACCCGCTAAATTAATGTAATAGTGAAGTTACTCACAATTGAAGGGTAATAAATTATGCTAGCGAACAAACTACGTCACTTTAGCCTGCGAAGTTAATTCTATTATCAATAAAATTAATATAACCATATGATTAATAAGTATTAAGTTAAATTGTATAAAAAAAATACAATTTAACTTAAACATAGATAAGGCGTTAGCTCAAGGCGCAAAAAATTGACTAGTCCACAAAGTTATCCACAGTTTTTGTGGGTAACTCAAATACATCAAATCAGATAAGCACTTAGCTTATTTTTATCAAAAAAGAATTAATAACAATGGCTAAGTTAAACGGTAAAACGGAATGTATTTTTAAAGTGGCGGTGCCATTGCCGGTTAATCGTTTATTTGATTATTTAGCACCGAAAAACTGTGATTTGACCACAATCAAGCCGGGAGTCCGGCTAAAAGTCCCATTTGCCAGATCCAGTAAAACAGGGTATTTAATTGCAGTTAGTCAAAAAAGTGACATAGCCCTGGAAAAATTAAAACGGGTTGAACAGGTTATAGATAGCGAATCGCTACTAACTGCGGTTGATATTAAACTGTTGCATTGGCTGAGCCAATATTATCACCATGCCTTGGGTGAAGTATTCAATGCCGCTTTTCCGGTCGCATTAAGGCAAGGTAAGCCGGCCGTTATCCAGGCTGAACAAAAATACCGGCTGACCGAACTGGGTCAGACAATAGACTGTGAGAAATTAAAGCGAGCGCCCAGGCAACAGGTGGTGCTGGAAAAATTTAAACAACATCCCGGCAGTTTGTCAGAGTCGGAATTAAATATTTGGACCGAAAACTGGCGCCCCACTGTTAAGCAATTGCTTAACAAACAATTGATTGAACCGGATATCGAGATAGAGTTGTCCACCCGGGCGCCAGTCGATAGCAACGATGTGATTGCGGCAAATCCGCATCAACAGCATGCTATTGAACAAATCCGTCAAAGTCTGGGCCAGTTTGCGGTGTTTTTATTGCAAGGTGTGACGGGGAGCGGTAAAACAGAAGTCTACATGCAGTGTATTCAATCCGTGTTGGCTAAAGACCAACAGGTCTTGGTTTTGTTGCCGGAAATTACCTTAACGCCCCAATTGGAACAACGCTTTCAACAGCGGTTCAATGTCAGTATTGCCCTGTCACATTCAAAATTAACCGATAATCAGCGCCAATCCGCCTGGCTTAAAATGCAACAGGGACGCAGTGCTATTTTATTGGGTACCCGTTCGGCCTTATTTACGCCGTTAAAAAATCCAGGGCTGATTATTCTGGATGAAGAGCATGACAGCTCGTTCAAACAACAGGAAGGATTTCGTTTTTCCGCACGAGATGTAGCAGTGGTACGCAGTAAAATGCTGAATGTACCGGTAATACTGGGGACAGCCACGCCATCGCTGGAAAGCCTACATAATGTCAATCAGCAGCGTTATCAGTTATTGCAATTACCGAAAAGGGCAGGGCAGGCCCAGGAGCCGGTTTTAAAATTACTGGACATCAGAAATCAACGGATGCAGGAAGGTCTGTCTGAGATCCTGCTGCAGGAAATCGGCAAGACCTTAAACCGGGGGGAGCAGGTGTTGCTGTTTTTAAACCGTAGAGGCTTTGCGCCGACCTTAATCTGTCATAGCTGCGGCTGGGTTGCGCGTTGTCAGCGTTGTGACGCCAATATGGTGATACATTATGATGAAGGTCTGTTGCGTTGCCATCATTGCACCCGCGAGCAGCCGCTGATAAAAGTCTGCCCCGGCTGTAAAACCGGCGAGTTAACGCCGCTGGGGTTGGGCACTGAGCGGGTGGAAAAGGTGTTGGAAAAATTTTATGCTGATAAACGTATCGTGCGGTTGGATAAAGATACCACGCAGCGTAAGGGAACCTTGGAAAAATACCTGCAACAGATCAATGAAGGGCAGGTTGATATTATTCTGGGCACGCAATTACTGGCTAAAGGCCATCATTTTCCAGAGGTAACCTTAGTGGCTATCTTGGATGTGGACAGTGGTTTATTCAGTATCGACTTTCATGCCCAGGAACGTTTGGCGCAAATGATTGTGCAGGTGGCCGGGCGAGCCGGACGGGCTCAAAAGCGGGGACGGGTAATTCTGCAAACCCGGCAACCGGAGCATCCCTTATTGACTACATTGATTGCACACGGTTACAGCAGCTTTGCCAAAATGGCTTTACAGGAACGGGAACAGGCAGGACTGCCACCTTATAGCCATCAAGCCTTATTAAGAGTGGTTAGTATAAAAATCGAACCGGCCAGGGAGTTTTTACAGCAACTGACCCAGTTAATTGAATCGATGGCAACGGATAAGGTATTAATTTTAGGCCCCGTGCCAGCGCCTATGCCCAAACGGGCGGGTCGTTTTCGCTATCAGTTATTATTGCAGAGTCAAAGTCGAAAAGATTTGCATGCGCTACTAACTGAACTGATACTTAAAATTGAAGCACTAAAGCAGGCTAAAAAAGTACGCTGGTCATTGGATGTCGACCCGGTTGATCTCTATTAAATCGATAAAAATGACTAGAGATTAACCGCTAGCGCCTGATTTTATAAGGTATTGGCGAACGGGATTGGATAATCATTCTGCTTTCAGGGATAATAGCCGAAATTTTGATTTAAGGTCATTAAATTATCAATGAAACAAAAGCTACAAGCCCTTCTTCAACAGGCTGTTGATGTTCTTAAACAAGAGGGCACCCTGGATCGGGAGCTGAGCCCGAACATAAATATTGACAGAACCCGCGACAAACAGCATGGTGATTTTGCCACCAATCTGGCCATGATGCTGGCCAAGCCGGCAAAATCAAATCCCCGGCAGCTGGCGGAAAAAATTGTTGCTGCGTTACCTGAAGATAATGCAGTCACAGAAGTTGCAATCGCGGGCCCCGGTTTTATTAATTTTTTTATTAACCCAGACAGTCAGTATCAGGTTATTAATCAGATACATAAACTAGGCCGTACTTTTGGTTTAAGTCAGGTAGGGGAAGGTAAACGAGTTCAGGTTGAATTTGTGTCCGCCAATCCGACCGGGCCGTTACATGTCGGTCATGGTCGTGGTGCTGCCTATGGTTCGGTAGTGGCAGACTTGCTGGAAGCCGTCGGGTTTGACGTGCACCGGGAATATTATGTCAATGATGCCGGACGGCAGATGGATATACTGGCCACCAGTATCTGGCTGCGCTATCTGGAAGAATGCGGTGAGGTGGTGCCTTTTCCCAGTAATGGATATCGCGGTGAATATATCCGTGAAATTGCCTGGGAAATTCATAAAAACGAGAATGATGATTATCGTCGTCCGGCTGAACTGGTGTTGGAAGATATCCCAGCCGATGAGGCACAAGGCGGTGATAAAGAAGAGCATATTGATGCCTTGATCGAGCGCGCTAAAACGCTACTGGGACCAACACAATACAGAGATTTTTTTCAGGCCGGATTAAATGACATTCTGAGCGATATCAAGGACGATCTGGAAGGCTTTGGCGTTCCTTATCAGGAATGGTTTTCCGAGCGCCAGTTGATGGACAGCGGTGCAGTGCACGAGTGCATGGAGCGTTTGCGTGAAACCGATTATCTGTATGAAAAAGACGGCGCCACCTGGTTTGCCTCCAGTCGATTAGGTGATGAAAAAGACCGGGTAGTGGTGCGTGAAAACGGCCAGACCACTTATTTTGCCTCAGATATTGCTTATCATATGAATAAGCTGGATCGCGGCTTTGATGAAATCATCAATGTCTGGGGGGCTGATCACCATGGTTACATCCCAAGAGTCAAAGCGGCTATGCAGGCCTTAGGCGCGGATGAGGGCAAATTAAAAGTACTGCTGGTACAATTCGCCGTACTTTATCGCGGTGAGGAAAAAGTACAAATGTCCACCCGCTCCGGCGAATTTGTCACATTAAGGCAATTGCGTGATGAAGTGGGTAAAGATGCGGCACGTTTTTTCTATGTCATGCGCCGGTCGGAACAGCATATGGATTTTGACTTAAAACTGGCAACATCAAAAACCAATGAAAATCCCGTGTTTTATGTTCAGTATGCTCATGCCAGGGTGTGCAGCGTTTTTCGTCAGCTGGATGAAAAATCCTTGACCAGAGAATTGGTGTTGGGTATGGATAATCTGAATAAACTGACCGAAGAGCATGAGATAGACTTGGTTAATACGTTGGCGCGTTATCCGGAAGTTCTGGAAAAAGCCGCCTTGCAACATGAGCCACATCAGTTGATTCAATATTTGCGTGATTTGGCCAATCAATTCCATACCTATTACAATGCCCATCAATTTTTGGTTGATGATGCCGCGTTAAGAAACGCCCGATTAAATTTAATCGATGCAGTCAGACACGTGTTGGCAAACGGCTTGGGGCTAATAAAAATAAACGCACCTGAAACAATGTAAAATGCCAAGAGATTACAAACATAGAGCTCACAGTAGGACCGGCATCCGTCGCAACAGCCGCCAAAACCAGGGAGTTGCCTGGTGGAAATGGCTGATGGTTGTGGTCGTGATCGCTATGTTTGTCGCATTTTTACTGTTTTTACGTGACAGTGGCACAGATAAAACCGGTCCAAAACCAGTTGCACAGAAAAAGGCAGCAACCACGGTAAAGGTTAAAAAGAAAACCCCGGCCAAAGCAAAACAACAGTCGGAGGAACCCAGGTTTGATTTCTACACCATCCTGCCGGAAAAAGAAGTCGTGGTGCCGGATTACGAGCAAAAAACCCGAACCCGGGAAGAAAGCGTCGGCAAGGCTAAATCCAGCAAATACCTGCTGCAGGCCGGCTCGTTCAGAGATTTCTCCGAAGCTGACAAATTAAGAGCCCGTTTGGCGTTAATGGGTATTGAATCCAGAGTGGAAAAAGCCAAAGTCGGTGCCGTCACCTGGCATCGGGTAAAAATGGGGCCCTACAGTCGTATGTCCAGTGTTAATACGCTTAAATCCCGGTTAAGACAAAACGGCATCGATGTCATGGTGATGGAGCTGGGCGGTTAATAGCTACCTGATCTTAAGTTTCGCCGCGGATTACACGGATTTAAACAGATAGTGTCTTTTGCAAAATGATTAGATGTACCGGTGCAAAGGGTTTATCCCTTATGGCTGCCCTAACTTCTTTGCCCTTACAAGTTGAAAGAAAACTATTCGAAACCAAGCCTGTTCAGGCAGTCCCTGTACGTTGTAGTACACTAGGGTGGACAACAAAGTGCATTCCGCCATAATTGTTTAACCCTGTAGTCAATGCAAGTGGTTAGTCGATACTGGCTAGCAGTATCGCTTATACAACTAATTTGCTTGAGCTTTAAGAGGTTTATTTTAATAGTGCAGGGTCTTGCAATTAAAACAAGGGGCGGTATATTAATTAAAGATCAAGGCATCAAAGGTTTAGCATTCTAAAAAGATAAACAACTCTTGCCTCTTATGCTCATTTCCCATCTGGCTCCTCCGTAGGTATTGAAATAGCAGTCAAACCGTCTAGCACAATTTGCAGCTTTTCGATTGTTTTTTGGAGCCTTATTTCCACATCATCCGAATGAGCTTTGCAAGCGGCATTCAATTCCAGAGCAGCGTGATAAAGGTCTTTCATACCAAGGTTTCCAGCGACTCCTTTAAGGGTATGAGCTATCTTTTCCATTGTTTCCAAATCGTTATTTGCTTGCGCATGACGTAACTCAGATTCGGAATCACTCTGTCCTTCACGGAATTTGACAAGTAACTGACGATAAAGCTGGCTATCGTCCAAGACGGTTTCCAGCCCGGCCTTTATATCAATGCCCGGCAGGTTTTCAAGATTATCCGACTTTTTCTCTACATGTTTCAGATCTTCTTGACCAAATACTTTGATCCATTTAGCCATTGTAACCAACATCTCATCGACATTTATCGGTTTCGCAATGTAATCATTCATACCTGCTGATAATACCAACTCACGCTCCTCGACCATCGCATTCGCAGTCAGAGCAATCACAGGCAGGTCCTTGAAAATAGTCTGCTTCCGTATCTGCCGCGTTGTTTCATATCCATCCATAATCGGCATTTGGCAATCCATTAGTACGCCATCAAAGGTAGACTGAGACAGTTTGTCCAATGCTTCCTGTCCATTCCCTGCCACCGATACTGACATACCGTTAGCTCTTAGTAGTTCCTGCACCAGCTCCTGGTTGATTTCGTTATCCTCAACCAATAGTATTTTTGCGCCTTGCAGAGATTTAAGGGTATCATTCATATCAAGGTTAGCGCGCTTGTTCGACACTTCAGCAGGGGGTATTTTTTTCTTCGCTGAATCCATGATCGCATGCAGTAAAGTGGATGCTGTAACCGGCTTTGTGATAAATTCGGCCACGTCGATATCAGCGGCTTGGTTTTGAGCCACATCAATACCATGGGCCGTTATCATGATAACGGCGGGTTGCTGCCTGAGGTCTAGTTTGTGTTGGATGGCGGCAACTAACTCGATGCCGTCCATACCGGGCATCACCCAGTCCGTAACAACCAAATCGTAAGGGTTATGTCCGTCATCGGCAGCGAGGATTTTGCTTATCGCCTTCTCAGCGGATTCTACAGGGTCAGCCTCAATGCCTAAATCATTCAGCATGGCGGTGATAATTTCACGCGCAGTAGAATGGTCATCAACCACCAGGGCATGACGGCAATAAAAATCGATAGGCTTAGGCCCATACAATGAGCGCCGCGGCAAGGCACGGGTATCCTGACCCAAGACTACGGTGAAATGGAAGGTCGATCCTTCGCCCACTGTGCTTTCCAGCCAGATATCCCCTCCCATCATCGTAACCAGACGCCGACAAATAACCAGTCCAAGACCGGTGCCGCCATATTTACGGGTCGTTGAAACATCCGCCTGGGTAAAGGCATGGAATAAATGGGCCTGTTGTTCCTCGCTGATGCCGATTCCGGTATCAGACACCGAGAAATGCAGTTTGACTTTGTCATCGTTGTCAAGCGTCTCATGCTTTACAGTGACCAGAATATCGCCACCCGTATCGGTAAACTTTAGCGCGTTATTACACAGGTTGGTCAGCACTTGATGCAGGCGCATTGCGTCGCCTATCAGGCAGACGGGCACATCCGGCCGGATGTCGAACATCAGCTCTATGGTTTTCTCTTCCGCCTTCATGCCAAAAACGCTGGCAAGATTCTCAATCACATCTTCAAGGCGGAAGGGTTTGTATTCCATATCCAGTTTTCCGGCCTCTATTTTTGAGAAGTCGAGAATGTCATTGATAATGCCCAGTAAACCTTTTGCAGAGCGATAAGCTTTGTCAATGTAGTTGCGTTGCTTTCTATCCAGGTCTGTTTTTAAAGCCAATTCCGTCATGCCGATGACCGCGGTCATCGGCGTGCGGATTTCATGGCTCATGTTGGCGACAAAATCACTTTTTGCGCGACTGGCTTCCTCGGCATCCTCGCGAGCCTTGACTAATTCTGCCTCAGCCTTCTTCTTTTCGGTGATATTTTGCACTATACCTTCGATGAAGGGTGGTTCATCCTCAGCAACCCATCTCGTATGTTGAACGACTTGGATAGTGCGTAATTCACCGCAAGGATGGGTAAAGCGCATTTCTATATCTGCAACATCCTTCTCGCGGTTAACCATGGCGGCAAGCTGGGAAAGCGCATAAGGGAGGTCCTCTTCCATCCAATCAACCACGTCTAGCCAAGGTCTATCAATCACCTGCTCTTTATCCAGACCAAAAACGGCCTTGATGCCGCCGCTGACATAATTCAGCACACTGGTGTCGGCACGATAGCTGAAAACTACATACTCGTCGCCGATATCGTCCACCAGACGCTGGAATTGAGCTTGACTTTCCTGTAGTGCCAACTCCTGTTCTTTGCGCTTGGAGATATCGCGCACTACTCCCTGGATAAGATGTTCTTCACTTTTGAAGGCATTAAGCAATACCTCGGTCGGAAAGGGTTTATGTGTATCGGTCCGCCAATGTATCCATTCGAACATGGTCGAGCCCTCTCTAAAGGCCTGTTCGATGTGATTTTGTGCAGCCTCATGTGAATCCCTGCCATCGGGTTGTTTCGGGGGGGACAAATCCGAGGGATGGTGTCCTATAAAAGCCAATCTATCTTGGATGCCAAACAGTTTCAGTGCAGTCTCATTGCAATCGACAAACCCCGTATCATCCAACAGCATAATGGCGTCGCCGCTGCTCTCGAACAAGGTGCGAAAGCGCGCTTCGCTCGATTGAAGTTTATCATTGGTCAATAGAAGGTCTTTAGTTTTCTTGTCCACGATTTCAGATAGAATTCTGGTTTCGTTTCTTTTTGTCAGGACAAGCTGCCAAAGCAAATAAGTCGTCAAGATTACGAATAGGATAAACAAGATCCGACTAACTAGCGCATATTGTTCTGCATCAACAATCATTGCTTGAGTTCTTTGTTGAACTATGGACTGAAAGCGGGATATAGGCAGCATGATCCCAGCCTTATATTTATGATAATCAGCATTATGGAGCATGTAGATTGCTTGCAAATGATCCTGATCCTTCAATGGATCTTTTTCGACCAAGGCCATGGCCGCAAATTCAATCTCTGTTAACTTGTCTGATGCCTGTTTGGCTTGATCGAGAAGTGAAAATTCCTCTGAAGTAAAACCTGCTTGCTGCATCAATTCCAATAAAGCGGTTTTCTTATTCGCTGAAACCGGGCGTTTATCATCATCGAGAACCAAATCCCAATAAATCGCTCCCATTTCGTCAGGGCGTGGTTTTATCCCGTTCCTGATATCAAGAATTTCCTGAAAATGCTGTTTGTAACGAGGATTTTTGGTGACTACATAGGTACGAACCATTCGAGTCAGGTCATCGGATGACTGTCGTAGGGTATCAGAAAGAACAACTGACTCATGATGGGTCCTGTTTGCCTTGATGATTTTGTAATCAGCATGGAGATAGAAAGCGAATGATATCACCATTAGCGTTGTGCATATAGGTAACCACATGGTGATCTTTTTGCTAATTATCGCTGACATTTAAGTTGCTATCCCTACCTGTTTGGTATTGATTATAGCATTCCAGAATCTGTGGTGGGATTACTATGTCCTTGAAGCAGGGTATCGGCCGTTCCTGAATAAAATATTTTTTAGCATTAAAAGAATAAAAAAGATCAAAAGAGAATGGGTATATTTGGTTTTAATCTTTTCTCAAGATTTGCTGGCATCGTCGAAGCTCAAGAGTCAGAGTTCTTGAAAGCCAATAATTCAGCTGCTAATATTTTTTTTAGGGGTTACAGGAATACAGGGTTTAATCGGATATTATATTTTGCAAAACAGATAAGCTGTTCCGATCAAGGGCCGATCCTTTATGCCCACCCTAACTTTTGTGTTTATACAAGGAGAAAGAAAAGAATTCAAACAAAGGCCGACAACAACCAATCCCGGTACTTTGCCGTCGTTGGGTGGAAAAAAAGTGTGGTGAGCCGCAGATGCGAAGGAGTTACGGGTTTATGTTAAGGTCTGTATTTCCTTATTGTTTGTTCAACTTTTTTAACAAGAGCATTAATTCCATGTTCAGTTACTTTTCTATGGTTGCCTTTTAGCTCAACATCATAATGGGCCACAAGCTTTCCGGTTTTTGTATTAATCAAATTTGCCATAAGATATGAAAATAGAAAACTTGGTTTACTGTGTTGCCCGACAATTATCCAGTCGGCACCGGATTTTTCAGCTAGAAGCGCCGCCTTTTCATGGAATTTATAAAGGTAACCTATGCCAGCGTTTGCAGCATTGTATTCTTTTTCTGATATTTGAATAATTTGATATTCACCAGCGTTATTTAATGTTTTTTCAAGTATCGGTTTAAACGATGCGGTGCGTTTTAATTCATCAGAGGTATTTGGTAATGATGTAATATCATTCAATTCAAAATTAAGAACAGCAATTTTAGTAATTTCGGTTGCCGAAACGTTAAAAGATATTCCAATTAAAAATAATGCGGCACACAAACTAAATTTTTTCAATTTCATTTAACTATCCTTTTTAAATCCTAATTCCTCAGCCCAAGTGCGTGGTGTCACTGAATCTTATGGGGGTTGATGGGTATGCCTTATTACCATAATCAAAAAGCTGCAAGGCAAGTATGGAGTCAGTGTATAAAACGAAATCAGTTGACCGTTAGGTATATCGCACTGCAGCTGTCAAATTGATACGTTAATTCTGCTGAGTTTATTTGTTAGGAAAAGTTATGTCAACTGACAGAGCGATAAATTGGCGGAAAAAGACGGAACAGTAGGTTGAGCCGTTTGAAATCAAGACAAACGAATTTAAACATCAATGAATGTTAGGCTTTTGACCAACTCTGGAAAGCCTATCGAATTGTGCAGAAAAATGAGTGATGATTGGTGGTCGATGTGGAATAGAGTAAAACAAGGGTAATGTTGAAATAACATTACCCCTGGATTTAAATTATTGACTTTCTTTTTTGCGATTTTTCCTAATTGCCCAAGTCGCATCACCGTCATCTTCAGCAGAGTGTTGTATATTGACGAACATGGTATTGGGGTCCTTGCCAAAATAAATGCCAGTGCCTTCAGCTTTAGGGTCTGTGAGTGAGCCAAACAGCCAAACGGCATCCGCAGACCCGTCCTGGTCATGATCTTTACCGGCAATCCAGATATCCGACGGCGTATTATCTTCAATAATAACTAGCTTACCATCCGGTGTTTCTGCAAGGTTATCGGGATTATCAAAACCGGTATGGAATAAGTCATCGCCCGGTTTGCCGATTTCAACGGCAACATTCTTACCCGGTTTAACGAAATTGCTCACTTGCATGGTGTCCAGATTGATGGCGATAACACGACCATCATATTTCTGATCGTCATTTTCATCTCTGGAGCCTTCGGTAATTGCTACATATAGCGTATCATCGATGATTTCCAGGTCTTCCGGACGCTGATAGCTGGTAGCACCTGCCTCGGCGCCGGATAAACGTACATTGTCCGGGTCAATCGGACCGACCCACTCGCCAAGTCCCACGCCGTCTTCCCCCGTCACTTTTAAGGCATATAAATTACCGGAACTCAGGTCACCATATTGATTGGGTACGAACTTGTATATTCCACCACCGCAAGGTGTAAGTTCATTGCCTTCTGCATCAAGACAACCGGAGGACTGGCCGCGATGTTCATCAACGACGTAGATTGAGCCGTCAGAACCAATATCAATACCCTCGTGCGCCATCAAACCTACTGCAGGCCTCTCATATACGACTCCGGAAATCATGTCTTCATTCAAAACCAGTTCGAACAAGCGGCCATTGGTTTTTTCTTCGGCAAAAACGATGCTTTGCCAAGGTGTCCAGCGAATTCCATCGAGGGCGTCAAAGCTTGGGTCCTGAGCCAGCAATAATGTTTCACCGGTGGATAAATCTACAACTGAAACACTGCCTCCTTCGGGCTGATTGTCCGGACTGCGCAACTCATGCGTACGATACAGAAAGTTTCCTGCCTGCTTGCCCGTTTCGTTAACCGTGTTCATATCATGCCAATCGTTTCGATCCGCATAAATATTCAGCGCAGTCTCATCAGATACAACAGACTGAGTAAAACCAAGCGGAAGTTTCCAGGGGCGTTCGGGGCTCCACTCAGAACTGTCGGCTGATTCTAAAATCGGCTGAAAACCGAAAGGACCTGTCTCACTGTTTTTATCGGCATTTACCTGGCCGCTGAAGACCAAGGCTGACATCATTAAACCAGTCATTATCGTTTTGTTCATGGATTTCACCATTAGTTGTCTAAAAAATAGAGCGACATTAGGGAAAATTTAATTAAGCATTATTTCCTGAGTCATAATCAGCTTAAGTTATTGATATGACAAAACAATTACTAATCCATGACAGAACAATGAAAGATTTTTAGTTTACTGAAGGAAGTAATACCCAGTTGATGGTTATACGGAAAATTATTCAGTTTTGAATTATGTGCGGACTGTTATGTGGCATGGGAAATCTTTAGCAAGCTGATTAAGACAGCGCAAACTGTAAACCGTTCATAGGTGTAATACATTTGTCATCGGTATGTCATTGTAATTTAATTATTTCTTTATTTTTCTGTCATAAACCGCTGTTATTTTTTCTACAAAATATGGGAGAAAAGATAATGACTGTTAAATATCGAACTGTTTGGATTTCAGATACACATCTGGGCACTAAAGGCTGTAAAGCCGACTCGTTACATGATTTCCTGAGCCATGTGGATTGCGAAACTTTATACCTGGTCGGCGATATCATTGATCTATGGAGCTGGAATATGAAATCGGGATTTTACTGGCCGGTATTGCACAGTGATATTGTCCAGTTGGTGATTGATAAGGCGAAAATGGGGATGCGGGTTGTTTATATCCCCGGCAATCATGATGAGCAGTTCAGGAAACATGACGGTATGCTGTTTAACGGTGTGGAAATTAAGCTGAAAGATATTTACCAAAAAAAAGACGGCAGGCGGTTATTGGTAATGCACGGCGATGAATTCGACAGTATCGTTTGTCATAACCGCAGTCTGGCCTATATCGGCGGTGAGCTGTATGAATACCTGCTGGTGGTTAACCGCTGGCTAAACACGATTAGAAAGTTACTGGGCTTTAAACAGTATTGGTCATTGTCGGCTTATTTAAAGCACAAAGTAAAAAATATTGTGCAATTTATGGACAATTACCAGCATGTGTTGAGTCTGGAGGCGCACAAACACAATGTGGACGGCATTATTTGCGGGCATATTCATCATGCCGATATTTCCGAAATGGAATTCGGTAAAACCTACTGTAATACCGGTGACTGGGTGGAAAGCTGTTCGGCACTGGTTGAATCTGAGACCGGAGAACTGGCTTTGATCCATTGGTTGCAAGACCGGGACCAACTGTTGGCGACCCGTACAAACGGTTCCAAAACCATTCTGGCCGAAGCGGCTTAATATTTCCCGGCATCTTAATCGTAATCACAGAATGCGATGTTGTGGGATTAGCTGCCGGCTATTCGGAGTATATCAATGAAAATTTTTTATGGTGTTCAGGGAACCGGCAATGGGCATATTTCCCGTGCCCGAATGATGGCGAAAGAACTTTTCGATGCCGATTTTGAGGTAACATTCCAGTTTACCGGGCGTCAGGCGGACAAGTTTTTTGATATGGAGATGTTTAATGGATATAAACATTGCCAGGGGATGACCTTTAATATCAATAAAGGCAAGGTGAATTATCTTAAAACCGCTTTGCAGGCCAAGCCGATACAATTTATGCAGGATGTTAAGGCATTGGATTTATCCGATTATGATCTGGTGATCAGCGATTTTGAGCCGGTAACGTCATGGGCGGCACGCAGGCAGAAAAAAACGGTGTTAGGTATCGGTCATCAGTATGCCTTTGACTATAATATTCCACGGGTAGGCAGCGACCCGGTCGCCGATTGGGTGATGAAGAATTTTGCCCCGGCCGATATAGGTATCGGTTTACATTGGCATCATTTTAATCAGCCGATTTTACCGCCGATTATCGCCACCCCAGAATTTCCGGATACGGTGCAGCGGAATAAAATTATTGTTTATTTGCCGTTTGAAGATCAGCATGATGTGATCGAATATTTTAGCCCGTTCAAAGATTTCCAGTTTATTCTATACTCACCCGATCCGGTTGCCAGCCGATATGATCACGTCTGTTGTAAACCGTTATCCAGGGAGGGGTTTCAACAAGACTTATATGACTGTGCCGGTATGATCAGTAATGCCGGTTTTGAACTGCCCAGCGAAGCCTTACAATTGGGCAAGAAAATTCTGGTAAAACCGGTACATGCTCAAATGGAACAGATTTCAAATGCCGCAGCGCTGGAACAATTGGGCTATGGACAGATTATGCACAATATTAATGCCGGGATTATCGAAAGTTGGTTATATCAGGATAAAGCATTGCATATCAGTTATCCCAATATCGCAGCGGTTATTGTGCAATGGATTAAGGATGGTATGCCAAAGATGGATGCGGATTTTATAGAAAAGGTATGGGGGCAAATTGAGGTTAAAGAGCTGTTTTCACCGGCAGAATAAGCCTGTTCGGCTTTAGCAAGGCTGATCGAACGGCAGGTGTCAGACCGGCATTTGTTTGCTGTAGCGTGAAGTCATCAATAGCATCGGTTTTCAGATTTTTTAACGCCGCATATCAAACTTGAAATTAATTGTTTATCATTTCCTTAATATTGATAGATTTTGTAACAGGTAAAATGTGTGCATCGTAAATGGAATAAACAGATACGGCTATTTAATTGTCAGTTGCTTAGTGGTTCTTCTGCTCCACGGTTGTGGTTCACCTAAGCTGGAACCTATTGGGCCCGACGGAACAATTTTAGCGTTTGGCGACAGCCTGACTGCGGGTGTCGGGGTGTCAAAAGAATTTAGTTATCCGGCAGTGCTGTCGGAGCTTACCGGACTGAATGTGATTAATTCCGGGCTGCCCGGTGAAACAACGATAGAAGGAGTTAAGCGACTGGAATCCGAGTTGGATAGGAGCAATCCAAATCTTGTGATTCTGATCGAGGGCGGCAATGATATTTTACGTAATTTTCGTTCCGCCGATATAAAAGCTAATTTGGCGAAAATGATTGAGTTAGTGCAGAGCCGGGAGATACCGATAGTCCTGATTGGTATTCCAAAAAAGGCCCTGTTTTCAGACTCGGCTCATATTTATGAAGAGCTTGCAGAACAATATCAACTGGTTTTCCATGATGATTTGATTGCCGATTTGCAACGAAGCCTTTCTTTAAAATCGGATCTGGTGCATTTTAATAAAGCGGGTTACCGAAAAATGGCCGAGGAAATTTATGCTTTGTTAGCAGACAATGGAGCGCTATAAAAGTGTAGTCAGCCTTAGAGGTAGTAGAGATAGGGCATATAGTTGCCATTAAAAGGTGTGGCTAAAGCCAGATGTTTTAATCGGGGTGTTGACCCCGAACCCAAAACACTTTTCTTTGCGCGGCCAAAGAAAAGTATTCAAAAGAAAGGCCGCCCCGACACCACGACAGCTCCTGCGCTTCCTATTTTTCAGTGGGTTTGCCAGAAGGGACTCCTGTCCCTCTGTCAAATGCTCACATCCTTGTGAGCACCCTTCGGGCTATTCCACCGAAAAACTGCGATGCTCGGCGTGGTGTAAGGGGACAGGGTAACAGCCAAAGCAATTTGTAGTTTGGCGAAGAATGCAATAAAGTCTAACAAGTAGAGACTTTGATATTAAAAATGCACAATGCAAGAGCAGACCTCGTTTTGAGCCCCCGTTTTGACTTTGTTTGGGAACACAGACCGAACTCACGAAGACTAATCGGACTACTATTCAATTTAATTTTCACCCTATTGTATATGTTTGTTCTCATTCCCAAGGAAGATTTATCTGATATACTGAAAGCGTTCTATTAAAAACTTGTTCATATTTACCTATTAGATTTCAGCACAGTCACTTTTGATACAACTTTTTTATAAATTACCCAAAAGCCGTAAATTTAGATCATGAATAAGTCAAACTCTGAAAATAAAAACCAAAAAAAGAATAAAAATAACAATCAGATAGAAGAGCTAGCGCGCGCTATTAAGCTGCAAAAGCTTGCTCTCAATAATAATATTCAACGTAATCACCTGCGAATTTCCTGTGATCCGGCTTTCCAATTAGATCAACAAGCATCAAAAGTAACTCAACAATATAAAGAGTATTTAGCTAATGAATTTAGTAAACTAAAGAACAAACGAAGAAATAACTTAGCTCATCAATATTACCAGGCCCAGTCTAACTTGGAAAACGCATTTAAAACCGCTTTAAGTTTTAATATTGCACCACAAAACAGCCTTAAAATTTATTTAAAAAAAGCTAATTACGCCAACTCAATTAACGAGGCTTTAGCAAAAGACTGGGAAAAAGTCTCTCAAGATTTAAATACCTGCTTGGCTTCAGCCCTCCATGTACATATAAAAAATACTCAAAAAGACAGGGAATCCGATGAGTGTCAATGATAATCCTGATAATAACTTAACCACAGAACAGAAAACGGATATTGAGAATTTGTCGCAGGAGTCGCTGCAAGATCTGTTGATGGATATACCAGAAGAAGCATTGATTGAGGTATTGGCAAGAAAAGTACAGCAAAACCCAAAGCTTGAGTCAGTAAAGATTAGCCAGGAAATGCATCGGCATTTTTCTGGCCCGATGCCGCCTGGAGAACTTCTTTCAGATTATGAAAAAGTTCAGCCAGGCTTTGCCGACCGCCTATTAAAATTTACCGAAAACGAACAAGCACACCGCCATAAAATGGAGTCTAAAGGATTACACGCGGCCATTAAAACCGAAATGCGAGGACAAAAATTCGCACTGCTAATATGCTTGATTGTAGTGCTTTGCAGCTTTTGGATGATTATGTCAGAGCACGAAATCAGCGGTTCAATCCTTGGTGGTGGTACACTCTTAGGCTTGGCCACTATTTTCATAACAGGCAAAAAACAGCAAGACAAAGAAGAAAAAGACTAATAGTAAGCAGGCAGCTTACACTTTTTATCCTAGCTTACATATAAATCCTTTCCTTGTTCCCATGGTTCATGTGGGAACGCAAACAGAATTCATGAAGATTTATCCGCCAACCGCTTTCCTACCCAATTAAACGCACCGATCCGATCAAACCTTCAATTTCGTGAATAGCGCCCTTGGCCGCCATTAACATGCTAACGCCGCCAAAAAACGTAACCACTGATAAAACAAACAATTTAAATGCATTTCCTGCCTGATAATCTGTGATATGACAATGCAATGCCAATCCTCTACCCGATTCATTTAACACCCCTTCCCTTAATAAGGCGCTTTCCATGGCTTCGCTCATTAAACTGTCAATATCCACATCTGTGACAACAGATCCCGCATGAGTTACCGGCACCATCTTAATGTGATCAGACATATCCAGCGCCGACCGCTCAACTATTTTTAAATTGTATTGACTAGACCCACACACTGTTAAAAAAAACACTCAGCCAAAGCTTACAAAAATCACATTATGTGATTAAATTTCCAACGGGAAGCGCTAAGCCAAAAAAGTCCAAGCCAAATCCGCTTAAAAACAATCAGGCAAAATCGGCATCAACGCCTTTTATAAACGCCACGGACGGCTGTAAGTAGAGCAACGCGAAATCAAATATTAAGACTTCTTATATTGAGCTTCATTTCATTCAGTGCCAACCTATAAATTGCCTTAAACGCCACCCATTCCCCTTACACCACGCCGAGCATCGCAGTTTTTCGGTGGAATAGCCTGCAGGGTGCTCACAGGGAGGTGAGCATTTGACAGAGGGGCAGGAGCCCCTTCTGGCAAACCCACTGAAAAATGAGAAGCGCAATAGCGCCATGGATGGCGTGTAGTAGGGTAATGCAGGAGCAATTACCGAGGGGCTTTCGTGGTGTAGGGCCGATTTTCTTTGGCTACTTTCTTTTTTCGGCGAAAAAGAAAGTGGCTCGGCTTCGCGGACGAGCTCGCGATTAAAATAGGGGGTTCGGGGCGGTTATACCCCGATTAAAAGTAATTCAGCATTAGCTACACTATTTATAAAGGGCAACCGGCCAGTTGCTGCTACAGGTTGAGATTAAACTGCATGCAAAGCACATTCTCTAAACTAGCCACAATATTACTGATTTTCCAATGCAGAATTAACATGCGCTAGATATTTTTCGGTAACTTGTGGCAATGGACCTTCCTGGGGTCTGAATATAGTCGAGCTGCCGCAGACTAGAATATCCGCACCGGCTTGGATCATTTTGGCTGAACTGTCCGGCGTTACGCCGCCGTCAATGACAATTTTTATATTCCGGTTTCCAATGACTTTTTTGACATCCTTAATCTTGTCGAAAATACTGTCTATGATGCCATGGCCGACTATGCCAGGGTTAATGGCCATTAGCATAATATAATCGATATCCTGCAGTATATAATCCAAGGTATGAATCGATGTCGCCATATTCAGAACGACACCGGGTTTCATGCCTGAATCTTTAATTAAATTTAATGTTCGGTGTAAATTTCTGTTGTTTTCCACATGCACATAAAATATGTTTGCCCCGGCCTTGGCGTAAGTTTCAATATACGGTTCGGGATTGTCCACCATCATATGCACATCAACCGGCAAGTCGGTGAGGGTTCTCAAGTGCACTAATATTTCCGGGTATAGGCCAAAGCGGGGTACGCAGACGCCGTCCATCACATCAAAATGGATATAATCAATATCAGAGGAGAGTATTTCTCTGATGGCTTTTTCCAGATTCAATGGATCGCCGCAAATTAATGAAGCGGTGATTTCAAATTTTTTCTTCATCTTGTTAGAACTCTTGTTATTAGCCTTTAGACCCGGTTGATTCGGCGTAACCAAAACATAGCGGAGTCATTTTTTGCACCGTGTATTATCTTTATAACACCTTTGCCGGTCTGTTCACCATGCTGAGCTTTACAGTTCTTTTGCCGAATAGTTACGGTTAACGGTATCTTAAAAATGCCAATCGGCTGATTGCCGTTACTTGGTCAAAAGACAATTTTAATAAATCGGCCCAATACAAGAAAAATATTGACTAAACCAACTAGTCGGTTTAAATTATGTTTCCATGAAAACCAAAAAAATAAGTGCAAGAAAAAAAGTTATAGATGCTGCGCAACAGCTGATGACCGGTCGCGGGTATTCAGCAACAACGGTGGATGAGATCGTTAAGCTCGCTGGGGTTGCCAAGGGTAGTTTTTATCATGCGTTTAAATCAAAAGAGGAATTGGCGATTGCCGCTCTGGAAGATTATGAGCTGAAAGGCTGGGCTTTAGTTTCGAGCGGTCCTTATGCGGATATTAAAGATCCCGTCGAACGGGCTTTATCATTTGTGCAGTTTATTGAGCTAAAAAGTGCGGAGCTGTGGGCGCATGGCTGTTTACTGGGTTCGGTATCCATTGAAGTGGCGGATAGTTATCCTAATGTTATTCAACGTATTGATGAACTGTTTACGGAGTTCGAACAAGGGATTGAAGCCATTTTTGCACCTGCGCTTGAGGCCCGTGGAATTACGGAGGTGAGTGGCCGGGAATTAAGTATCCATTTTCTGGCGGTGATTGAAGGCTCGATAATTACCGCCAAGTCGCACAAGAAAGAAAGTTATCTGCAGGATGGCATTGTTCGATTCAAGCATTATTTAATGCTTTTATTGGCGGAAAAGTAACGTATAAAGCAGGACTATTCTGTATTTACGTTATAGAAGCAAGAGGAGAGTTTTCCTCTTTAATTTACATTAATGCTAAACCGACCAGTTGGTTTATAAATATTAATCCGGAGGGTGTGATGAGTACAGAAAGTTTATCTACACAGAATGAAAACTCTAATGTTGAGGCAGGTTTTATTTCCCGAGGCTTTGCGATGGCGTATGCCTTGATATCCTATAGCGTCGGCGCCGGCGCATTGTTCTGGTTTTTCTTTGCCGCACTGGGCTTTGCGCCCTATTCGCTTTCGAGTGTAAAAGTGGATAATACGGCAGCTGCACTGGCGGTGGATTTTTTCCTGATCCTTTTATTTGCTGTGCAGCATACGATAATGGCCCGGAAAAGTTTTAAACGGAAGTGGAATACAGTTTTACCGCCACATCTTGAGCGTGCAACTTTTGTGTTGCTGGCCGGGCTGATTATGGCGTCGATCATGTGGTTCTGGCAAACACTGCCCGGTACGGTCTGGTCGATTGAAAATGAGGTTGCCAGAGCGACACTGCTTTGTCTGGCAATTTTCGGCATTGTTTATGTGCTACTGACTTCTCTGGTAACAAATCACTTTGAATTGTTCGGATTACGTCAGGCATGGTTGCATGCAACCGGCAAGCCATATACCTCGTTGGAATTTAAACGGCACTGGGTCTACAAATACAGCCGACATCCAATGATGCTGGGATTGTTGGTCGTTATTTGGTCAACAGCCGATATGTCGATGACACGTCTGGTATTGGCGTTGTTGTTTAGCATTTATTTATTTATCGGGATTCAATTTGAAGAGCGGGGCTTGATACTGGAATTCGGTGATAAATATCGTCAGTATAAAAAGGAAGTTGGGCTGTTTTTTACCTTTCGGAAAGCAGACGTGTAAAGTTAGGTAAAAAATGTTTTTGTGTCATTCCGCGGCTTATAAACACCACGGAATGATACAGATTTAATACGCTTAAGTGATGACACAGGGCCCGTTTCTGCCGGTGCGTTTTTTGACCTCGCAGAATTGTTCAGCCAGTTCGATTAATTCGGCCAGTGCCGTTTGGGTTTCCTGATCGTGTTGACCGGCATCAGGTTCATAACGCTCCAGATAGATACGCAGGGTGGCGCCGACGGTACCCGTGCCGGATAAACGGAAGACAATGCGCGAGCCGTTGCTAAAGCCGATACGGATGCCCTGGTTCGGGCTTTCGCTGCCGTCGATAGGGTCAAGGTAGCTGAACTCATCGGCATAACTGACGGTGTAATCGCCAAAGCTTTGATTGGGCAGGCTGTCTAGCTGGCCGCGCAAATGCTCGACAATGTCGTTGGCAATATCATTTTCCACCGCTTCATAATCATGACGGCAATAAATATCACGGCCAAATTTTTGCCAGTGCTCATGAACTATATCGGCAACCGGCTGGCGTTTGACGGCAACAAGATTCAGCCAGAACAATATCGCCCATAAGCCGTCTTTTTCCCGCACATGACCGGAACCGGTGCCGAAGCTTTCCTCACCGCACAGGGTTATTTCACCGGCATCGAGCAGGTTACCGAAAAACTTCCAGCCGGTTGGGGTTTCAAAACAGGGGATATTGTAATTTTTGGCAACTCGGTCCACCGCCTGGCTGGTAGGCATGGAACGGGCAACGCCGACACAGCCGCTTCTATAGGCGGGAATCAAGTGTGCGTTGGCGGCCATAATGGCCAGACTGTCACTGGGGGTAACGAAAATGTTGCTGCCCAGGATCATGTTGCGGTCGCCATCGCCATCGGAGGCGGCACCAAAGGTTGGTGCATCGGCTTTAAACATTTGTTCGGCCAGTTCTTTGGCATGGGCAAGGTTGGGGTCAGGGTGACCGCCGCCAAAATCCTCTTTAGGTTCGGCGTTTATCACTGCATCAGCCGGGGCGCCAAGTATATCGACCAGAATTCGTTTGGCATACGGGCCGGTAATGGCATGCATGGCGTCAAAACAGAGCGTGATAAAACCACTGCCAATGCTGTTTTTAAGCAAATCAAAATCAAACAGCGATTGCATTAACTCGGCATAATCGGTCACCGGGTCGATAATGGTAATCTTGAGTCCGTCAATTTCCTGAGTGCCGATCGTATCCAAATCGACGTCATCTAACTCGGCAATTTGGTATTGCTGAATTTCCTGGCTGCGTCGGTAAAAGTCATCGGTATATTTTTCCGGTGCCGGACCGCCGTTACTGACATTGTATTTAATGCCGAAATCTTCGTCAGGTCCGCCGGGATTATGACTGGCTGATAGGATAAGTCCGCCAAATGCCGAATATTTACGAATGATGTGGGAAGCCGCAGGAGTGGACAGTAAACCGCCCTGACCGATAATCAGCTCGGCAAAACCATTGGCTGCAGCAATTTTAATAATGGTTTGAATAGCCTGGCGATTAAAATAGCGGCCATCACCCCCCAGTACCAGGGTTTTACCCGTCGTCTGTTCCAGGCTGTCAAAAATGGATTGCACAAAATTTTCCAGGTAGTTGGCCTGTTGAAAAGTACTGACCTTTTTGCGTAAACCGGAGGTACCTGGTTTTTGGTCTGAATAGGGGCTGGTTTCTACAGTAACTATTTGCATGATTTAACCTTGGTGCGACAATTAACGAAAGTTATTCTTTTTATCAACGCGTTTATTGCGTTAACGTCTTAAACTGGTTATGTTGTTTCGCGGCATAAAGACGGTTATGTTAATTTTATGCCGGAAATGCTTTCACGTTATTAAAGTACACCAGAATAAATAAAAAATGTAGATAATTTATGATTAGAGCTTGCTTGTTAGCTTTACTGTTAGGTTTTTCCTCACTTGCTTTTTCCGATGCTGAAGTCTGGTTACTGGTAGATACCCAAACCGCCAAAATTAAAATAAAACGCGGTGAAAAAACCATCGCGATACTGAAACATATAGCAATTGGGCGAAAAGGAGCCGGTTTTAAACGGGCAGAAGGTGATGATATAACGCCTTTAGGGCGATACAAAATTGGCTGGATTAATGAGCAAAGCCGCTATAGAACCTTTTTGGGTTTTAACTATCCAACCGCCGAACAGGCTAGGAAAGCGCTCAAATTAGGGCTGATTAATTTAAAAACCTATAAAAAAATAGTTAAGGCACATGAAAACAATATGGTACCGCCGCAAAATACTCGCTTGGGTGGGCAGATAGGCATACATGGTTTGGGTGAAGCCGACCCCGGTATTCATGACATGTTTAACTGGACGCATGGTTGTATAGCGTTAACTAATCGACAAATTGACTACTTAAGTCGCTGGGTACACGAAGGAACAGTGGTAGAAGTAAAATAATACTGGAAACTCGGCTAAAAACTAGGCAAACTAGCCGTGATGAGCTACATTTTTGTATAACTTGTTTAAATATTTAAGGATATCAAATGAAAAAATTAATGAAACTTTCTGTTGTTGTCTTTGCTGCATCTTTAGCTGTTGGTTGTGCCAGTACATCAACAACAACTGCCGATGCTGATGCGGAAGCAAAAGCAAAACTGGAACAAGCTGAAGCACGTGCTGCTGCGGCTGAGGCGCGTGCAGCTGCTGCGGAAGCCAGAGCGGCCGAAGCGGCGGAAGCTTCAAAACAAACAGAACAAAAACTGGATCGTATGTTTGAAAAATCAATGATGAAATAATTGGTTCTAAGACATATTCAGCATGTCGCCCGAAAAAGGTATTTCGGGCGACATGCGTTTTAGCCTTAAAAACTTATTTATAAAGGCTCGGTTGACCGGCTTTTTTATCCTTGGTTACGCTCTCATGGTTTGTAAATATCTTGGGTCGGGTAAAGATTGCAACCGGCACTCCACTTTGCTGTTCCAGCGCCTGTCTTAATAGCGCTCCGTTCAATACCGGAAGATAGCCGTCATTAGCTTCCTGAATTTTTGTCAAGGCCAGCTCCAGCCGGTGTATATAATATTGTTCCGAGTCTTCTTTGGGTACCTCCAGGTCAGGATGCACTTCTATATAAAGTGTATTTTTCAGCCAGCCGACTTTAATCGGTTGGTTGACAATAGTGACAGAGGTTCCGCGTTTGACTGCTGGAAAGAGTCTTTCAATGTCTTCCGGGTACATGCGTATGCAGCCATGACTCACTCGCATGCCCACGCCAAAAGGCTTATTGGTGCCGTGAATCAAATAACCGGGAATACCCAGACGCAAGGCATAGGCACCCAAAGGGTTATCTTCCCCGGCGGGCACAATATCCGGTAAAGGTTCGCCTTTGGCTTCGTGCTCATCTTTAATCGATTGTGGTGGTATCCAGACCGGATCCTTGGTTTTGGCAATAATAGTGGTACGGCCCAAAGGCGTCTCCCAGTCGGCGCGGCCTATGCTGATCGGGTGGGTCAATACGATACCGGGCTGGCCTTTTTTCACGCGCGGGTAATAATACAGCCGAAACTCAGGCAGATTTAGTACCAGACCCTGACGCGGGGCATTGGGCAGTAATCGGTTATTGGGCAGCTTAACCGGTGTATCCTGACCGGGCATCCAGCGGTCAACCTTGGGGTTGATTCGGACTATTTCATCCTGACCAAGATTGTAATTCCTGGCTATATCCAGCAGTGTGTCCTCTTCTTTTGCGGTGACGTGAGTAAAAGACGATTCCGGATTGCCGACCAGACTATCATTTGGACTTTCCGGCAAGGGATAGCTGGTCGCCAGCAACTCAGAGCTGTTGACTGATAATAATGTTGCCAGACACAGCACTGCGATGTTGTGCGTCGGTAAGAAAGGCCTTTTGACAGACATGTTGAGCCCGACAACAGGTTTATGCTTTATTTTCACCACCAAATATTTCCACTAAACGAGGAAGGAATTTTGCCAGTTCCATCGACATGATGGAAAAGTCGGCATCAAATCGGTCGGCATCATTATCGGTTTCAATATCGGCAACCTGGTCCTGAATAAGATCGAGAAAACGTAAGCGTTTAACGGCCAGGTTTTCATCCAGAATAAAAGATAACCTGTCGGCCCAGGTTATGGCTAGTTTAATAGCCTGTTTTCCGGTATCCAGATGGTTTTTAATTTCCGGCAGGCTTAAATCATGACGTTTACAACGAACAATGCTGCCTTCCTGCTCCGGAGAACGTAATTCGCATTCATCCTCAATGGTGATATCACTGGGGACTTGATTGCTGACCAGCCATTGCGTCATGGTCGTAACCGGTGTATCGATGGTATTAACAGGCACCACGGGTAAACTGCCCAGACATTTACGTAAATTACTGAGTAAATCTTCCGCTTTTTTACTGGAAGCCGCATCCACAATTATCCAGCCGCCTTTAGGATCTATATAGGCATAGGTTTTACGGGAAAAGCTGAAGGCTCGGGGTAATAACTCAAAAATCACCTCATCTTTCAGTGCACTGCGTTCTTTTTTGGCCAGTTTCCTGGCTTGTTGTTCCTCAACCTCCTGAATACGTTCCTGTACGCTTTCGTTGATTACCGCCGCAGGCAGCACTTTTTCTTCCTTTTTCGCGCAGAGCATGAAAAAACCGTTAGCACTGTGGACTAATTGCTCGGAATTGCCGCCCAAAGGAGCAGTCCAGCCAAAGCTGTATTCCTGATGATCGCCACAAGGATGAAACATCATTTCAGCAAGTTTGGACTCCAGGTCAGATTCGGAAAGAGCAAAGTCTTCGGTAAAACGATAAAGGGCTAGATTTTTAAACCACATGTTGGTACAACTCGATAAAAAGTCAGTTATTATGTCAGATTTGATAGCAGATAAATATAGTCAGCTTCTCGTTTTTCGATTCAATAGACCAAGTGTGAAATAAACACGCTATTAAAGTACGGATAAAATAAACCATTGCATAAAGATTCAACGCCTGACAAAGCAATACAACAGGCATTTGCCGCCATTGAAAACCGGCATGCCGAAAAGCTGATTTTAGGCTCGATGCCCAGCGAGGCGTCACTACTGGCACAGCAATACTATGCCCATGCCCGAAACGCATTCTGGCCAATTATTTGTACTTTATTTGATCGGCAGACGGAGACATACGCACAGCGAGTCGAGCTGTTACTCAGTCAACATATAGCGCTATGGGATGTGCTGCAAAGCTGTCACCGGCCGGGAAGCCTGGATTCAAAAATAGATATGGCTTCAATCAGGGTAAATGACTTTAATGGTTTTTTTTCAGAGCATCCCGGCATTAAACGGGTTTTCTTTAATGGCGCGATGGCGGAGAAAATTTATAAAAAATATGTAATGCCGGAGTTGGAGAAACAGTTTCAGTATTTACAATACCATCGTTTGCCTTCCACCAGCCCTGCCCATGCGGCAATGAACAGGGCACAAAAGTTACAGGCCTGGCAAATGATTAGGGCCGAGTGACACGAAAACACAGGGGTTGTGTTAAAGTAGAAATTATTTTATTTCAGGATACTTATGGAAACATTATCCACATGGGAATCTTTATTGTTAGGCGTGATGGCGCTGTTGCTGATTTTCTGGTTTCGTCCGGGTATTAAAGCGGCAATGCAGCGCAGCAGTGAGGCTGAGTCAGATTGGCCGGCTGTGATATTGCCGTTAGGGCTGGTGATTTTATTTGTTATCTTTTTAATTGCAATGGTTTGATATGAACGAAGAATATTACGACGATGAAGAGGAATATATTGAATATGCCGTTCGTCCCAATAAGACACAAATAAAAAGAGAAATCGCAGAGATTGCCGAAGTTGCAGAAGAAATGACAACGTTGTCTAAAAGCCAGTTAGATGACTTAAATCTGCCGGAACAAATTCATAAGGCAATACAGGAAGCGGCCGGCATGCCGCACAAGGCCGCCAGAAAACGTTTGTTGAAGTATATAGTCGGCAATCTGAGAAAGATTGATATGGAGCCGATTAATGAACAATTGGCTAAAATAAAAAATAAAAGCGCTCATGCGGTAAGAGAACATCACCAGGTCGAGCGCTGGCGCGACCGCTTGATAGCAGAAGACAATGCGGCTTTAACGGAGTTGCTTAGCAAATATCCACATGCCGACAGTCAACAGTTAAGGCAATTGATCCGCAATGCCAAAAAAGAACTGGCCGCCGAAAAACCGCCTAAATCATCCCGACTGATATATCGGTATTTAAAAGATTTGTTCGGTCATGAGGATGAGGACTTTACGGAATAAGAAAAGTCCTTGCAGCCTATACTAGCAGGGTTCGTTAACACCTGGGTCCGGCATTTTTAAATACAAAACACGATCATCGCCCCTGTTGCTCGCTTCATTGTTGTCGTGAATGGTCGTGTCAATTACAGCATTAGCTGCCCCAATGCCACTACCCGGACCGGCAGATACAAGGCGAGCATACTCCAATTGGTAACCTGCAGGTGCAGTTGATTTATAGGGCACTTGAATAATAATGGGTCTACCCCAGGCATCTAACACATGAGAACCGTTATCAGCGGTTATATCAATATGCACTGTGTAACCATACGTGGTCGCATCAGCAGGATCATACACATTCTTAAAGCTATCATCTAATCCTGCTGGTACAGGCGCACCACTCATTAAATACGGCCCGCGCCAGCCCACAGCAGTTTGTGGGTTATAGGCCGGCCAACCGGATGATTCATATAAATAACGCAAGTTGTAATCAGCTGTAGCGCTTTTAGTGGCTTTGGGATAATAGCCCAAAGAATCCATATAAAACCCGGCGTTAGCGCCGCTGCCCATAATGGCCGATTTGATGGCTTGCATACTGGCATCGGTGGCTTGACAGAGGGCCATTCGGCCGGTGCCGCCAACATACGGAATAGCCACACCGGCTAGAGCAACCAAAACTAATAAAACGACCGTCAGTTCGAGCAAGGTCGTGCCTTTTTGATTAGTGTGAATCATTTAAAATCCTAAAGGTTTTATACATTTTCATAGCCCGTATGTAATGCAGTGGAATACGGGAATTTTGTCGCACCGGTTTCCTGTATTTCGCATGGCTACATACAGGCTACCAGTTGATAATAGGTAAGTTACTATGTGGAATAAATTGCACTTGTATGGGTTGGGTTCGATCTGATGGGTATAAAGTATTGGTACAGGATGTTCCATCATGTTCGTATATTCCAATAGCATTTATACCCATTGGAATTTCGCTAACACTAAAACCGGAGAAGTTAATTGTTTGGGAGCTGCCATCTTCAGTAATAGTTACAAATGAACTGTCATTACCAATATCAATACTCGAATCAGTTTTTCTATAAAATAGCCTCAAACAAATTTTTTGCGCTTGATACTTTTTTACTGATACGGAAAGAAGTTGTTTGTTCACAATATTGTCGCCATACCATATTTCATCAGCTGCCTCGCAAGCACTTGATGTGGTGATTGTGCCATCGTCAGTACAGCTTCTCCATGTATTACTTACTGTACAAGTTGCTTGATCTGATTTTGCAGCATTATCGCAGCCGTATCCCTCACCAAACCATATACCGTTGGCATTTAAACAACTGGTTTTTGTTTTATAACAGTTAGGGCTGGAGCAGGTGGAATATCCGGCATCATCATTATCAAGTGTATTTATATGACATGAATACCATTGTTTGCCTGCAGAAACACAAGTTGACTTATTGATATAGCCAGCCTCACTACAACCACCGAACCATTCACCGTACGGTAGACCGGTATCCGGGTTGTTTGCTTCACAGGAGTTTTTTGTAATTTTTGATGGATCGGAACAAAAAGAATCAACAGGAATTGAAGAGGATAAAGGTTTAATAAAAGAAACACTAATTCCAGCTGAAATATTCACCGTATAATCATTCTGCAAAATTGAGGTATAGCAGTCTCCATTATAATCACTCCCTCCACAGCCAGTTAAGCCATCGGAATCAACATTACCGACACCGTTCTTACCTAAGGTATAAATGGTAAAATTGGGATAAAGTTGGGTATTACTACAATTGGCTAAACCATCAGGGATTGCATCAGTATCATTGGGCAGGTTATTACTCAAACCTCCACCTGCGCTATCATCTACGTCATCCCATAAACAACTTATCCAACCATAATTATTTGCCGATTCATTACCCCAGCCATCCGTATAAGTATCGGTACTGGATGGATTGTCAGATACATTTAGATAAGGTCCGTTCCAGCCAAACATCATACCTGTGGCGTTATGTGTAAAACTGGCGGGAAGGTTTGACCAAGTATTAAGCCAGTTGCCACCATTGCCTTCGCAATCAATTTGACTGTAATCATAGGCATCATTATCACAGTCACCATATCGCTGAATGAGCTCCCTAATATTATTCGGTAACCTCCCCATATCCGAGACAAACCCGGAAATATCCGGTTGTCCGTTAATTGTGCGTTTGGGGTTGCCAATTATGGCTTGGCGTAAGGTATTCAATCTTTCTTGTGTTTGTTCATAACGTGCGGCATAGCCGAAATCTTCCATGGAAACGGCGACTATCTTTGTCGTGGCGGCGATAATTAAAATCACCATCAGCATTTCAATTAAGGTAAATCCGTTTTGTTTTTTTGGGACTGCTTTAAACATTATCAATTTAATTAAACTATGTTATTTAACTCTGCCAAATCAGGTATTTGACTTATTCATTGAGCCGAAGATCAGACTGAGTTTTGGCTAGGGTACGTTTGCTAAAGGAAGCGGTTATAACAGGTTGAAAATTAGCAAATTAGGTGCCAGAAATAAGTAGGTGTGTTAAAGGTGCCTGAATAGGTCGAGTTGTTGTACTTTTTCGTATTGGGACGGGTTTTGTAATGAGGATAAGGTAATGCCCAACAGACGGACTTTACGTTGCCCGATATCGGTGGTGCTTAATAACTCGTCAATAACGGCGTTGACGGTTGAAGACTGCCGGATGGCTTCGGTCAGTGTTCTGCTGCGGGTTATCTGGACGAAGTCATGGTATTTGATTTTTACCGTCAGGGTGTGGGCCTCCATTTTTTTGTCGGCCAGTTTTTTTAATGCCTGTTGTAATAAATCCTGTAATTGCTCGCTAATGGTTTGTTGGGCACTTATATCCTGTTGAAAGGTGGTTTCCACGCCGACTGATTTGCTTATTCGATGGTTATTGACCGGGCGGTGATCTATGCCGCGGGAGATATTGTAATAATGTTGGGCGCTTTTACCAAAGTGCTGCTGTAAAAATGCCAGGGTACATTGTTTAAGGTCATAACCGGTTTCAATACCTAAAGTCTGCATTTTACGGGAGGTGGCCTTGCCGATGCCGTGAAATTTTCTGACCGGCAGGGTTTCAACGAATTCCGCACCCTGCTCCGGGGTAATTAAAAACAGGCCGTCGGGCTTATTGATATCGGAAGCCATTTTGGCCAGGAATTTATTGTAAGACACTCCGGCCGAAGCGGTAAGACGGGTTTGGCGCTTGATATCATTCTTAATCGCCTGGGCGATACGTGTGGCTGAACCTTGGTGGATTTCCAGTCCGGTGACATCAAGGTAGGCTTCGTCTAATGATAAGGGTTCAAAAAGTTCGGTATAGTCGCTGAATATTTTACGAATCTGTGCCGAAGCCTCTTTATAGGCGCTGAATCGGGGTTTGACAAAAATCGCCTGCGGACACAGGCGGTAAGCCTGAGATGAGGGCATGGCGGAATGGATGCCATATTTTCTTGCCTCATAATTGCAGGTAGCTACCACGCCGCGAGAGTCGGGTTGACCTCCGACTATCAGCGGTTTGTTCAAGTATTGGGGAAAGTCTCTTTGTTCAACGGCAGCAAAAAAAGCATCCATATCAATATGGATGATCTTTCGGTTACTGCTCATAGCAGGGATTATTGTTGTTTGTTTTTGATCTCAGGTGTTTCCAGTTGCTTGGTAAGGTCCCAATCGGAGAATGGAAACGGCAAGACATCGGTATTGTAGGTCAAAAATAACAGGATATGGTAGAGATAGGCCGAAAGGATACTGCCGAAATTAAGAATATTGGCATTCGCCTGTCCTGTGAGCAGGGTGGACGCCACTTGCAGCAGAATGACCGCCCATAACAGTATTCTGACCAAACCAACGATCACCGAATAAACAAGCATAAAGAAAATTCTTTTCCAGGTACTGATTTTTTTCAGATTTTCGTTGATTTGATCTTGCATGATTGTTAACTCTTGTTCATCAGGTCACGTAAATCCAGCGCAGCCGCATTGGCACGCGCCATGTAGTTGGCCATTGCCAGTGAATAGTTGGCGAATATGCCGTAGCCGTTACCATTCAGGATCATTGGGCTCATAACCGGTGTTAAGGCATTTTCCAGTGCCTGGACCATAATATCGATAGTATTGTTAGCGCGTTTGTCGACAATAATATCCTGAAAATCATGTTTAACGGCTTTTAAAATGTGTAACAAAGCCCAGCAAGCGCCACGGCCTTCGTAAAATACATTATCGATATCTATCCATGGGGTTTGTTTTAAATCTTCGGTTTTTTCAATAACCCTTTCCATATCAGAGGCAAGCGCTTCTGATTTTGCTTTTATTTTTTCATCTACATCCATAGCGATAAATAATTTGGTGTTGGAACTGCTTGCTGTTAGCTGAGTTGACAAGCCGCCCAGGCGTTTAATGACCACCTCAAAATACTGCCACAGGTTATCCGCTCGGGCATAAAAACGGGAAGGCCGGGTAGCGCTCTGGTTTTCCAGACGATTCATATAGCTGTTTAATGCCGCAATACCTTTTTCATATTCCGCTTCGGTTGACGGTAGCGCCCAGGAATTACGTTCATAGTAAAAATAAGGCTCCGCTTTTGCCAAATCCGGATCTTCGGCAGATTGCGACTGGTCACGGGCAAAATGATTTCGAAGTGCGGTGGCTCCATCCCGCAGCATCACCAGGGCACCGAATTCCCAGCTGGGTACGTTATCCAGAAACAGGCCGGGAGGGGATACGTCATTGGTAAGATAGCCGCCCGGTTTGTATAGCAGCTCTTCGGCAATATGGGCCAGCGTGCTGGTGTAGACATAGCCTACCGGCATGGTTTCGTTACCGGTTTTTTGATGGCGTTTTACCGCTTCATCATGAATGTTAAATGGTTCCGGTTCACCGCCCCAGTACCAACCCAAAATGATGATTACAAATACAGCAATGCCGACAAGGACGCCAAAGCCCCAGAGTATTCCTTTGGACCGGGTTTCGTGGGGTAATTCATCTGCTGACATTTTCAGTATCCTGTTTATGAATGTGTGTTGGAAAATGCAAAAATTTAAAAAATACTCAGAGCATTAACACGTAAAAAAATTCAAACAACGTAGACTTATTTGTTATTTAAAGTCTATGATCTTGATTAAGAAGTTTAAATTTAAGCCTTATGCCTATCCGATAAGGCCTTAATTAACGCTCAAAAGAAATGTATTACATAATAGCAGATTTTTAAAAGTGGTTGCAGAAAGAAGCCTTAAGTTATGATTTTTTATGTGCTCTCGGATGGGCCCGGTCATAAACTTCGGCCAGATGCTGGAAGTTGACATGGGTGTAGATTTGCGTCGTGCTGATGTTGCTGTGCCCCAACAACTCCTGAACGGCACGTAAATCCTGACTGGATTCCAGTAAATGGCTGGCAAACGAATGTCTGAGCATATGGGGGTGAATATGCTCATCAATGCCTTTGTTTTTACACCATTGATCTAAGCGTAATTGAATGCTGCGTTGTCCCAGGCGTTGACTCCTATTGGACAGAAACAATGCCGGCTGATCAGCGGTATTCAGCTTGTCGCGTTCTGCCAGCCAGCGTTTAACGGCATTCACGGCCTTGCTGCCGATTGGAAGAAGTCTTGATTTATCGCCTTTACCATGTAACACGGCAATGGTTTTATCATCGAGATCAATATCGCTGATATTCAGGGCTGAAAGTTCGCTTAACCGGAGCCCGGAAGAATAAAATAATTCAAACATGGCCTGGTCTCGAATTTCAAGACTGGAACAGGTGCCTGCATCCAGAAAACCGCATATTTGGTCGACATCCAGTGTTTTTGGCAGTTTTCGGGCTTGTTTGGGGGCTTGCACATATTTGGCCGGATTTGTGTCAAGCAGACGCTGTTTAATTAAATAATTAAAAAAACCTCTGATAGAAGACAGTTCACGTTGCAGACTTTTACTGCTGATACTATTACGGTGGCGGGCGGCTATATAGGCCCTGATCTCGCTTTGTTGCAGATCCGGCCAGTACATGATCTCTTTTTGCCGGCAAAAATCCTGTAACCGGACAAGGTCGCGCTGATAACTTTTAAGGGTATGTACAGAAGCCCGTTTTTCAACTTTAAGCTGATGTAAATAGTCAGATAACTGTTGTTCGGCTTCGGCTTGCATTTTAATCTTTGGGTATTAAGGATATCAGGCGGGTGCTGATAATTTCACTCATCTGAGTAAGAAATAAATTCCCCATACTGTAGTGAAAGCGTGACTCGTCAAGGCTGCCGATGGCTAAGATTCCGTCAAGTTCGGTATAAGCCATCGGGATAATCGCGCAGGATTTAACATCCGGAGCCGCATCGCCAAACAAAAAACGGCCTTGTGCCAGCGTCAACATGCCACATTTTGGCTGATTGCTTTCCAACTCTCTAGTGAAGTGATTTAAGCGATCGTCGTCCGGGTCGACAAACAGGTTGCTTATGGCGGATTCAGCATCTTTTTTTATCAGTCGAATAGCGACAAAATCGGTGTTGAAATATTCGATAATGACATGTTCAAGGTTTTCAATCGCCTGTTCAAGTGACTGGGCATCCAGCAAAGCCAGGGTTAATTTATGCATCCGGGTAAACGATGAATCATTGGCGCGGGCAATATCAATTAATGTGCTCAGTTGTTCTTCAAGCTCATGATGTTTGCTGCGAAAAATTTCCAGTTGTTTGGATATTAATGAAATGGCATTACCGCTGGGATGCGGAATGGTCATGTTTTCCAGCAATTGCAGGTGGCTGTTGAAAAAATCAGGGTGTTGTCTCAGATAGTTTTCTACCTGATCAGAGGTAACCACGCTATCTATTGAATTCATAACTCTATGTTTCCGTCAAAAACCGAACAAGCGGGGCCTGTCATTAGTACCGGTTGCCCCCGACCTTGCCACATAATGCTAAGCAAACCACCGGGAAGTTCAACAGAAACCTTGTTATTGAGCAGATTTTGTTCAATGCCGACCACGACTGCGGCGCAGGCTCCACTGCCACAAGCCAGGGTTTCTGCCGCGCCACGTTCGTAAACTCGTAGTTTGATGGCATCACGATTAATTATTTGCATAAAACCAATATTAGCGCGTTCTGGAAAAAAAGTATGACTTTCCATTATTTTTCCCAGTTCATTCACCGGCGCGGTATCGATATTTTCGACCTGTAAAACGGCATGGGGATTACCCATAGACACCGCACCAAAACTGAATTGCTGCGAATCGATTTGGATCGAATAAGATAAGGCCTCTTGCTCAACAGACAGTGGGATTTGTTGCGGAGCATGTTTTGGAATGCCCATATCAACGGTGATTAAACCATCCTGATTAAAGCTGAGTAAAAGCTGCCCGGCGTCGGTATCGACACGAATATCATTTTTATCAGACAGACCTTTATCGCGGACAAATTGAGCAAAACAGCGGGCACCATTGCCACATTGGGCCACTTCGCTGCCGTCTGCATTGAAAATTCGATATTTAAAATCAGCATTGCTGCTGCTTGGCGGCTCTACCAGCAATAACTGATCAAAGCCGATACCAAAGTGTCTGTCCGAGATAAAGCGGATTTGTTCGGCAGTGAGGTTGATAGCTTGATTGATCGCATCAATCACAACAAAGTCATTACCCAGACCATGCATTTTAGTAAATTTAATCATTTGCGACATACTTGTTCACTCAGGCAATTTGTGTTCACCAGTCCATAGCTGCTGAATACTCTCACGTTCCCGGATTAAATGGATTTGATCTCCATCGACCATAATCTCGGCAACCCGCGGACGGGAGTTGTAATTGGAGCTCATGGTAAAACCATAGGCACCGGATGAGCGTACTGCCAGCAGATCACCGGGTTTTAGAGCCAGCTTGCGGTCTTTGCCCAAGAAGTCGCCGGTTTCGCAGACCGGCCCGACAATATCCCAAGACAGCGGTTGGGCATCTGTTTCTGAACAGACCGGAATAATATTTTGCCAGGCACTGTAAAGCGAAGGCCTGACCAGATCATTCATGGCGGCATCGACAATGGCAAAGTTTTTATGTTCGGTGGGTTTTAAATATTCCACCTGGGTGACCAGGATGCCGGCATTACCGGCAATGGCGCGCCCGGGTTCCAGCAGGATTTCAAAGTTCTGATTACCCAGACGGTCAAGCAAGGCTTGAATATATTCAGCCGGTGCCGGCGGATGTTCATCCTGATAACAGATCCCCAGGCCCCCGCCTAAATCCAGGTGATGCAGCTCGATACCTTCGTCTTTTAACTGTCCGACTAACTGTAAAACACGCTCTAGTGCATCCAGAAACGGAGCAGTTTCAGTCAGTTGAGAACCTATATGGCAGTCTATGCCGACCACGTTAATATGATCCATGCCGGCAGCACGTTTGTATTCATTAATGGCCTGATTAATATCAATACCAAATTTGTTTTCCTTCAAACCGGTAGAGATATACGGGTGGGTTTTCGCATCCACATCGGGATTTACCCGAAATGAAACCGGGGCAATGACACCCAGTTGTCCTGCCAGTTGGTTTATTCTGTCCAGTTCGCCTTTAACTTCAATATTAAAACAGCGAATACCTGTTTTAAGAGCGGCCAGAATCTCGTCTTCACGCTTGCCGACACCTGAAAAGACTACTTTTTTAGGGTCGCCGCCGGCGGCAATAACCCTTTCCAGTTCGCCAATAGAAACAATATCAAAGCCGGACCCTAGTCTAGCCAGGAGATTCAGAATGGCAATATTTGAATTGGCTTTAACGGCATAACAGATTAAATGCGGGTGTTCGGCAAAAGCCTGGTCAAAGGCCTGCCAATGTCGTTCCAACGTCGCTTTGGAATAGATATAGCATGGGCTGCCGTATTTATAAACAATATCCTGTACCGCTACATCCTCGGCAAACAGTTCGTTATTACGGTAATTAAAATGATCCATGATTATTGATCCTGTTCGGGAAAGACAGGAAATTCATCTGAATTATCCTGAGCCGGTGGGCTGTCGGCCTCATCCTTATAATCAGGATGATCTTTAGGGACGTAAATAGGGGCATCTTCGTCCGGTAAATAGAGCGGACCTTTCTGACCGCAGCCGCTTAACAGGGCGGAAGCCAGTGCCATTAGATAAATGATTGCTTTCATTAATTGTTACCGTAAATTTGACTCGGCAACCAGGTTGCCAATTGTGGCCATAGGGCGAGAATACCCAACATAAGCAGTTGAATGCCGATAAAAGGTACAACGCCCCGATAAATTTGGCCGGTGCTGATCGAATTTGGCGCTACACCGCGCAGGTAAAACAGGGCAAAGCCGAATGGCGGGGTTAAAAATGAAGTTTGCAGGTTTATGGCGATCATAATGCCTAACCAAACCGGATTAATATCCATTGTCAGTAGGGCCGGACCGACTAAGGGTACGATGACAAAGGTGATTTCTATAAAGTCCAGTACGAAACCAAGCAGAAACATCACCAGCATGACACTGATTAAAGCGCCGTGTTTACCGCCGGGTAATTCAGACAGCAGGGAAACCACCAGGTCGTCCCCTTCGTAGCCCCGGAAAACCAGAGAAAACAGCGTGGCGCCGATTAAAATCATAAACACCATGCAGGTAACCTGAGTGGTGTTTTGCATGACTTCGCGCAGAATCGGAAAATTGAGCTGACCTTTCAACCAGGTCAGTAAAATGGCACCGGTTGCACCGACCGATGCGGCTTCCGTCGGCGTCGCCAGTCCGCCGATGATCGAGCCCAATACCAATAAGATTAATAGTAATGGCGGTGCCAGGTTTTTTATCAGCTCAGGATAAAAGCCCTGTTTGCGACTGATTTTTTCGGGGGCAGGCATCAATTCGGGTTTGATCAATGCTATGGCAATAATATAAATCAGGTATAAAAATACCAGTCCCAGGCCGGGTATTAAGGCACCGGCAAACAAGTCACCCACGGAAATGGTTTCCGGTGCAAAGATGCCCATATCCAGTTGTGCCTGTTGATAAGCCGTGGAGATAACATCGCCGAGAAGAACCAAGACAATGGATGGGGGGATAATTTGACCCAAAGTTCCGGAGGCGCAGATCGTTCCGCAGGCGATAGCCGGGCTGTATTGTCTGTTTAACATAGTGGGTAAGGATAAAAGCCCCATTGTTACCACTGTTGCGCCAACGATACCGGTACTGGCGGCCATCAACATGCCGACCAGTGTGACGGCAATGCCAAGGCCTCCGGGCGTAGAGCCGAACAAATCAGAGATGGATTCAAGCAGGCTTTCGGCAATGCGGGAGCGCTCCAGCATAATGCCCATAAAGACAAACAGCGGCACGGCTAAAAGGGTTTCATTGTTCATAATGCCGTATAAACGGCTGGGCAGTGCCTGTAAAAAAGCGGCATCGAACATATCCAGTTGAATGCCTAAAAAAGCAAATGCCAAGGCGGTACCGCTTAAGGCAAATGCAACAGGAAATCCGGATAACAGCACCACGAAGACGGCGGCAAACATCCATAATGCGATATAAGCTTCCATATGACTTAAGCCTCTTCGTCAGTCGTTAAGCCCAAAGCAATCAATAAATTGCCCAGAAACATCGAAAAGCCCTGCAATAACAGTAAAACAGGCATTAAAATCAGGCAGCTTTTTAATAAATACACCGCAGGGATACCACCGGAGTTGCGCGAGCCTTCTTGAATGGCCCAGGCCTCACAGACATAACTCCAGCTGGTCGATAATATAAACAGGCAGACCGGGATCAATAAAAACAACGCACCTAGGCTATCTATCCAGGCCTGCGTTTTCCGGCTGCATTTTTGATAGATAATATCGACCCGGACATGACCGGCATGTTTTAAGGTATAGGCGGTGCCGAGCATAAATACCATGGCATGCATGTACATAACCGCTTCCTGCAGTGCTATCCAGTTAAAATCAAACAGGTATCTTAAGATTACGATGATAAAGGTGGTCAGCACCATAAATAAAGTTAACCAGGACAACGATTTGCCGACAAACTCGTTCAGGACATCGATAGCGGAAATGCATTTTTGGCTTAATGGAATAAAGAAAGTCATGAGCTGATGGCAAAAACATATAATTCTAACTGAAAATTGAGCTAGACAGAATCTTCGTCTGAATTTTGCATATTATAGATGCCCAACAGCATTAAGTAATTGTTTATCGCCAGAACGGGAATAAACATTAAACAAATGCCTGCAACTACAAAAAAACCGGGGTTGAAAAAGCCGGCCAGCCAGAAAGCACCGGCAAAGCCCCAGATCATTCGCATGGGTTTTGGAGGGTTGACTATTTGAGCCATGGCGGTATCCATTTGTTAGAATCAGCTTGATTGTAAAACACTTTTGTTTAAAAGGTAATGACTGAGTCGGAATTAAAATTAACCCAAACTGTTGTGCCCAGTGTCAGGCATAAATCATGTAGATCGTTAAGTGAAAGCGATATCTGAAACTTTTCTCCGGCACGGACGGTAATGACGGCTTTGCCGCCTTGTTCAATAATGGAACTGATTTGTCCCTGAAAATGATTGTCAAAGTTAACAGCGTTTATTTCCCGGGTAAGATAAATATTGTCGGGCTCAATGGCGACATGGGAAAACGCATCATTGCCTGCTGTAACATGGATGGCAATATTGCCGGTGTTAAATACATTGTTCTGTAGCCTGCCATAAAAGCAGTTAAGCAACGAAGCTTTAACCGCATCCCCATCAATTAAGGAAATAACGTCATCTGCAAGCTCAGTACCTTTTAACCGGTTATGTGTGCTGAAAATCAGGCTGCTGTGAGTCCTGCTGCAGAAGTTTTGGATAAAATCTTCCAGCTTTAAGGTGCTGATGGGGTCAAGGTAACTGAAGGGTTCATCTAACAATAAAACATCCGGCTGCAATATAAGTAGCCGGGCTAATGCGGCTTTTTGCAATTCACCTCCGGAGAGCGTGTTAGCGGATTGCAAACGTAGATGAGCAATATCCAATTGTGCCAGTGCTGCACTAATTTTATCAGCCCACAATGATTTATGAATGTGGTGCAGTTTTAGAGGCAATTTTAGATTGTCTTCAACACTGCCTTTCAGCATATAGGGTTTTTGTGGCAGAAAACCGATGCGTTTGCGCAGGGGGCGTAATTTTTTTGGATTTACCCTTTGACCTTGAAAGCTTAGCTGGCCGCTGTCAGGTCTTGCTAAAAACGCCAGCAGGTTCAGCAAGGTGCTTTTCCCGCAACCATTTGCGCCAACAAGAGCAGTAATCTTGCTTTCTGAAATTTCAAGCTTGTCTATATTCAGTATGGTTTTTTCAGCGTATTTAAAAACCAGGTCATTAAGTTGATAAACAAACATTAATTATCAGACGGTAGAATTGAGTCAGCAGGATTTTTACAGTATGCGATAAATTCCGCGTAGCTTAATAGCTCAGAACGGGGATTAACATTCAAATGGTTTAATAGGTTTAGTAAAGCCTCTTTGTTGACACTTGCCTCAGAATATACCAAAAAATAAGTCTCTGCAGACAGGGGGGAAAAATGTAGGTTTAACTGCTCAGCAACAGCATAGACACCCAGGCAGGCATCCGCTTGTTGGCTGGCAACTAAGCTGGCTACGGCCAGGTGGGTATGTTGCTCATGATGATAGCCTGGAATATTTTCACTGCTGATAGCCAGATCCTGAATGATGTGATCGAACAGGCTGCGTGTGCCGGAGCCGATCTGCCGGTTAACAAAAGTCAGTTGTTGGTCCACAATTTGTTGAATGCTTGTAACCGGATGCTTCGGGTGACTGATAATGCCCTGACTGCGTTGCTCCAGAATAATAAATCGATCAGTCGGACTTAAAAATTGTTGGTATTGTTGCAAAATATTCAGCCCGGGCTTGCCGATAGGTAAATGAAAGCCAGCTACCGTACATTTTTTCTCTTGATACGCCGTTAACGCCTGCTCGCTGCCTTCTATCTGAAGCCGGAATAGATCGGGATGCTTCTGCTTCAGCCGGTTTAGTTTTTCCGAGTCGCTGGCAATAATGCTGATTGTTTGCGGTTTTTTCTGCTGCAGGGTTAACCAGTCATTAATTTGTTTGCAACTGGCAGTTAGCTGTTCATTTAAAGCCGTTTCATGCTCAGTGATAAGCTGCAACAGCTGTTCGCCAAAATCGCTTAACTGGCTGCCTCGTCCCCGATGCATAACGACCAGGACCTGGTCCAGTATAAGTTCTTGGTCTTTTAATAAATCCCAGGCCTTCCTATAAGAGTAGCCACAGTGATGCGCGGCTTTGCGTAGATTGCCGGTTTGTTTGACTCGTTGTAATAGTCTGATGGTCGAGGAAAGATTGGTTGTGCGACTTGAATGGTGTAATTGGAAAACCACTTCAGGCTGAATAGTTAATTTGGCTGACAAAATCTAATTCTCTAGATATTATGGAAAATATTGCATATTTGTAACATTAGCTGCTTACTATATCATGTATGTTTTCGAGTTTATTGTAATTTTTAATGGATATATATGTTTTATTTTTCATATTTAAAGCTGTTTATAATAATGCTGCTGGGGTTGTTTTCATTCAATGCGTATGCCGACAATGAGACATGGCGTGTAACTAAAGCATTAGGGGCGCCGGAATGGTTAACAATAGAGGGTGAGCATCGCACACGCTATGAAACATTAAACAACCAGTATCGGCGACTGGTTAATGGCAGCGCGACCAATGGTGGTGATCAGGCTTTAGTATTCAGAACCCTGGTTCATGCACGGGTAGACCTGGACTGGGTGCGCATAGGGGCGGAAATGATGGATTCCAGAGTGCGCTTAACCGACAGCGGTTCGGCCACATCGGCTACGCGCTTAACCCCAACGATAGCCAATCCGTTTGAACTCTTACAGGCGTATATCGAAGTACCGTTGGAAAATGTAATGATTGACGGTAGTAACAGTGTCTTGCGAGCCGGTCGAATCACAATGGATCTGGGCAGCAGAAGACTGCTGGCACGGAACCGGTATAGGAACACCATTAATGGTTTCAATGGGGTGGACTGGCAATGGCAGCATGAAGATAGGAAATTTAGGGCTTTTTATACCTTGCCGGTGCGCAGGCTGGTCGATGAGCAAATAATAGATAATAAGACAAAATTTGACCGGGAAGATGAGTCAACCCGGTTTTGGGGCGTTTATTACAGTCAGGCGCTACTATCCGATGTGGATTTGGCAGAAGCCTTTATTCTGGGTTTGAATGAAAATGACAGTAAACGCTTGCCCAGTAAAAATCGAGATTTGTACACCTTTGGTATGCGTTTTTGGCGAAAGCCGGCGGTTGAGCAGTTCGATTATCAAGTGGAAAGCATTTATCAGCTGGGTGAATCCAGGACCACAACAAACTCGACCAAATCTCTGGAGCACTGGGCGCATTTTCAACATGCCGAGCTGGGCTTCAGCTTTAACGCACCGTGGAAACCGCGTTTGATTGCACAGTATGACTTTGCCAGTGGTGATGAGAATCCGAATGATAATGAAAACAACCGTTTCGATACGCTTTATGGCGGCAGACGTTTCGATTTTGGTCCGACCAGCATATTTGCCTCTTTTCCCCGAAGCAATGTGCAATCGCCGGCAGTGAGGTTGATACTGAAACCTCATTCAGCGGTATCCGCAATGTTTGCTGTTCGGGGCTTTTGGCGTGCATCCAATACGGATAGTTGGACAACGGCGGGTATTAATGGCCGGTCTTCGTTTATCGGCACTCAGATGGAAACACGTTTACGTTGGCAGCTGATTAACAATCTTCAACTAGAAGGCGGTGTTGCACATTTAATTGCCGGTGACTTAATGTCGGAAGCGAGAAAAACAGATTCAACCATTGCCTATAGCCAAGTCACAGTAAAGTTTTAAAAACAAACCATTCAAATTACCGCTGTTAGTACTCCGGATCTCAAACAGCGGTATGTTGAACAGTTATTGAGAACAGTAAAAATTTTAGGATAAGGATAACATGAGAATAGTTAAAAAAAGTTTATGTCTAGTGTTGATGTTGTTTTCAGTATTGGCCAATGGCGAGCAGGTTTTGCGCATGTCAACGACAACCAGTACGGAGAACTCAGGTTTATTGGCCGTTTTAAATCCGGTGTTTGAAGAAAAATATAATGTCTCTTTGGAAGTAATTCCGGTAGGCTCGGGCAAAGCCTTAAAGTTAGGTGAGAACGGTGATGTGGATGTGATTTTTTCTCATGCCCCCAAAGCGGAAGAGGCGTTTATGGCCGCCGGTTTCGGTGTTGACCGTTCCGTTGTAATGCACAACGATTATGTAATCGTTGGTGCAAATGAGGATGTAGCAAAGGTAAAAGGTTCAGCCTCCGTGATAGAGGCCTTGCAAAAAATCAGTACACAACAGGCGGCATTTATCTCCAGAGGCGATGATTCTGGTACGCATAAAAAGGAAATGATTTTATGGCAGTCAGCCGGTGTCAAACCTTCAGGCGACTGGTATTTATCCGCCGGGCAGGGTATGGGGGCGGTGTTGACAATCGCAAATGAAAAACAGGCCTACACGATATCAGATCGGGGTACATTTATTTTTTTTCAGGAAAAAATTGATTTGGGCATAGTGTTGGAAGGAGATCCCTCTCTATTCAACCCCTATCATATTATGGCCGTTAATCCGGAGCGTCATCCCCATGCTAACTATGAGATGGCTAAGAAATATATCGATTTTGTCACCAGTGAGGAAGGGCAGGCATTAATCGGTTCATACCGCGTCAAGGGACAGCAGTTGTTTTACCCGGATGTCATAAAATAGGTAGTTATTTGCCTGATTGGGCAGATGCTGAATTGGATTAAGTCGGGTATATTTAGTTGGTTTGTGCACGTTTGATTTCTGTGTATAGAGGTTTACAGCAGTATTTGCATAAAGTATAAGTAGATTTGCGCATAGAAGTTCATTACCATACTGCAATCAGTAGTATTCAGCTAATCCTAACCTATGTTCAGCAAACAAAACGCCTTAATTATTGATCATGACAAAATGAGTTCAAGAACCATTATGCGGGTTTTGAAAGAAGATTTGGGCTTTAAAAAAGTGATTGCTGTTGGTGATGGTAAAAGTGCGTTAAATGAAGTAAAAAAAGGGAATATACACTGGGTTATTGGGGAATGGAGTATGTCCGGGATGACAGGTAAGGAGCTGTTAAAGGAATTACGCAGTAACCCGGATACCATCGAAGTACCCTTTTTAATGCTATCCGGCCGGGTTGACAGGGATGCCTTAATGGAAGCAATTTCTTTAGGGGTAACGGATTTTATTGCCAAGCCGTTTACCCCGGCAACGATTAGCAACAAGGTTAAAAGATTAAGCCGAATTAAGGAAAAGCGTATTGCGCCAAGGGTCAATCCGGTTAATGAAGTCGTTGCAGCGGTTGATTTGGATAAAAACCACAGTATGGAAGGCATTATCATTAATATCAGTGCGACAGGTGTTTTGATCAGTGCGCCCAGAATTACGCAGGGTGGGCTGAATATTTTTGATCGGGTTAAACTGAGAATCAAAGCCAGAGAAGACGTGTCTATTTTGACTATTTCATCGTTGGTAAGAATGGAGTGCGACTACGATCCTAAATATGACATGGGAACGCGTATACTATGTGCTTTTGATTTTAAAAATGTGGATGATCAAAACAGCGTGCTGCTGAACAGTTTTATTAATGAACAGAGAGGTTTGGCATTAGGTCAAACAGGGATCAATTAATTCTGGCCATTTTGTCGGCGGTGTTGCTGCAGAATGCGGCGGAAGACGGAAGGATCTTTTTGTTGGGTGATTTCACCTTCGCGCGGGAAAAATTGATGCAGTAATCGGGACAGCCAGAACCTTAATGCGGCTCGCCTGAGCATAACGGGCCACAAACGTTTTTCCTGCTCACTTAGCGGGCGAACGCTTTCATAACCGGTAAAAAAAGCGTCGAGAAGATCCTGCCTGATTGTACCGTCAACATAGCACCAGTCATTGGCGGTAATCGCAATATCGAGCAATAAACTGTCGATACAGGCATTGTAAAAATCAACAATGCCGCTGATGTTGCCGTCAACAAAAAGCACATTATCCTTAAATAAATCAGCGTGAATAATACCTTGCTTTAATTCGTTATCGGTATGAAGCTGTTGAAAAGCAAGTTCATCGGTCAGTAATGCATAGTCTGCGGACGAAAAAAGTTCAGTATTTTTTTTCAATTGCTGTTGCATCCAGCTTAAATCGGTCGGGTTGTTTTTTTTAAATAAGCAGTTTTGTGCACTCAAATGCAGCCTGGCAAGTTGTTGGCCTATTTGGATACAGGCGGAAGGGCTGCTGTGTTCGATTGAAATACCGGGTAAACGAACAAATAATGCTGCCGGTTTGAGTTTAAGCTGCTGGACTACAGTTCCTTGCCGATCCGGTATTGGCGTCGGACACGGGAAGCTGTTCGTGCTAAGGTGTTTTAACAGGACGATATACTCAGCCACCTGTGCCGGTATGATAGATTCGAACAGGGTTAGAATATAGCTGCCGGATGTGGTATGGACGGCATAATTGGTGTTTTCAATGCCATCGCTGATGCCATTAAAATCCGTTAATGTACCCAGAGAATAGTGTTGAAGAAATTGTTCAAGCTCAGAGCGGGAAATGCTGGTGTAAACGGACAAAGGTAGACCTGGGTAACATTAAAACTTAGATTTGTTCGGGAGCAGGGATAGGCGCAATATTAAATTATGATATGAGCTGTTTACGGCCAATCCCACTCAAACAGTTTCCATTGGTTTATTTTCAGGCCCTTGTCCAGATCGCTGCTGCGCGTATCCATGTTGCCGTCGCCATCGGTATCGATCAGATAATACGAGGGTCCGACATCAGGCACGATTTTGACCATATAAAGTTTGCCGTTAACCCTATATTCTTGAATCGTGTTTTTATCCTTACGGATGATAGTAATATCCGGCTCAATGGGTTCACCATTTTTGACCGGCATCGGCAACTCAGGCGGTTCCGGCACCAAATCATCAACTGCATCTTCGGCCAGACACAGGGTTGGAAAAAGCAATAATGTCGATAGAATAAAACGGCGCATCACTGATGCCTCGGTCTGTAAAATTCAACCCATCTTATTACAAAATAGCAGTAAAAGGGTATTTAAAAATAGTAAGAAGGTAAAAAATAATTGTTTTAGCCGTTAAAGGACAAACTAAAATCGAAGTATATACCATGCTATGAGCTGGTTGTTTTGTCCTGGTTCATACTTTAGACTACTGCCTTTATCAGAATTCCGCTTGAGTTTAATTAAGGTTTTTGAATGGCAAAAGTATGGTTTGTCGGCGCAGGGCCGGGTGATCCTGAGTTATTAACGCTGAAAGCACAGCGGCTAATCAGTGAGGCGGATGCAATTTTATTCGCCGGATCTTTGGTTTCCGAAGCGACAACGCGTTGGGCTAAAGCAGGCTGCGCCATTGAGGATTCCAAGGGCATGACGCTGGAACAAATCACCGACTGGCTCATCAGTCATGCCCAGGATGATGCTCAAGTAATTCGCCTGCAAACCGGTGACCCCGGCTTATACGGTGCATTGGTGGAGATGGTACAGCCTCTGGACCAAGCCGGAATCGAGGTTGCGGTGGTGCCGGGCGTGACATCCGCAATGGCTTCGGCCGCTGCAGCTGTGGAAACACTGACCCTGCCGGAAGTTACGCAGACGGTGATATTTTCCCGGGTGGAGGGTCGTACCCCGATGCCGGAGGGCGAATCGCTGGAACAACTGGCCAGTCACCATTGCACCTTATGTTTGTATTTATCCATTACCTTGTTGAAAAAAATACAAGCTGCCTTATTGGCCGCGGGCTGGTCCGAGCAGGCAAAAATCTGCGTGGTATACAAAGCCAGTTGGCCGGGTGAACAACAGATTATTTATGGCACCATTGCCGATATTAGAGATAAGTGCAAGCAGGCCGGCATAAACAGTCAGGCGATGATTATTGCCAGTCCTGCCTTGGGGGCGCGTGACTGGACTGACCTGAAAAAATCCAAGCTTTATGATGCCGGTTTTAGCCACCGTTTTCGTAAAAAACAAAGTGTCAATTCATAGCGGCAACCGGCGGTTGTCAAACAGGTAATTAAAAGAGGTTATTTTGACTGAAACAATTTTACTGGTTGGTCACGGTTCCCGCGATCAGGATGGCAATATCGAGATCGAGCGATTTGCCGATAACTGGCGGGTGCAGCATCCAGACTGGCGTATCGAGGTATGCTTTATAGAATTTGCTGATGTGTTGCTGGATCAGGGATTTGACAATGCGGCAAAAGGGTCCGGTAAAGTACTGGTGATTCCGTTGATTTTAAATGCTGCCGGACATGTCAAGATGGAAATACCGGAGCATTTGGCTAAAGCCAAGGCCAGACATCCTCAGGTTGAGTTTATCTATGGCAAGCATCTGGGCGTTAATGTAACCATGTTGAATGTGCTGGCCAGAAGTCGAATTCATGTAATGGAAAACATGGCCATGCCCGACCCAAAAACCACCGGGGTGATTATTTTGGGCCGGGGGTCTTCGGATAAAGTCGCCAATGGTGAAGTGGCTAAACTGGCGCGTTGGCTACAGGAAGATACAGACCATGAGCTGGTGGATATTGCGTTTACCGGTATAACCTACCCACGGTTGGAAACCGTGGTGCAGAGGCAGGTTAAATTAGGCATGACGCAAATTGTCATTTTGCCTTATTACCTATTTACCGGCACGTTGATAAAACGAATCGATGTGCAGTTCAAACATTTGCAAAACCAATATCCGCAAATTCATTTTGGGTTGGGGCATTATCTGGGCTTTGAGCCGGAAATCTATCAATTACTGGATGATAATGTCAACGCGCTACGCCAGCCCGAACAGATTACCATGATGGAATGCGACGGCTGCAGCTATCGGGAATTTGCCCAGGAGCATGGTCACGGGCATCACCACCACTAAGGCTGAAACAATGACAAAAAATACCGTAACAGAACAGATGACTCAGGCGGGTCAAAAAATCGAGCATGACTCTTTTTCCATCGTCGACCAGGAAGTGGGGGAGCATCATTACAGTGAACAGCAATGGCAAATCGTTCGACGAATGATCCATGCCACCGCGGATTTTGAATTTAACGGTTTAACACACTTTCACCCCGATGCGGTTGCCGCCGGTTTGCAGGCAATTAGCAACGGTGCGGCTATCGTTGCCGATGTGGAGATGATATGCGTTGGGCTTTCCCTGCCACGGTTAAGTCATTTTGGCGTACAAACTTATCAGTTTATTTCCGATCAGGATGTGATTGCTCAGGCCAAAGCGGTCAACAGTACACGAGCGGTTCAAGCCATGCGCAAAGCACATCAGCAAGGGTTACTGAACGGTGGCATTGTTGCCGTGGGTAATGCGCCGACTGCATTGTTGGAGGTGATACGCCTGATTAAAGAAGACGGTGTAAAACCGGCCTTAATTGTCGGTATGCCGGTCGGCTTTGTCTCGGCGGCCGAATCCAAGGCTGAGACCGAACTGATAGACACCGTGCCGTGGATTACCACACATGGACGTAAAGGCGGTTCGACTTTGGTTGTTGCCGCTATTCATGCGCTTTTGGCCATTGCGGAAGCCGAACAAAAAGCCTGAAGCGTAAATGCGGAGAATGATAGGCAACCGGCATTATCCAGTGGGCAGTATCTCTCTTGAATCTTGAACATGACTGAAAAGACAACAGCCAAAAAAGCCAAAGGAACCCGTAAAGGCTATACCACTGGCGCCTGCTCGGCCGCTGCGGCACGGGCAGCGGCAATCGGTTTAATGACCGGACAGGTGCCGGAGCGGGTGGAGTCGCTGTTACCCAATGGGCAGCGAATATATTTTGAAGTCATCGATGGTGTTTGTGATACCAACAGTGCGCATGCCGTGGTGGTGAAAGATGCCGGTGATGACCCGGATTGTACCCATCAGGCACATTTAACGGTAGACATCAAAACACTGCCGGAGCAAGCCGATCAAATTGTTTTAACCGGCGGTGACGGTGTCGGTAAGATCACCATGCAGGGGCTGGGTCTGGATGTCGGCAGTGCCGCAATAAATCCGGTACCCAGAAAAAATATCAGTGAAAATATTCGAGAAGTGGCCGCACCATTATTACAAACGAACGGACTGGAGGTCACGGTCTCTGTCCCGGGCGGCCAGGAAATGGCGAAAAAAACCCTGAATGACCGCCTGGGGATTATCGGTGGCATTTCAATTTTAGGTACCACCGGCATCGTTCACCCGTATTCCACTGCCGCATTCAGAGCCAGTGTGGTGCAGGGTATAGAAGTTGCCGCCAATCAGGGCTTAAAATCCGTAGTACTGACCACCGGTGGGCGTACCGAAAAATTCACCTTAAAAGCGCTGCCGCAACTGCCGCCTGCCAGCTTTGTGCAAATGGGCGATTTTTTAGGGCCAGCGTTAGATACCGCCGAGCGTGTCGGTATAGAACAAATTATTATCGGCGGCATGGTCGGTAAATTAAGCAAAATTGCGCAAGGCGAAATTATTACCCATGCCCGGCGTAATCCGGTTAATACTGAGCTATTGGCGGAAATGGCGGCCAGTGTCGGTGCGCCTGCCGATGTGTGTGACGATATAGCTGCCGGCGAAACCGCCCGTTATGCCGGGGAACGTATGGAAGAGCTGGGGTTGTCGCAAGCCTTTTATACGGAATTAGCCAGGCGGGTGGTGAACACTTTAAAGTCTCGGTATCCCAATCAATTTAACTATTTAATACTGGTCTGTGATTTTGACGGCGAAAAACTGGCCAGTTATGAGGAAATGAAATGACAGCACGCTGCAGCGTTGTCGGAGTATTGGACAATGGCACGGAAGGGCTTTCGAGCCGGGCCTTAAGCACATTGCAACAAGCCGATTTAGTCATTGGCGGGAAAAAAACCTTAACCCTGTTTGCCGAACAGATTCAACAGGCCGAACAAAAAGACCTGACCGGACAGTTAAGCCGGGTACCTGAGTGGATACAACAGGCATTGGCAGACAAAAAGCAGGTTGTCGTGTTGGCGACGGGTGACCCGCTTTGTCATGGTATTGCCGGTTTTTTATGCAAAAAACTGGGCTCAGACGCCTTGCAGATACTGCCTAATGTTTCCTCAGTACAATTAGCTTTTGCCCGTATTGGTTTAAGCTGGCAGGATGCTGAAATTGTTTCGATACACAGCAAAGATGCTGGGGAATGGGTTGAAGGAGCAGGGCACGAGCATGGCTTGTATCATTTGTTACAAGCCGTATGCCGGCACGATAAACTGGCCATATTGACAGGGCCGGAAAACTCACCGGATCGCATCGCCAGATTATTAATGACAGAACAACTGGACCAGCAGTTTGATATGACAGTGGCGGAAGATTTGCTGGCCGATAATGAACGTGTGGTAAAGGGCGAAACTATAGCCGCGCTGGCAGAGCAATCCTTTAATGGCAATAACATCGTTATTTTGCAGCGCAAACAGGCAAAGCCGGCAGAAGTCCTGTTTGGCTTGCCGGACCATGAATTTAAACAACGCAAACCGGATAAGGGCCTGATCACCAAGCGGGAAGTGCGGGCTGTATCACTGGCACGGCTGCAGCTAAGTACAGACAGTATCGTATGGGATATTGGTGCCGGTTCAGGATCGGTCGGCCTGGAAGCGGCTCGTTTATGCACTAAGGGCTATGTCTATGCCGTTGAAAAAAATGAAGTGGACTTTCAAATAGCGCAGGATAATGCCCGGCAACTGGATGTGCACAATTACCGGCTGATTAATGCCAAAGCGCCGCAGGGTATGGAAACCTGGCCTTGTCCCGATGCGGTTTTTATCGGCGGCACAGGAGGTGAGTTGGCCGAGCTTATCCGGCTGTGCCTGAATAAACTGAATGCAAACGGATGGCTGGTGATGAATTTTGTTACGCTGGAAAACCTGAGTACCGCAGTGGAAACTTTAAAAACGGAAAATGCCGTTTGGGATGTTTGCCAGCTACAGGCATCACGCAGTCAAGCCATATTGCATATGAACAGAATGCAGGCGGAAAATCCGGTCTGGATCGTTTCTGCACAACGAGGTGCAGCATGATCGGCACACTCTACGGTGCCTCTTTAGGGCCGGGCGATCCGGGTTTAATTACCCGAAAAGCCTGGGATTTAATCCGCTCCGATGCGGTCTGGGCCTATCCGGTTAAAAAGAAAAACGGTGACAGCTATGCCTTGCAGATCGCCCTGCAGGCCGGTTTAAGCCGGCCTGACAGCAGCATGGCGCTGGTCTTTCCGATGACCCACGATAAGGACATCCTGGCTAAATACTGGTTACAGGCCGCAGAAGCGGTATTGGCCGTTTTGCGCACCGGGCAGGATGTCGTCTTTCTGGTTGAAGGCGATGCTTCCACGTTTTCCACTTTTCAGCATCTGGCTAAAACCGTAACGGCGCTGGAACCATGCGCAAAAGTTGAAACCATTGCCGGGGTGACCTCATTCAACGCCGCCGCCGCAAGAGCCGAAATGCCGTTGGCCGACACCGACGACACCGTCGCCATTATACCCGCCGGTTACGGCATCGATATGATCGAAGCTCTTTTAGATGACTTCGATACCCTGGTGCTGCTAAAAGTAAAACCGCTTCTGGATGATATCCTCGACCTGTTGCTACAAAAAGCCATATTGGATAAAAGCTGCTTTATTGAGAAGGCCGGATCAACTGAAGAGCGGGTAATACATGATGTGTTGAGTTTACGTGGGCAGAAGGTTAATTATCTGTCGTTAATGATGATTCATAACCCGCATCGAAAACGGGGAGAGATGATTCGGGGCTGTCGTAAAAAGTAGGGACTATCCCTTAACCCTAGTTCCCACGGAGGAGAGACTGTGAAAAAATTCAATGTAGGCTGGGTAGAGGAACGAAACCCAGCATGAGCTTCGTTGTAACCTATTGATTCTGGGTTTCGTAAACTCTACCCAGCCTACAAAATAGCTATTTTTTTGCCTAAAAATTAATACTTTCACAGTCTCAGGAGCGGTGGGAACGAGATATTAAAACAATCTGGTGTTGTTAACTGGAACATTTTAAAAGGCAACCAGCACGTTGCCACTACATGCGACTTTAAAATGCCGGCATTCAGGTTTATTTATCGGCGGCAACAGTTTTGTCAATACTCTCAATAATCAAACCTAAATAATACGGTGGCTTAGGGAAATGTTTCATGATTAACGTTTGCGCTGTTTCAAAATCGCCATCCAGATAGGCCTGCACCGCCTGATTGGCATTCTCCAGCTCGGTTCTTTGTGATTCCGTTAACGTTGATAAGGGGTGTGTTCTATAGATAACCACCGGTGCCTGCCGGCCTTTAACCAGGGTTTTATCGATCATTCGATAGCTGTAATCTGGGCCAAGTCTTGAAATAACCTGTTCGCTGACTAATAAGTTCTCGCCGTAATGTTTGCATAGCGATTCGATACGTGAGGTTAAATTTACGCTGTCTCCAATTGCACTATACTCCGTTCGGTTTTCCGAGCCGATATTGCCGATTAATGCTTCGCCGCTGTGAATACCGATGCCGATGTTGGTGTGAGACATATGTTCCTGATTAAATTTATCCAGTTGATCCAGCATATGGTGCGCGGCATCGACCGCCTGTTGCGCACTGTTGTCCAATGGTGCAGGGGCGCCAAAAATGGCCAGAAAGCCATCGCCGAGATATTTATTGATATGCCCGCCGTGTTGGCTGACGACCTGTTCCATACGGGTAAAAAAACTGTTTAGATAAACCAGCACCAAAGCCGGATCCTTGTTTTCGGATAATTGAGTGAAGTCTCTGATATCACAAAATAAGAAGGTGATGTCCTTTTTCACACTGGCTAACTGGCTATTGCCGCGCAGTAGTTCGGTAACGATTTCCTGGGGCACATATTTGCCGAATGTGCCGCGTATAAATTCACGCTCCTTCAGGCCTTCAGCCATTTCGTTAAAGCTATAGGTTAAATAGCCCAGTTCATCGCGTCGTTCAATCGGCATATTCTGGTTGTAATTTCCCTCTTTGATTTTTTTTGCACCGCCAACCAGATATTTAATGGGCTTGGCAAATTTGCCGCTGATTATCACCAGGGCAAAACCGAGGGCAAGTAAGGAGACAATCAGGCCGGCTATAAATATAACGATTAATTTGTGCAGCGGACGAAAAACTTCCGCATGCGACAGATGATAGATCAAATACCATTGGCTTAAAGGGACCTTGGCAACAACAATGTAATCATCGTTTTCATAGGTGTTTAAATTTTCAGTGGAGCTTATCGCCTGAAGGAAAATGTTTTTATCAGGGGTCTCTTTAATATTAACTTTTGGGACCCGGTCTTTTTCATCATGGGCAATAAATGCGCCGGTATTTGACACCAGAAAGACTTTGTTTTGTTTTCCCGATTTGAGATGGGTAAGATGGCTGTTGACCAGATTGATTGTTATATCCATCGCGACAACGCCGATTAAACCACCTGAATCATAAACAGGGTAGGATATTGTCATCACCTTTTCGTTGTTTACTATATCTTCATAGGTGCTGGTGAAGGCAGGTGCTTTATTCAATACGGCCTGTAGATACCAGGCTTTTTGTCTGGGGTCATAATTTTCAGGTGGAATCCAGCCTCCGCCATCGATCAGCCTGCCATTGGTAAAACCCATATAGATACTCCGAGCCTTGTATTTTTTTATAGCCTCGTTGACGAGGTTATCGCTGATTTTGGCATCGGTATTTTTAGAAACAGTGTCGCCAATGATCTGTAAAAAAGCTAACTTGGCTTCCAGCCAGTCATCTATTTTGCTGGCCGCCAGTTCGACTTTGGCGTTGGAATTTTCTCTGACTTCCTGCAAAAACAGGTCATAGGTATAGGAAAAGATTAACGAACCGAAAATAATAAAGATTGTAATGGTAATCATCGATACCCAGAATAGGTATTTATTCCTTATTTTTTCATTAAAATGTTGTTCACCGTAATCTTTATCAGGCATAAATTGGCACTTGTTTAGGAAGGGGATATCAAAGTTAAGCTGTTTCTGGTACGCGTTAACATGCTGAGATTGCGATAAAAAATAGTAGTATAGCCATTAAATGATCGGCACGGTTAAATTTATCAGTATTTTGCTTATTCGCAATCTACCGTAAATGACTGTACAGTAGGTTATTTGCGTAGTGCTTTATGTTTCGCGTTGGCGAACTGCGTATATTTTTAATAATCCTAAGGTGATTAATGTCTCTAGTACGCGTTCGTTATCAAACCTTTGAGTTTGGTAAAGCAGATATTCATGTCCGAACTTTGCGCGATAATCAGCAATTTTCCGATGTCAACGGTATAGCCGAAAAGCTGGGCATTTCATCTGCAACCTGGCCTTTATTTGGCATAATCTGGGATTCCAGTGAAGTGCTTGCGCATCTGATGTTTGAGTTTAATGTCGAAGGAAAAAGGATTCTAGAGGTAGGTTGCGGCATAGCCCTGGCAAGTTTAGTGCTTAATCATCGTAAGGCCGATATTACTGCAACTGACTATCACCCCGAGGTGGAAGCTTTTCTATTGGAAAATATAAAATTGAATCAAGGGAAAAAAATACCCTATATCCGTACCGGCTGGGATGATGACATTAGCAATCTGGGCGCATTTGACTTGATTATAGGTAGTGATCTTCTTTATGAAAGCTGGCACGTTGATCAATTGTCCGATTTTATAGATCAACACAGCAAACAGCAATGCGAAGTGGTGCTTGTGGACCCGGGACGCGGGCATCATGCACGTTTCAGTAAAAGAATGGTGGCGTTAGGCTATTCACACAGCCAGAATAAACCTACGAATGTGGATTATTTAACCAAACCGTTTAAAGGCCGGATTCTTCGATATGTAAAGTAGGTCAAGTTGTATGTTGTAGATTAATGTGGACGAATTTTCTTTATTATTCTTTTACACATTATCTTAATATAAAGTGTGAACTCGATGTAGTGCTGCTATGATTATGTATGCTGAGTGAAGATGAATCAGTTGATTGTTTTGATTTTTTAGGTGTATGAATGAGAGCGAGAATAATCACATTTTTGGTGCTTCTTTTATTGGCTGTGACCGATTTGGGGCCAATACCGACGGCCAGTCTCGTCAGTCTTTATGCAGTTATTTTCAGGCCGCTTTGGTTTAAGCGCCTGGTGGATGAGATTTATACTGATGGCTAGAATACTGACAGCCCTGTTTTTGGTTTTGATGGCTTTGATCGGTATAGGGCCGATTCCAACCACCAGTTTAATAGGCATGTACATCGTTATTTTTCGCCCACGCTGGTTTAAGGATCTTATGGATACCATCTATCAGCGTGATTAATATTGCGAGAATTTGCCTGCAGGAAAGTATTCGGCAATAATCAGACATCTTTTTTCGATTGGCTTAATGATGAAATTTAAAAGTTTATTTCCTACCCTGATATTTTTGTTACTGACTGGTTGCTCCAGCATGTATTACAGCTCTTTGGAAAAAATAGGAATTCCAAAGCGTGAAGTAATGGTACATCGGGTGGAAAAAGCACGTGACACCCAGCAGGAAACCAAGGAACAGTTTAAATCGGCATTACAGCAATTTACCGCACTGACCAATTTCAAGGGCGGTAATCTGGAGTCGGTGTATAACAAGTTGAATGATGAATATCTGGCCAGTGTGGATAAGGCGGAAGAAGTCAACAAACGCATCCGTGATATAGAAGATGTGTCCGAAGCCCTGTTCGACGAATGGGAAGATGAGCTGGACCAATACAGCAGCGCAGCGTTAAAAAGAAGCAGCCAGCGCAAACTGGACGATACCCGCCGGCATTACCAACAATTGATTGCCGCCATGAAGCGGGCGGAAAGCAAAATCGAACCAGTGCTAACCGTGTTTAAAGATCAGGTATTATATTTAAAACATAACCTGAATGCCCAGGCTATTGCCTCATTAAAAAACGAGTTAAGCACAGTAAAGTCTGATGTATCGACGTTAGTTATAGCGATGGAAAAATCCATCAACGAAGCCGATGCGTTTATCCGGTCTATGGAAAATCGTTAAAAATTAACAGGTTTAAGGGGCTGCTGTTAATTTAATGGCAGTCCTTATAAAAGCAGGACTTCAAACAAGATAGATATAAATAATCGACAGATTTAGGCCGTTAGCATGTTAGGTTGCGCCCCACTTGCATCCTTTAGCTATTCAAAAGAGAATTATGGAAATCAAACATTTTTTTTATGAAATCTGGCTTTTTGGGCTAAAACAAGCTTATGCCAGTATTTTCGGTGGTTTTCTTTTAGCCGTGATGATTATCAGTCGCTATTGGTATCCATTGAACAGCCTTCACCGCTATGATTTTATATTTCTCGCCGCTATAGTGTTTCAAATCTTACTATTGGTTACCAAGCTGGAAACAATCAGAGAATCCATTGTTATCATTGTCTTTCACCTTGTCGCCACTGTTATGGAGCTGTTTAAGACTTCGGATGCCATTGGCTCCTGGACGTACCCGGAAGAATATCTCTTTGGGATAGGAAATGTACCATTGTTCACAGGGTTTATGTACAGCGCAGTCGGCAGCTACATTGTAAGAATATGGCGAATTTTTGGGTTTGAGTATTCTCATTACCCGCCAAAAGTTTTCACTGTTTTACTGGTAATACTAATTTACATAAATTTCTTTACCCATCATTATATTTGGGATTTTAGGTGGGTGTTATTAGGCTTAACCGTATTGATGTTTTATCAAACAAACATCTATTTTAAAATCACAAAAAACCATCGCCAAATGCCTATTTTAGTCGGATGGTTTTTAGTGTCATTATTTATATGGTTTGCTGAAAATATCGCCACTTACACAAATATCTGGATTTATCCCAATCAAGCCAAAGAATGGCAAATGGTGCCCCTTGCTAAATTAAGTTCATGGTTCTTATTAATGCTTTTAAGCTTTGTGTTGGTTTCACTAATCAATAATGTTGAAAAGCGCAAGACTCAGGCCGTCCAGCGAACACAGTGGATATCGAGCCTGCTTAGCAGAAGGTGATGTTAAATGTTGATGGAATTTATGATGTTATCCTTTGATTTCAAAATAACAGAATCAAGAGATTAATTAACGAAATTGAGTTGTTTATAGATCAAATTCTGAGTAAAAAATTACACAGGGCTTTTGGGATAGGGTTATGGGCAAATCATCTGATAGTCAGCATCAGGTCAGGTAAGTGATTTATTCAAAGTTCAGATGCGAAAAAATAATTCCGTAATGTATATTAAAGATGAACGAAAGGGGAAAATTGAATCCAAAGAAAATAAGGAATTTTCATGACTAATGAGTTTATTTTTGTTTATGGCTCTTTGCGAAAGGAAGCGGCTTCAAGTATGTATTATATACTTGCCCGCCATTGCCAATTTTTTGCTGAGGGCTATCTGCAAGGTAAGTTATATGAAGTTGATGGCTATCCGGGGGCTATTGAATCATTAGGCCAAAATGATAAGGTTTTCGGAGAGCTTTATAGAATAAATAGCAGAGAATTGGTGTTTTCAGCATTAGATGATTATGAAGAGTGTGCGGCGCATTATCCTGAGCCACATGAGTATGAAAGAAAACAGGTTCCGATTTCACTTTTTGAAGGTGGCAGTATTACGGCATGGGTTTATCTGTTTAATTACAATGTTTCAAATCTAATTCAAATCGAATCAGGTGATTATTTAGTCTCTATGAAAAAAAAGAACCAGGCAGTTTGCTGAATGCCTGTCCTGCAAGGTTAAGGCGTATCCTCCCTCATTAAATCGTTAAGCATTTGTTTTTCTTCTGCGGTTAATAAATTTTGTGGCGTTAATTGATTTTTAGCGTGTTTCATTTTTATATTTTGAGCACGGCGATTTATCCTTCTACGGTCCTGGCTGCGTCTATCGGTTTTGCGCCTGTCCAGCTTTGGCCATAATTGATAACCCTGTCGAACCCTGCCCAGCCAAGCTGTGCTCCCGAATTGATATTCGATTGAGCGCCTTTCTTTAATACGACGATTCATCAAGCGTCTGTGGTGTTGTCTTAAATTACCGCTTATCATAACTAGAAATTGTATATAAAGAGTTATAAACGATTAGATACGCCAAAATATAATAAGTTCAATGGGTTAGGGTGTTTGTTGATGATTTTACAGGGGTAAGCTGCTGGTGGATACGCTTGGAATGATGATAAAAACACAGCAAGAAATGAGGGGCTGGCCTTACAATTGAACAGTTTGGCAATAAATTATCTCGGTAGCGTAGGAATCAAACTTTAACCTATGAGAAAATCAATAATACTTCGACCCATTGATGCTGAGGATGTTTCTGAGCATGCTGATCTTTTATACACGGCATTTAATTCCTGGTATTGGAAACATGGCTGGGGAAAGGATTATTTTTCGTGTCAACCTATAGAAACCTCAATATTTTATGAAATCTATAACGATCTGTCTCCAGGTTGCAGTATTGCGGCTTTTGATAATAAAACCGGGAGAATGATGGGGTCGTGCTTTTATCACCCAAGAGAACATCACGTATCCCTAGGGATTATGAGTGTGCATCCGAGTTATGCCGGTCGTGGTGTTGGTAAACAGCTGGTCAACTATATTATTGACTATACAAAAAACAATAATTATAAATCCTGTCGTTTAGTCAGCAGTGCCATGAATATGGACTCCTTTTCATTATATAGTCGGGCCGGATTTATACCACGGATGACCTATCTTGATATGGTTATCAATGTTTCAAGCACGGGACTGTCTGATGTTGGTATAAACGGGGACGCGCAGGTACGGGGTGCGATGCTGGCAGATATAGAAAAGATGGGGGATCTGGAGATGGAGGTCAGCGGAATACGGCGGGAAATTGATTATCGCTATGCGATAGAGAATCCGGGCAACGTACTTAATGCTTCCATTTATGAAAATGACCAGCAACAAATAGAAGGCTTTATGATCTCAGTGAAACATCCGGCACTAAATATGCTTGGGCCTTGTGTTGCCAAAACGGAAGAAATTGCGATCGCGCTCATTAGAAAGGAATTAGAAAGATTTAGCGGAACCTGGGTGCTTTTTTCCATTCCAATAGAAAAAAGGAAAATGATTGAGCAAATGTATTCCTGGCATGCTATTAATGTAGAAATTCATCTTAAGCAAGTCTGGGGTGAGTTTCCCGGTTTCAAGGGTATTAGTATGCCTAGTTTTCTCCCGGAAACCGGTTAAGAAATTAAGTAGCGGCATTTGTATTCAAACCAGTCCGGCCATTTTTCAAATTAATCTGAAACCAGGAGGGAATTATGTTAGTTACTTTTTCAACGAGCGCCTACTCAGATATAACCATGTTTGGTGATGTTGCGGTTCGTTTGATCAAACTGATGGGGCATAGCGGCTCTGTGCCCGGCGCTATCCTGGCCGAAGATGTTCAAACGGCATTGGAGCGTTTGCAAAGTGCCATACAGACAGAAAAGGAGGCGTCTGAATTAAATGATGAGGACGGCGAGCCTGTTGTCAGCCTGGCCCATCGTGCGTTGCCTTTGATTGAATTGCTAACAGCGGCGGCAAAAGAAAAATGCAATGTTATGTGGGATAAATAGAGAGTTGCAGTGTCCTGTTGAGACAAGACACTGCGTTACTCGATTTAATTGGTGCCGTATTTCTCTCTATACGCCTTAATTGCATCCAGATGCTGATTAAATTCGGCATCATGCTCTAAAAACTCAATTATCAGTTCCAGTGAGATAATGGCAATGACCGGCATATTAAATTGTTGGCTGACTTCTTCAATGGCGGAAATATCATTCAAGCCTTTTTCCTGACGATCCAGAGAAATTAACACGCCTGCCGGTGTGGCATTGGCGGCTTTAATCAGCTCAACGGATTCACGTACTGAGGTGCCGGCACTGATTACATCGTCCAGAATTAAGGCATTGCCTTTGAGTTCGGAACCGACAATCATGCCGCCTTCGCCGTGGTCTTTGGCTTCTTTGCGATTAAAGGCAAAAGGAATATCGTTTCCGGTGAGCTGAGCGTAAGCAATGGATGTCGCACTGACCAGAGGAATACCTTTATAGGCCGGACCATACAGAATATCGATATCAAGCTCTGACTGAATCAATGCTTGAGCGTAAAATTGCCCTAATTTTCCCAGTTGTGCGCCGGTGTTGAACAGGCCGGTGTTAAAGAAATAGGGGCTGATCCGCCCGGATTTTAAAGTGAATTCACCAAATTTAAGCACGCCGCAATCCAGCGCATAACGGATAAAATCTTTTTGATAATCAAGCATGGTTCAGGGTTATAAAGACTGTTTGGAGCCGGTTATTATAACCGCTTGCTGCTTAGCCGATAAATTTTTCTAAAATCGAATCCAGAAACAGCCAGCCTTGCTCGCTACAGGCAAAATGATCCTGCTGTTGCAGCAATAAGCTTTGCGTTACACACTGGGTTAATGCCGGCTGCAAGGTGTCGGGATCCAGCCCGGTAACCGCTTGGTAGTGCGCCAGAGTAAAACCCTGTTTAAGGCGCAACTGGTTCATAATAAATTCCAGTGGCAGCTCCTGTTGGGCAATGGCATGGGCTTGGGTTGCCTGCCCGACCTGTTTTACATATTGCTCAGGCTGTTTAGGCTTGGCATAACGCATAATTTTATCCGGCATGGATAGACTGATCTTGCCGTGCGCTCCCGCGCCTATCCCTAGATAATCACCAAACTGCCAGTAGTTTAAATTATGCTGGCATTGCCTGTTTGCCTGGCTGTAAGCGGAAATTTCATATTGCTGATAGTGGTGTGCGGATAATCGTTGTTGTGCCTTTCTTTGCCGGTTAAAAATACTGTCATCATCCGGCAGTTTCGGAGGGTATTTATGAAAATAGGTATTCGGTTCCAGGGTTAACTGGTAAAAAGAGATGTGGCTGGGATTAAGGCGGATAGCGGTCTTAATATCGGTTTCGCTGCTGACTTCATCCTCATTGGGCAGGCCAAACATTAAATCCAGATTAAAATTTTCAAATCCGGATTGATGGGCTATTTCTGCTGCGCGAATAGCCTCTTGACCCGAATGAATCCGGCCCAGCTTGTTTAAATGCTGATCGTTAAAGCTTTGAACACCAATGGATAAGCGGTTAATGCCGCATGCTTTGAACTCCGCAAATTTATTGCTTTCAAAGGTGCCGGGATTGGCTTCCAATGTAATTTCCAGCGCTTCATTGGTTGCCGTACATTGTTTAATGCCCTGCAATAGACGATCCAAGGATGCCGGTGAAAACAGGCTGGGGGTTCCGCCACCAATAAAAATACTATGTATAGGGCGGTTAATTTGAAACTGTGCAATATCCTGCTGTAAATCGGCTAACAACGCATCGATATACGCTGATTCAGGCAAATCACCCTTAACTGCATGCGAGTTAAAGTCACAATAAGGGCATTTTTGAATACACCAGGGAATGTGGATATAGAGGCTAAGTGGCGGCACAGGTGTGACTCGATAGAAAATAAAAATTGGACTGTAATTGTCGGGTTATGTTCGACTTCTGCAACCACAGAAGCAATTCTAATTAGAATTGAAAATTCATTACCGGTTTGCGAGTTCTGTGGTTACGAGCATGAAACTTATAAAGTTTTAATATGAAAAGTCCGGTTCTTCAATCACCGGATTACTCAAGATTCCTATTTTTTCAATTTCAATGCGAGCGGTCTGTCCGGGTTTCATGTAGCCGCGGGGTTTCATTTTTACCCCTACGCCGCTGGGTGTTCCGGTGGCAATCACATCGCCCGGTTCCAGTGTCATTGCCTGACTCAGATAGGCGATCATTTCATAACAGTTAAAAATCATATGCCGGGTGTTGGAGTTTTGCCGCAGCTCATCATCTATCCAGGTTTTAATATTTAAATTGTGCGGGTCCGGGATTTCGTCAGCCGTGACTAACCATGGACCCAGCGGGCCGTGGGTGTCGAATGATTTTCCCAGCATCCAGGTGGGGGAGCGGATTTGCCAGTCGCGTACCGACACGTCATTGGCAATGGTATAACCGACAATCATTTTGGGTGCGTCTGCCAGGGATACATGACGACAGCGGGTGCCGATTACCAGCGCCAGTTCGCCTTCATAATCGACTTTTTCCGATACTTTGGGCCGATGAATGGCTTCGCCATCGGCAATGACACAGCTGCTCTGTTTGGTAAAAAAGGTTGGATATTCCGGTTTTTCCAAGCCCGTTTCGTTGATATGATCGGCATAATTAAGGCTGATACCCAAAAATTTACCCGGTCTTGGCACCGGTGCCTGCAGTTTGACCTGATCCAGAGCGATACGCTGTTGACCGCTTGTTATAAGTCGCTGCATTGCAGAAATTGCCGATTCACCGGCGGATAAAAAATCGATCATGGTGGACGGTATGTCGGCAGTATTTTTACTGTCGACGACCATATTATCAACGACTGCACCAACACGGCTGTCGTTATTATGGGTAAAAGTGACCAATTTCATTGCTTTAGCATTCCTGATTTTTTTTTGGGCCGCTTATTGTATAACGAAGATGAAGTTGAAAAAAAAAGATATAATGTTCCGTTTATAAAACCGGGTTATAACTAGCCTGCTTTAAAACCAGCTATCTACTGTGGTTCTGGATAGGAACACATGCTGAAGATGACAAAATAATTAAATAAAAACATTAGTAATGACTCCAGAACAATTTGAACAATATGCCCGGCAGGGCTACAACCGAATCCCCATTAGCCGGGAAATACTGGCTGATTTGGATACACCGTTAAGCGCCTATTTAAAGTTGGCTGATGGCGCGTATTCATACCTGTTTGAATCGGTGCACGGCGGAGAACAATGGGGGCGGTATTCGATTATTGGCTTGCCTTGTCAGACTATTATTAAGATTTTTGCCAATGATATTTGTGTGGAAAAAAATGGCGAGATTCAGGAAACTATCCGTCATGAAAACCCGTTAATCTGGATTGATGAATTTAAACAGCGTTTTAAGGTGCCGGATATTGAAGGTCTGCCCCGCTTTAATGGCGGTTTGGTGGGCTATTTTGGCTACGAGACCATTGGTTATATCGAGCCTAAATTAAAATCCACGGGCAAAGACGACCCGATTGGTAATCCGGATATCCTGCTGATGGTATCCGAAGAAATGCTGGTGTTTGATAACCTGTCCGGCAAAATGCTGCTGTTAACCCATGCCAATCCGGAAGACGATGATGCTTATAACAAGGCTAAGGCCCGGTTGGATGAGCTGGTGGTTAAATTACGTGATTTAAAAGCCAAGTCCAATGGCCATAATCAAAGCAAGCAAGTGGATGAAGCGGACTTTGTTTCCGGTTTTACCCAACAAGGTTTTGAAGATGCGGTATTAAAGGCGAAAGAATATATTGTTGCCGGTGATGTGATGCAGGTGGTTCTGTCACAGCGTATGTCCATTCCTTTTACGGCTTCACCCTTGGATTTATACCGTTCGTTGCGTTGTTTAAATCCTTCGCCTTATATGTATTATCTGAATCTGGATGATTTTCATGTGGTCGGTTCATCACCGGAAATTCTGGTTAGATTGGAAGACGATACGGTAACTGTGCGGCCTATTGCAGGCACACGGCCCAGAGGTGCAACGCCTGAACAGGATCAAATGCTGGAAAAAGACCTGCTGGCCGATCCAAAAGAACTGGCTGAACACTTAATGTTAATTGATTTGGGGCGTAACGATGCGGGGCGGGTGTCGGAAATCGGCAGTGTTAACCTGACCGACAAAATGATCATCGAACGCTATTCACATGTGATGCATATTGTGTCTAATGTCACCGGTCGTCTGCAAAAAGGTAAGGATGCCTTTGATGTACTGGCGGCAACCTTTCCGGCCGGAACAGTCAGTGGGGCGCCGAAAATCAGAGCAATGGAAATTATTGACGAACTGGAGCCGGTCAAGCGCGGGGTGTATTCCGGTGCTGTGGGTTATATCGCCTGGTCCGGCAATCTGGATACGGCGATCGCCATTAGAACAGCGGTAATTAAAGATGAAACCCTGCATATTCAAGCAGGTGCCGGTATTGTCTATGATTCGATACCGAGAAATGAATGGGATGAAACCATGAATAAAGGACGTGCGGTGTTCCGTGCAGTCGCAATGGCGGAAGCCGGTTTGGAAGGAGAAAAAGCATGAGTGCGGTAAAAGTAGTCATGGTGGATAATTATGACTCGTTTACTTACAATCTGGTCCAATATTTTGGCGAGTTGGGGGCTGATGTCACCGTGGTGCGGAATGACCAGGTCAGCGTGGCGGATATCGCTGCTTTAAACCCTGACAAAATTGTGATCTCGCCTGGGCCATGTACTCCGAATGAAGCCGGTATCTCAGTTGACACGATTTTACATTTTGCCGGTAAACTGCCTATTTTAGGCGTCTGCCTGGGCCATCAAAGTATCGGTCATGCTTTCGGCGGTAAAATTGTCCATGCCAAAAGCATTATGCATGGCAAAACCTCGGACGTTTATCATCAGAATCTGGGGGTATTCAAAGGCTTAAATAATCCTTTTGTTGCCACCCGTTATCACTCGCTGGTAATCGATCAGGACACTTTGCCGGACTGTCTGGAAGTCACTGCCTGGACACAGGATGAAAACGGCGACCGGGAAGAAATCATGGGCGTTCGGCATAGACATCTGGATGTGGAAGGTGTGCAGTTTCATCCTGAATCGATCCTGACCGAACATGGCCATGATATGTTAAGAAACTTTTTGGAGCGGAATTAAGCTTCTTCATTCCCTTTGATGCCCAATGGGGGCGTGGGAGCACGGGAACGAGAACAAGCAGAAGAAACATGCAAATACAACAAGCTCTTGAAACAATATTAAACAAGCAGGATTTAAGCACAGAGCAAATGCGCTCGGTTATGCACACCATTATGACCGGCGGTGCAACTGATGCCCAAATCGGCGGCTTTTTATGTGCCTTGCGCTGTAAAGGTGAAAGCATCGATGAAATAGCAGCCGCGGCCGAAGTAATGCGTGAGCTGGCCAGCAGGGTTGAGGTCACAGGTGAACATATCATCGATACCTGTGGCACCGGCGGTGACGGCGCCAATACTTTTAATATCTCCACTACCTGCGCTTTTGTTGTTGCGGCGGCCGGTGGCCAGGTTGCCAAACATGGTAATCGTTCGGTTTCCAGCAGTTCAGGTAGTGCGGATGTATTGGAAGCGGCCGGTGTTAACCTTGATTTAAGCGCAGAACAGGTGGCCGATTGCGTCAATAAAAACGGTGTTGGCTTCTTGTTTGCCCCCAAGCATCATGGTGCGATGAAATATGCCATTGGCCCGCGTAAAGAAATGGGGGTGCGTACTTTATTTAATATATTAGGCCCATTGTCGAATCCGGCCCGGGCGGAAAATCAATTGATTGGGGTTTATTCCAAAGACTGGTTGGAGCCCTTGGCGCAGGTATTAAAAAAACTGGGCAGCAAACATGTTCTGGTGGTCAATGCCGATGATGGTTTGGATGAGCTGAGTATCGCTACCGCCTCCTCGGTTGCGGAACTAAAAGATGGCAAGGTAACCAGCTATACCGTTACACCTGAACAATTTGGCCTGCAACGCAGTAGTTTATCGTCTTTGGCGGTGGATGGCGCTAAATCCAGTCTGGCCATGGTGAAGGCGGTATTAAACAATCAGCCGGGGCCGGCCAGAGATATTGTGGTGTTAAATGCCGGTGCCGCCATTTACGCTGCCAATTTAACGGACACGCTGGCTGAAGGTGTCGAAAAAGCTCAACAAGTTATCGCTTCCGGTGAGGCAATGGCTAAACTAAACGCCTTAATCGCTTATTCCTAAATTAAGACCAGACAGTATAAATAACATGACAGATACCCCAGATATTTTAAAAAAAATACTCGAGACCAAGGCAACGGAAGTTGCGGGCCGTAAACAGAAAATGTCGGTAGAGAACCTGCAGGAAGTCAGCTCAGATGTAGAAGGGCCACGTGGTTTTGCTGCGGCCATCGAGAGCAAAGTAAATAACAAGCAGCCGGCGATTATTGCTGAAATTAAAAAAGCATCGCCCAGCAAAGGCATCATCAGAGAAGACTTTCAACCGGTAACTATAGGTCAGGATTACGCCATGAATGGTGCAACCTGCCTGTCGGTGTTAACCGATAAACAATATTTTCAGGGTGCAGAAGTTTACCTGCAGATGGTCAGGCAAAGCTGCCCGGTGCCGGTGTTAAGAAAAGACTTTATGATCGACCCTTATCAGGTCTATGAAGCCAGAGCCTTAGGTGCGGACTGTATCCTGCTGATCGTTGCAGCCCTTTCTGACGGGCAGATGCAGGAACTGGCCGAAGTCACCCGCAAACTGGGTATGGATATACTGGTTGAAGTGCACGATGCCAACGAACTGGAAAGGGCCTTGCCATTAGACACTAAATTAATTGGCGTTAATAATCGTGATCTGCGTAGCTTTGAAACCTCGTTACAAACCACGTTGGAATTGCAAAAGCAAATCCCGGCAGACCGTATTATAGTCACCGAAAGCGGTATTCATACCAAAGCCGATGTACAGTTAATGCTGGATAATGATATCTATTCCTTCCTGGTCGGAGAGGCATTTATGCGTGCCGACAGCCCAGGTCAAAAAATGCGGGAATTGTTTTTTTAGTACCTGAGTAGAACTGGTTCCAACTTAATTACGGTTGGAACAAGAGGGCTAGCTTCTCAGCGACCTGAATTTTAAAATCACCGTAGCTGCATGCGCTCGGTTGGCTGCTACGGTGATTTCGGTTATGATTCGACGGGCGCACAACGAATGAAATTGGCAATGTATTAAGTGAACTTAAGGCTCACTTTTGTCAATCAAACCCGAGTCTCCATTCCCTCAATCACACTGGTATATTCTTCAATTTTGGGCCGGTACAAAAACATAGCCAGCGCCGACATACCGGTGAAGATATACAGGGTGTTAAAGTCATCTCCTAGGATGAACATGATAAATCCAAAGATACCACTGGATTCTGATAATGCCATCGATACGATGATGGTGACCAGATAACGGTTTTTTGCCGGGGTGTCTCCGGGCATGGTCTGGTTCAGTCGCAGTTGTATATGGCGGATTAAATTGGTCATCGGGAAGCCGATGATGGCAAGTATATATAATACCGTACGAATAATGGATCTTTGCTGCTCGGGTAAATGCAGTTGAATGTCATCGGCTAAAAAGTGACAGATCAATAGATAAGTCGGTAACATCAGGAACATCATGTAAACGATTATCCAGTGCATTTTAAGGTCGGCTTTAAGGTGTCTTGAATCCAGCATTGTATTTACCAAGGAGGTTAAAACGTTTCATCATTCCGGTTAACGAATTCTTTTTTATAATTGCTAACCAGTATCAGGAAAACCAGAAAATCGTATAGGCCATGAATAATAATTGGGGTAAGCAGGTTTCTTTGGTTGTCGTAATCCAGGTACAGGCCCAGATAAATCCCAACCAGCGTTGCCAGTACCGCATATAAGGGCGTGATTGCGTGTACAAAACCGAAGATGATATTGCTGATAATCAGCCCCTGCCACATACCCCAGGTATTTTCCATATAGGGTTGCAGTACGCCCCTGAATACCAGTTCTTCCGATATTCCGGCAATTGCCGCTAACACAAACAAATCGCTCCAATGGCACTTACTCAGACTAGGGCCTAAGGTTTCCAGTAATGAATCCCGGATTTCTACTACCGAGTTGAATTTTAACTGGTTAAGCGCCAGAAACAGTATAAACAATGGTGCGGTGCCGATAATGCCATATAGTATGCCTGGTTCGGAGAAAAACAGGTTGGCAAATGGATCGACATCCAGTATCCAGCCGAACAGGATGGCAACCAGTATTAAACCGGCTTCAAAATAGCAGGCAGTTTTAAAAAAGTTTTCTGAGTTGAGTGGCTCGCTATTCACTTTTAAACGCGTTTCCTTGGTTAATTAAGGTTAAAATAACTGTCTTATCTAACTGAATTATTTTGAACAATGCAATGTTTTATCTATAAAAGCTTGAAAAAAGATGGACTTTATTTATATTTGAGGCAAAAAGATGATTTTTCCGAGTTGCCGGAGCCTTTGCTAAACAGCTTTGGTCGTTTGGAGTTTGTCATGGATTTGACGTTAAGCCCTGAACGCAAATTGGCTAACGAAGATGTAGTTAAAGTGATGGCGGGGCTGGAGGAAAAAGGTTTTTTTATCCAAATGCCGCCAACAACAATATCCAGCGAATTATTGGCAAAAAACACTAAACTGCATTAAAAATGATTGAACACAGCATCCGGCTGCTGTGTTCCGTCTTGTCGCCCGCTTAGGCTTTGGGTAAGGTAACCCCTTGTTGGCCCTGATACTTTCCGCCGCGGTCTTTATACGATGTTTCGCACACCTCATCGCCACCAAAAAATAACATTTGCGCTACGCCTTCGTTGGCATATATTTTTGCCGGTAACGGAGTGGTGTTGGAAAATTCCAGTGTGACATGGCCTTCCCATTCCGGTTCCAATGGCGTTACGTTAACAATAATACCGCAACGGGCATAGGTTGATTTACCCAGGCAAACGGTTAGTACATCACGCGGAATCCTGAAATATTCCACGGTGCGGGCCAGGGCAAATGAATTAGGTGGAATAATACAGACATCCGATTTAATATCGACAAAACTGTTGTTATCAAAGTCTTTGGGATCAACTATTGCCGAGTTGATATTGGTAAAAATTTTAAATTCATCGGAACAACGAACATCATAACCATAACTGGACGTGCCATAGGAAATGACCCGGCCTTGCTCGGAATTTCTCACCTGGCCGCTTTCAAAAGGTTCAATCATGCCCTGTTGTTCCGCCATGCGGCGTATCCACTTATCCGACTTAATACTCATTAATATAAAAAATAGCTGTTAAATAAATGTGCCTTTTTACCACAGAGCAAGTGTTTAGCACAAAATAAATCGATAAACTATTTTTTGAATAACCTATCTGTATGGGCTATATTCAAAATGTAAAGCCCAAATTGTAATGACGGAAATGATTGTTAATTAACATTTATATCTTATGTTCCGGAATTATAATGTTAATTTCTGCAGACATTTAATATAACGCTATTAATGGAATTTAATCATCATTTAACCGAGCAGGTGTTAATTAAAAGTTATAGTGCGCCTTTAGTTCTTTTATCTATTACCATTGCTATATTTGCCTCTTTCACCGCATTTGGTATTTCTGAACGACAGCGCTCTGCTAAATTGAAAAAGCATAAAATGACCTGGGTTATTTTTGGCGCTTCAACCATGGGTTTGGGTATTTGGTCCATGCATTTTATCGGTATCATCGCTTTAAGTTTGCCTATCGCTGTTGCTTACGATCTATTAACAACGGTCATATCGGTGCTGCCGGCGATTCTGGCTTGTAGTGTTGTATTCTGGATAATGCAGCAGGAAAATAATCGTCGGTCACATTATCTGATTGGAGGCGTTTTTTTAGGTTCCGGTATCGGACTTATGCATTATATTGGCATGTCTGCAATGCAATTAAATGCCGATATTGTTCATGAGAAGGGTCTGGTTATTGTTTCCATCAGTGTGGCAGTGTTATTGGCTACCATTGCTCTTAAGATAGAGCGTCATGCAATCGACCTGGACAGTTATCAGTTTATTAATAAACGACAGATTTTAAGCGCTGTTTTTATGGGGCTGGCTACATCCGGGATGCATTATACGGCAATGGCCGCCGCTACTTTTACGCCTCATCCAAGCTCGCGCGCAATAGTCGGGATGGGGCAGAACGCGTTAATCATCATGATCAGTGTTGTAGTGGTGATGGTTATGCTTATTGCCATAATGGTTCCTATATTATTGAGATACAGGCAGCTTGCCTATGAAATAACTAAACTGCGCCAGCAAGAAAAAGAATTTTTACAGCGTACCCGCAGTATTATCGATTCTGCTTTTGATGCACTGATTCAAATAAACGCTAAAGGTGAAGTCATCAGTTGGAATAAAAAGGCTGAAGATACTTTTGGCTGGCTTAAACAAGACGTTATAAATAGGAAAATAGATGACTTTTTGATTCCAAGTCGTTATCGGGATGATCATGGCAGTGGCTTGCGGCATTTTTTATCAACCGGGCACGGAGCGGTGCTTAATAGAGTGGTTGAATATGAAGCGGTGCACCGTGATGGACATGAGGTTCCGATAGAGCTGGCTGTTACCCCGATTAAGACACAAAACGGTTATGAGTTTAATGCCTTTATCCGTGATATTACTGAACGTAAAAACTACGAGAAAAAACAAGCAGAATTATTGCAGGAGATTCAGTATCAAAGAGATGCCTTAGATCAGCATGCCATTATGTCTATTACCGATGTAAAGGGAGTTATTACCTATGCTAATCGTAAATTTACCGAAATCAGTCAATATTCCAATGCCGAATTAGTGGGTAAAAAGCATAATGTAATCAAATCTGAGTATCATCCGGACTATTTTTTCAAGGATTTATGGCGCACTATTGCAAACGGAAAGGTTTGGCAAGGCGAAATTCAAAATAAGACAAAAAACGGTTCCCCTTATTGGGTTGATACAACGATTTTTCCGGTATTGGATGAACAAGGAAAACCGAAGCAATACATTTCCATACGCACGGATATTACCAAAATTAAGGAGTTGGAGAGAAAACAACAGTTTTTGGCTACCAATGCGTTGTTGCGGGCGGATATCTATAAGGCTTTTCAAACGCCTCTGCCGATTGCTGAACGTTTTCAAAAAGTACTTGCTTTATTATGCAGTTTTGAAGGTTTGCAAGTACAGAATAAAGCGGGTGTTTTTTTGCTGAACAATAGTACAAATAAGTTGGAATTGTTTGTTATTCATGGTCAGTTTTCAAGTGAGTTTGTTTATAAAGAGCAGTGTATCAATGTCGGTGACTGTTTATGTGGACGAGCAGCTTTACATGGAAAACTAAGGATTTCAGATGATTGCTTTGAGGATCATGAACATGAGCATACGTTTGAAGATATGACCGCCCATGGTCATTACATTGTGCCGCTTGAATGTTTCGGAAAAATATTAGGCGTGTTGTTTTTATACACAGACCCATATCCTTCCAGAGAACCTTCGTTGTTAGTGTTGCTTAATAACATTGGACAGCTGATGGGGCTGGCTGTTGCCAACGATCAGTCAACCAAGGAGATCATTAAAGCTAAAGAGCGAGCCGAAGTTGCTAACCAGGCTAAATCGGTTTTTCTATCCAATATTTCGCATGAATTACGTACCCCCATGCACGGTATTTTAAGTTTCTCCAATTTTGGCATTAAAAAAATAGATAAGGCGTCGAAAGAAAAACTGCAACAATATTTCATTAATATTCATACCAGTGGTGAACGCTTATTGCTGTTGCTGAATGATCTGCTTGATTTGTCCAAGCTTGAAGCGGGTAAAATGGAATTGAATTTTAAAGAAACTGATCTGGTTGATATTTTTGAAAGTTGTTACCATGAACAGGAACAGTTAATGAAAGACTTGTCATTAACCCTGCAATTTAATAAGCCAACGCAGCCGGTCATCGGTAAATTTGATGCTATTCGTATTGCCCAAGTCATATCTAATATGTTGTCCAATGCCATTAAGTTTAATTCTAAAGCAGGTGCAATTACCGTCGTTATAGAAAAAAAGGATCGGCAGTTGTATTTTTCTATGCAGGATGAAGGTCTTGGAATTCCTGAAGGCGAACTGGATACAATTTTTGATGCCTTTGTGCAAAGCACTAAGACCAGAACTGGTGCTGGAGGAACCGGGCTGGGTTTGGCCATTTGTAAGGAAGTTATAACCGGGCATGGCGGAAAAATTTGGGCGCAAAATATTTCCGGTCATGGTGCCAAATTTGAGTTTAGCATTCCTCTGGATAATTCTAAAATGGATGGTGAAAGCGCTAAAACAGACTAGGGCCGGGTTCTAGCGCCAGCCTGTTTAGGTGTTTTGTACCACAATATTAGGGAATTTGCTGCTGAAGTCCTTAGCCCGTAATGCCAGTCTGGCGGCCGTTTTTCGAGCGATGCTTTTATAGATTTCGGCTATCCGGCTTTCTGGTTCGGAGGCTACAGTGGGTCTGCCGGCATCGGCATATTGGCGAATGGCAATATCCAACGGCAGGGAACCAAGCAGCTCGGTATTATTTTTCTCCGCCATGGCTTGGCCGCCGCCTTCACCAAAGATTGCTTCCTCATGACCGCAATGACTGCAAATATGAATACTCATATTTTCTATCAGGCCCAATACCGGCACGTTGACTTTCTCGAACATGCTTAAGCCGCGCTGGGCATCAATCAGGGCGATATCCTGTGGGGTGGTGACAATCAATGCACCGCTGACAGGAATCTGTTGCGCCAAAGTCAATTGAATGTCCCCGGTACCTGGTGGTAAATCAATGATCAGGTAGTCCAGATTGTCCCAGCTGGTTTCTTTAAGCAATTGCTGCAAGGCGCTGGTAACCATTGGGCCGCGCCAAATCATGGCCTGATCCTGATCGATCAGGTAACCGATAGAATTAGTTTGGATGCCGAAGGAAACCTTGGGTAGCATGGATTTGCCGTCGATACTTTCAGGCTGGCCGGACAGGCCGAGCATAGTGGGGATGCTGGGGCCATAGATGTCGGCATCCAGCACACCAACATTGGCGCCTTCCGCCGCCAGGGCCAAGGCCAGGTTTACTGAGGTCGTTGATTTACCGACGCCACCTTTACCCGAGGCGACAGCAATAATATTTTTTACATTGGGCAGAGGCTTTAGTGTTTGCTGAACGGCATGGGCAACAATATGACACGAGATATCGATATTAACGCTTGCTAGCCCTGAGAGTTGCTGCAAATGGGCAGTCAGCTCGGATTTTAACTGTGCGATATAGGATTTTGCCGGGTAACCCAGTTCTATCTTAATATTGGCATTATTGCCTTCAAGCTCAATGGCTTTAACTGCTTTGCCGGACATCAGGTCCATGCCGGTATGCGGATCTATAAATGTCGATAACTGCTTTTCTATTGTACTGTTGTCAATACTTGCCATGTATTACTGCCCCTTAAATAGCTTGAACAAGGAAAGAAATGTATAATGCTTAATAACCAAGTAAAATACTCGGGATATGGGCTATTTTTACATTTTTTCCTATTAAATGGAATGTTTTAACCACCCACTTACTGAAGAAAATAATATTTTATGCAATAATGAGCGGTTAATTTAATCTTTATGCTGCGTGATATTTTACACTATGTCGGATAGAAAAATTCTAGTAACCAGTGCTTTACCTTATGCTAACGGTTCGATACATTTAGGCCATCTGGTTGAATATATACAAACGGATATTTGGGTGCGTTTTCAAAAACAACGCGGGTACCAATGCCATTTTGTTTGTGCGGACGATACCCACGGTACGCCCATCATGCTTAAAGCGGACAGTATGGGGATTAAACCGGAAGAATTAATAGCCCAGGTTGAAAAGGAACATTTAGCTGACTTTGCCGGTTTTTCCGTTAATTTCGACAATTTTCACAGTACGCACTCTGAGGAAAACAAGGCTTTCTCTACATTAATTTATGAACGCTTAAGAGAGGGTGGTCATATCAGTTCGCGTAGCATTACCCAGGCTTATGATCCGGTTAAAAATATGTTTTTACCGGACCGTTTTATCAAGGGTGAATGTCCTAAATGTGGCGCGGCCGATCAATATGGCGATAGTTGTGAGGCTTGCGGCGCCACCTATGCCCCAACGGAATTAAAAAATGCAGTGTCTGTGGTTTCCGGCGAAAAACCGATTGAAAAAGATTCCGTACATTACTTTTTTAACCTGGCCGATTTTTCCGATATGTTACATGATTGGACCAAGGCCGGACATTTGCAGGCGGAGGTGAGTAATAAACTGTCCGAATGGTTGGAAGGTGGCTTGCAGCAATGGGATATTTCCCGTGATGCGCCTTATTTCGGTTTTGAAATACCGGATGCACCGGGCAAATATTTTTATGTCTGGCTGGATGCGCCTATCGGCTATATGGCCAGCTTTAAAAATCTGTGTGATAAACAGGGGCTGGATTTTGACGAGTTCTGGGCAAAAGATTCAAAGACCGAGTTGTATCACTTTATCGGCAAGGATATTATCTATTTTCACGCCCTGTTCTGGCCGGCCATGTTAAGCGGCGCCAACTTTAGAACGCCCAGCGCGATTTTTGCCCACGGCTTTTTAACGGTCAATGGCGAAAAAATGTCCAAATCGCGCGGCACTTTTATTAAAGCACGGACTTACCTGGATCATTTGAATCCGGAGTATTTGCGTTATTATTTTGCCGCTAAATTGAGCAATGGCGTCGATGATCTGGATCTGAACTTTGATGATTTCAGTCAGCGGGTCAATTCTGATCTGGTGGGCAAAGTTGTTAATATTGCCAGTCGGTGCAGTGGTTTTATCAATAAGCGTTTTGATGGCACTTTATCGGCACAGTGTGCTGAACCAGCCTTATATGAACAGTTTATCGCCGCCAATGACATCATCGCTGAATTGTACGAAAACCGCGAATTTGGCAAAGCCATGCGCGAAATCATGCAGTTGGCAGATAAGGCCAACCAGTATATTGATGAGAAAAAACCCTGGTTAATGGCTAAAGAGGAAGGTAAAGAAGCTGAACTGCACGAAGTCAGTTCGATGGCAATCAACCTGTTTCGTTTGCTGGTGGCTTATTTGAAACCGGTTATTCCTGTGCTGGCAGAAAATGCCGAGCAGTTTTTAAATATTTCGGCGCAGGCCTGGCCAAATAATGTAGAACCTTTATTGAATCATAAGATCAATAAATTTAAACCGCTGATGACAAGGGTGGAAGCGGATAAAATTGACGCTATTATCGAAGCTTCAAAACAGGATCTGGAAAAAGAAGCCACTGCAAAGCCCGTAGAGAAAAAATTTGAATCTATCGCTGATACCATCGAATTTGAAGATTTTGCTAAACTTGATCTGCGTATAGGTAAAATTGTTAAAGCCGACCATGTTGAAGGGGCGGATAAACTGTTGCAACTGACGGTTGATATTGGCGATGAAACCCGCAATATTTTTGCCGGCATAAAGTCTGCCTATGCACCGGAAGATCTGGAAGGCAAACTTACGGTAGTGGTCGCCAACCTGAAACCCAGAAAAATGCGTTTTGGCCTGTCGGAAGGGATGGTGTTGGCCGCTGGTCCAGGCGGTAAGGATTTATGGGTATTAAATCCGGATGAAGGCGCGCAGCCGGGTATGCGTGTTAAATAAAATCTATAGAACCTTGATGGTTATCGGAAAATAAATGAAAGAATATTTACTCATTCTGGTTAGTACGATACTGGTTAATAACTTTGTATTGGTTAAGTTTTTAGGTTTATGTCCGTTTATGGGCGTATCCAGAAAGCTGGAAACTGCTCTGGGGATGGGGTTTGCCACGACATTTGTGTTGACGCTGGCCTCGGTCTGCAGTTTTCTGGTCAACCAGTATATGTTAATTCCTTTGGAACTGGAATATTTACGCACAATTTCGTTTATTGTCGTGATAGCTTTTGTTGTGCAGTTTACCGAGCTGGTGGTACAGAAAACCAGTCCTATGCTGCATCAGGTTTTAGGTATCTTTTTGCCTTTGATTACCACCAACTGCGCGGTATTGGGTGTGGCCCTGCTTAATGTCCAGGCGCAACATGGCTTTTTACAATCGGCCCTGTACGGTTTTGGGGCGGCAATCGGGTTTTCACTGGTATTGACCTTGTTTGCCTCCATGCGTGTGCGTATTGATGTCGCCGATGTGCCCAAGCCTTTTAAGGGTAATGCTATTGCGCTGGTCACTGCCGGTCTGATGTCTATGGCTTTTATGGGTTTTACCGGACTGGTTAAGGGGTAAGTTAATAATGTTATTGATTTGTCTGCTATTTGCCGGTTTTGGTGTGATTTTAGGCTTGTCCGCTATCTATTTAAAAGTGGATGGCGACCCGGTGGTCGATCAGGTTGAGGCTATCTTGCCGCAAACCCAGTGCGGCCAATGCGGTTATGCCGGTTGTCGTCCTTATGCTGAAGCTATTGTTGAGGGTTCGGCTGAGATCAACCAATGTCCTCCGGGCGGTGAAGATGGTGTGGCGGCCTTGGCTGAGCTACTGGATGTTGAGGTTTTACCGCTTAATGAAGAATTTGGTGAGGAAAAGCCAAAAAGCCTTGCTGTCATTATTGAGCAGGACTGTATTGGCTGTACCAAATGTATTCAGGCGTGTCCGGTGGATGCTATTTTAGGTTCTGCCAAACAAATGCATACGGTTATTTCATCCGAATGTACCGGTTGTGAATTATGTGTTGAGCCTTGTCCGGTCGATTGTATTGTAATGGAGCCCATTGCAACTGATTTGAACAACTGGCAATGGCCAGCGCCGGAAAGGATGCAATAATGAGTGAGATATTATCCAAACTAAAAAGCTTTAATGGCGGTGTTCATTTGACCGGGCATAAGGAATTATCTTCCAATGCGCCGTTAATTGATGCCCAATTGCCTAAACTGCTGGTCTATCCGCTGCAAATTCGACCCGGGGTGGAAACCAAGCCTGTGGTGGCGGTTGGCGACAAGGTGTTGCGGGGTCAGGTTTTGGCCGATGCCGATCATCCGCTGGCAACGCCGATTCATGCCGGCAGTTCCGGTATTATTACCGCCATTGAGAAAAGGGCTATTGCACATCCGTCCGGGTTACCGGCTTTGTGCATAGTGATGGAAACCGATGGCTTGGATCAGGCCGTTGCGGCCGAGCCGATTGCCGATTACACAAAACTGGATGCTCAAAGCCTGCGCGAAAAAATCAGACAGGCCGGCATAGTTGGTTTGGGTGGGGCGGTTTTCCCGACTTCAATCAAACTCAACCCCAGACCAACTCAGACCATAGATACCCTGATTTTAAATGGCGCCGAATGTGAACCATACATCAGTTGTGATGACAAATTGATGCAATCGGATGCCGATCAGGTCATTAAAGGCGCGCAGATTCTGCTGCATATTTTGCAGATAGAACGCTGCATTATTGCCATTGAGGAAGATATGCCCGATGCCATTGCCGGTATCAATGCCGAACTGGCGGCGCATTGCGATGAGCGCATTTCAGTGGCGGCAATTCCGGCCGTCTATCCGACGGGTGGTGAAAAACAATTAATTCGTGTTGTAACCGGGCGGGAAACACCGGCTGGTGGTATTCCTGCCGATATAGGTATTGTCTGTCAAAATGTCGGGACTGCAGCAGCAGTGTATCAAGCGGTCTGTCAGGGTGTGCCTCTGACCGAACGAATTATCACGGTAACTGGGAAGGGTATTAACAAAGCCCAGAACATGCGCGTGCGTGTCGGCACTTTAATTAAAGACCTGACCGAGCAGTGTCAGGGCTATACCGCCAAAGCTGAACGCCTGATCATGGGTGGGCCGATGATGGGGTTTGCCTTGCCGGAAGACAATATTCCTGTAGTTAAGGGGACTAACTGTATTTTAGTGACTGATGAGGATAGCCATTCGCATGAGCCGACCCGGGCCTGTATTCGCTGTGGTGAATGTGCAAAAGCCTGTCCGATGACGTTGCTGCCGCAACAATTATACTGGTTTAGCCGATCCGATAAGCTTGATCAATGTTCTGAATACAATGTTTTTGATTGTATCGAATGCGGTTGCTGCGATGTCGTTTGCCCCAGCCATATTCCACTGGTTCAGTATTTTCGTTCGGCAAAAGATAAAATAAAACAAAAAGCGCGGGAAGCGGAAAAGGCAGCGCTTGCTAAAAAGCGCCATGATGCTTTGTTGGCGCGTAAAGAACAGCAGGCCAGGGAAAAAGCCGAACGCGTCGCACAAAAAAAAGCGGCATTAGCCAAGGCCAAGGCGGCCGAGGCTGAAGCGGCAAAACAGGAGCAAGCATAACAATGAAGTTTTCGACAGAAACCTCACCGCATATTCAATCAAAAAACACGGTTACCCGTGTTATGCTGCAGGTATTGATTGCACTGATTCCCGGGATTATAGCCATGAGCTGGTTTTTGGGGCTTGGTGTACTTATCCAGATTGTTCTTGCAGTCACCACGGCGATCATTGCTGAAGCGATTATCCTTAATTTACGCCAACGCGATATTGGCGTCAGCTTGATGGACTTAAGTGCTGTGGTCACTGCGGTTTTGCTGGCTATATCGTTGCCTATCATTGCCCCGTGGTGGATTACCGTGGTCGGCACCTTGTTTGCCATTGTTATCGCTAAACATTTATATGGTGGAATGGGCTATAACCCGTTTAATCCAGCTATGGCGGGTTATGTGTTACTATTGGTGTCTTTCCCCAAACATATGACTGCCTGGTTAACGCCGCAGGAAATCAGCAGTTACAGCATGACCTCAGTTGATTTTTTCCGCCTGATCTTTTTGGAACAATTACCTCAGCCTGTTGATTTTGACGCCCTGACTATGGCTACGCCGCTGGATACCATTAAAACTCAGTTGGGCTTAAATAAAACCGTCAGCCAGATTCAAAGCGGGATGGTATTTGGTGTGTTTGCCGGTAAAGCCTGGGAATGGATCAGTCTGTGTTATTTAATCGGCGGTTTATGGCTGATGCAGCGTAAGGTTATCGGCTGGCAGATTCCTTGTGGTTTGTTGGTTTCTTTGGCCGTGTTCTCGGGGCTTTGCTTTTTAATCGACAGCGAGCATTATGCCTCGCCAGTGTTTCATTTATTCAGCGGCGGTGCCATGCTGGGGGCGTTTTTTATTGCCACCGATCCGGTCACAGCGGCAACTTCGGTTAAAGGTCGTCTGATCTACGGCGGCATGATCGGCATACTGGTTTATATCATCAGAGTCTGGGGTGGCTATCCGGATGCCATTGCCTTTTCGGTATTATTGGCCAATCTTGCCGTGCCAACCATTGATTACTACAGCCGACCCAAGGTTTTCGGACAAAGCAAATGATGGATAAATTAACTGTTTTAAAACAATCGGGTTCCTCTGCATTAATGCTGGGACTATTTTCATTGGTCGGTATCGGTCTGGTGGTAATGGTGTTTGGTGCGACCGCTGATAAAATAGCGCAAAACGAACGGGATGCGATGTTACGCAGCCTTAAACAACTGGTTGCCGAAGACCTTTATGACAACGATATCGTTAACGATAAGCTGGAAGTTACCGACCTTAATCCGGAAAACAAAAAACCGGCAGCAATTTATAGAGCGCGTAAAAACGGTCAACCGGTAAGTGCTGTATTAACCACGATTGCGCCGGATGGTTATAATGGCAATATCAAGCTATTGGTTGCGGTTAATGTCAGTGGCGAGCTGGCGGGTGTACGGGTTGTTTCACACCATGAAACGCCAGGGCTGGGCGATGAAATTGAACCGGAAAAATCTGACTGGATTTTAGGCTTTGCCAATATTTCATTTGAATCTCTAGCCGAAGAGAAATGGGCGGTTAAGCGTGATGGCGGTGAGTTTGACCAGTTTACCGGTGCGACTATTACGCCAAGAGCCGTGGTTAAGGCGGTTAAAAAAGCCCTGCGTTATTTTCATCAACATAAAGCTACCATTTTTGCCGCACAAGGTGATGAACATGCTTAATTCTGAATACAGTAAAATTATTAAAGACGGTTTATGGAACAACAACCAGGCGCTGGTCGCTTTATTGGGTTTATGTCCACTGCTGGCGGTCAGTAATACTATTATTAATGCACTGGGCTTAGGTTTAGCCACGACCATGACACTGGTTTGTTCAAATGCGATCGTATCTTTAATCAGAAACTTTGTACTATCGGAAATCAGATTGCCGGTTTTCGTGCTGGTAATTGCCTGTGTGGTAACTATTATTGAGCTGTCAATGAATGCCTGGTTTTATGATCTGTACAAAATTCTGGGTATCTTTATTCCATTAATCGTGACCAACTGTGCCATCATCGGTAGAGCCGAAGCTTATGCGTCCAAGCATTCATTTGGCAAATCAGTTTTAGATGGCCTGATGATCGGTCTGGGCTTTACCTGTGTCTTAATTACTCTGGGTGCGATGCGGGAACTGATTGGTTCCGGTACCTTATTAGCCAATGCCGAATTAATGTTTGGTGCCGATGCCAAAAACTGGCAAATCAATGTGTTTGAAGACTATGCCGGTATGTTGTTAGCTATTCTGCCGCCGGGGGCATTCATAGGCCTGGGTATGTTGATTGCGATTAAAAACGTGATTGATGAAAAAGTAAAACAAGGCAGTAAAAAAATTGAAATGATTGCCGAGCCGGTAGCCAGTCACCAGGAATAATGAATAAAGACAAACGGTTGGCCATTTTCGACCGATTGGCCGAAGCCATCCCCGAGCCGAAAACCGAGCTGGAATACAACTCTGAATTTGAATTATTAATTGCCGTTGTTTTGTCTGCTCAGGCAACCGATAAAGGAGTTAATAAGGCCACCGCCAAATTATTTCCAGTTGCTAACACCCCGCAAGCCATTTTTGATTTGGGGGAGTCCGGTCTTAAGGAATATATTAAAACCATCGGTCTGTATAACAGCAAGGGTGCGAATATCATTAAATTATGTCAGCAATTGATCAGCCAACACAACAGTCAGGTGCCGAATCAGCGTGAGCAGCTCGAGGCTTTGCCGGGTGTCGGCAGAAAAACAGCCAATGTAATTCTTAATACGGCTTTTGGTCAGTCTACTATTGCTGTCGATACCCATATTTTCAGGGTTTCCAATCGCACCAAAATTGCTCCCGGTAAAACAGTACTGGAAGTGGAAAAAAAACTGGAAAAGTTTGTACCCCAACAACATAAGCTCGATGCCCATCATTTATTGATTTTACATGGTCGGTACACCTGTATCGCCAGAAAGCCGAGATGTGGTAGCTGCGTAATTGAAGACCTGTGCGAATATAAGGACAAAGTCATCGATTAGGGCGGGCAGATATTCTTGCATCGGAACTTAAAAACCTGTAAAAATGTCTGAGATTTAAACACGATAAATAAAGTTAATCTTAGACTAAGTGCGGACCAACGTCCTCTCTGCAAACAGAGTCGGTTAATTGAGCCAACCCCAGGGTAGAGTGGACTTTAGTCCGTATTTTTCTATAACAAACTATTTTAAGAACAAACCGGAGGATATAAATGAAAAAAATGATTAAAACCCCATTAGCGGCGGCAATGGGTACAGCAGTTGTTTCTACTTTTACTGCAACAGCAGTTAATGCAGAGGCCAATCCGTTTGAAATGACAGAATTGTCCAGTGGCTATATGCAATTGGCACAGGCTGATAAAGCCGGTGAAATGTCATGTGGTGCCGGCATGGGTAAAAAAGAAGGCTCATGTGGTGAAGGCAAATGTGGCGGTTCGGTCAAAATGGACGAAGGCAAATGCGCAGGAAACAAACCTATGCCAGCAAAAGCTCAAGCTAAAGGCAAAGAAGCTGCGTGCGGCGAAGGTAAATGCGGCGCGATGATGAATGGCGGCAAAATGAAAAAAGGCATGGAAAGCTCATGTGGCGCGATGATGAAAGGCAAAGAAGGTGCCTGTGGTGAAAAAGTCGATGTTGATAAAGCTTCCGGCAAAGCTAAAAAATGGGGTAACAAGTAAGTTGTAAATCTTATTTGTTTATCTTGGGAATGACGGATAATATTATCCGTCATTCCAAAACCTACCTACTTTAGGTGTTCTTATGGACACAACGCAAAATCTTGTACATGGCGCCGGTCTGGGGCTGCGCCGTTCTTTTCTTGACACAATCATTGACCATCCGCCGGAACAGGTTGGCTTTTACGAAGTCGCACCTGAAAACTGGATGACTATCGGCGGCAAATTAGGTAAACAATTTAAAGCCATGACCGAACGCTTTGATTTTATCTGTCATGGTCTGTCTTTGTCGATTGGCAGTACCGACCCGCTGGATGAAAAATTTGTCAATGATCTAAAAAGCTTTATGCAGCAGCATCAAATTAAGTTCTACAGTGAACATTTGAGTTATTGCAGCCACCAAGGTCATCTTTACGATTTGATGCCTATTCCTTTTACTGGCGAGGCTGTGCAACATGTTGCCAGGCGTATCAGGCGGGTTCAGGATATTCTGGAACAGAAAATTGCCATCGAAAATGTCTCTTATTATGCCGCGCCCGGGCAGGAGATGTCGGAAATTGATTTCTTTAACGCCGTGGTGGAAGAGGCTGATTGTGACGTACTGATTGATATCAACAATATTTACGTTAACAGTGTAAATCATAATTATGATGCCGAAGCTTTTTTAAAGGCCATTCCTGCCCAGCGTATAGCCTATGCGCATATTGCCGGTCACTATGTCGAAGCCGAAGACTTTCTGGTCGATACCCATGGCGCCGAAGTTATCGACCCGGTATGGAAATTACTGGGTAAAGCCTATGAACTGTACGGTGTATTTCCTACCCTATTAGAGCGTGACTTCAATATTCCATCGGTGGAGGAATTGATCAAAGAAGTCGAAACCATTCAGACCATTCAACGAGCCTGGGGTTATCAGCATGATCAGCAATCCGCCTGATAGCGTTATAGATTTTAAAGCCAATCAGCAGGCGTTTGCCGGTTATATCAGAAATCCCGAGCATTCGCCTGCGCCGGCCGACGTTAAACCACAGCGCATGGCTATGTATAGAGAGCTGTTTTTTAATAATGTCGAAAGCTTTATATCCAGCAACTTTCCAGTATTAAAAAGTTTACTGACAGAACAGCAATGGCTGGATTTGGCTCAGGATTTTTTCTTAAATCACCGCTGTACTACACCGCATTTTTCCGAAATTCCGGAAGAATTTTTGGAATTTCTGCAAAATGAACGTGACAATAAGGACGATTTTCCCTTTATGCTGGAGTTGGCGCATTATGAATGGGTGGAAATGGCATTAGCCATCGCAAAAGACGAGCTGATTGAAAATGACAGCAAACAAATTCAGCCGGAAAATAATATTGCCCTTTCGTCCTTAGCCTGGCCATTAGCTTACCGGTATCCGGTGCATGAAATTTCAACCGAAAACATTCCCGTCGAAGCGCCTGATGGAATGACTTTTTTAATCGTTTACCGCGATAGTGAGGATAATGTTAACTTTATCAAAATTCCCGATATTACCTTCAGGCTGCTACAAATTATTCAAGAGACAGAAAATATTTCAGTAGCCGACTGCCTTAGCCAAATTGCAAAAGAAACTCAACAAACCGATTCGACCAATATTATCAACAGCGGCATGCAAATTCTGCAGGAATTAGCGGATAAAAACATTATTTATCTTTCAACAATGGCCTGATGAGTGATAATAAGATCAATGCATATTTCTATACAAAACCGTGCAGCCTAATATCTTAAACGGGGTGAGTTTCTAATTGTGCTAGTTACTTAAATCTTTATTGGTTTAAGTGGGATTATAACGCTCGACTCAAGTTTTTGCTTTAAAGTAATTGCATTGAAGTTTAGGCTGTGTTAGAAAATTTTTGTAAATGATTAAAACCATATTACAGCGCTTAAAAAACAATTATAAATTTGAGGATATAAAAATGAAAAAAACTCTATTAGCAATGACAACATTGGCTTTGGTTACCTTAATGCCATCCGTATCAATCGCAGGCGCATCAGATGCTTGTAAAGCTTGTCACAATGGCTCGGTTGCTCCTAACGTTGATGCCTTAAAAAGTAAATTTAAGACCGTTGATGGATTGGTAGCAGGTGCTAAAAGTTCTACAAACGACATGATGAAGCCCATCCAAGCCGATGAAGCAAAATTAAAAGCGGCTGCGGCAGAAATCATAAAATAACAAGACATACTCATTTAATCATAACAATTGGGAACAAAACTTAAGGAAGTACAAAAAGCACTGTAGTTTTAGGTGGGAGTCAGTCAAAAACGGCATTCAACTAAAACAACCCCCAATGTTTTGCAAAATCCGGTTTATGTTATGAGCCCAAAATGCACTATTTAGCGCATTTTGGGCATACTTAACAAGTTAAAAACACCCAATGTTGCCGCCTAAGTAAAAAGGTTGCATCCCTTATTATTCAACTAAAAATTGACGCATCATACCCAGGTCTTCATGTTCTAGATTATGACAGTGATACAGGAATAAGCCTTTGTAGTCTTCAAACGGTTTAATAATTTCTATTTCTTCACCAGGCATGACCAGCACGGTATCTTTCCAGCCACTGTCGATAAAGCCGTCTTTTACCGTGGCATATTCCTCCTTGCGCATGCCTTCCATTTTCCGGGAAATAATCTGGTACTGTTGACCGTGGAGATGAATCGGATGGGCCATTGACAGCATCATACCGCCCATCATTCCACCGCCCATGCCCATGCCGCCTCCCATGCCCATACCACCTCGCATGCCCATGCCGCCACCGCGCATATCCATACCGCCGGAATTTTCTTTGTGTTCCATCGCCTTGCCATGATCATGAAATATTTTGATTTTTTTAATCGAGCCTAGAGGCACTTTTTCAAAATCCATGACTTTATCCATGGCAAAAGATTTGCCATTTAAGAGTGGCGCCATCGGCTTCATGGAAATAGCTATTGGAATCGGGTTAGCCGCGTTATCAACATCTTTTTCCGTTAAACGTTGGAATGGTACCAATGTGCTTGGTAACTTGGGCGAATCACTGACCTTCTGCGTTACTTTAAAACTGGCAATAGGGAACTTGGCGCCTTGTGCGAGGCCGGAAGACATCATGCCTCCTCTACCCATTCCACCGCCTTTTTTCATTTTGTCATACATTGGCGGCATTGCACCTGAGTATGGCAAGCTATACATAACCAGTTTGGTGCCTACATCACGGCCACTGAAATCCAGCCATAAATCGACCCGCTCGCCCGGTGCCAGCATAATATATGGCTTGCTAACCGGCTTTGGTAATAATGATCCATCAGTACCAATAGCGGTTAATGGTGTGCCATCATCCCAGCCTAGTTTGTATATTCTGGAGTTGGAACCATTTAACGCTCTAAACCGATAGGCCCGGCTTTTAACTGAAAAAGTAGTATCCGGTTTACCATTAACCAAAATGGTGTCACCTAAAAAACCCTGCATGCGGTCATGCATGCCGTGTATATATTGCAGTTGATTATTACTATCAAAGCTACGGTCCTGAATCACCAGCGGTAAATCATATTCACCACTGGGCAGAGACAAGGCTTGCTCATCTTCATCGGTCACGGTTATTAGTCCGGCTAAACCGTAATAAACCTGTTCGGCTGTTAATTCATGAGAATGAGAGTGATAAAAACTGGTGCCGGCTCGATTCATGACTTCAAATTCATAAACCAATTGCTTTCCTGCACCAATTGAATACATTGGATGGCCGTCGCTCATTTGCGGTACATGTAAACCATGCCAATGAATAACAGAGGGTTCGGTCAGTCGGTTTTTAAAATAAACCCGAACTTTTTGGCCTTTGACCAGATTGACAATTGGTCCCAGGTAATTTCCTTTTAAAGTTTGCAGGGTATTCTTCGGGCCTTTTAACAATTGCGCATAATATTTTTGTACTTTGGTTTTAGGGCCTTTGCCTAAGATATCAATACGGGCTTGACGACTGGTAAATTCAATTTCCACATCGACGTTAAAATCAGGTGTTGGTTGGGTCTTTATGTGGCTTGTTTGAGCCTGTAAGATTTCAGGAAATGCAGCTGCTGCAACACCTAAAGCTGAAAATTGTAAAAATTGTCTTCTGTTTTTATTTATTATTTTCGCCATATAATCACCCCTCATTGATTAAAGCAATCCTTTTGTACACACTACCCTTAAAAATAAGTATGGTACAAAAACTATTAAATCAGTGTTTAAGAATATACTTAAAACTTACGCTTATTTTATTGATATTTCAACATCTAATATTAACCATATTGAGTTACAAGTCTAATGTTTGCGTTGTAATTTGACGAAGCTGTAGTTGAACTCTACCGATGGGTCGTTATTGATATCCTGACGCTCAATTTCGAGCCAGTCTTCGCTATTAATTTCAGGAAAAAATGTATCGCCTTCAAAGCACTGTTTAATTTCGGTTATGTACAGTGTATCAGCCTTTGGTAACATGGCCTGATAGAATGAAGCACCGCCAATTACAAAGATTTCATCTTCAGACTGGCAGCTTGTTATGGCTTGGTCAATATCGGTAAAGACCTGGCAGCCGGGTTGTAGATAATTCGGATTGCGGCTGATAATCAGGTTGCGTCGCCCGGGTAATGGTCGGCCTATGGACTCATAGGTTTTTCGCCCCATTAAAATAGGCGAGCCCATGGTAATTTGTTTAAATTTTTTTAAATCTGCCGACAAATGCCAGGGCAGTTGGTTGTTCAGACCGATAACCCGGTTGCTGGCCATTGCCACGATAATTGAAATTTTCATTTTTTTGGTTTATTCAAATTTATATTTTATACAGCTCTATCATACTATGAAAAAAATACTGGTTGTATTTACCGGCGGCACTATCGGCTCCAGCATAAAAAATGGAACGATCAATACCTCAGATAAAAGCCAATACACTTTATTAAACCTGTACGAACAGCAATATCGTCAAACTGATAAAGTTAGTTTTACCTGTATACAAGCGTTACAGATTTTAAGTGAAAATATGCATCCAAATGCCTGGCAAAGCATTATTTCAGTCCTGGAAAAGGAAAATATCGGGCACTATGATGGCATTATTGTGACCCATGGTACCGATACTCTAGCTTATACTGCCGCCGCTTTAGGCTTATATTTTAATCGCTTGGCTATTCCGTTGTTAATGGTGTCGAGTAATTATCCACTGGATCATGTACTAGCTAACGGCTTAAAAAATTTCAATTGTGCAGTGGAATTTATTTTGCAGAAGTCAGAGCTGGGGGTTTTTGTGCCATATCAGAATCCAGGACAAATTATGCAGGTGCATTATGGCACAAGGCTGGCATCCTCTTATCAGTTAAGCGGTGACTTTTATAGCGTGCAGCACCAAGCATATTTGGAATTTGAAAACAGCAGTTTCAACATGCGCTATCCAGCAACAAAAAACAGTCAAGCTATTGCATTAAAAGCGGATTTTTCGGCTAATATTTTATTGCTGAGACCATATCCCGGTCTCGATTATTCACGTCTAAAGATTAATAACGTCAGTGCTGTGTTGCATGATTGTTATCATTCCGGTACGGCGTGCTCTACCGAACAGTGGGGAGAGAATTATTCACTTAAGACTTTTATTAAACGATGTCAGCTAGAAAATACAACTATTTACTTAGCACCGGCCATTAAAAGCTGCAATACATATCAAAGTACCCAGGAGCTGGTGGATTATGGGGCAGAAATGATATGGAATATGTCTATTGAAGCGGCTTATGCAAAGTTAACTCTGGCTTATGGGAATTTTACCGGTAGACAAGAAATCAGCGAGTTTCTTAACATTGATATTGCTCGGGAACATGTTTAACCGGCGGCCTTCGCAAACCTTATCAAATAGCCGCTATGCTTAACAGATTTAAATTGCTAAAATCGGCGCTACATCCATACGGTTCTTAAGTTTTAGGCTACAATTATTAACATTAATATTTTTCTTAATTTTATTTAAAGAGTATGCAACTGAAGGCAGGTCATGAGGAACCCAGAATTTAAAGAACAACTGCACGAATACTCGCAGTGGCGTGAACAATTGATTCAGTCCATCGGTATGTATCAAGAATGGCGTAATCGTTATGATTTAAGTGACCCTCATAGTAATGATACCATTGCTAATATTCTTAACGGGCTTAAAGGTGACCAGGTCACACTGGCGTTTGCAGCTGAATTTTCCCGTGGCAAAACAGAGCTGATTAATGCGTTGTTTTTTGCCGAGACCGGTGTCAGGTTATTACCTTCATCGCCAGGCCGCACCACGATGTCACCAACAGAAGTCTTTTTTGATAAAGAGGGTGGTAACTATATTCGTTTGCTTAATATAGAAAGCCGTTTGGAAGATCTTTCTTTAACTGAATTTAAAGATAATCCCGAGCGCTGGCATCAGATTGAGTTGGATGTCACTTCTCCAACTCAGATGCAGGAAGCATTTAAAGAATTGGTTGCCAGTAAAGAGGTTCCTGTTGATGTCGCAGATAAATTAGGATTATGGAACGAGCAGGAGGCGGCAGAGCAAGGGATTATTAATCCTGAGACGGTACAAATTCCATGTTGGCGACATGCTTTGATCAGTTTCCCGCATCCGTTGTTAAAAGAGGGGTTATGTATTTTAGATACGCCGGGGCTTAATGCTTTGGGTACCGAGCCGGAATTGACTTTAAGTATGTTACCCAGTGCACAGGCCATTATATTTGTCCTGGCCGCGGATACCGGTGTCACAAAGAGTGATTTGGAAATGTGGCGTAACCATGTATTGAGTGCGCATGGCGGACATAAACATGGTTTGGCCGTGGTAATGAACAAAATTGATGCCATGTGGGACGATCTGGCAGGTGAAGGAGGCTATGAGGCCTCAATTCGTTCGCAAATAAAAAATTCGGCGGAAACGCTGAAAGTTGCAGAATCAGCTATTTTTCCAGTTTCGGCCAAACAGGCGTTATTGGCAAAAGTTAAATCTGATGAGACGTTATTGGAAAGAAGCCGGTTAACCGCCTTAGAAAAATTCCTGGCTGACGATATTTTGAGCCAACGTCGTAAAATTCTAGCCGAAACTATTAATAAAGATATTGGATTTTTGATCAAAGAGTCTTTCAACCTGACCGCCAGCAAGCTAAATAATGCCATGCAGCAATTGGAGGAATTTAAAAAGGTTGATTTTGAAAACCAGGAAATGACCGGCAAACTGATGGCTGAAACGCGTGATCGACAGAATGCTTATCATGCCAATGTAGAGAATTTTCAGGCCAGTCGCCGGGTATTTACCTCGCAAGCTAAAAACCTGCTGGATTCATTGTCCAAAGACAGGATTGACAGCATTATTAAAGATACCAAACATGATATGTCTAAAAGCTTGACAACCATAGGCATGAAACAAAATATCCGTAAACTGTTCGATGAGTTGCGGGATCTGTTGCAGGATGCGGTTGATACCACTAATGAAACCCGTCGTCTGGTAAAGGCTATTCATAAGAAATTTCAGGATGAATACGGTTTCAAGGAAATTGAGCCGCAGCTTTTTTCCATTAAGCAGTACCAGTTTGAGCTGGAGCAGATCTTTGAAGAAGGCGAAGCGTTCCGTACCAGTACAAAAACGACAATGACTGAACAAAGTGTTGTGGTTAACAAGCTGTATAGCACTTTAATTGCCAAGGCCAGAAATATTTTAAAGCAAGCGCATAAAGATGCGGCAAATTGGAGCAACAGTGTATTAACTCCGCTTATGCATCAAATTAAAGACCATAAGAAACAGATCGAAAGTCGCCTGCAAATGTTGAGAAAGATTAATGAATCTGAAGGTAATGTTGTAGACAGTATTGCCAAGTTGGAGGCTGAACTCAAACCGTTACAGCAACAACGCAATGAATTGGCAACCATTATTAAAGCAATAAATCTGGAAAGCAGTCTTTCCGAATAAAGCCCCGCTATTTGCGGAAGAGGAATAAAGCCCAACGAATGAAGGCGCGCTCTGTGCTGTTGGGCTTTATAAATTCATCGTTACTTCTATTTTCTTGTAAAGATTATATCCCACACCCCATGGCCCAGGCGAATACCGCGCTGTTCAAACTTTGTCTGCGGGCGGTAATCAGGTCGTGGACAATAATCCTGGGTTTCACTGGTATTGGTTAATTCTGAATTGGCTGATAACACGTTCAACATGTCTTCTGCATAGTGCTGCCAGTCAGTCGCAGCATGAAAATAGCCGCCCGAGCGTAGTTTTCGAGCTAATAATTCGACAAAATCCGGCCTGACTATGCGGCGTTTATGATGCTTTTTTTTATGCCAGGGATCTGGGAAGAATAAATGTAGTCCAGTTAAGGTACCGTCTTTTATTCTGTTTTCCAGTACTTCCACGGCATCATGATTGTAAAGTCGAATATTATTTAACTCCTTGTCTTGAATAAGTCGCAGTATATGACCTACACCGGGTGTGTGTACCTCTAGTCCAATATAGTCCAGTTCAGGGTTGGCCTCGGCCATTTCCACCAAGCTGGTCCCATTGCCAAAGCCGATTTCCATAATAATAGGGGCCGTGCGACCAAATACTTCAGAAAAATCATAGTTCACATCCGGATTCAGGCAATATCTATCCCAAAGCGTATCAATTGCATGTTGTTGTCCAGGCGTTAACCGGCCCTGTCTGCGGATAAAGCTTTTAATTCGTTGTGGTTTGATTTGTTCGGAAGGCGTAGACATAAGATAAGCGGAGTCAATAAAGAGCAACGCTGTGCTCTTTAATTTTTGAAATTATTTTTACAGAAACAAACCGTCGATTGGCGATGATGCAGAGGCAAAACGCTTTCTTGGCATTCTGCCAGCTAAAAATGCTTCCCGACCAGCCTCAATACCTTTCTTCATGGCCGAGGCCATTAAAACAGGGTTTTGCGCCGCGGCAATGGCGGTATTCATTAATACACCATCACAGCCCAGTTCCATAGCAATCGCAGCATCTGACGCTGTGCCCACGCCGGCATCAACCAAAATCGGTACATTGGCGTTTTCCACAATGGTTAGAATATTGTGGGGATTACGGATTCCAAGGCCGGAACCGATAGGTGCCGCCAGTGGCATGACTGCAATACAACCAAGGTCTTCCAGTTTTTTAGCGGCAATTGGATCATCATTGGTGTAAACCATAATGTCAAAACCATCTTTAACCAGTAATTCCGCCGCTTTATAAGTTTCCGCTACATCGGGAAAAAGGGTTTTCTGGTCAGCCAGAACTTCCAGTTTGACCAGGTTATGACCGCCCAATAATTCGCGTCCCAAACGGCAGGTTCTGACAGCATCTTCTGCGGTATAACAACCGGCCGTATTGGGTAAAATGGTGTATTTATCCGGTGAAATAACGTCAAGCAGGTTGGGCTCGTCTTTGTTCTGGCCGATATTGGTTCTGCGAATTGCCACTGTTACAATTTCGGCACCACTGGCTTCAATGGCAGCACGGGTTTCGTCCATATCCTTATATTTTCCGGTACCGACCAGTAACCTGGAGTGGTATTCTTTGCCCGCCAAAGTAAAAGAGTCGCTTTGGCCGCCACCGATAGCATGTACGATTTCAACTCGGTCCTGATCATGCAAGACCTGAGTTGTATATTGATCAAACGGTAAGATTTCCTTATTCAGCTCGACCGCAATGCGCTTACCGGTCAGCCCCAGCTGTTCAATTACTTCTTGAAGAACGGTATTCTCGGCAAATTCTAAGCTATCGCCATTTACATAAACTTTCACATTTAACTCCAACTTAATTTTTTGTCGCTCGACGTGCTCTTACCGCATGTGCAAGATTATGCATCAACGACACTGTATCATCCCAACCCAGGCAGCCATCAGTAATGCTTTGTCCATAAACCAGCTCCTGACCTTCGATTACATCCTGACGTCCGGCTTTAAGATGGCTTTCAATCATTACGCCTATGATTCTATGGTCGCCATTGGCAATCTGTCCGGCGACATCTTCTCCGACAATCAGTTGCCGTTGGCATTGTTTTAGGCTGTTAGCATGACTGAAGTCGATCATGATATTGGCTTTAAGATTTGCTTCTTCCAGGCCTTCGCCTACCTGCTCAACACTGACCGCATCATAATTGGGACGGCCATTGCCGCCGCGTAAAATAATATGGGCATCTTCATTACCGGTGGTGGTGAAGATAGCTGAGTGCCCGGCTTTGGTTAATGATAAAAAGTGATGTCCGCTCATTGCCGCGCCAATCGCATCGATTGCCGTTTTAATGGAGCCGTCGGTGGCATTTTTAAAGCCGACCGGACAAGACAGGCCGGAAGCCAATTCCCTATGTACCTGACTTTCGGTAGTTCTGGCGCCAATGGCACCCCAGGAAATTAAGTCCGAAATATATTGTGGCGTAATCAAATCCAGATATTCAGTTGCCGCCGGAATGCCGATATTATTAACGTCCAGTAATAACTGTCTGGCAATGCGCAAACCTTTATTTATATTAAAACTGGAGTCCAAATCAGGATCATTAATCAAACCCTTCCAGCCAACAGTTGTACGCGGTTTTTCAAAATAGACCCGCATAATAACGACCAAGTCATCCACCAGTTCTTCTTTTAAAACTTTCAAACGCTGGGCATATTCAAGCGCGGCTTTGGTATCATGAATTGAGCAAGGACCAACTATAACCAATAAACGATCATCCTCGCCGGTTAAAATATCATGAACATTCTGACGTGCTTCTAATACCGTCGCCGCCGCTGTTTCCGTCATTGGTATTTCGTCATGTACCTGGTCTGGCGCAATGACTTCCTTCATTCCACTTATTCTTAAGTCATCGGTGTTTTGTGTACTTTGCATTAGCATAACCAACTAAATTGCCTACAGAATGTTAAATAAATTGCTCATTTTAACTGTTTTTGTATTTATTTTGTTAACTTTTGCGCAAAAGTCTTAGCTTACGTTTTTGTAAATAGGCAGTTTAAATATTTTTATGCTATAAAAAGAAGGCCTGCGACTGACAAAGAAAGCTAGTTTTTACGTGATTTGCCTTTTATTTCCACCAAAACCAAATTAGAAAAGCTTTACCTTTATGAATTAAACGAGAGCATTATGACTAAAAAACAGACTGGATTATTGGTGTTATTATTTTTTTTGGCAATTTTTTCATTGGTTATTTTTGAATCATTGGGTCCGATTAATTTCAAAGAAGTTTCTCAGTCTCAGATTATTTCATTATTAACCTCTTTATTTGTTATCGCGGCATTTCTGGAAAGAGCGCTAGAAGTTTATATTTCCACTTCCCGTGGGCCCGGTGCAATGCAGCTGGATAATGAAATTGTCATGATTAAACATGAAATTGAAACAAAACCTGATTCAGCAGAATTAAAATCCAGGCTTATGAAGGTAAAGCAAGAAAGGGAACTTTATCGTTTGGAAACAAAAAAAAGGTCTCTTTGGGTGGGATTGCTGTTTGGTGTTTTAATCAGTGCCGTTGGGATTCGAACATTAGGTGTACTTGTGGCTGGCCTGGAGGATTTAAAACATTTTCAGCAGCAGGTGCTGAATATAATTGATGTGCTTTTAACCGGTGGCTTACTGGCTGGCGGTAGCGATGGATTGCATAAATTTTCTCAGCTCTATAACACGTATATGAATAACCTTAATCAGAAAATAGTACACCCTTATAACCAAGTCGTCAGACAAAATGATCCTGACGATAATTAGTTTTAGGAAGTCAGTTGATGGGCGTTCTGTGTCTAAAACTACAGAGCCGTAAGGGGAAATCTGATTAGCTCTGGCATAAATAATGCCGTATTGTTACAAATTGTATTAGTTACCATATTATTTTATGTTATCTGACTCAATTTCAATTGTAATAATAAAGTCCTGCTAAAAAATACACGCCAATATTAAGATACTTATTATAATAGTCCGATGAAAAATTATTTAGATTACCTCGAGAATCACTATGCCTCTTGATAGCCGTTTTTTAAAAAGTCTAGCCGGTATTTATATCGGATTCTGTTCATTATCTGCGCATGCTGATGCATTAAAACAAGCAATTAACATTGAAATGGCGACCAATAAGTCATCCATTCAATCACAAAAAAAGATTGACCAATTAAGTGAACAAACTAGAAATATGCTGACTGAATACCGTTCGGCAACGCGCAATGCGGAGACCCTACGGATATATAATAATTATCTGGAACAATTAATTCAGTCTCAGGTTCAAGAACAAGCCTCCATGCAGCAGCAATTACAGGAGATTGAAATTACCCAGCGCGAGATTGTACCGCTGATTTTAAATATGCTGGATAGTCTGGAAAAGTTTATCAGCATGGATTTACCTTTTTTACCCGAAGAGCGTCAGCAGCGCCTAAGTGGTTTAAAACAAATGGTTAATCGCGCCGACATTACCAATGCAGAAAAATTTCGTCGTATTCTAGAGGCCTTTCAAATAGAAAATGATTACGGTAATACTATTGAAGCCTATCGTGCCAATATAGAGTTAGATGGCGTTAAAAGTTCGGTTGATTTTTTGCGCCTGGGCCGGGTCGCGCTTTATTATCAACGCCTGGATGGTAGTGAATCCGGCTTTTGGAATAAAGAGGAAAAACGCTGGCAAACGTTGGATAGTGACTATAACACACGGATTAGAAACGGCTTACGCATCGCCCGTAAAGAAACGGCACCCGACCTGTTAACTCTACCCGTTCCAGCTCCGGAGACAGCACAATGAATAAGTTAACCATAGTTTTTGCGACCTTTCTGTGCTTGCAATCGGTGGCCTATGCGGAACATCTGGACCAGTTGCTGGACCAGGTAAAACAAACTCAAACCCAGGAAAGCAGGCTGAACAAAAGCCGTGAAGCAGAGTTTATTGCAGATAAAGCCAAGCAGCAACACTTGCTAAGTGAGGCTAAAGCTAAACTTGCCAGGCAGGAACAACGTAGTCAACAACTTAAAAAACAGTTTGAAGCCAACGAACAAAAACTCGGTACGCTGGAAACCGAGCTGAATAACCGTAGTGGTATTTTGAAAGAGTTGTTTGCGGTTGCCAGACAAGCGGCGGGGGATTTAAAAGCCGATTTGGATAACTCATTGGTTTCGGCACAATTTCCTCAGCGCACTGAAAAATTATCGGCTTTGGCAGACAGTAAAGCTTTGCCGACAATTGAACAGCTGGAAACGTTATGGTTTAGCTTGCAGCATGAAATGACCGAGTCGGGCAAGGTGGTCGTGTTTAATACAGATATTGAGTCCGCCTCCGGCGAACCTAAACCGGCCAAGGTGGTTCGCATAGGTGTTTTTAATGCTTTAGCTGATGGGCAATACCTGAATTATTCAGTAGAAACCAATAAGCTGGTGGAGCTGGCTCGCCAACCCGATAGCAAATATTTGAATATGGCGGAGGATATTGTCGAAACGAGCGAGGGTACAGCGGATATCGGCATAGATCCGACCCGTGGTGTCATATTAAGTATGCTGATTCAAACCCCCGATATTTTTGAGCGTATTGATCAGGGGGGCTTTATTGGTTACATCATCTTGTCGCTCGGCTTGGCGGGGTTTGTTTTTGCCATTATTCGTTTGTTTAATCTGGTCAGAACGCATAGGCAAATGGTGAAACAAATGCAGCAATCGACCATTTCGAATGACAATCCTTTAGGTCGTGTGATAAATGCGGCAGAACAGGCCAATGCGGAAGACAGTGAAACGCTGGAACTTGTTTTGGATGACGCCATCACCAGAGAAATTCCGGAGCTGGAGAAAGGCTTGTCGATGATTAAACTGCTGGCCGGGGTTGCGCCGTTGTTGGGTTTGTTAGGTACGGTGACGGGTATGATCGCAACTTTTCAATCCATCAGTCTGTTTGGTACCGGCGATCCAAAACTGATGGCCAGTGGCATTTCTCAAGCTCTGGTTACTACCATGCTGGGTTTATGTATTGCCATTCCATTGCTGTTTTTACACAGTCTGCTGGCTTCGCGCAGTCGTATCGCCAGTCAGATACTGGATGAGCAAAGTGCCGGTATAATCAGTCGTCGCGCTGGAAAATAATATGCCGTTTATCGATGCATTGATTAACTTTTTAAACGCCGGAGGCGAAATCCTGTGGTTAATCCTGCTGGTGTCAATTTGCCTGTGGTGTTTAATCGCCGAACGACTGTTTTATTTTAAATGGTATTACCCTGAACAAAAACAAATCTACCTGCATCAGTGGAATGAACGAGCGGATAAAAGTTCCGCCTATGCTTTATTTATCAGGGAAAGCATTATTTCAGAAGCTAAAATTAAAATGGCACAAAGTCTTCCCATCATTAAAATGCTGGTGGCCTTGTGCCCCCTGCTGGGGTTGCTGGGCACCGTAACCGGAATGATCCATGTCTTTGATGTGATGGCAGTGACTGGTACCGGCAATGCCAGAGCGATGGCGTCCGGTATATCCAAGGCCACCATACCGACCATGGCGGGCATGGTGATAGCGATTGCCGGGCTGTATTTCAACAAGTTAATTGAAGAACGTGTTAGTGATGAAACGCATCATTTGACTGATTTATTAAAATATCATTAAAGAGAGCCACATGCGTCGCCGAAGCAGCCGATCCACTACCGAACAGATTTCAGATATCGATATGACTCCCATGCTGGATATTGTCTTTATCATGCTGATATTTTTTATTGTTACCACCTCTTTTGTTAAAGAATCCGGCATAGATGTCAATCGTCCCAATGCGCAAACCGCAGAGAGAAAAGAGCAGGGGCATATTATTGTTTCCATCCGATCCAACGGCGATATCTGGATCGACAAACGGCAAATTGATGTCCGTGCCTTAAGGGCTAATGTTGCGCGTCTACATGCGGAAAACCCATTGGGGTCGGTTATTATTGCCGCTGATAAAGATGCTAAAACTCAAGCCTTGGTTCAGGTCATGGATCAAGTCAGGTTGGCCGGTATTATGAACGCCTCCATTGCTACCGATACGGAATCCAAGTGAAACGCCTGATTGCGCCAATTCTTAGCGGTTTACTGATTTCCTTGGGCCTGTTCTGGTTGATGCAGAGCATGGTGATGAACAATCAGCAGCAACTGCAAAAAACTGAAAATCTGAAAATGGTTGAATTTGTTCGCTTAAAGCGAGAGTCAAAGCTGCAAACCAAAGAGCGTAAAATCCCGGAAAAGCCACCGGAGAAACGCCCTCCGCCTCCTAAAATGCAAACACAGCAGGTCCAGGTCAGTCAGGACGTGCCTGATATGGAGGTGCCTAATTTAGATATTCCCATACAAACCAACCGCTTTAACGGAACATTGCTCAGCGGCTTGAAAATGGGGGCCGGCAGCGTCAGTACCAATGTTATTCCACTGGTACGCATACCCCCCAGATATCCGATGCGTGCGGCAAACAGGCGAATAGAGGGTTGGGTCAAAGTCGAGTTTACCATTACCGAAACCGGCACTGTAAAAGATGCTAAAGTGGTAGAGGCGCAACCGGAAAATATATTTAACCGAGCGGCCCTGCAAGCCATCAGAAAGTGGAAGTTCAAGGAAAAAATTATCGATGGGCAAGCAATAGAACAGCGTGCCATTCAAGTCCTGCAATTCAAGTTATCCAGATGATTCGAATAAGCCTGTCCAGCCTGTTATGTTTGGCATTAATTTTTTCTGCATCGATTGGTTCGGCCAAAGAGCCGACTATATCGCCCAGTCTTTATAAGAACTTACAGAAGACTGAAAAGCTGATAGCCGAAAAAGCCTACACCAAAGCCGAACAAAAATTAAAAGAAATGCTCAGTAAGGTGGAAAAAGGCAGTTATGGTGAATGTGCAGTTTTACGCAGCCTGTCTTCCGTTTATGCAATCAAAAATAACTATAAGAAATCAGCTGATTTTTTAAATCAGTGTCTGCAACTTAAAGTTCTTCCGGAAAACCAGCAACAACAAGGTATTGCCAATCTGGGGCAGTTATATATGGCAATGGAGCAGTATCAAAAAGCTATTTCCATTTTAACTCCCTGGTTAAAAGATAACCAAAACCCGGCACCGGAAATATATGCCTTAATGGCGAATGCCCATTCACAATTAAAACACTACAAACAGGCATTGCCTTTTATCAGCCAGGCAATAGCAAACAGTAAAAAGCCGAACGAGTCCTGGTATCAATTGCAATTGGCTTTATATTATCAATTGGAAAACTATGGCAAAGCTGCTGTTTTATTGCAGAAATTAATTCAATTGTTTCCGGAGAAAAAAGCCTACTGGTCGCAGTTGGCAGCCGTTTATCAGCAACAGAAACAATTTACCAAAGCAGCAGCCATTAAACACCTGGCTTATAACAAAGGTTTTATCAGCAAGGAAAAGGAACTGCTGGAACTGGCAAATTTATTCATCTATATAGGCAATCCGCATAAGGCTGCACGTTTGTTAAGGTCTGAAATAAGCAGTAAACGCATAACCAGCAATGCTAAAAATTGGGAATTATTGGCCAACTCCTGGACACAGGCACAGGAATACGACGAGGCTATAAATGCATTGGAAACTGCTTCCAAACTTGATAGTAAAGGTCGCTTGTATCAGCAATTAGGACAGATTTATGTTGAGCAGGAACAATGGGAAAAAGCTATTACTTCACTTAAACAGGCGTTGGCAAAAGGTGGTTTAAAAAGAGTGGGTTCGACCTATATCCTGCTGGGGATGAGTTATTTCGAAACCAAGCAGACCAAAGAAGCCCAGAAGGCCTTTAACAAGGCCAAGCAGTTTAAAAAGACGCAAAAAGCAGCCCAGCAATGGCTTAAGTACATCGCAGACGAGCAAAATTTCCAACCGGGTTAGAAGCGATAGGTGGCTCACAGTCCTCCTGTGCAACCTTAAGCCCGACTGTTTATAAGGATCTTAGCAAATCGCTCGATTGTTTTGACACATAGTCGCTTTCAACGATTACGCTGATTCGCCTGATTCAGGTTTTGCCAGTATTTTGGGGCGCAAAGCAGGGTACAGAGGTTAATTCGTGGTTTTCTCCGTACCCTATGATTGTTAAGCAGTTTACCAGTCACTTGCATGTGCCTTTGTTACACTGGTTTCAGGTTTTTATCTTCATACAAGCGCAATTTTTTCCAGCCGACGAATTTGTCATCATGAAAAGGTAAATCATTATCAATTGCAAACTCATAACAGCTTCTAAATAAGCGAGCGGTACGAAACGCATGCAATTCATCATCGGCAGTCACCGTTTCTACATTGCCTACCTGAAAGGTTTTATTGCGTGATTTTCCATTTTTTACCCAAAAAACAGTGTAGCAAAGATAACTTTTGTCTTTACGGTGGTCGTACTTAATGGTACGTGATACACCAGTGACACCAGTGGTCTTTTTGTTTTTAGGTGGTTTTAAAAACCGTGTTTTACTGCCTTTTAGGACAGTTAGCATCTGGTCTCGCCATGCAATAGCTGCCTTTAATGACTTTTGCTTGTTACCCCATAATTTATGCGAGAAGTAACGGCTGCTTTCTTTGCCTCGTCTTACGATACGTACCTGATAACCAAAGCTATCGGGTTCGGTAATTTGTTTATGTTTTGCCATAAATAGTATCCCATTCAAAAAAACAGGCTTACATAAAGATCAAACGTCTGAAATTACCTGTTTTTTTCTGTATTTAAAATCGCCTCAACCTAGGCGTAAAAAGATTATAATACATATTTTATAAATTTGTAAGCAAATGATTACACGTTTAATCCTGGGCTTACTTTCTTTTGCCGAATTATAAGCCCTATGGACAATTACCCAGTATTTTAGTGTAGAATGATGCTATTCCACATCCTAGTGGTTTAACCTGAGTTGATAACTTTTTTGGAGATAAACTATGAGTGTATTAGTAGGCAAACAAGCACCTGATTTTACTGTCCCAGCTGTTTTAGGCGATGGACAGATTGTTGATGCTTTCAGTTTTTCTGAGGCAACTAGAGGTAAATACGCGGTTGTATTTTTCTACCCACTGGATTTTACGTTTGTTTGTCCAAGTGAATTAATTGCTCTGGACCACCGTATTGAAGAATTCACCAGTCGTGGTGTTGAAGTGGTCGCTGTGTCTGTTGACTCTCATTTTACTCATAACGCTTGGCGTAACACACCTATTAATGAAGGTGGTATCGGCCCTGTCAAGTACACAATGGCTGCAGATATTTCCCATTCAATCTGTCAGGACTATGATGTTGAAGCCGAAGGTGCTTCCGTTGCTTATCGCGGCAGCTTCTTGATTGATAAAGAAGGTATGGTTCGTCATCAGGTTGTTAACGATCTACCTTTAGGCAGAAATATGGATGAAATGATTCGTATGATTGATGCTCTGCAATTCCATGAGCAACATGGCGAAGTTTGTCCTGCAGGTTGGAACAAAGGTGATTCAGGTATGAATGCTTCACCTGAAGGTGTTGCTGATTACTTGAGCAATAACGCTGACAATCTGTAAAAATATCCTTTAGATTGTAAAAAAGGGCGCTTAATGCGCCCTTTTTTTTATTCTTCCGGTGTTTCTGTTTTGAGCAGAAATTTATATCTAACCAAAGCAGCGCCGGCAATAGCGGCAAACATGGGTATATGCCTGATAAACAAAAGGAAAATGACGGAGTCACTGTGTGTGCTGTCCAAGATAGGATTGGCCACTGCTTTTACCAGAATCCACCAGATTAGCCAGTAACCGATAACACCGGTTATAGCCCATTTTATCGGATTTTCACCTTGGTTTTTTGCTGTCTGATAAAACCAGACCAAAATAATAATTCCGGTAATTTTTGCTAATAACATGCTGTATCCCCCTATCGAAATTTATTTGTTATTGTTTTAGCCTCGATCACGTCTACAATTTATGATTAAATCAAACGTTATACACAGTTAATGATAATCTATATCGATTGGCAATCACATCTTTTTAAAAACAGGATTTAATTATGGGGAAAATACTTAAAATCAGTTTATACGGTCTTGTCGGTATAATTTTACTTGTGATTATAGGCTTGATTAGCCTGCCGTTTTTTATTGATCCCAATGATTTTAAGCCTGAAATTAAGGCTGTGGTTAAAGAGCACACGGGTAGAGAACTTTCAATTGAAGGCGATCTGGAATTATCTATTTTCCCTTGGTTGGGAATTTCAACCGGCAAATTAGCCTTGAGCAACGCGGCTAATTTTTCTGATCGGGCTTTTGCAGAAATTGAACAAAGCCAGATTAAAGTTAAATTACTGCCTTTATTAAGCAAACAAATTGAAGTCAGTCGTATTGTTTTAAAGCGCTTAACTTTAAATTTGGCAAAAAACAAAAAAGGGCAAAATAATTGGGATGATTTAGTTAAGGCTAAAAAAGCTGATGATGTGCCTAAAGCCAAAAGTACTGATACCAAACCAAAACAGGATGATTCCAAAAAGGCTTCCTCCCCGACTAGCGCTTTAGCTTTATTTACCATAGGCGGTATTTCCATTGAGCAGGCGCATTTGATTTGGGATGATCAGCAGGCCGGCAAGTTAACAGAAATTAAAAATCTGGATTTAATTACGGATAAGTTTGTATTTAATCAGGAAATTGCCGTTAAGCTGCTATTTCAAATGGTCAGCAATAAACCGGCGTTAACTGAAAATGTGGAATTGAATACACAATTGATTATTAATGATCAACTGAATCAATTCAGTTTAAAACAGTTCAATTTAGCGTCTGAAACGTTGGGCGAAGCTATCCCTTCAGGATCAATCAATAGTTTATTAACCATGGATACAGTGATTAATACGTCGGTCAAACCTGAATTGGTTGATATTCAAAACCTTAAGTTAACTGTTGATGACAGTCATTTAACCGGAACCAGTAAAGTTACAGGTTTTAAACAGCCTGCAATCAGCTTTGATTTAACCTTGGATAACCTTGATCTAGATCGTTACTTGCCGGCTAAGAAACAAGATCCCAAACAAGATAAGACAAAAGTTATTGCCGCACCTGCGGCTGCAGTGGTTGCAACGGCGTCTTTATTACCGGTGGAAAGCTTACGAACATTAAATCTTGACGGCGCTTTGCTGATTGAGCAATTAAAAGTCAATGGGCTTAAAATGCAAGGCCTTAGTCTACAGGTTAAGGCTAAAAATGGTGAGATAACTACCCAACAGAATGTTAAGCAATTTTATCAAGGCAGTTATCAGGGCAAAGCTTCCATCAATGCTAAACAAAGTCGTCCGGTAATTTCGTTAAATGAAAAGATGAGTAATGTACAGGTAGAGCCTTTACTTGCAGACCTTCAGGGGCAGGCGCGAATGAGTGGTACGGTTAATGCCGATGCGGTACTAAGAGGCATGGGTAATACACTGCCGGCGCTTAAATCTTCATTAAATGGACAAATTAATTTTAAATTTAATGATGGCGTTATAAAGGGGGTTAATATTCAAAAAACCATTGATAATGCCAAAACTATTCTGGTTGGAGCGCCATTGGTTACGGATAACCCTGATGATCAAACAGCTTTTTCAATAATACAAGGCAGTGCAAAAATTAATAATGGCGTGGTTAATAATGACGACCTTTATGCAGCGTCATCCAAACTGCGTTTATATGGGAAAGGTTCGGCCGATTTGCTTAAAAACGATATTGATTATCAACTGGATGCCAAAAAGGTCAAACAGAAGGCGACCGATACCACTCCCGAGGAATTAAAAGATTTACCGGTTGCGCTTAAAGTTTATGGACAGCTTAACAGTCCTTCTATTTCCCCCATTATTTCCGACAGTAAGAAGGAAAAATTGATTGAGAAGTTGGATGAGAAACTTAAACTGGAAGAAAAACTACCCGGTGCCAAGGAATTATTGAAAAGTTTTTTTTAACGCCATTCGCAAACAACGCTTCAATTAATGCTCTTGATTGAAGCGTTTCAAAATCTATTAATTAATGACAGCTTCTGAATTTCAGCATGATGTACTGGCATGGTTTGACCGGTTTGGTCGTAAAAACCTGCCTTGGCAAACTAATATCAGTCCCTATCGGGTCTGGATTTCGGAAATTATGCTACAGCAAACCCAGGTATCGACAGTCATTCCTTATTTTAATACCTTTATGCAGCATTTTCCGGCTATTGAAGATCTGGCCGCAGCCCCTGTGGATAAAGTTTTACAGTTATGGTCGGGTCTTGGCTATTATGCCCGTGCCAGAAATCTGCATAAAACCGCTCAAATTATCGTTGAATCGGGGGGGCAATTTCCCGATCAATTAGAACAAATAACAGGATTGCCGGGAATCGGTCAGTCAACTGCAGGCGCTATTTTAAGTATTGCCTTTAAAAAAAGTCAGCCCATTTTAGATGGCAATGTTAAAAGAGTATTGGCGCGCTTTCACGCTATTTCCGGTTGGACTGGAGATAGTCGCGTCAATAAAGAGTTGTGGCAATTGTCGAGCATTTATACGCCAACAGAGAGAGTTGGCGATTATACACAGGCGATGATGGATTTAGGTGCGACCGTTTGTACCCGGGCTAAGCCCAAATGTCAGCAGTGTCCTTTACAACAAGCCTGTGTGGCGTATCAGGAAGATAAAACCGGCGTCTTGCCAACGCCAAGGCCGAAGAAAACCTTACCGGTGAAAAAAAGTTTTATCCTGCAGTTAAGTAACCGTGATCAACTGGTGTATTTGCATAAGCGGCCGCCAAGCGGTATTTGGGGCGGGTTATGGAGCTTGCCGGAGTTTGACAGTATTAACAGTCTTCAGCGGTGGTGCAGCCAGCATAATATACCGATTTTTCAGCAGGAAAGGTTGCCGGAGCAAAGACATACTTTCTCTCATTATCATTTGGATTACACGCCAATACTGATTAAAACCGATAACCCCAATAATTTTGTGATGGAAGCTGATCAAGCTCTCTGGTATAAAGCTGAACAAATAAATACATTAGCCTTGGCTGCCCCGATTAAAAGGCTACTGCAACAAACTCTCTTGGAGCTAACAAATGACTAGAATGGTTAAATGTGCAAAATTAGGCGTGGAAGCGGAAGGATTGGAAAAGCCGCCATTTCCCGGCCCCAAAGGCCAGTATATTTTTGACAATATATCGAATCAAGCCTGGCAGGAATGGTTGGGCATGCAAACGATGTTGATAAATGAACACCGGTTGGCCAGTTTCGACCCAAAAGCGAAAAGCTTTTTAGAGGCGGAAAGAAATAAGTTTCTATTTGGCGATGATTTTAAAATGCCGGAAGGTTATGTGCCGCCAAAATCTTAAAAGATCCGTTTAAATCCGTGGTGGAATGTTTTGTGGCCACGGATTTACACAGATGAACACAGTCAAAATATATTGATTCTTCATTTCTAGGGCGGCCAGCCAGTCGATCGCTACGATCTTAATCACTACTTCGATTGGAACCCGCTGTAGCGGCAACCGGTTGGTTGCCTAACTAGTAACTTAACGCTTCATCGAGTCAAAAAACTCTGCGTTGGTTTTAAAGTCTTTCAGTTTACCCAACAAAAATTCGGCTGCAGCCATTTCGTCCATCGGTTGCAGGATTTTGCGTAGAATCCAGGTTTTTTGCAGCTCTTCCGGATCTACCAGATATTCTTCACGACGCGTACCGGAACGGTTGATATTAATGGCCGGATAAACACGTTTTTCGGCAATTTTTCTGTCCAGATGTAATTCCATATTACCGGTGCCTTTGAACTCTTCAAAGATCACTTCATCCATTCTGGAGCCGGTATCAACCAAAGCGGTGGCAATAATGGTCAAGCTGCCGCCTTCTTCAATATTTCGTGCAGCACCAAAGAAACGCTTGGGTTTTTCCAAAGCATTGGCATCAACACCACCACTTAAAATTTTACCGGATGATGGTGCAACAGTGTTATATGCGCGAGCCAGGCGGGTTATCGAGTCTAACAAAATAACTACATCGTGTTTATGTTCAACCAGACGACGGGCTTTTTCGATCACCATCTCAGCGACTTGAACATGCCTTGAAGGTGGTTCATCAAAGGTACTGGAAATAACTTCACCGCGTACACAGCGCTGCATCTCAGTGACCTCTTCAGGGCGTTCATCGATCAATAAAACAATCAGATAACATTCTGGATTTTTTTCTGCAATGGAATCGGCCAGATTTTGCATGATCATGGTTTTACCGGCTTTGGGTGGTGAGACAATCAAGCCACGCTGGCCTTTACCAATTGGGGCAACCAAATCAATCACACGACCGGTTAAATCTTCGCTGGTACCGTTACCGCGTTCCAGGGTGAATCGTTTGTTGGCAAAAAGAGGGGTGAGGTTTGAGAAGAGAATTTTATGTTTGGTATTTTCCGGGGCTTCAAAGTTGATCTGGTCAACCTTCAGCATGGCAAAATAACGTTCGTTATCTTTAGGTGGCCTGATTTTTCCGCTGACCGTATCACCTGTTCTTAAGCCGAAGCGTCTTATTTGGCTGGGCGAGACATAAATATCATCCGGACCTGCTAAATAGGAACAACCGGTTGTTCGTAAAAAACCAAATCCATCTTGTAGAATTTCCAAAACCCCATCGCCAAAAATGTCTTCTCCACTTTTAGCCTGTTTTTTTAAAATGGAAAAAATTAAGTCTTGCTTGCGTGTTCTGGCGACGTTATCCAAGCCTAATGATTCGGCAATGGCAAGTAATTCTGTAATTTGTTTTAGTTTTAGTTCAGATAGGTTCATAAAAGGGAAACTCGATGAAAATGCATTAAACGAAAGATAGCCGTTATCGCATTAGAATGGGATCAATTATTTGAGATGTTTTAATTTGTTATAGAGATTTTATTGACTATATTTTGAGCGCTGCTGATAAGGTTTCAGCTGCGGATGAAATTATACTGCTTATTACCAAGCCCGTCTATAGTTAATATAACGGACTTGGTTCACTATGTTATACAGTTATATATTGCTGTCAATAAAATCAGCTAACTGTGATTTTGTTAAAGCGCCTACTTTAGTTGCTTCAACTTCTCCATCCTTAAACAGCATTAAAGTTGGAATACCACGTACACCATAGTGTTGCGGAGTCGCAGGATTATCATCAATATTAACTTTTACTACGGTTAATTTATCGGCATAGTCATTGGCTATTTCATCCAAAACCGGTGCTATCATTTTGCAAGGACCGCACCATTCTGCCCAGTAATCCACCAGTACCGGCTTACTTGCCTTAATAACAGTTTCATTAAAATCGCTATCAGTTACATGCAGGACTGAGTCACTCACGCTATTCTCCTAAGTTTCTAAAGTAGAAACTATAGGAGGGATAGCATTAATTTGTCAATCTATTTCAGCCAATTCAATTTTTACGTTATGCTATTCCCACTATGAATAAGACACATTTAACCAAAACACGCTTTAGCAACCTGGAATTATCAGACTCAATTTTACGTGGGCTGAAAGATGCAGGTTTCGAACACTGTACACCTATACAGGACAGAACCTTACCGCTTTCTTTGCGCGGCAAGGATATAGCAGGGCAGGCGCAAACCGGTACCGGTAAGACGGCAACATTTTTATTGGCGACATTTCAGCAGCTAATAAATGATGAAAGCGAAAAAATTAAAAACCCCCGGGCCATTATTATTGCTCCAACAAGAGAGCTGGCCATCCAAATTCATAAAGATGCACTGGCGTTAAGCAAGCATCTGGAACTGCGTTTTGCACTGGTTTATGGCGGTACTGACTATAAGAAACAATTGATGCAGGTCAAATCCAATCCCGATATTATTATTGGGACACCAGGTCGTATTATTGATTTCTATAAACAAAATGCATTTACCCTGGATAATATTCAGGTCACTGTGCTGGATGAAGCCGATCGAATGTTTGATCTGGGCTTTATTAAAGATATACGCTTTTTATTAAGACGTATGCCGCCGGCAGATAAACGTTTAAACCTACTGTTTTCAGCCACCTTATCCTATAAAGTGACCGAACTGGCTTACGAGCATATGAATAATCCTGTGCTGGTACGGATAGAATCGGAAGAGGTTACTTCAAAAGATATTACGCAATTGGCTTATTGTCCTGCAAATGAGCAAAAAATTCCCTTATTGCTGGGCTTACTGGCGAAAGAAAAGCCGCCACGCAGTTTTATTTTTGTCAATACCAAAAGATGCGCCGAGCGGGTTAATGCTTATTTAAATGCCAATGGCTATAAAACGGCCTTGTTAAGTGGTGATGTTCCGCAAGAAAAGCGTCAGCGCCTGTTAACTGCGTTTCAGGAAAACGAAGTCAGCATTATGATAGCAACAGATGTTGCGGCGCGGGGTCTTCATATAGCCGATGTTTCGCATGTTTTCAATTACGATATTCCTCAGGACGTTGAAGATTATGTGCATAGAATCGGCAGGACTGCACGGTTCGGTGCCACCGGTACTGCAATCAGCTTTATTTGTGAGGAATATGCCTATTCCATGCCGGATATTGAAGAATTCATTGAGCAGAAAATTCCGGTTAAGCCGATCACAGCCGATTTATTAGCCAAGGTTCAAAAGCCGGGGAGTAAGGCTAAAACGGAAAAAAGCAATGACAGTAAAAAAAGCCCAAAAAGAGCTGGCAGAGTGGAAATAAAGGCTGATACTGTTGAAGCCGTTGAAGCCGTTGAAGCCGTTGAAGCCGTTGAAGCCGTTGAAGCCGTTGAAGCCGTTGAAGCCGTTGAAGCCGTTGAAGCCGTTGAAGCCGTTGAAGCCGTTGAAGCCGTTGAAGCCGTTGAAGCCGTTGAAGCAGTTGAAGCAGTTGAAACCGTTGAAACCGTTGAAACCGTTGAAACCGTTGAAACCGTTGAAACCGTTGAAACCAGGGCGGCTGAGGTTGCAGGCGTTGTTGAGGCAGAAACACAACCGGCAAATCAATCCGAAACTATTGCTAAAGTGGAAGCAATTGTCACCGCTGAGCCTGAATCAACCCCGGACTCTGAGCCGACAAATGAAGTTAAAGCAACAAACGTGGCTACGGAAACGGAAGAAGTTGCCGAAAATCCTCAATAGCAGGAAAGTCAGTAATCTGTTTTAGCGGTTGCTGGCTATCCGGTTTGGTGATTGAGAGCAGGTAACGGATGCCATAATTTTTAGCTGCATTTAACACTGTAATGCTGTCGTCTACCATTAATGTTCGCTGCTTATTAAAAGCTTGTTGCTGTTGTAATAGTGACCAGAATTGGGCATGTTCTTTGGCATAACCCAAATCATGAGAACAGATAATGTCATCAAAAAACGGCAGCAGACAGGTTTTTTCCATTTTTAAACTCAGGCTGTCCTGATGGGCATTTGTCACCAACAACACCTTGCGTGTTGACTGCCTTGCCTGCTCCAGAAATTCGGTGACATGAGGCAGCACCGAAATCAGGCCCGATATTTCGGCTTTTAACCCGGCAATATCCAGATCCAAAACATTGCTCCAGTAATCCAGACAATACCATTCCAGCTGACCTTCCATACGCTTAAATTGTGGTTGTAACTGTAGCTTAGCCTGTTGTAAAGATAAGGCGTTTTTTTCCGCATAGCGTAGCGGTACAAATTCCAGCCAGAAATGATTATCAAAATTCAGATCGAGCAATGTGCCGTCCATGTCCAACAAAATGGTGTCAATATTTTCCCAATCAATCATTAGAGTGCGTTATATTAAGCCTAGTAACCAATGCCCTACCATAGCAAAAAATGCATAAAAAACCGACTGTCCTGAACAAATCTACCATCGCAAAAAGCCGTTTGTTTTGTATTGAATCGTTAGAGCTGTTATTTAGCAATGGCGTTAAGCGACAGTATGAGCGACTGGGAAGGTGTAATTCCGGCGGTGCAGTCATTATTGTGCCTATGCTAGATACTGAAACGGTATTATTAATCCGGGAATATTCTGCCGGCGTTGATCGCTATGAACTGGGGCTGCCTAAAGGCAAAATTGATGCCGATGAAAACATGCTTGATGCTGCCAACCGCGAATTAAAAGAAGAGGTCGGCTACGGCGCAAGACAACTGCAACATTTAAACACTTTGTCCATTGCTCCGGCTTATCTGGAACATACCACCGATGTGATTATTGCACAGGACTTATATCCGGAAAAACTTCCGGGAGATGAGCCGGAAGAACTGGAAGTCGTTCCGTGGAAGTTAAATGATCTTGCCACATTAATGGCTACCGGCGAATGCACGGAAGCTCGCTCAATTGCCGCTTTATATTTAACTATGGATTATTTAAAAACTCATGAAATCAATTAAATTACCGTTAGCTGTTTTGATCTGTCTGTTGTTACAAGGCTGTTTATTAACCAAAGTTGTTACCGTTCCCATGCGTTTGGGCGGAGCTGTTGTCTCTATCGTGCCCGGCGTGGGTAATGATGCTCATGATGCAATTGATACCGCAGCAGAAGCGGTTGATGAAATACCCTTGTAAGTTCGATCAAGCAGTAAAGGGTTGTAGTCTCTGCATTATCGTTACTGCAAGATAGAAATAACTGATTGAGTATCGCCGTATTGGCATATTAATGCTGCTAACTGCTCCCGGCGTAGGGTCGGTTTTGTACCGTTTTAACAGTAGTATTTGGATTTTAGCGACGGAATCGGTTCGATGCTACGTTTGATTATTTTATAGTTAACATATTTTATCACCAGGCCAAAATCCAACATGAGGGTGCTTTTTTATTTAGTCAGTATTCTATCCCTGATGTCCTGCGGCATTATTCCGGATTATCAATCTTCAAAAACACAGTTTGATTTGCCTCAACAATGGAACAATATTGACAACTTGTCGATGGAACCACCTCACCCCTGGCTGGATGACTTTAATGACCCGCGGCTAAACATCTTAGTCGACGAAGCGTTGGCTAATAATTATGATTTGAAGGCGGCGGCCTCGCGCGTTTTTATGTCCCAGGCCCAGGCGCGTATTAATGGCGCGGCGCGTTTTCCTCAATTATCTGCAGGCGTTAGAGGTTCCAGAGCGCAACGTAACTCGACCAGCGGTTTTAATATCAGCAATCCGCGCAGCAATACCTTCGGTGTGGATTTTACCTTGAGTTGGGAGCTGGATGTCTGGGGTAAATTGCAGAATCAGGCACAAGCGGCAGAGCAGGATTTTGTCGCCTCCGAAATGGATTATCAGGCAGCGAGGCTTTCCTTGGCGGCGGGGGTCGCTTCGGCCTGGATTAAAGTCATTGAGGCCAGTCAGCAGCTGCAACTGGCGGAAAAAAAAGTGAATACTTTTGATGCCACCCTGGCGATTATTCAGGATGGTTTTATCAGTGGTATATACAGTGCACTGGATTTTCGCCTGGCCAGGGCTAATGTATCCGTTGCCAAAAGTCAGTATGATGCCCGGCATATAGACTTTGATAAGGCTGTTCGCAGTCTGGAAGTTTTACTTGGTCGCTATCCTGATGCCGAGATGATAACGACTGATAAACTGCCGGAATTAAATACGCAGATCAGTACCGGTTTGCCGAGTTCCTTATTGCGTAGAAGGCCGGATATTGTTGCCGCTGAGCAGCGGTTACTTGCCGCTGATCAACGCTTTACTGCAGCCTGGAAAAATTTACTGCCGACGTTCAGTTTTTCTGCCAGCGGAGGCAGTAACGCCGGACAACTGGCTGATATTCTCGATTATGATACGTTGATCTGGAATATTTTAGGCAATTTAACTCAGCCTATTTTTCAAGGCGGTCGGTTAATAGCGCAAAAAAATCAGGCTGATGCTCAAACGATGGAGGCGGCGGCAAATTATGCACAAACCATTTTACAGGCCTATTATGAGGTGGAAACAACGATCAAATCGGAATCGTTATTAACTTTTCAACAACAGGCCTTAAAAATTGCGGCAGAGGAGTCAATCGAGGCCGAGCATCTGGCACTGGAGGAGTACAGTTCCGGCCTGATAGACATGATTACGTTATTGGAGGCTCAGCGCCGTTCTTACGATGCGCAGAGCAGTTTATTGCTGGTTTCCAGTCAGCGTTTATTAAATCGAATTGCCTTGCATTTGGCGCTGGGTGGAGACATTAAAGCTTCAGCAACGGTTGCCAAGCCGTCGGCAAACGATAGTTTTTTCTTTAATCTGTTTAACTAGACAAGGTCTGTCACGTGAAGAGTTTAAAACTTATTCTGCCCGTTTTAGTGCTGATAACGGCCATAGTTATCAGCTACGTCATCATCAAAAGCAAGAACAAACCAGAGCGTAAAGCATCTTCATCCTTAGTTATCATTGTTGAGGTCGTTCCTGTTGAAAAAACAGATTTCCAGGTCTGGGTCAATTCACAGGGTACGGTGACGCCCAGAACCGAAAGTACTTTAATCCCGGAAGTGGCAGGAAAGATTGTTTCCATTTCGCCGCAGTTTCGGGAGGGGGCTTTTTTTGAAGCCGGACAGGAATTAGTACGGATTGACCCCAGTAATTATCAGATTGCGCTGACGGTGGCACAAAGTAAGGTCGCCGAGATGCAGCTTGTTGTGGCCGAAGAAAAGGCCAAAGCCGAACAGGCGAAAAAAAACTGGCGTCGTCTCGGCCAGGGCGGGCTGCCGTCGGATTTAGTCCTGCGCAAGCCTCAGCTGGCCGGCGCCAGGGCGGCATTGGCCTCAGCCGAGGCATTATTGCATCAGGCCCGGCTGGATCTGCAAAGAACACGGATTAAAGCACCGTATGCTGGGCGTATATTGGAACAGCAGGTTGATGTCGGGCAATATGTTACAACCGGCACAGTTTTGGCAAAAATCTATGCGGTTGATTATGCGGAAATTCGTTTGCCGTTAAGTGATGAGCAATTGCAATATATCGAGGTGCCGGAATTATATCGCGGTCAGAATCAACAAAATCTGATTATGCCGGAAGTCCGTTTAAGCGCGATGATGGGGCAGCATGTTTATCATTGGCAGGGGCGTATTGTTCGGGCTGAAGGTGCATACGACACACGTAATCGTCAATTGTCGCTGGTGGCGCAGGTGGATAATCCCTATGGCAAAACCGAGGACGATAAGCCGCCATTAAAAGTGGGGCAGTATGTTGAGGCCCGTATCAAGGGTAAGTTGTTAGCCCAGGTGTATGTCGTCCCGCGAGCAGCCTTAAGGGATCAGAACATGTTGATGGTAGTCGATAGTCAAAGCCGCCTGAATCTTCGTCCGGCTGATATTATCTGGCGTGATAGCGATAATGTCGTTATTAAAACCGGTTTGAAGGAAGGCGAGTGGCTGGCGGTGACACCGATTCAGTATGCAAGCAATGCCATGCCGGTTCATGCTTTGTATAATGGACAGCCGGTTTTTGCCGGACAAGGGGCGAAACAGCCGTGAATGGTTTGATTCGCTGGTTTACCTATAATGATGTGGCGGCAAATTTACTGATGGCGCTGATTATTCTTGCCGGCTGTGTCGCCTTGCCCAATATACCGATGGAGATATTGCCTCAATATGAATACGATGTGGTCAATATCCGTATTGCCAACCCCGGAGCAACACCCGAGGAGATGGAGCGTGAGATAGTGGTCCGGGTTGAAGAGGCCATTCATGACTTACAGGGCATTAAGGAAATTGTCTCTACCGCGGTTGAAGGCACGTCGACGGTCGATGTGGAAATCGCCCGGGGTTACGATACCCGGGAGGTCATGGATAATTTGAAAACCCGTATTGACAGTATCAACAACTTTCCGGAACAAATAGAACGGCCCGATATAAAAATCGTACAACGCAACTTCGATGTGATCAGCGTGGTGGTTTCGGCGGATATGAGCGAAATCGATTTACGCCGGATAGGTGAAAAGGTCAGGGACGATATTGCGTCTATTGATGGCATTTCGCAAGTGGAATTAAAAGGTGTGCGCCCTTATGAAATCGCCATTGAAGTTTCCGAGCAGCAGTTAAAACGCTATGGTTTGACCTTCGAGGAAATTGCCCGGGCCATAAACCGCAGTTCGCTGAATGTATCGGCCGGTACCATTAAAAGCCGAGGTGGCGATATATTGTTGTCATCTCATGGTCAGGCCTATAATCAGGCGGATTTTGAGAATATTGTGATTCGTAGCGGGTCACAGGGGTTACGTTTGACCCTGGGCGATATTGCCAACGTAACTAACGGTTTTATGGAAGGCAATCTGGCTTCCGTGTACCAGGGAAAACCGGCGGTAATGATCGATATCACCCGTGTCGGCAGTGAAAATGCCATTGCCATTGCCGACAACGTTAAACAATATCTATTAGAAGCCCGCGAACGCTTCCCGCCCAATATTGACATCAGTTATTGGCGTGATCGCTCTAAAATCATTAAGAGCCGAATCAGTACCTTGCTAACCAGTGCAGTGCAGGGCGGTATTCTGGTCTTTATATTATTGACTGTTTTTCTCAGATTATCTGTTGCGTTATGGGTTTGTATCGGTATTCCGGTCAGTTTTCTGGGGGTATTGGCATTGATGCCGAGTTTGGGGGTAACCATCAATACCCAAACGACTTTTGCTTTTATTATGGTATTGGGGATAGTCGTCGATGATGCAATCGTTACTGGAGAGAATATATACCGGCATCTGCTGTTAAAGGTCGAAGACAGTGTCGAAGCGACGATTGCAGGGGTTAAAGAAGTCGCTGCACCGGTCACGTTTGGTGTATTGACCACGGTGGCTGCATTTGTACCGATGTTGAGTATTGAAGGGCGACGGGGACAGATGTTTGCCTATATAGCCCTGATTGTGATCCCGGCCTTACTGTTTTCATTGGTGGAAACCAAACTGATTTTACCGGCTCATCTTAAACGTTGTAAGCCTATCAGTCGTAGCCCGCAAAACAACTGGCTGGAAAAACTGCAAAATCAGTGTAGCGATATATTACAGCATTTTATTAACACTTATTATCGACCGTTTATGCACCAGGCGGTGAGACAGAGTTATTTAACTGCCGCTGTGTTTATAGCCGGCTGCCTGATTATTTTAAGCCTGGTGGCCGGCGGTCGCATAGGGTTTACCTTCTTCCCCCGTATTGAAACTGAGGTTGCACGCGCCACTCTAACCATGCCGGTTGGTACCCCTTATGAACTGACCGACCGTTATACCCGACAGATTGCCGAGGCGGCTCACTCTTTACAGCAGCGTTACACGGATAAAGCCAGCGGCAAAAGTATTATTAAAGCCGTGTATTCCGTTACCGGTCAGTCGGATCGCGGAGGTAACCCGCAACCACAGGAAGGACGGGTTATGTTCGAGGTCGAGCCGCCTGAAACCCGGGTGCCGAATATTAGCGTCACTCGTCTGGTTAAAGAATGGCGAGAACAGATAGGCGTGATTCCCGGTGCCGAGGATTTAAACTATAAGGCTGAAATCGGTCACGGCGGAAGTCCGATCGATATTCAAATACAGTCTAATGATTTAACTCAATTAAAAGCCTTTGCCGAACAAATCAAATTACGCTTACAGAACTTTGCCGAAGTATTCGATGTAAACGATAATTTCCAAGGCGGGAAACAGGAGCTAAGCCTGAACATAAAATCACAGGCCAAATTTTTGGGTTTAACATTGGCTGATCTTGCCAGTCAGGTGCGTCAGGCATTTTATGGCCTGGAGGTTCAGCGTATTCAGCGAAACCGTGAAGAATTAAAAGTCATGTTGCGTTACCCGTTGTCAGAGCGGCATTCCCTGAACAATCTTGAAACCATGTATATTCGAACCCCCGCCGGGGTGGAAGTACCGTTTACCGATGTCGCTGAGCTGGTTCCCGTTCGCGGTTCCTCGGTAATCAGGCGTATAGACCGAAGACGTACGTTTAATATTACTGCCGATGTCAATAAAGCCAAAGGCAATATCAATGACATAAAATTTGAGATAAACCGGTTTTTGCAGGAACTGGCTCCCAGTTACCCCGATGTACGCTACAGTTTTGCCGGTGAAGCCAAAGAACAGGATGAGTCTTTTTCCAGTTTGATGTTCGGTATGCTGTTTATGCTGGTAGTCGTTTATGCTTTGTTGGCTATTCCTTTTGCCTCTTATCTGCAACCGTTTGTTGTGATGATGGTGATACCGTTCGGTCTGGTGGGCGCAATATTGGGGCACCTGATTATGGGCATGAACCTCAGCATTAACAGCATACTCGGTATGCTGGCTTTATCCGGGGTGGTGGTGAATGACAGCCTGGTATTGATTGACCGTTTTAATCAATTGCTTAAGCGGGGTAAAAACGTAGCCGAGGCTATTATTGAAGCAGGCACCAGCCGGTTTAGAGCCATTTTATTGACCTCGCTGACGACCTTTGCCGGTTTGATGCCATTGATTTTTGAGCAGGACACTCAGGCACAGTTTCTGATTCCGATGGCAGTATCACTGGGTTTTGGGATTCTTTTTACGACCGTGGTTACCCTGGTTTTAGTTCCTGCATTGTGTGTGATTCTGGAAGATTTACGTAATTTGGCTAAAAACATCGGTGCTAAAGCGACGGATTTTTAAAGCCTAACCGTTATTAATTTAACAGCGCTGGAAGATAACCAATTAAATCGGAGATAAACGATGAACAAATTTTACATTGTATTTGCAGTTGTATCACTGCTGTGCACCCAGACGGTAATGGCAGAGCAGGATGGCGGGCGGCCCGGCAAAGGCAATCGTTTCCTGACAATGTTCGACAAAAACGGCGACGGCGCCGTAACCGAAGAAGAATTTACTTCAACGATGAAGGAACGCTACCAAACCATGGATGCCGATCAGGATTCTATTGTCAGTCTGGAAGAATTTAAGCAGTATTCAGCTAAGCGGCATAAAAACTGGCAACAGCAAAAACACCGGAAAATGGATGCCGACCAGGATGGTGTAGTCAGTAAACAGGAATTTATCGAACAGGCAAAAAAACGTGCAGAAAAGCGTTTTAATAAGTTGGATAAAAATCAGGATGGCCAGCTCAATGCGGATGAAAATATAGCATGGCATAGCAGGAAAAAGCATCGCTTGTTAGAAAAAATGGATGAAAACCAGGACGGTCAGATCAGCCCTGAAGAGCATGGCAAAATGACGCAACGTTGGTTTAATAAAATGGACGCCAATAACGATAAAGTCGTTAGTGGTGATGAACTGCAACGTCGCAAGCACCGTTAGAGTCTACACCTATCAAGGTATGGCACCATGCCGGACGATAACGAGTTGATGGTAAAAATTGCAAAGGGCGATAAACAGGCCTTTGCAGAGTTGATGCACCGCCATTTACCGGCGGTGCTCAATTTTAATAAACAATATTTACCGCAGGAGGCCGAAGATATTACTCAGGAGGCTTTCCTCCGCCTATGGAATAAGGCACCGGAATGGAAAGATCAAGGCTACTCGGCTAAAACATGGATATTACGTGTCAGTTATAACCTGTGCATAGACCAACTGCGCAAACATGAAATGCAGCCATTGGACGAGCAGGTATTAAACATTGTCGATCCGCAAAAAACAGACGAACAATTGTTGACAGAACAGGCCGAATTTAAGCAAAAGATACAAACGTTAACATCCTTGCCGGAAAGGCAGCGTAGCGCAATTACTTTATGCGCCTATAACGGATTAAATAATATTGAAGCGGCAAAAGTGATGAATATCAGTGTGGATGCCCTGGAATCTTTATTAGCCAGAGGACGTCGTACACTCAGGCAAAAGTTAAAAGGTTAACTCATGGTTACAATGCAGCGAGCAAAACAAATTCTTATCAGCTATGGTGCCAACCCAAAACTTTGGCCGGTTGATGAGCGTTCTTATGTGCTACAGCAAATATTGACCGAACCCGAATTGCAGGCACTGCTGGAACAGGAACAACAACTGGATAAGCAGCTGGAAGCTCTGTTTTCAGAAATTGAACAGACCGATGCCCAGCAGTTGCATCAGAAAATATTAATGAATTTGCCGGAAAATGAACCCGGGCCGGACAAACAAAGTATAAGTTATGCACAATTAGCAGACGGTTATGTACAAAGGTTGAAAAAGACTTTTAACACTCTGTTAACACCTAGCCGTCTGGTAACAACGGGGGCTACGCTATCAATGTTGGTTGCAGTTGCATGGTTGCAGTTTTACAGCTCCCGCCCCGAAGGGTTTATCAGGCCGGGCAATATGGATGATGAATTACAACTGATGGCTGAAGCAATGGATAAATCGGAAGTGATGGAATTGTTTGCGCTGGTGGAGCCGGAATTATTTGACGATGACTTAGATGGATAAGGTTTTGTGTCGTAGAAAAAGCAAAATAGTAAAGCCAAGGGCGGCTATAATAGTTCTCAAATTCACATATTTCAGCCCTGAAGCAAAGTTATGAAAAATATACTGCGTAGCATGATCAATCAACCGGGAATTTACTCGGCTCCTGCTGTTTATGATTGCATCGGTGCCATGGCGGCAGAACGGGCAGGTTTTAATTTTATCTTTTCCAGTGGTTTTGGTATTGCCGCCTCATTACTGGGTAAGCCGGATTTTGGCTACCTGACTGCAAGCGAAATGACTGATGCAGCAAAGCGTATCGCCGACAGCGTATCCATTCCGTTAATTGCCGATATGGATACCGGCTACGGTAACCCGCTTAATGTGATTCGAACCGTGGAGGAGATTGCTAATTCCAGTGTTGCCGGAATTATCCTGGAGGATCAGCAATGGCCGAAAAAATGTGGTCATTTTGACGGTAAAGCCATTATTCCAGTGGCAGAGCAGGTGGAAAAAATTAAAGCTGCGGTCTATGCCAGAGGCGATTCCGGTCTGGTCATTGTCGGTCGAACCGATGCCCGAGCCATTGAAGGCTTAAGCGGAGCTATTGCAAGAGGCGAACAATATCTGCAAGCCGGTGCCGATGTTCTGTTTATAGAGGCCCCGCAATCCAGAGACGAACTCAAACAAATCGCCCAACATTTTAACGGGGTACCTTTATTTGCCAACATTATCGAAGGCGGCAAAACGCCCAACCTGTCAGTGCAGGAACTGGAAGAAATGGGCTATAAACTGGTCGCCTTTGCTTTGTCCGGCCTGTTTTCCGCCACCCAAGCCACGATACATTGTTTTGAAACATTGAAAAAAGACGGCTCAACCGAACACATTAACAAAGACTTGTCGTTTGAAGATTTCAAGCAGGTCATTAATATGGACAAACATATTGAATTGGAAGAAAAATTTGGGCTTACAGGTTTGAAAAACGACAGCTGATTGTTTTTCTTTCACTTGGTCAACCGGCCTCTGTGTGGGAGCCGACCTACGTTTTGTAAGAAATAAAAACTTGATTTAATATATCAGCTTCTTTAAAATGCCGCCATCTCTTGGGGGTGGTTAGCTCAGCTGGGAGAGCATCGCCCTTACAAGGCGAGGGTCACAGGTTCGATCCCTGTACCACCCACCAATCAAAATCCAGCTTAGCCGTTAAAGATCTGAACCTATTTCTTTAGGAATGCTGATCAATCAAAAGTTCTGTACTGGTTTCTTACGCTGAAAATCTTGGAAACGGAGCTCTGCGAAGTGAAGATTTTTAGTCCCCGATAGCCGTAGGGCCGATTGTTTTG
>JBNLBS010000001.1:0-237794 GCA_050303415.1 Methylococcaceae bacterium | reverse complement strand
GATGATAGTGTGGATTTATCCATGTGAAAGTAGGGAATTGCCAAGCTTTAAATACGAAACCCGTTTACACCTGTAGACGGGTTTTTTTTTGCTTACAAGGAAAGGATGGCAGATTTATGCTCCTGCTAAATCTACATTTCCACCATCCTTGGTGGTCATAGGTAAGGCAGCTTTTTGCTCCCGGCAAAAGTTGCATTCAGTTCATCCATGTACTTTGAGCGTGACCGGTTTTTGCTCCATGCTAAACCGGCATACATCACATCCCTGTGAATAAGCAGGACGCGGAAGCTTTGCCTACAGGGAAGTAGGTAAGGAGCGAGAGCAGGACGCGGAAGCTTTGCCTAGTGGGGTGGCTACGTATGATTCTCTGTCAGGCTTTTTGCATTGTCGGTAACAAATTGTACTAAATTTATGCTTAAAGCCACGATTGACGTACAAATAAGCAATTTTTTTTCTTACTAAACATAAATTGATCTAGCTCAATTTTTAAATCTCTAAATTTGGTCAAATAGACCCCGCGTTAACGATACTTGATTTTTTAAAATAATAAACTTGGAGAAGTAAAAATGAGTGAAGCACAAGAAAAAGATAATTTTTGGCTATATGTAGGTTTGCTGGTGGGTTCTTTGATTATTGTCTTGTTGATGGTTAGAGGCGGTGAGCACGATAAATATGTTGCTGCTGAGAAAGCTATCGCTGAAGATGCTTCTAATTCGGCCTATAGAAATAGTAAGTTGTAAATTTTTCACTGTTTAAGCTAAAAAAGCAGCTAAAACAGGTTGTATTCAGTTAAATCTAAATCCTCTTAGTATTTAAGCTGTCTGGTTTTTAATCTGTATAAAAACTAGACAGCTTTTTTTTATCTACAATTTTAAATTGCTTTGATTTCACCTCAATAACTTCCCTATCCTGCAAAAGATGAATAATGCGACTGACTGTTTCGTGCGTAATACCAAGATAATTGCCGATTTCATCACGAGACATGCTTAATCTAAAGTCAAAAGCGGAATAACCACGTAATTCAAAACGATCTGAAATATACAGAATAAAACGGATAACACGTTCTTCAGCCGAGCGTCTGTTCAATAGAATCTTCTGTACTTGAGCATCGAATAAATCGCAAGATCTTTGTAATAACAATAAACTGAAGTTAGGGATGCTATTACACAAAGATTCAATTTTTTGTGAAGGCAAATGACAAAAATTAATGGTTTCTAGAGCTATAGCAGTGCAGTTATGAATTTTTGAAGACATGCCATCAAACCCTAATAATTCGCCCGGTAAAATAAAATCTACAACCAATTCGTTGCCATCATTGTCATAATGAAGAAGTTTAACGCTACCAGAGCGTAACGCAATTATGCCGGAAAAAGAACTTCCTGCATGATAAATGGCTTCGCCTTTCTGACGGATATGATTTTGTTTAACACGCAAAGCCAGCTCACCTATTTCTGAGCGGTTCATGTCTTTAGGGATACACAGATTATCTAGATTGCAGTTTTCACAGGTGACAGCGGATTGAGTAGAATGTGAACTCGGCATTTGATATCGGTTCCTATGATAATAAAGAATTTAAACGCTATCAAAGTAGCGATAGCAAAAATAAAAACCCTATTATAACAATGTTATTTTTATAGGGTGGTAACTATTAAGCGCTAAAGTTCTATTTTGGACAATATAAGTCATAATAGATAAGCTGTTTAAAACACTGTTGAGAATACTGTTGCAGTAAACGAATTTACAGGTATTGGGTGATAATATGTTGATAAAAAAACCGGAAATAGCCAGTTATGAAGTTACCGATCAATCTGTTTTTAAAGCCAGAAGGCAGATCATTAAAGCCGCAGTAGGTTTATCGGCCGCCGGTTTTTTACCCAAGGAGCTAAGCGCACAAACTAAGCGCTACCAGAATATTCCTGTGGGAGCTTATTCAGCAAATCTGCCGGTTACCGAATTTGAAGATGTCAGTAACTACACTAACTATTATGAATTTACCACAAACAAATCCGATGCGAGTATTTTAGCCAGAGCATTAAAAGTATCGCCGTGGCAAGTCACAGTTGAAGGCGAAGTGGATAAACCCGGCGTATATAACCTGGAAGATATATTAAAGGCTAACCCTTTGCAGGAAAGAATTTATCGTTTTCGTTGTGTCGAAGCCTGGTCTATGGTGGTGCCCTGGATCGGCTTTCCACTCGGTGAAATGTTAAAAAAATTCCAGCCGACTTCCAGAGCTAAATATGTTGAATTTACCACCCTATATCAGCCTGAGATCATGATCGGTCAGCGTACGAGGTCTTTGGACTGGCCCTATGTGGAAGGTTTGCGTATTGATGAAGCGATGCATCCGTTAAGTTTTATGGCCACCGGCATGTACGACGATAAACTACCCAATCAAAACGGTGCTCCCTTAAGATTGGTTGTACCGTGGAAATACGGTTTTAAAAGTATTAAAGCCATCGTTAAAATTCGTTTTCTACAAACTATGCCGCTTACCGCCTGGAATAAAAAAGCTCCGGGGGAATATGGTTTTTTTGCCAATGTAAACCCGGAAGTGCCGCATCCTCGCTGGAGCCAGGCCAGGGAACGGGTGCTAGGTGCGAGTATCTTCACTCCGAAAAGAAATACAGAGAAATTCAACGGCTATGGTGAACAGGTCGCATCGCTGTATAGTAAAATGGATCTGGTCAAATTCTTTTAATGCGGTTAAATAATAAAACCTGGTCGGGAATTAAATTCGTAGTATTGATAGTTGGTCTTCTGCCTTTTATTGTGCTTTGCCTGAACACCTGGCAGGATAAACTTGGCGCTAACCCGATAGAAACACTGCATTTTACCCTGGGCGATTGGGCCTTACGTTTTTTATGCCTAACACTGGTGATTACGCCTTATCGACAACTTACCGGCCAAGCCTGGGTTAACCGCTTTCGGCGCATGTTCGGTTTATATGCTTTTTTCTACGCCTCCATGCATCTACTGGTTTATATCGCTCTGGATTTATCATTCTCATGGGAAGCCTTTCAGGATGAAATCAAAGAAAGCCCCTATATATTGCTGGGCCTGACCACTTATACTTTATTATTTCCCCTGGCAGTCACCTCAAGCAAAAATATGCAAAAACGCCTGGGCAGAAACTGGAAAAAACTCCATCGTTTAATATACCTGGCTTCTATTACAGCGGTACTGCATTTTATTTTGCTGACTAAATCCGATATAAATGAGCCATTGATCTATACGAATATCATTTTTGTTTTATTGATTTACCGCATAGCTAGATTTTTCAAAAGTAAGCAGAGCGCTAAAAAATTGTATCGTTTTGAATAAGCAAATGGTGTTAACCATATACTGTATATTATCAGTAATTGGTATGTTATCCACTTTGGAACAGCAGGTTTATGAAATGAATCTGTCAACTGAGGGTGGTAAACTATCCAGACCAATATTATGTAAATACCCAGAACAACAGTAAAATTTAGAGCTGATGACAGTACATTTTGCTTTAAAGTTTATCGAATATCGGCTTGTAGGCACTGAATTTGATACCAAAAGGAAATGAAATATCGTGTTAAATTTGAATTTACAAGAAGATGGCATAGAAATTAAGAAAGGTTTGGTACCTATCAAACTTCTACAAGCGGTCATAGCTGAAGTTGAAGCGTCTGATGAATCAATGCCAAAACACGGTATTAGAAACGCGGAACAGAAGTTCCCCTCCATTGCAAAAGCAATTCGCTGCAAAAAGCTACAGGATGAAGCTAATGAAATATTAGGCAAAATCTCTCAAGTTGTCAGAGTAATTTTCTTTGATAAAACCCCGGAAAAAAATTGGCTTGTCACTTGGCATCAGGATAAAACAGTTGCAGTTAATGGAAAGTTTAATCTTCAGGGCTGGGGACCTTGGACAGTTAAAGATGGAACGCATCATGTTCAGCCTCCGCTTGAGGTGCTCAATGAAATGGTAACGTTTAGATTGCACCTGGATCCGGCGGGCAATGAAAACGGCTGTCTTAAAGTAATTCCTGGTTCGCATAAACTTGGAATTCTAAGTCAAAAACAAATAGATGAAATAGTAAGCAATGAAAAACCAACGTTGTGTGTAGTTGAAGCAGGGAATGCGGTAATTATGCGTCCACACATTTTACATTCATCTGGTAAGGCTATGGTTCCTGAACACCGTAGAATAATTCATATTGAATTTAGTGGTTATGAGTTACCAAATAATTTTACTTGGGCATGAATCTCTCTTTAATAATCGCGTTGCCAGATCATTATTTTAATCTTGCCGGTAAATTTTTCGATGTCTTTGTATATGTCAAAAGTGAAAATTACTAAGACTAATCCGGATTCGGCATGGAATTAAAGAATGAAAAAGATGAAAGCTTTAACAGCATTTAGCGATAGTGAGTTATTTGTCGGATTCAATGATCATTGGAATAACAAGTGGTCGGCTTTTTGGTCTGGGTGGCTGATATTCCTCATTGGGTATGTGGGTGTTATTGTTGCACAAATTATTGCGATAGTGGTTTTACTGGTAATGAAGCCTGCTCAGGCACAATTAAAGTTGTCAGAAGCCCAAGTCACGGCTGCAGTTATGGATGGAGATACGATAGGAATAACATTTCTAATTGCCTTGCCGTTAATGATTCTCACATTGTTATTAGTGGTAAAATTCCGTCGAAAAAAGTCTTTTGTAAGTTATATGGGGCTCTATCAGGTAAAAGCCGGGGTGCTTATACATTGGTTTTTATACCTTGCTATATTTGGTGTTGTTACAGTAGCTTTAGAATATATGTTTTCCCGTCCACCTCTACCGGAATGGATGTTGCAGACTTATAGGACGACGAATTCAGTCTGGTTGCTTTTTGTTGCTGTCGGTATACTCGGGCCGATTACAGAGGAATTATTATATAGAGGTTATATCCTTAGGGTTTGGTCTCAATCAAAACTAGGCGTAGCGGGTTCGGTTTTATTGTTGTCACTGGTATGGGCGGGAACACATCTTCAATATGATTTGTACGATATGCTTTGGATTGCATTGTTTGGCGTAATTCTTAGTATCTCTCGCTTAACAACTGGATCGATTATTCCTGCCATTTGTATGCATATGGTTTGGAATAGTTTTTCAATGGCTTACATGGTAATGACCTTCAATACATAAAACAGTAGAAAATCCATAGGATTAAAACAACTTCACCTTTACCGTAAATCACCCGCCAATAAGCGGGTATTGCCACCGATGGCCGTCGTGTTGGTGGTAACGGTTTGTTCGTTGGTGAAGCGTTGCAGGTAATGCGGGCCGCCTGCTTTCGGGCCGGTGCCGGACAAGCCCATGCCGCCGAAGGGCTGGCTGCCAACCACGGCGGCAATCATATTTCTGTTGATATAAATATTGCCGACTTTGCAGTGTTGCCTAATCTTGTTAATGGTGTTGTTTATCCGGCTGTGTATTCCCAGAGTTAAACCGTAACCGCAGTTATTAATATCATTAATTATCTGCTCAAGCTCGGATGGCTGGTAACGGATGATATGCAAAATAGGGCCGAAGTGTTCTTCGGTCAGTTGCGATAGTGACGATAGCTCGATCAGTGTCGGCGGGAAAAAGCAGGGGCTAGTCAGTTGATCATCAATCGGTAACTGGAATAATACTTTAGCCTGACTGCGCATCTCTTTAACATGATCTATTAATTGCTGGACTGCAACCGGGCTGATAACCGGCCCGATATCGGTATTTAACTGTTGTGGATCGGCAATGATCAATTGCTGCATTACACCGATGATTCTGGTAATAATTTGATCCGCCACATCATGTTGTAGATATAAAACCCGCAAGGCGGAACAGCGCTGTCCGGCACTGTTATATGCTGATTGCACTGCATCCAGGACTAATTGTTCACTATGAGCCGAGCTATCGGCAATCATCACATTCTGTCCGCCGGTTTCGGCAATTAACGGAATAATTGCTGGCAACTTGCTCAATTGTTGGTTTATAAACCGGGCCGTTGCCAGTGATCCGGTAAAGGCAATGCCGGCAATGCGTTTATCGGTCAACAGATGTTGCCCGATGTCGGCACCGTCGCCGGGTAAAAATTGCAGCACATCGACTGGCACACCGGCCTGATGAAGTAATTGAATACAGCGCATGGCGGTTAACGATGTTTGCGCCGCCGGTTTGGCTATTACGCTATTGCCGGTGGCTAAAGCGGCACTCACCTGGCCGATAAAAATAGCAACGGGAAAATTCCACGGACTGATGCAGACAAAAACGCCGCGACCATATTGGTACAGTTGGTTTTGCTCACCGGTCGGGCCGGGTAATGTTTGTGGATGTTCAAATAATTCAACGGCAGCTTGTGCATAATAACGACAAAAATCGACTGCTTCGCGGATTTCTGCCAGCGCATCTTTAATGGTTTTACCGGCTTCCTGAACACAAAGAGAAACCAGTTCCATCCTGTTTTGTTCCAGTAGCACAGCAGTTTTTTGCAGACAAATAATACGTTGTTTAACGGGTAATAAGCGCCAATGTTCAAATGCACTGGCCGCAACATTAACCGCTTCGGCTATCACCTTTGGTGTACTGTTAATCACGGTGCCAATCTGTTGTTGGCTATCTGCGGGGTTGTATATTGGTTGTTCTGTGCCGTTAATACTTTTACCGTTGACCAATGGTGCTGCTTGCCATTGTTGGGTTTTAAATGAATTCAAACTGTGTTCAATCCGGGTTAAAACATTCCCGTCGGCCAGGTTTAAACCCTCCGAATTAACCCGCTGTTGACCGAATAAATCTTTCGGTAACACGCAATGGGTTTTTAATGTAGCTTTTTTCAGCTCAGCAAGCGGGTCGGCTATAACGTTTTCAATATCAATATCCGGGTTTTCCACCTGATTGATAAACGAGCTATTGGCACCGTTTTCCAACAGGCGTCGCACCAGATAAGGCAATAAATCATGATATTGACCGACCGGCGCATAAATGCGACAGGGCACAGAAGTCTGCTTTATGATTTGCGCATACAAGGCCTCGCCCATGCCATGCAGACGTTGAAACTCAAAACCGGGATGCTGTTTGCCCAGCTCCAGGATTGCAGAGACCGTATGGGCATTATGACTGGCAAACTGGGGATAAATTTTATCGGGATGGCTTAGCATCAGTTGAGCGCAGGCCAGGTAACTCATATCCGTAACGGTTTTGTGGGTGAACACCGGATAGTTGCTTAAGCCGTTAACTTGAGCCCGCTTGATTTCACTGTCCCAATAGGCGCCTTTAACCAGCCGAACCGGGATTTTACATTGCCGGGTTTCGGCTACCACCAGCAGCCAATGTAGCACTCTAATGGCTCTTTTTTGATAAGCCTGCACTGCCAGTCCTAAACCGTTCCAGCCTCTAAGCGCAGGATCATTTAACACCTGCTGAAAAATATTCAATGACATACTCAGGCGTTCGGATTCTTCTGCGTCGACTGTCACCGTAATTTTTGCTGCACGTGCTTTGACAGCCAGATTTAACAGCTGATCAGCGATAGCCTGCTCGGCCGCCTTAAAATGCAAAGGTTCATAGCGCGGATAAAGCGCGGACAGTTTAATGGAAATGCCGGGGTTTTGATAAGGGTCAGGGCTGTTAGACTGGGTTGCAAGATGATCAATTGCCTGCTGATAAGCATTGTAATAACGTTCGGAATCACCGGCAATTAGTGCAGCTTCACCGAGCATATCATAAGAAAATAAGTAATCCATTTGCCAGTTTGCCTGCATACAGGCTTTTTCTATTGTTTCGGCAATTACAAACTGATAAGCCATCTGTTGCATGGCCTGGGTTAAGGCGGTACGAATGACCGGTTGCCCCAAACGCGTAATAAGTCTGGCAAATATCTGCTGCTGATGGTTATCGAAAGGATTAAATTGCTGTTCAAATTTCCCCGTCATATCCAATGCCCGGGTGGAAAAATTTACCAGCAGAGAGTCGCTGTGTTGCAGATGTTGATGCCAGTCGGCCCGGGCCAATTTCTCCTGTAAAAACAAATCCTGTGTTGTGTTATCGGGAATACGTAACAGTGCTTCAGCAATTCCCATTAACACAATCCCCTCATCAGAATTGAGCTGGTATTCATGCAGGAAAGCATCTATTACAGTTTGTTGGTCTTTTTTTGCTCTAATTGACGTTACCAATAAATGCGCCTTTTGATGAATGGCTTTTGCGTCATAATCGGTCAAATAGCCTAATAATTCGTTGATCATGTCAGACTCATCAGCCAAATAAGCCTGATTAATCTTGGTATGTAAATTTTTCAGGATAGTATGCATATTAATACGGCCAATTTGATGTGTGCCTTTCTAACAATGCTGCACAACCTTTAAGCATTAACGGTGTAATCAGGTTTAATAGAAAGGCGGTAAAAACAACAACTGAGAAGATATTTTTATCCAGCGCACCCATTTCTATACCCAGTGCCGCGATGATAAAAGCCATTTCCGCCCGGGCACAATGCCCGACGCCAAGGGTAAGAGACTCAATCCAGGAAAAATGTTTGCGCCTAGCCGTTAATCCGGTACTGATAATTTGACAGAGAATAACGGCCAAGGTTAAAAAAATTAAAAACCAGATTAAGTGTGCGGGCAAATCAAAGGTGATATTAAAGCCTAAAGAGATAAAAAATATCGGGCCGAGGAAGGAATAGGATAAAGCGTAAAGTCGATCGTTAACCAAATCATAAAGCTTTTGATTGACTATTTTTTCTTCAAAAAACAAACCGGCAAAGTAAGCACCGATAATAAAATGCAGTCCTAAATGTTCGGCAAATTCACCGGCAGCAAAACCCAGGATCAGGATGAAGGTAAATCCTTTGCCTTGCTTGCTTCTAAAGGGGAAAGCCAAGCGTGGGTATAACTGCAAGCCGATGGCTAAGGTAACGGTGAAAAATAATAACACTTTGCCGGTGATGAGCATAAACCGGTTAATATCCATCACTTCACCTTGATAATAACCCAGTACAAAACTGAGCAGTACCATAGTCAATATATCTGCAACCATGCATGTTGCGACAATGTGCCGGGACAATCTAGAATTATGGAAGCCTAGATCCCTAAGGATCTTCAATGTTACGACAACAGCAGAGGCGGTCATCGTTAAACCGACAAAAACAGATGCCAGCAGATCATAATCAAATGCCAGCGCAACCCCCATACTGGATAAAAAGGCGACAACAGCTCCGATAATACCAATTGCAAAGCAATCTTTTACCGCAGCATAAAATTCGCTGGGTTCGGTTTCGACTCCGGTGTGGAGCATTAGAAAAAATATACCGATTTGGGCGAGTGTTTCAATTACATGGCTGGGGCTTACCAGGCCTAGCACTGCCGGGCCAATGACGACGCCCATAATTAATTCCCCCATGATACTGGGCAACCCGATTTTACGCATAAAAACGGCGACGCTCCAAACAACTATCATCAGCATCAATAAAGAATGAAAAATGGACTCCATAGCTGTATTCCTTGTAGGGTTAGGAAACCAGTACATCTGCAACCAGTTGTAATGCCTCCTCGGTTCTATCTGCTGATATGGCCACCAAGCCAAAATTTTGGTTTCGGTGAATAAAACTAATACTTCGCAAACCGATTCCTGCATCGGTAAAACGACGGGCAATTTTGGCCAGAGCGCCGGGTTCGTTTTTAAGTTTAACCAAAATAGCATCTTCTGTAACAATACGCATATTATTTAGATTATGAATAATTTGTAAGGCTTCGTCATAATGATCGACATTCAATACAACTACCACTTCACCTCCTGCTAGTGAAGCGGTTAGCGAGTCGATATTGATCTGTTCAGCCGCCAGGGCTTCGGTAATCGTAGTAACAACACCTAAGCGATTCTCGGTAATGATGGTTAATTGTTTCATCAGGCTACCTCCTGATTGATAGCGGCGCTAATATCATTTATCAGACGGTCTATATGCGAGGCTTTAACATGGGGCATGGTGATGATATGGGCAATATCATTTTGGGTGGCAATTTGCCATTTTGCTAAAACATCTTCCGTTTGCCTGGGAAATACAACAGTGATGGAATTGGGGTTACGCCAGGCAGTAATACCGATATCGGCAAAGCGTTTAATGGCATAGTCTGCTGTTTTAAGGCAATGCTGACATATTTGTTTAAAACCGTTAATGCCTTTGCAATGAATGGCATACCACATAAATAACGGCGTGATAGCATTGCGCGAACCGGTTACTGTGGTATCGAAGGTACCGACATATTCCACCGCTCTGGAAATCCGATCAACATGTTTCTTTCGTGCCAACACCAGGCCACATGGAATGGGCGATCCGATCATTTTATGACCGCTGAGGGAAATACTGTCAATTCCGGAATTAAAGTCAAAAGGCTGAGAATTGTCGACAAAGGGCAGAATCATTCCGCTGAGTGCGGCATCGCAATGAATATAATATTGCTTGATAGCCAAATCATTTAGAATCAGTTTAATTTTGTCCAGGTTATCGATTGCACCGGTCATGGTGGTGCCTATATTTGCGAAGATAATCGCAGGCGTGTCGCGATGGATACGCAGGGTTTCTGCCAAGTCCTGATAATCTATTTCACCGTTAAGCTGGCTTTTAATCATAATATTGCGGGCGCGAACCATGCGTAATATTTTGGGTACGCTGTAATGCGTTGCTTCCGAATAATATAATAGAGCCTCAGGATAAATTTCCCTAGCCAGATAGATTCCGTACATATTGCCTTCGGTACCTCCGTTGGTAATGTAGCCCCAGGTTTCCTGTTTTTTTGCATGTAGCAAGTCGGCAAAAAAAGCAATCACTTCGCATTCATATTCATGAGTATTTAAACGATAGCGGCTATCGACAAACGGGTCACCAACATTATTTAAAGGCAGATTCAGAAAAGGATATAAGTCACGGTAATCAAACTCGCGTGTACAGGGATAGCCCAGAAAATGATCGGCTTCAATGCGCATATTTTGCAAAAAATTATCCAGGCGTTGCTGCAATGCCGCATCAAGTGGTTGAGTCCCTGTATGTTGATTCATCATAGCCATTACAACCTCCATAGCTTGATGGTTTAATTAATTAGAAATATTCATTGTTAATTGGTTCAAGTATTTGAGGTGGCTTGTCAATTGGAGAAAAGAAGAGTAAGAGTATTGTCAGTCATGTTATTAAATCCAAGTACAAACATCAGTGTGTTAGATATGCCGGACAAAACAACGTTAAATAGAATGATTAGTCTGCCTTTGTTGGTGTTTTATGGTGTCGGCACCATCCTGGGGGCGGGTATTTATGCCCTAAGCGGGAAGATAGCCGGACTCAGTGGAATTTATGCACCCGTCTCATTTTTACTCTCTGCTTTGATTGCTGCTTTTGTCGCTTTTAGTTACTCCGAGTTATCCAGTCGTTATCCTAAAAGTGGGGGCGAGGCTGTTTATGTTAATCAGGCATTTGCAAAAGCCTGGTTAACCGCTTTGGTAGGTTGGGGGATTGTTTTAACCGGTATTGTTTCTGCCGGAGTGATGGCTCATGGTTTTTATGGTTATCTGAAAGAATTTACCGATGTTTCTCAGATTGTCAGCATTATTGGTTATGTCATTTTTATTACCGTTATTGCCATCTCAGGTATTTCACTTTCGGTTAAATTTGCTGCCTTGGTTACCATCATAGAGATTTCAGGAATAATGCTGATTTTATATGTATGTCAGGATAATTTAATAACTATAACTGAGCGCTGGCGTGAATTTATTCCGCCGCTTTCCTGGGAAAGTTGGCAGGCTATTATTTTGGGGGCATTTATAGCTTTTTATGCCTTTATCGGCTTTGAAGATATGGTTAATGTTGCCGAAGAGGTTATTGAGCCGGAAAAAAACTTACCGGCCGGGATTATGATGGCATTGGCGATTACGACGATTTTATATGTATTGGTCTCATTCGCCTCGGTGTTGACTCTGCCTATCGATAAACTGGCTAATCATGCCGCCCCTTTTGCTTTGATAATAAAAGAAAACAGTCAAATTCCTGTTTCCGTAATCAGCCTGATCAGTTTGATTGCAATTTTAAATGGTGCCATGGTACAGATTGTTATGGGGGCAAGGGTTTTATATGGCATGGCCGAACAGGGGGTTGCTCCAGGTTATTTTAAAGTGCTTGGCACAAAAACCAGAACACCGGTAGCGGCAACCGTATTTTTTTCTTTATTGTTATTGGTTTTTTCACTTTGGCTGCCGATAGTCACCCTGGCTAAGTTGACCAGCTTTATTATTTTGCTTATTTTCGCCTTGGTTAATTTAAGTTTATTTCTGATTAAATCCAGGCCTGATCAGGCAGAGACACAGGGTAATATCAACTTGCATATCACAATGCCTGTTATCGGGTTTATGTTATGTATCGGGTTTATCTTGATTCAAATCAGATAGACAGAAATCCCTTTCTGTCGGCTAAATTTTATTCGAAGGATTTATGTAAATGTTCCACCGCCTTGTGAGCAGATTTAGAAGCCTGTTCACTTTTGCCTTTGTTGGCACTTTTAATGGCGGCGTCAAGTTGTTCAATAGCTTTCATCGTATGCATATGTCGGTCATGATGAATTTGCGCGGCCATTTTTGCATGATGTAATGCTTCTTTGGAGTGTTCCAATACTAATTGGTTATGGCCTTTCTCACCATGACTGGCTGCGACTGCAGCATGCTCCAAAGCATTGGCGCCATGATGTTCACCAGCATAAACACCGGTGCTGGCTAACAGTAATAGAGCACCTATTACTAGCGTTGAACGTGTCATTTTATTAATCATAATAATACCCCCATAATGAATGGTTGTTACTGTTTTCTAACAGTATTACTATGACTAATTAATACTTGGAATGTTCATTAAAGAGTTTGAATTATCTGTTTTATCCGGGGTCGCAGTATTATTATCAATAACAACAAAGGTGACAAAAATGGGCTGGAGAGAACGTAAACATGAAGAAACTTATAGTGATGATGACGTTGAACAACGTTTAAAAGAAGAACTGCCTCACTGGTATCTGGAAAAAGGCTGGATTAGACGCAAATATAAAACCAGTGGCTGGAAATCTACGTTAATGGTGGTTAATACCGTCGGGCATTTGTCAGAAGCCGCTTTTCATCATCCGGATTTAACCGTATCTTACGCTTTTGTTATTGTTAAATTAATGAATCATGCGGCAAAAGGCATTACCAATAAAGATTTTGAACTGGCGCATAAAATAGAAGAGGTCATTATGTGGCAACCTGGTCTGGAAGGTGGCGCCTTGGAGGGAACGCCTGATGATCCGCGTTTTAAATACATTAAATATGATAAAAATTAACCTAAAGTTAGCACTGGAATAGGAACTAAAGTTTTTATTGTTTCTTTTTTCAGAACAGGGGGGGATGAAATGAAAGTAATTGTTATAGGTTCCGGTATTGCCGGGGTTACTTTTGCAGAAAAATTACGGGCATTGTCGCCGGATGCAAAAATTACTCTATTAACCAAAGAAAATCATGGCTATTACTCCAGGCCCAGACTTTCTCTAGGTTTTAGCCATGACGATATTGAGCAGTCCATTGTTATCAAATCATTTGATGAATTAAGAAACAATAATATCTGTGTTATCAGTGGCGTAGAGGTTACGGGTATAGACCGTCAGCAACAACAGGTCAGCGTCAAAGGTATTGATGAGATTGAAACGCTGGAATATGACAAGCTAGTGCTGGCTACCGGTTCGGCAGCATTTATTCCACCTCCTTTTTTAGCGGACCGGGATAATTACTTTTTGTTTAACAGTCTGACTGATTTAAAAATATTGAGACAATTCAGGCAAGGTATTTTACAAAACAACAGCCGGCCAAACTGGGCCATTATCGGCGGTGGACTCATTGGCTGTGAACTTGCCTCTGATCTGGCGTTGGCGCAAGACCAGGTCAGTCTGTTTCATGTGATGGACAGATTGATGGAAAGGCAATTAGTGGAGGAGGATTCAGCAACCTTACTTGATGTTTTACAAAATTCCGGCGTTGATGTTCGGTTAAATCAAGTGGTTAAAGGCTTTGAAAAAAATAACGACAAAATGTGGGTTGTTACCGAAGACTCGAAAACTGTATATGATGGCATCATCGTGGCATGCGGTTTTAAGCCCCGGACAGAATTGGCAGCACAAGCAGGACTGAAGGTTGGCAGAGGAATTAAAACCGATCAGCTGCTGCAAACCAATGATGAAAATATTTATGCCTTGGGTGATGTTGCCGAATTACCCAATGGTAAATTGTATGCCTTTATAATGCCGATTCGGAATCAAGCCGTCTGGTTGGCATCTTATCTGTGTAAACATGAACAAACAGCCTGGGCGCCTCCTGAGTTTAAAGCATCCGCCAAGGTTAACAACTTTGTTGCTGCACATCCCTATCTGTTTTAATTGATGAAACAACAGTCTTTAAATAACCCGATTAACAGCTGTGAGCAGACAAATAAAAAGCTGTTGATTATGCAGAAGGCGGTTGAACAAAGCGCCAGTGCCGTTGTGATAACTGATGCTAACGGTATCATTGAATATGTGAATACAAAATTTTTAGAACTGACCGGATTCCTAGAGGATGAACTGATCGGTCAAAATCCGAAAATATTTCATGCGGGCGGCGGTGCATCAGAAAAGCAATATAAGGAAATGTGGCAAAGCCTGCTTGAACAGGGAGAATGGCAGGGTGAATTTAAAAACAAAAGGAAAAATGGAGAGGTTTACTGGGTTCATGAGTGTATTAGTGTCGTAAAAAATGATAAGGGTGAAATCACCAATTTTCTTGCTGTTGAAGAAGATATTACTCAGCGCATACAGGTAGAAAGTGCATTAATAGAAAGTGAAGAGAGGTTTCGGCAAATGGCTGAAATGACCGGTGAATGGTTATGGGAGCAAGATCCGGATGGGTACTATATCTACAGCAGTGCAGCGATAAAAAAAATTATTGGTATTACTCCGGAACAAGTGGTCGGTAAGCATTATCGTGATTTTTTAACTGCCCATGACAAGGAGGAACAACTTTCCTATGCCTCAAAACATGAACGATTTTATGCCTTAATTAATCATTATCGGCATAAAAATGGACAATTGATTATAACGGAATCAACGGGTTTGCCGATCCTTAATCCAGATGGCCAATTAATAAAATGGCGCGGGGTGGATAGGGATATAACCGCACAAAAGCATTATCAGGATGCCTTAATCGATAGTGAGAAGCGTACCCGTTTAATTATAGAAAGCGCATTAAATGCCATCATAATTATGGATTCTTATGGCATTATTAATGACTGGAATCATCATGCAGAAAAAATGTTTGGCTGGTCAAAGCAGGAAGCGTTGGGTCAACGGCTGGATGAATTAATCATTCCCGAGCGCTTTCGTAAACAACACCAACAAGGACTGGAACATTACCTGAAAACCGGTGAAGGCCCGATTTTAAATAAAATATTTGAACATACGGCGGTGCGTAGAGACGGCAGTGAATTTCCGGTAGAGATGAGTATTTCGCCGTTAAAACTGGGTAATGCTTTTATCTTTAGTGGTTTTATTCATGACATTACGGAAAGAAAACGAACCGAGCAGGAAGTCCGTCAGGCACAGGTTAATTTGGCTTATGCCCAAAGCGAGATGAACATTGCCCGGCGTATACAGTCATCACTGTTTCCTTCCAAAGCCATTAAAACAGATGGGTTTGAAATAAAGGGGTTCTGTTTACCGGCTGATAAAGTAGGGGGGGATTATTTTGACTATTTCTATCGGGATAAAGAGAATCTGGATATAGTGATGGCCGATGTGGCTGGCCATGCCATAGGGCCAGCTTTATTTATGGTGGAAACCCGAAGTGCAATTCGAACACAGGCCAATAATCCGGGAACACCGTCAGAAATGTTAAAGGTTTTAAATAATCTATTATATCAGGACCTGGATACAGCAGACTATTTTATTACGCTGTTTTATTTGCAATATAACACCCGTACCGAACAATTATCATTTGCCAATGCTGGCCACCCGCCGCCATTATTGCTTAAGCAGAAAGAAGCGCAGTGCAGGCAATTGGATACGGAAGGATTGATTTTAGGTGTACGCAGGAATGTTTCTTTTGAAGAAAAATCCATCGAGTTAACCAGTGGCGATCTAGTTTTACTCTATACCGACGGCCTGACAGAAGCGGAAAATCCTAGCGGCGATTTCTTCGGCATAGAACCGGTGTGTCACATTCTGCATCAATATGCTGATTTACCGCCGCAGGACATTATTGAAATCCTCATAAAGGAACTTAAACGGTTTTGCCAAAAAGAATCATTTAAAGATGATGTGACGTTAATGATTTTTAAGCGAACTTAAGAAAGTAGCTAACTTTTAACGGTAGAATTAAATTGGTAATGAACTAAGATTAACTGTGATTTACATTAGACGCATGCTTTTTCGATCAGTATGCATTTTAATGATTAGAACGTTAATTTGAGGATATAAAATGCCAGAAAATCAAGAAAACCCATTAACTTCGGCACCGTTGTCAGCCTATGATGATGCCGCGAAAACCAATGCCATCATAGCCTATGCACTGATGATTGCCGGTCTGTTTACCGGAATTTTCTGGTTGATCGGGGCAGTATGGGCCATGGTTAAAAAGAGTGATGCGGAAAACAGCCTGTTTGCTGATCACTACAGCAATATCATCATCACTTTCTGGTGGGGGTTGGGGCTTTCTGCCTTGGGTTTTATCCTGACGTTAGTCTTGGTCGGCTATGTTATCTTGCTTGCCGTTTGGATCTGGTCAATCTACAGGCTTATAAAAGGCTTGGCTAAAATCACCTCAAACAAGGCATTCAATAGCTAATGTTGTTAGTTCAATGAACCCAATCTTTCGCTATCAAATCTGGCATTTATTAACGCTACTTTTGTTGTTAGCGGTATTGTATGGCGTAGCCGATAAGACTTCCGGTATATTGACCGGGCAGTTATGGGGCATCTCAACTTCAACCTGGTTTTTACTGGCGGTTGCTGTACCTATTGTTCACCAGGTTTATGTTTGGCTGGTTTGGCGGCTGGAATTATATCAACAGACTTTCTCCTCCCGATTGGGTGAACAACGTGCGTTTAAATTTTATAGCATCGGCTTTTTAGTATTATTTCCCAGTCGCTTGATTTTTATCACTCTTCTTGCTGTTAGTAATCAATATTCGTTGGATATTGAACCGTATATAGTCTATACCATCGCTTTATTTTTCAGTCCTGAAATTATCTATCTTTTTTATTCGGTAAAGAAGTACTTTTCAATGGAGAGGGCTTTGGGCGTAGACCATTTTGTTAAAAACTACCGCAAGCCTTTTGAGAAAAAAGGTATCTTTCGTTATATGGATAATGCCATGTACATCTGTGGTTTTTTGATTCTCTATTTGCCCGGATTATTATTACTTTCCAAGGCGGCTTTGGTTGTAGCGGTATTTAACCATCTTTATATCTGGGTGCATTATTTTTGTACCGAGCGTCCTGATATGGTGGAAATATACGGCAAAATACCGGGTGAGTAATTTATCTCTGAACGCCGGTTTGAACAAATACCATAATGATACAATAACGTCTTTTTAAAACCCTCAGTAATCCACTATCCTATTTTCAGAGCATGACAAAACATCAAACAGGACGCGTTAATGAGCATTTATTGGTTGGGGTGGCGAACAGCAGTCGACTGGCCAAAATGCGGGAAAAAGCCGGTTTGGCGATCAATAAGCCGGGTCTGGAAGTCACGCAAACCAAGCCGCAATTTGCCGATGGATTAAATCAGCAGACAATCGAGGCTTTGCAACAAGCCCGGTCTATAGTTGAAGAAAAAATGGCTGCTATTTTCAATGCCTATCCCGCCGGAAAAAAAGAAACCTTCTTTAAGATAAAATATGGCATCAATAGCGATAAACTTAAATTGCTGCCAATGAAGCAAGTGTTTGCGCTGTTAAAATTGGACTGCTCTGTCGTTAAAAACTTTAGGTTAATAGAAAACCTGGATTGCACTGGTAAAAGCACGTAGCTTGTATGCAACACAGTGGAATACGGGATATCGAAGCCACCGAAATCCCGTATTACGCAAAGCTTCATACGGGCTACTCGCCAAAATCATGAGCTGTATCGATAGGCATTTCCCCCCAATCCGGTTCCAACATACCTTTTTCAACAAACTCATGAAATGAGGAAAATTCCCAATCAGAAACAGAGTTAACGTAACCATGTTTAACCGGGTTATAGTGAATATAGTCAATATGGCGCGTTAGATCGGTATCATTTCGAATAACATGCTCCCAAAAGCGAGGTTGCCACAGCCTATATTCACCTCGATTATTTTTATGCAAACGAACCCCGGATTGGATTAAAGAACGGGTAAAACGGCTTTTAATCGCTCGCCACCGTCCAGCATAATTATTATCTCCATCAGGCAATTGCCAGATGCAGTGAATATGATCAGGTAAAACAACAATCGCGATGATATGGAATGGCTTTTGTTTTTTTACATGAGCAAACGATTCCCTTAATAGATCTATGTACGTGGTTAAGTAATTTGATTGACGGTTTTTTAAAGTTACGGTAAAAAAATACGTACCACCATCGATATAAACACGTCGATAATTTACCATCTTAATTAATCACCTTACATTGTTCCATATTGTGCAAAAATATAATGTAGCCCGTATGCAACGAAGTGGAATACGGGAAATCGAAGCCACGGAAACCCAGTATTCTGCAGAGCTCCATACGCGCTACATGCTCGACTGTACTAGTAAAGGCACGTGGACGATATGAAACGTCGAGGAGAACAGGAAATCAAGGTCGCTTATATCAATCTGCAATCATATAAACTGAATTTACTGTTATAACTGAGAATAGTAAGTTTATTGGCCAGGCTCTGGGAGATAATCATTCGGTCGAATGGGTCTTTGTGATGGAACGGGATTGAGCCAAGTTGTAGCGCATCGAAACCGGTAAAGTTTAATATTTCCATGCCCATTTCGGCAGACATTTCAATACTATTAAAATTAAAATCCAGTTTACCGATCGATTTTTTTATCTCTAATTCGGCGACGCTGACGGCGCTTAAGAAAATGCGGTTATCGGTATTTTCCAGATATTCCATATGCTCTGGCTTTATGCGGGATGGATCATTTAAAAGCCATAGAAAGACATGGGTATCGATAATAATGTCCATGTTTTTTACTCGCCGTAAAACATTTCATTAATTTCTTTGGACTCTTCATCAAAGTCATCGGGGATAGTAAATTGTCCCTTTAATTGTCCGAAAACCCTTTTTTGGGGCTCTTCTCGATAGGGGACGATCATGGCGACTTTCTTATGCTTTTTTCCAAATTCAATAATGAAGCTTTCGCCGTCTTTTTGTACACTTTCCAAAACTGAAGAAAACTCTGATTTTAACTTGCCCACTTGAATGGTTTTCATGATTTTTCTTATTGATTAACTTAGGATAAACGCACTTTATTTTATAACTTGTCAAGTTGTCAATTTTGTTATGAGGTATAAACGCAGAGTAGCCGGCATGAAATGCAGTGGATACGGAAAATCGAAGTCGACGAAATCCCGTATTACGTAAAGCTTCATACGGGCTACCTGTTGATTAATGTATGGTTAAAAATACAGCCGATACTCAAGGCTGATGGATTTAGGCGCAGTGCCGAATTCGCTTTTTAATCGGCCTTTGTCCGGTTGCTTGCCTATTGGCAGGTTGACGCTGAAGGCCAGTTCGGATTCATCGGATAAGGAATATAGCGCATACAGTGCGAACAGATTGGACGTGTCATTATGGTTGGCCAGCCACAGGGCATCGACTGTTAACAATGGGGTGAATTCGTAGCTGGCGCCTAGTGCGGTGTAATGGCGGGCCAGATACAGATTGTTTGACCGGCTTTTTTGGATTAGTTTGTAGTTGTCGGCATTGCCGGCACCACTGCGCTGATAAAATTGTTCCAGCCTGATGGTTAAGGTGTTTTCAAAACGGTGTTCCAAACCCAGGGAGAATTTAATGTCATCGTTTTGCCTTTGTCTGCCGGGCAAGCGATAGTGACCTTCACCGCGTACGCCCAGCCAGTCGAACAGCTCGCCCTGAAAATCCAGGCCGATTATGCCATCTCCATTAACTTTTCCGCCTAGTAGCGCCCACTCAAAATCACCGAATATGGTTGAGGCACGGGCCAGATACGAGGTTTTTCCCCAATCCGGACGGCTACGCCAGCCGGTCGGTTTGGAAAAGTCGTTTTGATACTCCAGTACTGTCAGCAGCGATAATTGTGATAATTCATCCCATTGCCAATCAAGCCTGGCGGCGTCAACACCGGGTTTGTACGTGCGGAAAAAAGTCTGAGCGGCAAATCGGGCGAAAAAATCATTTGGGGTGAAATAATAGGTTGCCGCCAGGTTGACGGGCTGGCGACCTAACTTAACATGAATTTGCTCGCCGTTATATTGTAGATTGATTCGGTCTAGCTGCAAATCGGCATGCTCGTCGGCAAAGCGCCAGTGCAGACTGTCACTGCGTTCAACATCCACCAGCTGGGTAAGGCGGCTGCCGCCGGTGCGCAGTTCCGAATCGATATAGTTTATTACGCCATGCAGTTCAAAACTAAAGGCTGAAAGCTGTGCATCAAGCATCAGCCGGTCTACCGCTCCGCCACTGATGAGCTGGTCATGTTGAAATAAAACATTATCATTAGGGTTGTCGACGGCTATAACCAGGCCTCGGAATAAACTGCGTAATTCCAGCGATGCATCATCGCCTTGCCATTGGTAAAAGGCCTGTGCTGTAGTTGGCAGCCATAGTAAAAAAACTAAATACAGCGGCTTATTTAACATTGCCCGGTGTTCGATATTGATCCGAAGCAATTTGTCCATCCTGAACCTGAATAATGCGGCTGGCGCGGTCAATTACATGTTGATCATGCGAGGAAAACAAAAAGGTAATATTCTGTTGTTGATTTAACTGCTGCATCAGGTTTAACAAAGATTCGGCGGTATGTGAATCGACATTGGCAGTCGGTTCATCAGCCAGCACGATGGCGGGTTGGGTGACTATGGCTCTAGCGATGGCGACCCGTTGTTGCTGTCCGCCGGACATTTCATCGGGGCGACGGTTTTCCAGTCCGGCCAGGCCGACATCGGCCAAAGTCTGCATCACCCGCTGACGTTGTTCTTTTTTGTTAACCCCCTGCAATCCTAAAACAAAAGCGGCATTTTCATAAGCAGTCATGACCGGAATTAAATTATAGGCCTGGAAGACAAAGCCGATACGGTTTTTACGGGTTTTGGCCAGTTCGGTATTGCTTAAACTGGCTAGATCCACTCCCTCCAGCCAAATTTGTCCAGACGTTGCTGTGTCCAGGCCGCCGATTAAATTTAAAATACTGGTTTTGCCTGAACCGGAGGGTCCGCACAGGACGGCAAAATCACCCTTGGCAATGGATAAGCTGACATTGTTCACCGCTTTAACCTCGACCTTGCCTTGCCGGTATATTTTGCTGATGTTGTTAAGCTTAACAATGGCCTGTTTCATGCTGCTACCTTATATTGTTTTTAAACTTTCAACCGGCGGAACTCGTCCTGCCCGCCACGCCGGGTAAGCACCGGAAAGCAAGGCCAGACCAAACAAGCCGAGCAATATGGCAATAATGCTTTCTTTAAACAAGCGGATTTTGAAGACATTATCGATCAGCACACCGCCAAAGCTGAAGCCTTCGCCATAGGTTGAGGATAGATCAATACCGGTCTCTGCCATAAAAAGATACCAGGGAATGGTAACAATGATGCCGATGATTAAGCCTAATACTGCCAGCCAGAATGATTCCAGCATCACCATTATAAACAGGCTGCGAGGCGACATGCCCAGTGCCATCATAACGCCGAATTCACGCACCCGTTCCAGCACACTCATCAGCATGGTGTTCAGAATGCCAGCGGCAACCAATAAGGCGATTAAGAGCTGGCTGATGTAATTGGAGCTTTTGTCGATGGCAATCATGCCGGCCAAATCGGGTTGGGTCTGCTGCCAGTTTAGAACTTCAATCCGCTTAAATGCCGGCATGGCCTGCATTCGGTCACGAAGCTGATGGCTGTGGCGCTGGTCATGCAGGGTCACGGCCAACACACTGACCTCATGTGGCTGATAGCCCAGCACCTTTTGTATACTATGCAAAGGTAATAAGGCCATGGCTCCGTCAATTTCACTGGCGCCGGTTTTAAACAGCCCGCTGACGCGGGCAATGGCGCTGACAATGTCGCCATTGGCATCGGTGGTGGTATAGACCACTTTTTTGCCGATAGTGAGTTTGAGTTTTCTGGCCAGATCCGCACCAAGTACAATCTTTCTGTCATCTGCTGTAGACAGCATATCGCCGGCGATCATGGCGCGTATAAACAGATTGTTGTCAGCACTTTCCTGTTGCGGGTCAATGGCGATAAACATGCCGCCGACACTTTTACGGGCGCTGGCAAACATCGCTTGGCCCTGTATTCTGGCCAGCACCGCTTTAACCTCATCAAGCTGCTCAACTTTTTTTCTCAGTTGTGCTGCTTGCTGAAGACGTTTCTGACTGCTGGGCGCGCGGTTGTAGTCCGGTGCGGCCAGGGTAATATGGCCCATACCCATACTGGCTCCGGCATCAATCATGCGGGTATAAAAATAATCCCCGGCACCGGTAAAGGTGACTGCCAACAGTACGCCAAAGGCGATGGAGGAAGCGGTAATCAATGTCCGCCGTTTATGTCGCCAAAGGTTACGCCAAGCCAGAGTATTGAGATTCATTGCTAGACCTAGGTATGGTGAATCGCGTCAACAGGCCGGATAATTGCAACCTTGGCAGCCGGGTAGATAACGGCAATTGCGGCAATCAAAAACAGGAAAGCAATCGGCATCAACAAGGACTCGGCAGATAGATGGGCGTACCAGACCGGGTCCAGCGCTATGCCGGCAAATGAAATGCCTTCGGCCATCGATGACATATCAATACCGTGTTGTTGCAGATACCAGGATAAAGTGCTGCCGACTACGCCTCCCAGTATGCAGGCCAGCAGGGTTTGTATTACAGTCTCGGCATAAACCAGTCGTACCAGTTGCCACGGAGTAACGCCTATCGCTTTCATAATGCCAAATTCATGGATACGTTCAAACACACTCATTAACATAGCATTTAATACTACTGAGGCGACAGCGATATAGGTGAACAGCAACATTATCAAGGTTTGCGTATGGGCCGTTTCCAAAAAACGGTTAATGATGGGCATTAGCTGCTGCCAATCCAAAATTTCCAAATTACTGCGTACCAGGTTTTTTACTTTCTCTGTCGCCGACTGTAAATTCTCGCCGCGGTCGGTACGCATAATGACTATTTCATGAACACCGGCAGGTAAGGTGATCAATTCGCGCAACATCATATTGCTCATAATAACGCCGGAGTTATCAATCATGCCGGAAACCGATTTTAGAATGCCCTGCACATAAAATTTGTCGTTGGCCATGTAACCATCGGCTGTCTGACCCACAAAAATCAGCTCATCACCCAAGCTTACATCAAGCAGTCGGGCCAGTTTTTTTCCTATGACAACGCCATGAGGTTTTGTTTTATTCAACCAGTTGCCGATCATAACCTGTTGATCAATGACCGAAACTGTGGCTTCATGATCCAAATCCAAACCGTGTAACTGTACGCCGGAGGAGCTGTGCTTGCTAGCCATTAAGCCAAAGGCAAAGATACGTTCGGTGGCATTAAAGCCTGCCGTTCGAATGCTGTTTGCCAGAGCGGGTTGTTTGATCAATTTGTAAATATCAGGATCGTCACGATAACCAAAATGGTGGATTTGCAAATCTCCGGTATTCATGGCGACAATGTTGTGTTCGGTGTTAACGACAAAACCTTCGATTAAAGCGGCAAAAATAATCATCATGGCACAGGCAAAGGCCATCGCTAAGGTCGTCACCAATGATCGGTGACCATTTCGATAAACATTACGTGCTGCCAGTGTGATGATATTCATAACAGGCCTTATATCAGTTGGTGCGTTGTTCTGTTAAAAAATGAAAAAGCTATCGGCGTTTTTTTAAATTAGACAAGGAAAACAAACGGTCGCTGATATCAATATCAAACTTCAGCTGTTGATAAACAAACTCGGTATATTCGTTTGGCTTATCAGCGGGGACCACGCGTAAAACTGAAGGCCGCATACGTCCGCCCAGATTTTTTATCTCGCTAAAAGTGATACTTCGAGTCAGCTGCATATCTTCATCATAATAATGTTCAACCACTGGAATATGACTGTCAGCCAGAATAATCAGCGTTAGTTTGCCCCAGACTACGGCAGCATCCAATTTAGGTATCAGGGTAAACTCGATAATTTGTTGATCATTGCGTTTACCTTCAAATGAGATGCTGGCCTCGTAATCGTCTTCCAGTCGGGCTTCCTTAACCAGATCATCATTGGTTAAGTGACTGCCCATCCAGGACCCCATCATCATGCCGCTGGTAAGCTTAATGGTACGGTCAGTTTTTGGCAGATAGGTATAGATATGATTGTCTGATTTGAGTGTGGCGGTGCCTTTTTCCCGTAGTGGTTCAATAATACGAAACAGGGTTTTTTCCTTGCCTTTGGACCAGCCTTCCATTTTCATATTTCGTGTGTAATGTTCGGTTTTTACCTGCATGGTGGTAATTGCATAAGACGATTGGCCCCGCCACATATCATCAATCTCATTTAATAGGGCTTTGACTCGGCTGCTGTTGTCAGCCGTGACTGTTGTGGATATAAGTAGAAGGGCGGCAAACAAGCAGGCTGAACTCTTTATAACCTGGTTTTTATGATACTTAATATCAGGGACCTTCATATCTGTGACTCTTGATTGGTTGTATATCAGTTTCTACCAACAAAATGTTAGGGTCAAGCAGAAGTACATAGGTCAAGGTTATCTTTGCATGTCTAACTACTGATTTTGTCTATTTCATTATTGAAATTGCTGATTTTATTGTATCAATTGCAATTGAGGTATATTCTTAATCTCTAAAAGAAGAGTAATTATATTGAACAGTTTTGAATGTTCTTATGCTGGTTAAAGGGTTATTGTGAAATTAAAAATTATTGTCTTTTTAACGGTATTGTTAAATGTTTTGTCAGTGCCTGTCGTCGTGGCTCTGGATGAAACAGTTAAACCGCAAAGCTCAATAGTGGATTCGCCGATATTGGTTCAGAAATCTGGCTATAAACTCGGGTCATTCATCTTGAAGCCGGATTTAGCGATGATTGGCGTTTATGATAATAATATATTTGCTACTCGAACAGGTGAAGTCAGTGACAAGTTGATGTTAGTTTCCCCTTCGCTTGATATCCAATCAAACTGGGAACGTCATCAAGTACTTATTTCTTCTTCGGCGGACTTAGCCTACTATGATGAACAAACCTCTGAAGATTATGAAGATTTTAATGTCGGTATCTCAGGACGTTACGATCTGAGTAATCAGGCAAATCTATTTTCTGGTTTTAAATTTAGTCAGGGGCATGAGTCCCGTGCTTCTCCAGACAGTTTTTTGGGTCGGAATCCGACTGTTTTTTCCTCTACAACGGCTCATGTGGGCACGGTGCAGCAAATAGGGGATATTTCTATGCGTTTAGGTGGGACTTTTCAAAACCTGGACTATAAAGATGTATTGACTACAACAACCCCGCTTAATCATGATGACCGGGACCGTGATTTATATGGTTTAGGGCTACGCTTCAGTTATGTTAAAGACAAGCGCTGGCAGCCTTTTGTACAGTTTATATATGATCGTAGGGAATATCAGACCAAATTGGATGATAACGGTTTTCACAGGGACTCTGATGGTTATCGAGTTGCTGCCGGTTTTATTAGTGATATCACCAGGCGTTTGCGGGCTGAGGTGTATGGGGGTTATTTATGGCAAGATTATGCTGATAACCGGTTTAAAACCCTTGATAAGGCAGATTTCGGCGCTTCATTACGCTGGCGGGTTGCTGACAGTACTTTAGTGTCAGCATCAATTGATCGGGCAGTTGATGAAACGACATTAATTGGCTCCTCCGGTGGGGTGGAAACCAGTTATGGTGCAAATATGAGTCATAAACTGCTGCCTGATGTAACGTTTAAGACTCACTTGAACTACAGCAAGTTTGATTATCAGCAAATCAGTCGGGAAGATGATTATATCGACGCCGGTTTTGGTTTGGAATATAACATCACCAAACAAATCTATCTTGCAGGTGATTATCGATACCTGCACCGGGACTCCGATATCGGTGGCGGTGGTATCACCAATTCGCTGGATTATTATCGACATCAGTTTTTTCTAACTTTAGGAGCACGACTTTATCCGGTCGATAATGAGCTGGTTGCCGGTTTCTCTCCAATCTGGGGTGAGGATGGTTCAGGTAGCGTTGGACCAGCTGGTTTTTATCTGGGTGGACAATATGGCTATAACGGGTTGATGACTGATACCTCCGAGTTGCGTGCGGACGGAGGTACGGATAGCGGTTCCTTTGGCGATGCCGGAATGGAGGGGGGCTTGTTTACCGGTTACGGGATTAACTGGCGCAATTGGTATTTTGGCCTGGAGCTGGAGGGAGAAACCAGCAATACTAAGTGGTATCACCGTAAAAACAAGGCTAACAGCCGAACTTTCTTGTTAGAGAAGAATGAAAGCTATGGTGCCGGTATACGGTTGGGCCGGGCTTTAATTAATAATGGATTGCTTTATGGTCGAGTCGGTGCAGTGAATACCGAATTCAATACGTTTTATTCACTGAACAATCAGCCTCAAAATGCCATCAAGCGGGATTTTACCCTTGCCGGTTTGCGTTTTGGCGTTGGTGTTGAATTTGCTCTGGGTGAACATTTGTTTGGTCGTATGGATTCAACCGTAACCAATTATGATGATAAGCAAATTCAGTCGATAGGTTTTGATGAAAAATTCGCAACAAACGAAACGATGTTTAATCTGGGTATAGGCTGGCGTTTTCAAGCTCAGTCCGAACAAAAAGTCAGTTTTGAACCGGATCAGTTTACCGGTCCATACGCCGGTGTGCAGTTGGGGTATGGATTAACCAATTCAACGCTTGATGGGCAACATAGGGACCAGGGCAATGGACCTTTTGCATTTAATGCAGACTTTGCTGAGAACGGTTTTACGCCGGGTGTTTTTGCCGGCTATGGTTTCAATTGGCGGCGCTTATTTATGGCTGTTGAATTGGAAGGGGAAATTAACTCGCTGGACTGGAAGCATGTGCGTGATACCCCAGGCGGTGGGGGACGTGATTTTTCTGTTGAAGTCAAAGAAAGCATGGGTCTGTCAGGGAAACTGGGCTATATCTTGGACAGTGGAACCTTAATTTATGTGAGGGGAGGTGGGGTACGAACAGAGTTTAACACCCGCTATGCCAAAGGCAATAATCGTGACAGAGACATTGATCGGGAGATAGGCTTAACGGGTTTGCGCCTGGGTATCGGTGCGGAAGTACCATTTACCGACTATGCGTTTTTGCGCTTGGATTACACCCATACTGTTTATGAGCCCTACGATATAGTTACTACTCATGGCAATGGAGCAAACCGGGATGAAGTTACTTTTGATACGACTTCGGATATGGTGCGTTTGGGGCTTGGTGTTCGGTTCTAGCTTTTTTTGCTTCGACCAATCATGTCTAGTTAGATCAAAAATACTAAGATTTATGATTTTATATGGTATTGGGGTAGAACTTTAATATCATCAGTTAGGTCATAAGAATATAATTAATTTGTAATTGATAGGGGGAGACTATGCCGAAAGTAATGAGAGATATTCGATAATTTTTAGGCTACTTGGCTTTAAAACGTAAATAAACTGCAGAACAAAACCCAAAAGGGGATAAGTATGAAAATATTAAGAAAGTCAATTCGCAAAATGCTGGCTATTACCGGTACAGTGGCAATAGCGAGTCTGGTTTCGATACCGGTGGCAGTTAACCCTTGGCTCAGTCAGGACAGTTACGCAGCAGAACAAGCCCATCAAGGTGTAGGTCAGCAAGGCGGTAAAGGTGGCGGTCAGGGTGGAAGAGGTTCTGATCAGGGACAAGGCGGTTCAAAAAGCGTATTCGATAAGATTTTGTCTATTTTTTCTTCCGATGAGGAAGCGGATGAGGACTCTGATCGTCCTGAATGGGCGCAAGGTAATCGTGAGGACAACCCTCATATAGGCGGTTCTATGGGCCCCCCCGAAGGTGCCGGCACCAAAAAAGGTGATGAGTATGGCGATTTATGGGTTATTTTAAGAGATAACGACGGCAACCCCATTTTAGACAGTAATGGTCAGGTACAGCCTGTGATTGTTGTCGGAGATACCTTGGTGGTTATCCAGCTGGTAGATACAGATGGCGATGGGAAATATGAAGTACCGGCTGAGTATGCGGATGCAGTCCAGGAAGTGGAACTGGGTAGAACCAATGTGGTTAGATCACCTACTAAAGTGCTGGATCATTCTTTAACTGAAGTTCTTTCCAAATTGGATGGACTTACTCTGGGGACAAGCCCCAATTTAATATTAGATGCCGGTGGTCGGCTGGTTGTTGATGGCAGCGCTATAGATTCACCACTGGAAAATCTTGCTCTTTACAAAGCGCTGTTAACAGCGGTCGATAGTAATAATGACGGGCTCTTGGAAGTTGTTGTTGAATATACCGGGGAAGGCGGTACCGGAACGTATACTTTTCTAGTTCCAACCACTTCTCAATTGGACCTGGCCGCATCATTGCTGGCAGCGGGTTCTGATAAAACAGCATCATTAACAGTTGACAGAGTTGTGACTATTAGTAGCTTTCTAGGTGTTGATGACGAGCTTGCAGCCCTGATTGCCAACTATACTTATGATGGGGCAAGTACAGTCTATAAAGATACTTCGGTTTGGGTGAATGTGCAGGTTGCAGGAGCTGATACGCCGGAGGATTTAAGTGATGATATCTATCAATCCGTTGAGGTTAACCTAGTTGACGGAGCGACCATTACTTACGATGGTCAAACGATTGCTGTGCCCGGAGTCAGTTTTGAGACCATTGCAAATACAGTGGATGAGAATGCTGATGGTATTTTAAATAACCTCGATACTCTGGATAAAGATGGCGTTGATGCCTTTACCCAGGCTGTTGATGACGCTCTTCAAGTTATTGAGTTTTCTCATGATAGCGGGCTTTAACCGGTACTGATTAGGTTTGCTTTTTCTTAAATACGCCGGCCGTTTTTAAAGGCGGTCGGTGTATTGTCAAAATTACGGATTTATACCGTTAAGCAACAGCAGATAGAACTGCGTAATAGAGGTTTAAGCGTATGGCTATTCGGCATATCTATATTTCTTCAATATTAAAAAAATTGTCTATCACTATGATGCTTGTTAGTGCCATTTTCACCGGTTCGGTCTTTTTTGCTTATGCTGGTGCGGAAGAGCATGGTAGCGATCATGGCAGTCGTGGGCATGGATCATCCGGGAGCGGACACAGTGGAGGGGCAGGGCATGAAGGCGGTCGACATGGTCGAGGCAGACAAGGCAATTATGACCCCGGTCGGGAAAAAGGCCATGGTGGTGGCGCCAAGGCGGTCGAAAATTCCATTCTAAAATCGGGTGGCAGGCCGGTGTGGGCACGGGAAGGTATTCCTGAAGTTGAACTGGGTCGGCTAAATTCGGCCAGAGTACCGGCACATGTTTTACAGAGAGCACTGGAGAAAGCAAAGGCGGAATTATTGGCGACCCCCGGGGCAGAAATTCATGCACCTTTGCAGAATATAGCCTTATATAAAGAAGCGGTGCTTAAAGGGGACTTGGACAAGGCGGCTGAATATCTCGGCTTTGCCGCCGAAAAGAGAATGCCAATAACAAGTGAAATGGTCGAAGCCTTAAATATTATTCTAGGCATTTCAGTATCTGATAATGAAACTATGGCCGGTAATGCTGATCGAATTAGGCAGATTATTTTGATCGAGCACGATGCTGGTGTAGATGAGAGTCAACATTGAGTGGCATGCTAACGCATAAAATGAGGAGGAAATGATGAGTAACAAACTAAGATATAAAGTAGTATTCATTGTGGCTTTATTTATAATTAGTCTGCACGTCTATGCTGGCCCTGGAGGTAAAGGACAAGGTGGGGGCGGCGGTCGCTGGATTGGGGATGGTGATACGGCCCGGCAACAAAAGCAGATACGTGACAAAGCACAAAAACAACAGAAGCAGTTTCAGGGTATAGGTGATAGACAACGCCAGAAAGCGGATCGAATTAAGGAACGTAATGAACAACAGCTAAGACAGAGAATTCATCAGGATCAGCCTGGCAGCGGACAGCAAATGCGTGAACGTAGCGAGCAGCAAATCAGGGAAAGAATTGAATCGTCGGGGGGCAACAAAGGACGGCGAGAAGAGCAAATGGAAAATATCCGGCAGCGTACAGAGGGGAAAGCACGAGGAGATGTACCGGGTGCTGAAAAACGCTGGTGGTGGCCTTTCGGCGAATAAATTTTTTAAGAATGTGACGTAAAAAGGGTAACCTGCGGTTAGTGGGTTACCTTTTTTTATGCCGACAAGTTCGGTTATATACTGGCAGGCAGCGCGGTCTTTTTATAGGACTTGAAATGATTTGTATTGGCTGAAAGTTTGACCCAGTTCTCTTGATTGTAATAGATTTAAGATTGTTTAAACTTTATATAATTAGAATGTTCTAATATTCAACATTAACTAGTTGGAATAATTTCAATGCATAAGATTAAATCTACACTATTGACTGTATTAACAATTTTTTTACTGTCGGTTAGCAGCCTGGTCTTTGCCGGGGATGGAAAGACCGCAAGCAGCAGTCAAACCTTGACTGTTTCGGAAATAGAGTCCTTGTTGTTTATGAGAGAAGAAGAAAAAATGGCCCGGGATGTCTATTTGACACTGTACGATATATGGGATGATGAACTTTTCAACAATATAGCCAGTTCTGAGCAGGAGCATATGGATGCAGTCAAATCCTTGCTGGACAAATATGATTTGATTGATCCGGTGATAGATAGCATAGGTGCATTTGAAAATCCGGATTTACAACATTTGTATGATGAATTAATTAGTCGCGGTGAAAAATCGCATATGGAGGCACTATTTGTTGGTGCTTTAATTGAAGAAGTCGATATGCGCGATATTCAGGAAGCGATTGATGAAGCGGAAAAAGCGGATATTATCAGGGTCTATGAGAACCTGTTAAAAGGGTCCAGAAATCACCTGAGAGCATTTGTAGGGAAAATTGAGGATGAAGGTGTGGTTTATGAGGCACAGGTGTTAACTCAGGAGGAAGTTGATGAAATAGTCGATTCCCCGATGGAAAGAGGTTCTATTTAATAAAGCTCCATAACACCTAATAAAGCCGGGAATATGATGCCCGGCTTTTTATGTTTAAACCGCACTTATATTAAAGATAGAGTAAAACTATGACGCATATTTTTCGCGGTAAGAGATTGGTGAGCGTCGTTCTAGTTTTAAATTAAGAAATATAAACCTACAGGGGTTACTCTAATTCAGCAAGCTTTGTTTGTAGAAATAATATTTTTTCCGCTAAAGAAAAAATCTATTAACATTGGACAGTTTGTTTATGCTGTTACTGACTTATCCGGTCAAATTTCTATTCTATTTAAAATTGTGGAAGGGGAATCATTGCTGATCAGTTCAGCAATTTTTGCAATGCATCTTTTATGACAATATAAGGCATCAAATCGGCGGCAGAAAGGGTGCTGATTTTCTGCTGTATCGTTTGGAATTGTTTTAAGTGCTGAGGGTTTACCTTGGTGGCAAAAAAATCGGAACAACCTGTTTCCGCGTTAAGCATTTGTTTGATCAGTTCTCCGATTACTTGTTTCATGCTGTTTTGCAATTCCAGGCAAATTTTTTCTTCCCAATAGCCATGCAACGGGATGTCTTTTAATTGAGTATAGATTTCATTCAGGCCTAAATACAGATTTGAGTCTTTAACCAATGACAAAATAGAGCTGAAGGATTGTGTGCTTTCTTCTGTTAATGTAACCAGATAAGGCAAGTCTGTAATATTTTCAATAAAACAGAGTTTTTCCGCCAGTTTATGGTTAATGCCGGTTTTTCTATAATGCTGAAGATGTTCACTATAAACACCTGCGTTAGTTAAATCCTGCTGAAACAACTCTTGATATTCCAGTAAATACTTTTTGTAGCATTCTATGGTTTCATTGCCAGGCGTTATTTTTTTTTCATTAATCAGGGACCATCGGCAAAAATCGCGCAACGTAGTTTCAATAACCTGTAATAGGCGATATTGATGTTCGGCCTCAATCTTATTATCCAGAGCATAAATTTCCTGTCTTAGCTTGTCAGCACCTAGCACCTGGTCAAAGGTCAGGTAACATAAGCAGCTGTCAAGTAAACAACTGTCTTCATACTCTGCGCTTAACTGTAAAAATAGAAAGCCTGACTGATTGATGATTTTATTGCTGATACTGGTGGCTTTAATTTCACTGGCCAAAGGGTGAGACAGCACTTCATCCGGGTAGTTTGTGTTTATTTGCCGGGGGAAATAGTCCAGTAAATATTGATTGAAGTATTCAGCCTGAAGAAAATCGGTTTGTTCCAGAATCTGTTCGGTTAAATACATTTTACTGGCAGCCATTAATGCCGCCAGTTCCGGGCGAGTCAGTCTGGGTGGCTGTCTGGCCTGTACTTGTTTTGCCTGGGCAAATGATTCGACTTTTTTGTCCAGGTAGCCGGATGACTCAAGCTGGTCGGCGAGTTGTAAGCAGGTGGTTATATACTGGCTGCAGTGCAGCTTTTCCATTGACAGACAAAGTGTTTGCTGGTAGTTATTGGCCAATACTGACTGACAGATTGGGGCTGTCAGGCTGGTAAAAAGTGCCTTATAATCGGCGATCCTGTTTTTTTGATAAAGATGTTTCAGTAATATTTTAAGATTGACTTCATGGTCTGAAATATCTACCCCTGCGGAGTTGTCAACTGCATCGGTATTTATGCGGCCACCGGCAAGATCATATTCTACCCGTGCTTTTTGCGTAAACCCCAGGTTGGCGCCTTCACCAACCACACTGGCGCGAAGATTGATCGCATCAATGCGTACCGAGTCATTATCTCTATCGCCAGCATCACTATGCGTTTCTTCACTGGATTTTACATAACTGCCTATGCCGCCCAGCCATAAAAGTTCAACCGGAGCTTTAAGCAAATACTGAATCAGCGTTTCACCGTCAATCGTGTTGTAGCGCAAGCCCAGCCACTTTTTTAATGGTTGCGTAATCTGGATTACTTTAGCATCTCGCCTGAAAACGCCACCACCTTCTGAAATAAGTCGACGGTCATAATCATCCCAACTGGAGCCGGGCAGTTCAAATAACCGTTTGCGTTCAATAAATGAAGCTTTTAAATCAGCGGGCTCAGGATCGATAAATATATGTTTACCGCTTATTGCAGCCATTAATTTGATTTGGTCTGATAGCAACATGCCGTTACCGAAGACATCACCATCCATACTTCCAATGCCTACAACTGAAAAAGGCTGTTTCTGAATGTCTTTACCCAGTTCACGAAAATGTCTTTTTACACTTTCCCAGGCCCCTCGGGCAGTGATTCCCAGTTGTTTATGGTTGTATCCTTGGGAACCACCGCTGGCAAAGGCATCGCCCAGCCAATAATAATATTTAGCTGCCACGGAGTTTGCCAGATCAGAAAACTGTGCGGTACCTTTATCTGCGGCAACCACCAAATAGGGGTCATGATCGTCATAGCTGATAATTCCCGGCAGTTGGATAACCTTGCCGTGAATATAGTTGTCGGTTAAGTCCAGTAAGCCCTGTATCAGTTTTATATAGGCCTGCTTGCCGGCTTCTTTAAAGCAGGCGTCGGCGCAATCATGTTTAACGATAAAACCACCCTTGGCCCCTTTAGGGATGATCAGTACATTTTTGCTCATTTGAGTCTGCATTAAACCCAGAATTTCGGTACGAAAATCATCGATGCGGTCAGACCAGCGTATGCCTCCGCGTGATATTTTGCCGCCACGTAAATGAATGCCTTCCATATCATAGGCATGGACATAAATTTCATTGATCGGGCGAGGGGCCGGTAGATCTATTACGCCCAGGCTGTTAATTTTAAAGGCGATAAAATAGTCATCCAAATCGCGTCTGACATGAAAATTACTACGGACAGTGGCATCCATCAGATTGAACAGGGTGCGTAAGATACGATCATGATTAATGTCCGCCACAGTTTCAATGGCTTCCAGCAGTTTTATACGTAAAGGAAATAAGGCCTGTTCTTCTCTGATCTGTGCATCTTCCCATTCAGGAATATCGGGGGTAAAGCGGGCTTGGAAATAATAAAATAAATTTTGTGCGACTCCTGGGTTGCCAATCAGGGCGCTGTGAAAACTTTCCAGTGTTGTCTGGTTACCTAATTGCAAAAAATAATTCCGGTAAGCTCTTAAGACATCAATTTCCTGCCAGTTGAGGCCGGTTAGAATCAACAGGCTGTTAAGCGGGTCATTTTCAACCTTTTCATCCAGAATAGCCTGTAACATTTCCAACAGACGGCATTTTAACTCGGAGAAAGTGGCGTATTGCGATTCAGACGCAGTGATGGTAAAGCTTTTAATAAAAACCTGTGCCCCTTCGACCGTTAACGGGAAATGCACTTGGTCGATTACGCGTAGATTCAGATTACCCAGTACGGGAAAATATTCATCTAGAAAGCGTGGCTCAAGGCTGTAAAAATGGAGGCGGTAATGTTTTTTATGCCGGCCCGGGGAAAGTAACGCAAGCTGAGTGGTTTTGGATGTAAGCGTTTTTTCAATGGCAAAGATGTCATTAACCGCGTAACGGGGCGGCATCAAGTTTTGATAATTCGATGAAAATACACCTTGGTATTTTTGCCAGATATATGAACTTTGCTGTTTACTATAAAGGCGATTGAGTATTTTATGTACAGTACTTTGCCATTGGTCGGTAATATCGGCAGCATTCTGCTTCATGTTTAACTCCCGCTCAGCCGAGTGATTTCCTGATTTCGAGTATATTGCTATCGCCCTGTTTCTTGTAGGTCACCGAATCCATCAGTGTGCGGATAAAAAACAGTCCCATACCGCCTTCTTTGGGATGATCCAAATCGGGTAACGGAATGGTTTCAAGATCAAAGCCCTGACCGTGATCATAAACTTTGATAATCAACTCCTGTTCATGAATGTCGATATTAATTCTGACCGTGTCTTTGGGGTTGTCTGTGTTGGAGTGTTTTATGGCATTAGTGGTGGCTTCCGTTAACACCAGATTCAAGTGGTAGGCTAAAGCATCCCGGTCGCCGGAAAAATTCTCCAGATCCTTGCCTATATGCTCGCCAATACTGCCGATCAGGTCGAGGTATTTTGTTTGTGTCGGGATAATGACGTCAACCTGAAAATTTGTTTTAGGTTTCATCAGAACCTCCTAACTGTCGGTCTTAAAAACTTCATTTAGATCGGCATATATTTCAAACACTCTGTTTAAACGTGTTAATTCAAACATGGATAAAACCTGGTTTTGTAAATTGGTTAAAGAGAGTCTGCCCGACTTGGCTTCTGCATGTTTAAACCCCGATAATAAGGCGCCCAAACCAGAACTGTCGACAAATCGAACCTGTTCCATTTGAACAATAATATTGGTTTGGCCTTGTTCTATCATGTGCAAAATGTAATCTTTTAAATCAGCAGAGTTATGTGCATCAATACGTTCATCCTTGACAACAAGGACGTTAAAACCATTTATTTTTTCTTCGGTCACATTCATTTTTTTTATTCTTTAGTCGGTGTTGGATATAACATATTGGTTTTAAATGTAGTTCTATAACGCTTTGTTTTAAAATAAAGTTTATTTATAAGTCTACTATAGCAGGTAAATTTAAGTGCGGGGCTATTCGCTATATCAGCCATGCAGTTTGTTTGGAAAAATAACAAAATAAAATAATTTGAAATATCTCTTATTTTATTAGTCTACTAATCAATGGAAAGTTCAGTTTTATTCTTAATCTGAACCTGAGGAGGGTGTATGAAAATTTTTATTACCGGCGGTACAGGATTTATTGGCAAGGCTTTATGTCGCTTTTTGCTGGATAAGGGGCATGAGCTCACCATTTTGAGCCGCAAGCCGAAAAAAGTAGCTTCCCTGTGTGGTGCATCAGTACATGCGATAGCAAATATAGATCAGCTGACTACATCGGATTCGTTTGATGCGATTATCAATCTTGCAGGTGAAGGAATTGCAGATGCGCGCTGGACTGCAAAAAGAAAGCAACAATTGTTGGATAGCCGAATTAAGACAACACAACAGTTGATTGCCTATATAGAAAGAGCCGATACCAAACCCTCGGTATTAATCAGTGGTTCAGCTATCGGTTATTATGGTGATCATGGAGCGGCGTTGATCACAGAGGACTCAGTTCCTCATGAAGAATTTGCCCATCAGCTTTGTGCACAGTGGGAAGCGGTAGCGCAGCAGGCCGAAGACTTCTCGGTAAGGGTCTGTATTATCAGGACTGGGTTGGTTATTGGTGATGATGGAGGGTTTTTAAAACGCATGTTGCCCGCTTTTAAACTGGGTTTGGGCGGGCCAATGGCCGATGGTCAGCAATGGATGTCCTGGATACATCGCTCCGATTTGATAGCAATTATTGATAAATTGCTTGAGAGCACAGTATTACAGGGTGTTTTTAATGCCACAGCACCAACGCCTGTTACTAATGCCGAATTCAGTCAGACGCTAGGGAAAATCCTCAAGCGGCCGGTTTTTTTATCGGTTCCAGCCTGGGTACTGAAGATTTTATTGGGGGAGATGGCGGAACTGCTTATTGGTGGTCAGCGAGTATTACCCGCCCGGCTTAAGAAAGCTGGCTTTAAATTCAAGTTTAAAACCCTGGCTGCGGCATTAAAGGATGTGCTTCTGTAATTACGACAAACTAGTGAAAGCCAATACCTATGGTGTCGCTTCATCTCCGATCTGCAATAAACTCTGAACAGCATTTCGCAGCTGGACGTCGATTCCAGTATTGCTTATAGTGCCGCGTTCTGAATCGAAATTTTCATGAAACTTCGGTACCGAAACGCTGGCTTTGACAATGCCGCCAAAAGATGGGGCTGAATTGCAGGCTAAAGCCAGCACTTTTGCAGCGCCTCCCGGCCCTGGCGAGGTGGCTAACATAACCATGGGTTTATTTTGAAAAATCTGACGGTTAATACGGGAACACCAGTCAAAAAGGTTTTTATACGCGGCGCTGTAGACTCCATTATGTTCGGCAAATGAAATTATCAACGCATCACTACCGGATATTTTTGCCAAGAAATCTTGCGCCGGCTTAGGCTGTCCCAGCTCGGCTTCTTTATCGACACTAAACAATGGTAGTTCATAATTGTTCAAATCCAATATTTCCACCTCAACATCGTTTAACAATCCTGCGGCATAACTCGCTAGTTTTTTGTTGATTGAATTTTTACTGGTACTGGCGGCAAATGCTAATACTTTCATCGTTATCCTGTATTTATTGTGCGAATAAGCTAGTGATACTTTATGCGGGTGATTTTATCATTAAATACTAAAGCAGAAGATTTTCCAATAACTGCTTTTTTTTACTTGCAAGGTTGTTCTTAATCTTCAAGCGACTTAAGCATTTTATACAGCCGGTTTTATATCCTAACCGGACTGAATTGGGTTCAGTAAATGATTAGGGTATTCATTAATTTGAGAAAAATCAGGTATCGACTTCAGGCGTCAAATTATTTTTGGGCAGGTAAAAACTCAAAACTTTAAAAGTATTATTACTTATTGATTTAATAGGTATTTTATGTAATATAGAAAAAATATAGTATATTTTAAAGGTGGCTTTATGAATATTTTTATTCAAAATATTCCATCAGGAATTCATAAGTATGAACTTTCCAAGTTTATTGAATCAATTTTCAATGCCCGGCTGATGGGACATGGGAGGTTATTCGTTCCTATAGCAGACGTTGAAATTATGCAGTTGCAGAGCAATGCTGGGGATTCTGTTTTGCAATATGGTCTGGTTAGAATTTGTCCGCCGGAACTGGCCAAAAGAGTCATTAAGCAAATAGATGGTAGTGTTTTTAAAATGGCTAAGCTTTCTGTTAGAGAATTTTTTGATCGTACCAGCAAAAATGATCCCAGGCTTAAAAATCTTGATGCGCCTGCAGTGATAAAGGAACAAAGGGTAAAAGACAGAAGAATACACAGCCTCGTTAACTCAAGGGCAGTGTAGCTGTCTGGGCAGACCGTCCTCTATATGTAAGGAATTATGAATTTTGTAGAGCTTTTTTTGGTTAAAAAAGCTCAAGAAGACTTTTTTTTGCCAAAGTTGTATGAACAGGGTGATAGCCTTTGGCTAATCTTTTTTGAATGGAAAATGACAAATGCTTCAATAACCTAGTAAAATAACCGGTTTAAATTTGACTATAGAATGTAAAGTTTGTAGTTTAGTGGATTTTTAGGCGTTTAAGGCGTTTTATTTTAAAGATAGTCGAAAGAGACTGGTTTTTTAGTTTATTTAAGGGGTTATTGTGGAGCTCAGCGGCGCACAAATAGTAGTTCAGAGTCTTAAAGACGAAGGTGTTGAATATATCTTCGGTTATCCTGGCGGGGCTGTTTTACATTTATATGATGCCATTTTCCAGCAGGAAGATGTTAAGCATATTCTGGTCCGACACGAACAGGCCGCAACGCATTCGGCAGATGCTTATGCGCGTTCTACCGGCAAGCCGGGCGTGGTGTTGGTTACCTCTGGTCCGGGCGCGACGAATGCAGTCACCGGTATCGCGACAGCGTATTTGGATTCCATTCCAATGGTGGTGATTTCCGGTCAGGTGCCTTCGGCTGTGATTGGTAGTGATGCCTTTCAGGAAGTTGATATGGTCGGCATTACCCGCCCATGTGTGAAACATAATTTCCTGGTTAAGGATGTCAATGATATCGCTGAAACTATTAAAAAGGCTTTTTATGTGGCTACCACCGGGCGCCCTGGTCCAGTAGTGGTTGATGTGCCCAAAGATATTACTGACCCCAGTGTAAAAGTACCTTATTCGTACCCGCATTCGGTATCAATCCGGTCCTACAACCCTGTTGTATCAGGGCATAAAGGACAGATCAAGAAGGCGGTTGATCTGCTGTTGTCAGCTAAACGGCCGATGATTTATTCGGGTGGCGGTGTGGTTTTAGGTGAAGCCAGTGAAGAACTGACTGAATTTACACATGTACTGGGTTACCCGATTACCAATACCTTAATGGGTTTGGGCGCTTATCCTGCAACCGACAAGCAGTTTGTTGGTATGCTGGGTATGCATGGAACTTATGAAGCCAATATGGCGATGCATGAAAGTGATGTGATTATTGCTATAGGTGCGCGTTTTGATGACAGGGTAACCGGTAAGCTGGCTGAATTTTGCCCAAATTCAAAAATTATTCACATTGACATTGATCCGGCATCCATTTCCAAGACGGTTAAGGTTGATGTGCCTATCGTTGGCGAAGTTAAACCGGTGTTGAAACAGATGCTTGAATTGATCAAGACAGGGCGGGTGTCACCGGATCAGGAGGCTTTGGCGGCCTGGTGGAATCAAATTGATACCTGGCGGGATGTGCAATGTCTTGAATATGATCGCGACAGTAAGTTGATCAAGCCGCAATATGTGGTTGAGCAGCTGTATGACATTACCAAAGGCGAGGCTTTTATTACTTCTGATGTTGGTCAGCATCAGATGTATGCTGCCCAGTATTATCATTTCGATAAGCCCCGCCGCTGGATTAATTCCGGTGGCTTAGGGACTATGGGATTTGGTTTGCCGGCGGCGATTGGGGTTAAGCTGGCGCATCCGGATTCTGAAGTGGCATGTATTACCGGTGAGGCCAGTATCCAGATGTGTATTCAGGAGCTTTCTACTGCACTGCAGTATAAAACTCCGGTTAAGATTATTAATCTGAATAACCGTTATATGGGCATGGTGCGGCAGTGGCAGGAATTTTCCTACGAAAGCCGTTATTCACATTCATATATGGATACTATTCCGGATTTTGTCAAACTGGCGGAAGCCTATGGTCATGTCGGTATGCGTATCGAAAAACCGGAAGATGTGCGTCCTGCGTTGGAAGAAGCGTTTGCGTTGAAAGATCGTACGGTATTTATGGATTTTATGATCGATAGAACTGAAAATGTTTATCCGATGATTGAAGCGGGTAAAGGTCATCATGATATGAAATTAAGGATTGCTCCCGGCACTCCGACCGACAGGGAGTTGGCATAATGAAGCATATAATTTCCATACTGATTGAAAATGAATCCGGTGCCTTGTCACGTGTATCCGGCTTGTTTTCCGCTCGTGGCTACAATATTGAGTCGTTAACAGTGGCGGCAACGGAAGATCCCAGCTTGTCTCGTATGACATTGGTTACTCGCGGTAGTGACGATGTGATTGAGCAGATCACCAAGCAGTTAAACAAGTTAATTGATGTGGTTAAGCTGATTGACTTGGTGGAGTCGGTTCATATTGAACGTGAATTGATGATGCTTAAGGTAAAAACCACAGAGGAAACCCGGGAAGAAATCAAACGGATGGTAGATATTTTTCGGGGCAAGATTATTGATGTAACGGCAACCAGCTATGTTGTTGAAATGACCGGAGCATCTGACAAGCTAGATGCTTTTATTGATGCCATTGACAGTGGCAGTGTGATTGAAGTGGTGCGTTCAGGCACAACGGGCATTCTAAGAGGTGAGAAAGGGCTTTATTTATAAAGTTCTGAGCTCATAAATAAATATGAATGCCAAATTGGGCGGAGCCCAATTTGGCAAACTGATTTCGATAAAATAAATAACAGGAAAATTTATGCAAGTTTATTACGATAAAGACGCTGACCTTTCGATCATTAAAGGTAAAAAAGTCGCCATTATTGGATACGGTTCACAAGGCCATGCACATGCTAACAATCTGAAAGATTCCGGTGTAGACGTTGTTGTTGGTTTACGTTCCGGTTCGCCATCAGTTGCCAAAGCGGAAGCGCATGGCCTGACTGTAAAGGAAGTTCCTGAAGCGGTTGCCAGTGCCGATGTTGTAATGATGCTGACACCTGATGAATTTCAGTCTCAATTATATAAATCTGATATCGAACCAAATCTGAAACAAGGTGCGGCTTTAGCCTTTGCTCATGGTTTTGCTATTTTATACAACCAAATTGCACCTCGTGCTGACTTGGACGTGATTATGATTGCACCAAAAGCGCCGGGTCATACCGTACGTTCAGAATTTGTTCGCGGTGGTGGTATTCCTGATTTAATCGCGATTCACCAGGATGCATCAGGTACAGCTAAGGATATTTGTTTATCCTATGCTTCTGCTATCGGTGGCGGTCGCTCAGGTATCATCGAAACAACTTTTCGTGATGAAACTGAAACTGATCTGTTCGGTGAGCAAGCAGTATTATGTGGCGGTGCGGTTGAGCTGGTTAAAATGGGCTTTGAAACGCTGGTTGAAGCGGGTTATGAACCGGAAATGGCTTATTTTGAATGTTTGCACGAATTAAAATTGATCGTAGATTTAATGTTTGAAGGCGGTATTGCCAACATGAACTACTCAATTTCCAATAATGCGGAATACGGTGAGTATGTTACCGGTCCACGTGTTATCAATGAAGAAAGCCGTGAAGCAATGCGTGAAGCTTTGTATAACATTCAAACAGGTGAATACGCGAAGAAATTTATCTTGGAAGGCATGACCGGTTATCCGGAAATGACTGCTAAGCGCCGTTTAAATGCAGAGCATCCAATCGAGCTGGTTGGTGAAAAACTAAGAGCAATGATGCCTTGGATTGAAGCGAATAAAATTGTTGATAAAGCTAAAAACTAAGCCTATCTTCTGTAAGATTTAAAAAGCCCATCTCTTAAGGTGGGCTTTTCATTTTAATCACTAAATCACGAGTTTTGTCATGAGTAAACCAAAAAAAGTTGCGATATTAACAGCGGGCGGTTTGGCCCCTTGCTTAAACTCTGCCATTGGCAGTTTAATTGAGCGTTATTCTGAAATTGATCCAAGCATTGAGATCATTTGTTACCGTAGTGGCTATAAAGGCCTGTTAATGGGTGACTATTACACAGTAACACCTGAAATCAGAGCAAAAGCCGGTTTATTGCAAAAATTTGGTGGTTCAATTATCGGCAACAGTCGGGTGAAATTAACCAATGTCGCTGATTGTATTAAACGCGGCCTGGTTAAAGAAGGGGAAGATCCGCAAAAAGTGGCTGCTGACCAGCTGGTTAAAGATGGTGTTGATGTGCTGCATACGATTGGCGGTGATGATACCAATACAGCTGCCGCAGATTTAGCGGCTTTTCTGGCGAAAAACGATTACGGTCTGACCGTAATTGGTTTGCCAAAAACGGTTGATAATGACGTATTCCCGATCAAGCAGTCGCTGGGTGCATGGACTGCGGCAGAGCACGGTGCAAATTATTTCAAAAATGTCGTGGCGGAAAATAATGCCAACCCACGGATGTTGATTGTGCATGAAGTTATGGGGCGTAGTTGTGGCTGGCTAACTGCTGCCACTGCGGTTGAATACCGTAAAATTCTGGATAACTGTGAATGGTTGCCGGAACTGGGTTTGTCTCGTGAGTCTTATGAGGTACACGGCGTTTTTATTCCAGAAATGGAAGTGGATATTAAAGCGGAAGCGGCTCGTCTGGGTAAGATCATGGACGAAGTGGATTGCGTTAATATCTTTATTTCCGAAGGTGCTGGTGTTGAATCTATCGTAGCGGAAATGGAAGCCAATGGACAAGAAGTTCCTCGCGATGCTTTTGGCCATGTTAAATTGGATGCTGTTAATCCAGGTAAGTGGTTTGGTGAGCAATTTGCAGACATGCTGGGTGCGGAAAAAACATTGATTCAAAAATCAGGTTACTACTCACGTGCCGCGGCTGCCAATGCGGAAGATATCCGCTTGATTAAGTCGTGTGCAGATTTGGCGGTTGAATGTGCACTGCGTGGTGAGGCCGGTGTGATCGGTCATGACGATGACCAGAATTTTGTTTTACGGGCTATCGAGTTCCCACGTATCAAAGGCGGCAAACCTTTTGATATAGATGTGGAATGGTTTACCCAAACCTTATCTGAAATTGGTCAAAGCAAAGGTGCTAAAGTAGACGTCGGTCACTAAGCCTAAATGCGTTAATCATAAACAAAGAGTCGGTCGAGTATAATATTCGACCGGCTCTTTTTTGCTTAAAAAAAGATATATAATAAAAAACAGATAAAGTAGTTAATTTGTCTATTTCTTTTATAGATTTTATAAAAGTCGGGTATATTATTTCCTGATTATTTTTTTAGATATTACTGTTGAGGATCCTGAAGGATTACTATGAGGCAACAAAAAACTCCAGTTCGCCATAGGGGTATTTATTTGCTCCCTAATTTGTTTACTACAGGGGCAATGTTTTCCGGTTTTTATGCCATTACGTCTGCTATCGATGGTCGGTTTGAAGTGTCGGCCATTGCCATATTTGTCGCCATGATTTTGGACGGCCTGGATGGTCGGGTAGCGCGTTTAACCAATACCCAAAGTGAATTTGGTGTGCAATACGATAGTTTATCGGACATGGTGTCTTTCGGAGTGGCGCCGGCATTAGTGATGTATTTGTGGGCATTTTCCAGTTTTGGTCGTTTGGGCCTGTTTGCCGCCTTTGTTCATATGGCTGGTGGTGCATTAAGACTGGCCCGGTTTAATACCCAGGTCGAGGTGGCTGATAAACGCTATTTTCAAGGCTTGCCCAGTCCTGCCGCGGCGGCTATTTTGGCAGGCTTTATCTGGATCTGTTTAAAATATGATTATGATATAGAAGCATTAAAATTTGTTGCTCTGGTGTTGACTATCAGTACCGGTTTATTGATGGTGAGTAACTTTCGCTATTCCAGTTTTAAAGAGATCGACTTAAGAGGCAAAGTCCCTTTTGTGGTGATTATCGGTATCATGCTGGCTTTTGCCTTTGTTATGTCAGAGCCGGAAACTATTTTGTTTTTAATTTCATTTGCTTATGTGTTATCGGGTCCTTTTGTTACATTATTTTTGAGGCGTAGAAAACGTCAATCAAGGAATGGCTGATTTAGGCTTGGCAATCAAGCGCTTCTTTAGTATAGTTGCTTGCTATGAACGCCCAAAACGACACCAATTCAATAATTGTTTCCGCTTTTTATACGGGTACAGTATGGGTGTGTTTGACACAAAGCCTTTCACTCTTATTTCTGCCCGGTCGGGCATAAATTATCTATCCAGTTTTTTTAAAAACCCCTTTTTTTATATGATCAATCGAGATGGTTGATCTTTCTCCATGAATGGAGTTCCCATGAAAGATAAATTGATAATATTTGATACCACTTTGCGCGATGGAGAGCAAAGTCCGGGCGCATCGATGACGCGCGATGAGAAGGTCAGAATTGCTAAAGCTTTGGAACGCATGAAAGTTGATGTGATCGAGGCGGGTTTTCCAGCTGCCAGTATTGGTGATTTTGAAGCGGTAGCTGCAGTTGCCAATACAGTAAAAGACAGTACAATTTGCGGTTTGTCCAGAGCACTGGATAATGATATTGATCGAGCTGGTGAGGCGCTGAAGGGTGCGAACAGTTCTAGGATCCATACTTTTATCGCTACCTCACCCATTCATATGCAAATGAAGTTGAAAATGCAGCCGGAGCAGGTGATTGATTTAGCCGTTAAGGCGGTAAAGCGTGCGCGTCAATATACTGATAATGTCGAGTTTTCACCTGAAGATGCCGGGCGTTCGGAAGAAGATTTTTTGTGCCGTATCTTAGAGGCGGTGATTGATGCCGGTGCTACGACACTGAATATTCCTGATACGGTTGGGTATAGTGTGCCCCAACAGTTTGGTGCAACTATTGGTAACCTGATTGAACGCATTCCAAACTCAGATAAGGCGGTTTTTTCCGTTCATTGCCATAACGACTTGGGTTTGGCTGTGGCTAACTCGTTGGCGGCAGTTATGAATGGTGCGCGACAGGTTGAATGTACCATTAATGGCCTGGGTGAGCGTGCCGGTAATGCCTCTTTGGAAGAAGTGGTCATGGCGATTCGTACCCGACCCGATGTGTTTCCTTGCCAAACAGGCTTGGATACCCGTGAAATAATGAATTGTTCTAAACTGGTGTCATCTATCACCGGTTTTCCTGTGCAGCCAAATAAAGCCATTGTCGGTACCAATGCCTTTGCACATGAATCGGGTATTCATCAGGACGGTGTTTTAAAAAGCCGTGAGACCTACGAGATTATGCGGGCCGAAGATGTTGGCTGGTCAGCTAATCGTATGGTCTTGGGCAAGCATTCAGGACGTAATGCATTCAAAAGCCGGATGCTGGAATTGGGGTGTGAATTTGAATCGGAAGCTGAATTGAATGATGCTTTTTTCCGCTTTAAACAATTGGCGGATAAAAAGCATGAAATCTTTGATGAAGATTTGCAGGCATTGATTTCTGAAGTGGGCTTCGAATCAGAAGATGAATATATCAAACTGGTTTCTCTGAAAGTTTGTTCGGAAACTGGCGAAATTCCAAGCGCCAGTGTCACCTTGAAAATCGCGGAGCAGGAACAGACGGGTTCTTCAACCGGCGGGGGAGCGGTTGATGCCAGCCTAAAAGCCATTGAGAGCCTGGTAAAAACAGGAGCTTCATTAGAGCTGTATTCGGTCAACAATATAACCAATGGCACTGATGCTCAGGGTGAGGTTACAGTTCGTCTGCAAAAAGCAGGTCGGATTGTTAATGGTCTGGGGGCTGATACCGACATAGTGATTGCTTCGGCTAAAGCCTATATCAATGCAGTGAATAAACTGCAGGTACCGGATCAACGCAGGCACCCGCAAAAAGGCAATGTCTAAATAAAGTGGTCTTTCATTAAACGTGGTCACGATGGATAAGAGCACCCGTTTGCACTATCTTGATGCTATGGGGATTGATGTTTGGCTGCCTAAAGCAACTGCGTGTACTGCCCCGGTCGATGCTGAACAGAAATCAGGGGTAGAGGCCTTAAGCTGGCAACAGCTTGAAGAGGATGTGTCGGCTTGTGTAGCTTGTGAATTGGCTCAGCAGCGTTGTCAGCCTTTTTTAGGGGAAGGCAATCAACAGGCGGATTGGATGGTGGTCGGTTTGGTGCCGGAGCTGAATGAAGCCAATGAAGTCAAAGCAATAACCGGCTATGCCGAGTTGTTGTTGAATGAAATGATTAGAGCGATAGGTCTGACTCGGAAGCTGGTTTATTTGACCTCCGTTGTAAAATGCCTTCCGCTTAATAGAAAGGATCCTTCTCAGGCCCATGCCGATAAGTGTCGGGACTTTTTAATCAAGCAGACAAAACTGGTGCAGCCAAAAATAATTTTGGTGATGGGGCAGTCAGCCGCCCGGTACATATTGCAAAATCAGCTAGAGCTGGATCAGTTAAGAGGGCATGTACACAGGTTGCAGGATTTACCGCTAATTGTTGTCAATCATCCCGAAAATTTATTATTATCCCCATTGGATAAAAGGGCTGCCTGGTTGGACTTGCAACTGGCACTTAAAACGTATCAGGATGGTGAAGAATGATGCAAGGAATTTTTAATAAGGTAAAGAGTATCTTGAGTTATGATGCTGATCGGGATTTTTATGCCCGTGTTTTTCCAGACTCTGTCAGTACAAAAGATTTAATGCGTTTGCGTAAAATGACTGCGGCGGACTTGCCTGGGGTAATGGAAGTTGAAAGAAAAAATTATAGTTATCCCTGGTCTGAAGGGGTGTTTAAAGACTGCTTAAAAGCCGGCTACAGCTGCTGGGTGTATGAAATGCCTAATCAGATTTTGGGCTACTGCATTGTTTCGTATGCAGTTGATGAAGGCCATATTTTAAATATCTGTATAGACCCTTCTATTAAGAATCAAGGTTTTGGCCGGAAAATGCTTGAGCATATTGTTGAGCAGGCCAGGGGAAAAGCTAATAAGATATTTCTGGAAGTCAGGCCGTCTAATAAACCCGCGGTAAAATTATATGAAAGCTTCGGTTTTAATATTATCGGTGTTAGAAAAGGTTATTATCAGGCGGAGAATGGTCGTGAAGATGCAGTGATGTTTGCATACGAGATTTTTTAGGTGTTAACGAGAGCACAAGGCTCTCGTTATCATTTTTGTTACTTCAGTTTGTCGGTAACAAATGGCTCGATAGCCCTATACATTTGTTGATGAATTTTGGGGTTGCCGGCAATCAGGTTACCGGATTCCATATATTTATCCTTGAAAGAGAAATCGGTAACCACACCACCGGCTTCTTGAATTAATAAAATGCCGGCAGCCATATCCCAAGGTTTTAGGCCAATTTCCCAGAAACTATCCAGACGACCGAGGGCAACATATGCCAGGTCAAGTGCGGCTGAACCAGCGCGACGAACATCTGATGCCTGGGTAAATATGGCTTTAAACATACTTAAATAAGTATCCAAATGGTGTTGGTTTTTAAAAGGAAAACCGGTTCCGACCAGGGAGCCTTGCAAGCTGTTTTGTTGACTTACTCGAATGCGTCGGTTGTTTAGTGTGGCGCCTGCTCCTCTGGTAGCGGTAAACAATTCATCACGTATTGGATCGTAAACAACGCCTATTTCCGTTTTGCCCTTATTGATTAAAGCGATGGAAACGGAATATTGAGGGAAATCATGAATAAAGTTGGTTGTGCCATCCAAGGGATCGATGACCCAAATAAAATCATTTCCACTTTTTTCACCGCTTTCTTCAGCCATAATGGCATGATCCGGGTAGGCGGATTTAATGATGTTGATAATTTCATTTTCTGCCATTCGATCTATTTCGGTGGCAAAATCGTTTTTACCTTTCTGATTGATTTGAAGGTTGCTGCGGTTATTAGATGAGCGAAGGATAATATCGCCCGCGCTTCTTGCGGCGCGAACCGCTATATTAAGCATTGGGTGCATAAATAAAATTGTTAATGAGCAATTGAAAATATTAATAGCATATCAAATCTTTGTTAAACTTGATCCTTTTTTTACGAATGAGGTAAGGCCTTGCTAGCCAATATAAGAATTGTTCTGGTTGAAACCTCACACCCCGGTAATATTGGAGGTGTTGCCAGGGCTATGAAAAATATGAAAATGAGCAATCTTTATCTGGTTGCGCCTAACATTTTTCCTAGTGCTGACGCGACTTCCCGGGCTTCAGGGGCGGATGATATTTTAATGGCAGCCACGGTGTGTGAAAGCTTGCCAGAAGCGATAGCGGACTGTTCCATTGTAATCGGCGCCAGTGCTCGCTGCAGAACCATTAGCTGGCCGGAGCTGACCCCGAAGCAATGCGCAGATAAGTTATGTGTCGAAGCAGTGAATAACCAGGTGGCCATTGTTTTTGGTCGGGAGAATTCAGGATTGAAAAATCATGAGCTGGATTTGTGTCAATTTTTATTGAGAATTCCGTGTAATGAGGAATATAGTTCGTTAAACCTGGCTGCGGCTGTACAAGTGGTGTGTTATGAGCTGTTTGCCGCTTCCGGGTTAAATAAAGAAATACTGGTCGGCGATAAAGACGAGGATGTATTGGCAACCTCTTCGCAAATGGAGTTGTTTTATCAGCATTTGCATGAAGCCTTGATTGATATTGGTTTTATGCACCCGGATAAATCCAAATCCATCATGCGTCGATTGCGTAGAATTTATAACCGAACCAGATTGGATACAAAAGAAGTCGATATCCTTAGGGGGATTTTAAGAATGTCACAAGGTAATAAGCGATAGACATTATGTGGAAAGAGATAAAAGAAAATATTGATTGTGTCTTTGATAGAGACCCAGCGGCACAATCGGTTATTGAAGTGATTACTTCTTACCCTGGTTTTCATGCGGTTTTGATTCACCGGGTCAGTCATTTTTTATGGATTGCGGGTTTAAGGTTATTGGCGCGTTTTATTTCGCATATTGGCCGTTTTTTAACCGGTATTGAAATTCATCCGGGAGCGACTATAGGTAAGCGTTTTTTTATTGACCATGGTATGGGGATAGTCATTGGTGAAACGGCGGTAATTGGCGATGATTGTACTTTGTATCACGGAGTCACGCTGGGAGGGACCAGTTGGAATAAAGGCAAGCGTCACCCAACTTTACATAATGGCGTGGTTATTGGTGCGGGTGCTCAGGTTCTAGGGCCGATTGAAATTGGTGAGGGTGCCAGGGTAGGGTCAAATTCAGTTGTGCTTAAGCCGGTTCCTGCTGGTGTTACTGTGGTGGGTATTCCAGCTCATCGGGTTAATCCTAATGCTAAAAAGAAAACTGCGGAAAGGGAGGCGATTGCCAGTAAAATGGGCTTTGATGCTTATGGAGCAACCAGTGATATGCCGGATCCAATAGCCTATACCATCAATAAAATGCTGGATCATATTCATTCTCAGGATAAACAGATTGAATGCATGAAAACCGCTTTGAGTGAAGCGGGCATTAAGCATGAGGATACCCATATTCCTGAGCTGGATGTGGCGGAAATTGATGATTATGCCGGGGATGATAAAGGCTCTGGCATTTAAAAACCTTGTTTGTTCTGTAAGATTTACCAAAAAACACTGCGGAAATTGTGTTTAATAGGCTAAATAGTTGACTAATTTGCTGGGTTAAGTATAGTGGAAATATTTAATTAATTTATTAAGGATTGTCTCGTGCGATTAACCACTAAAGGCCGTTATGCAGTTACGGCAATGTTGGATTTGGCTTTTCATAGTCAGAAGAAACCGGTAACTTTAACGGATATTGCTACACGACAAACAATTTCTCTATCCTATCTGGAGCAATTATTTGCACGTTTACGCCGTGCCGGTATGGTGACTGGGGTTCGAGGACCGGGTGGTGGCTATAAATTAAGTCGTGATGCTAAAGATATTAATGTTGCCGAGGTTATTGAGGCTGTGGATGAGCCGTTGGATTCCACAAAATGCGGCGGTGAAGGCAATTGTCAGAATAACCAGGCTTGCTTGACACATGATTTATGGATGGGGTTAAGCGATCAGATTCGTAACTATTTAAGAGGAATCAGCCTGGGAGATCTGCTGGCCAGAAGCAGTGTGCAAGAAGTTGCTAAAAGGCAGGATAGCTCTACCCATCATGTGATTGAAGCTACTCTGCATGAGGGGGTTAGTGTAAGGCCCGAATGATCTACTTTGATCACAATGCTACCACACCAGTTGATGAACGGGTACTGGACGCAATGCAGCCTTTTTTTAACCGGTTCTATGGCAACCCTTCCAGTTTATATCGATTAGGCCGGTTAAGTCGAAGTGCGATTGAGACGGCCAGGGAGCAAGTTGCTGCATTGGTTGATGCCCATCCTGATCAGGTTGTATTTACCAGTGGCGGAACCGAGGCAAATAATCTGGCTCTAACCGTTGTAAAACCTCAGGACACGTTGGCTATTTCAGCCATTGAACATCCATCTATCTTCCAGCCGGCGCTACGTTTGCAACAGCAAGGTGTTGAGCTTAAAACCATAACGGTTAATGAACAGGGGATTGTTAGGCAGGACGCAATACAGCACTTGGCTCAGGTCAAATCCGGTCTGGTATCAATCATGCTGGCCAATAATGAGACGGGTGCCATTCAAAATCTGGCCGAATATAGTCAATGCTTGGTTGACAAAGGCTTTACCTTACATACAGATGCCGTGCAGGCAGCCGGCAAAATGCCGGTGTCTTTTAAACAGCTCGGGGTACAACTTATGTCTTTATCAAGCCATAAGATTTATGGACCAAAGGGTTGTGGTGCACTAGTACTGGATAAATCGATAGCTGTTGATCCGGTACAGTTGGGTGGAGGACAGGAGCGAGGTTTAAGACCGGGTACGGAAAATGTAGCCGCCATTATAGGTTTTGGCAAAGCAGCCGAATTGGCTCGTTTAGAAATGCTTGAGCGGCAAGAAAAAAATTTGCATTGTAGATTGCTGCTGGAGCAGGAGTTAAATCAGATTCCGGGGTTAAGTGTTTTTTCTGCTGATGTGGATCGACTTGCGAATACTGTGCAATTTGCAATTACCGGTAGTGATGGTGAAATGCTGTTAATGCAGTTGGATGGTAAGGGCATTGCTGTTTCCAGTGCATCTGCTTGTGCCAGTGGTGGCGGGCAACCAAGCCCGGTATTGATAGCAATGGGGGTAACTCCGGAGTTGGCAAAAGCGGCAATTCGAATCAGTCTGGGGCAGGCAAATACCGAGACTGAAATTAAACAGTTTATTAATATTTTAAAAACTTTGATTAATCAAAGTGAGTAAGAGGTCTTTATGGCTATATCATTAACAGAGAATGCGGCAAAACAAATTAAAAAACAACTGGATAAGCGCGGCAAAGGCTTAGGCCTGAAGTTGGGGGTGAAGCAGGCGGGTTGTTCCGGTTATGCCTATACCATTGACTATGCCGATGCGGTACAAGAATCGGATACGATAATTGAGCAATATGGCGTTAAGTTGATTGTTGCCCAGGATGATACAAAGTTTCTGGATGGTATTGAGCTGGATTTTCGCCGTGAGGGCTTAAATGAGTCTTTCAAGTTCAATAATCCAAATGCAACCGGAACCTGTGGTTGTGGCGAGAGTTTTTCAGTCTGAAAAAGTTCTGGGCTTGCCTGTTTAAACAGCAAGCCCCTTTTTATATCTGCCGTCCTTTGCTCGATTGACTGTCAGTTATAGCGCTTGTTTTAATCTCGAATATATTGGTAAATTGCCGGGATCTCGGTGCTGGAGTCTAATGTTAATAAGGGTTTTAACAGTCCGTCAGATAAATTATATACGCAGCCATGTATGATTGGTCCATCGACCTGGTCCCATGATTGTTGAATAATTGAAGTATGAGATAAGGCGTGTACCTGCTCAAGAATATTCAACTCAACCAGTTTGTTGATGCGTTGTTCTTCCGTTGGTAAATTGTCAATTTCTATCTGGTGTAAACGGTAAATGTTTTTTATGTGCATTAGCCATTTGTTGGTAATGACTAGGTCTGCGTTTTGTTTGCTCAGCGCCGCTTTAATACCGCCGCAGTTATAATGGCCGCAGACAACGATATGCTTAACCTGAAGCACATTAACTGCATACTGCAGAACGCTTAGGCAGTTGAAATCGGTGGCAATCACCTGATTGGCAATGTTACGGTGAATAAACATTTCCCCGGGTTGTGCCTTGACTACAATCTCGGCCGGTACCCTGCTGTCAGAGCAGCCGATCCATAATATATCCGGTTTTTGCTCTTTGGCCATTTGTGTAAAGAACTCAGGATCGGCAATTTTTTTATTATCAGCCCATTCCTGGTTGTTTTGTAATAATTTTTCGAAAGCCTGCATATTCTCACCAGTCTAAAAAATTTAGATTTGTTAATCTTTGTCTGTTCTGTATTCTATCTGTCCAACCTTTCAACAACCTTTCAATTGTTATGAATATTTTATTAATTGAAGATGATTCAATTTTAGCCGATGGGCTTAAGCATACCTTGTCTGATGCGGGTTACTCCGTAACGGTGACCCGTTCGGGGAAAAGTGTAGAGCCTTTATTACAGGCTCAGGATTTTGATTTGCTGTTGTTGGACCTTGGTTTGCCGGATATGGACGGTTTGGAGTTGTTACGTAAGCTACGTAAAAAGAAGGTGGCGTTGCCTATTTTTATCCTGACGGCAAGGGATGAGGTCAATGATCGGATAGAGGGGATTCGTCAGGGCGCAGATGATTATATGACTAAGCCGTTTGAGCTTAAAGAGCTGGAGGCTAGAATACAGGCGTTGATCAGACGGTGTTATGGTGGCTTTCAAAATATGATTTCGGTTGGACGCTTGGGATTTGATACACAGACTCAGAAACTGCAGGCGGATGGGGAGCTGTTATCACTCTCTCCGCGTGAGTTGACTGTTCTGGAAATTTTATTGTTACAAGCCGGCAATGTGGTGTGTAAGGATAGGATTGCACAACGTTTGGCGGCGGAAGGGGATGCGATAGCAGATAATGCGGTAGAAGTGTATATTCATCGAGTTAGAAAACGCATTGAAAATTATGGTGTGATAATCCGTACTGTCCGGGGTCTGGGATACCTGTTGGAAGAGAAAAAATGACCCAATACAAAAGCTTGAAAAGCACAATTGTATTAAATCTAGCGATTCCTATGGTGCTTTTTTTTGTTATTGAAACCTCTATCTCATATTTTGTGGCATTGCATTATGTAGATAAAGTTTATGATCGCTGGCTGTTAAATTCGGCGCATTCATTGATTCAAGAGATTAAAGTTAGTAAGCAGAAGATCGTTGTGGACTTGCCTGAGACGGCAATGAAAATATTTAAGTGGGATGATGTTGATAAAACATATTTTAAAGTAATTTCAGAAACCGGAGCTATTCTGGCCGGTGATAATTTTGTGCCGGAAGCACCTGGAACAAATCAGCTGTGGGTTAAGCCGGTTTTTTTTGATGCAGTGATTTATGGTCGTCCGGTGCGTGGGGTGTCTATACAGGTGGTAAATCAGCACTTGAAGGAAAAGGTATTTATCCATGTGGCGGAAACTTTAGGTAAGCGCCAGGGAATGATGATAGATATTTTGCTTGCTGACCTTGTGCCGCAGGTAGTAATGGCTCTGTTGATGTTGTATTTTCTTATTCTTGCAGTAAAGCATGGTTTAAAGCCGTTGCAAAGGCTGACCAGGGATATTGCCTTACGCTCGCCTCAGGACTTAAGTCTAATTCCTGAGTCTAAGGTTTTTATCGAGGTTAAAACACTGACCGATACCATAAATGATTTATTGGCAAAGCTATCATTGACCCTTGGTGCGCAGCAAAAATTTATTGCTAATGCGGCGCACCAGTTGCGTACCCCGTTGGCCGGTTTAAAACTGCAGGTGGAGAGAGCCCGGCGAGAAACTGATTTGGGTTCAATGGAGCCGGCTTTGGCCCAAATACAAACCAGTGCGGACCGTGCTTCTCATCTTGTTAGTCAGTTATTGCTTCTGGCGAGGTCAGAGTCGGGTAAAGGGGTTTATGAGTTTGAATTAATCGATTTGAATCAATTGGTTAAAGAAGTTTGCATAGAGTGGGCACCAAAAGCTATGCAAAAACAGCAGGAGTTGAGTTTTGAAGGACTGGATAAGATACTTTGGGTGAATGGGAATGCGGTTTTGCTACGGGAACTGCTGGCTAATCTGTTGGACAATGCGATTGAATATGGGCGTGAGGAGGGGCATATTACGATCAGGCTGGCTGCTGACCAAACTGTGTGTCTGGAGGTTGAGGATGATGGTTGTGGTATCCCTGTTGCGGAGCGGGCTAAGGTTTTTGAGCGGTTTTATCGGGTTCAGGATAGCTTTGGTGATGGATGTGGCCTGGGTATGGCTATCGTAAAAGAAATTGCCGATTTACATAAGGCTAAAGTGGAGCTGCTCGACGGCAAAAATTGTGGTATCTGCGTCAGGGTTGAGATGAGTTTGGCCGATGCGGGTTAATTGAGTATGTCAGCGGCAGGAATTAAGATCCGGCTGCTGACGGGGTAATTTTAGTGATTTCTTTGCACGGAAAATTTTGCCAGTTGAATTAATGCATCTTTGTATTCGGAGTCCGGCAGTATAGCGATGGCGTCGATTGCTTTTTGTGCTTCTTCGTCAGCACGTTTTTCGGTGTAATCAATAGCTTTACAGGCCTTTACTATATTGTAGATTTCGTTAAATCTGTCTCGGTTACCGTTTTTGATTGCTTCAATAATGATCTCGGCGTTTTTCTGGGTGCTGTTTTCAATAGCGTAAATCAATGGCAGTGTTGGTTTGCCTTCGGCCAGGTCATCACCCAGATTCTTGCCCAGCTCCTCTTTGCTGGATTTATAATCGAGTGCATCATCAATTAACTGGAAGGCGATGCCTAAATGCTGGCCGTAGTTGGCTAGGCTTTCTTCAATCTCTTTTGGGCTTTCAATTAGTGCGGCGCTAAGACGTGTGGCTGCGCTAAAAAGAATGGCTGTTTTTCTGGAAATAACTTCCAGGTATTTTTCTTCGGTGGTTTCAGGGTTGTTACAGTTTAATAATTGCAGAACTTCGCCTTCGGCAATTGCGGTGGTGGTTTTAGAAAGGATTTCCATGACCCGCATATTGTTGGTGCGTACCATCATTTCAAAGGCGCTGGAATACAGATAATCACCCACTAAAACGCTGGCCGCATTGCCCCAGACAGCATTGGCGGAGTCCTGTCCGCGTCTAAGTTCGGATTCGTCGACAACATCATCGTGCAATAAAGTTGCCGTGTGTATAAATTCGATGACTGCAGCAAGAATCAAATGGCCATCCATGGACTTGCCTAAAGCTTTGGCGGCAAGCAATAAAAGCATAGGACGCAATCTTTTGCCGCCATTACTAATGATATAGTGACCAATCTGATTGATGAGTACTACATCGGAGCTTAGTTCGTCCAGAATCAGACGATCAACTTTTTTCGCCTCATCCGCAGTTAGGTTTTTGATGGAGTTGAAATCAATAAGCGATTGTTCGCTATTAGATTGGTTTGATTGGGATGTCATTTATTAATTATTGATGGTTAAATGCAATTTTCGGCAGCAATTATTAATTGAGACGAAAATAAATTTAACCATCCTATTTAAAAAAGCGGGGTGGTGTCAATAGCTTTATTATGTTATTTTTGTCAGCCGGATAGAGTTAAACATAAATAGAGTTTGACTTGACATGTCTTTCAAAATATAATTGTCTGTTCACTTTAAACAGATAAATGCTTGATGGAGCTGACGCGATGTATGCGGTAATTCAAACTGGTGGTAAACAGTACCGAGTAGAAGAAGGTTCGACCTTAAAAATAGAAAAGCTAGAGCTTGGCGTTGGCGATAGTGTTGAATTTGATAACGTGCTGATGGTTCAATCTGGCAGCGAAGTTAAAGTAGGTCAGCCATTCGTCGATGGTGGTAAAGTTACTGCTACTGTTACCTCACAAGGTAGACATAAAAAAGTAAAAATTATTAAATTTAAAAGACGCAAGCACCATATGAAACAAATGGGGCATCGTCAATACTTCACAGAAATCCAGGTTACTGGTATTTCTGCATAACTGACAGGAGTTAAAAGATGGCTCATAAAAAAGCGGGTGGTAGTACTCGGAACGGACGCGATTCGAATGCAAAACGCCTGGGCGTAAAGCGTTATGGTGGTCAAAGCGTTTTAGCAGGTAACATTCTGGTTCGTCAGCGCGGAACTAAATTTCATGCTGGTGATAATGTTGGTTGCGGAAAAGATCATACATTGTTTGCAACAGCTGAAGGTAAAGTGGTTTTTGAAATTAAAGGCCCTAAAAACCGTAAAGTTGTAAGTGTTGTTGCTGCATAAAACCATTTGGCTGTGAAAGCAGCAATGGTTAGTGATTTGTGAAAAGCCCTGCCATTTGGTGGGGCTTTTTTTGTTTTTGTCGATTGTGTTTGGTGGCGGCGGAAGAAAATGAGATTTGTTGATGAAGCGGAAGTCAAAGTAGAAGCCGGTGATGGTGGTAATGGCGTCGCTACATTTCGGCGTGAAAAATATATACCCAAAGGCGGGCCGGATGGTGGTGATGGCGGTGACGGCGGGAGTGTTTATCTGGTTGCCGCTGAAAATGTAAATACTCTGGTGGACTTTCGTTATCATCCGGTGCACAGGGCGGGGCGCGGTCAAAATGGTATGGGGCGTAATTGTACCGGCAAGAAAGGTGATGACTGTTATGTTTCGGTACCCTTGGGAACTTTGGTCACTGATGCCGAAACCGGTGAAGTAATTGGTGATTTAACCAAAGCAGGCGAAACGTTGCTGGTTGCCCAGGGCGGTTTTCATGGCTTGGGGAATACGCGATTTAAAAGTAGTGTGAATAGGACGCCATTGCAGACGTCTAAGGGTTCGCCGGGTGAGCATCGGTTACTACATCTTGAATTGACTCTGATTGCCGATGTGGGGCTTCTGGGTATGCCAAATGCGGGTAAATCCAGCTTGATCCGCTATGTTTCTTCGGCCAAGCCAAAAGTGGCGGATTATCCTTTTACCACTTTGCATCCAAATTTGGGTGTGGTTAAGGTAGGTGATTTACGTAGTTTTGTACTGGCAGATATTCCCGGTGTGATTGAAGGGGCTGCCGAAGGGGCGGGACTGGGCTTACAGTTTTTAAAGCATTTATCCAGAACCGGTTTGTTGTTGCATATGGTTGATGTGGCACCCTATGAATCCATGGATACCCCGGTTGAGGCGGCAAGGAAGATTATTGATGAGCTTAGGCAGTGGAGTGATGAGCTGGTTAATAAGCCACGCTGGCTGGTACTGAATAAGGTTGACCGGTTGCCGGAAGATGAGCGGGAAAGTGTGTGTCAGGATATAGCGGATGAATTGGATTGGTCAGGGCAGATATTTAAGATTTCGGCATTAACAGGTGATGGAACCAAAGAGTTAATGTTTGCCATTATGGATTTTTTGGAGCAGCAGAAAGAGAATGAACAGGACTGATTTTTCTAAGGTAAAGCGTGTTGTTGTAAAAATAGGCAGTTCTTTGTTGACTGCGGGTGGTCGTGGATTAAATAAATCGGCGATTGCTGCCTGGGTTGAGCAAATGGCAGGTTTAAGGCAGCAAGGAATAGAGGTGCTTCTGGTATCCTCAGGCTCGGTTGCCGAAGGCATGAGTCGCTTGGGCTTAATCCAGCGTCCCAGAACCTTGCATGAATTGCAGGCGGCCGCATCAGTGGGGCAGATGGGATTGGTGCAGGTTTTTGAAAATAACTTTCAAAAGCATGGTTTGCATACGGCCCAGGTTTTATTGACTCATGATGATTTGTCTCATCGTCAGCGCTACTTAAATGCAAGAAGTGCATTGTTAACGTTGTTGCAGTTTGGCGTGGTTCCGGTTATTAATGAAAATGATGCGGTTGCTACAGAGGAAATACGCTTTGGTGATAATGATACTTTGGCGGCTTTGGTCGCTAATCTGGTTGAGGCTGATTTATTGATTTTATTAACCGATCAGCAGGGGTTGTTTACTGGTGATCCAAGTGTTAATTCAAATGCCGAATTAATCTCGGAAATCGGTGTTGAAGATGCTTTGCTGGATGAGGTGGCAGGTGAAAGTCGCAGTGGTCTGGGGCGAGGTGGAATGTATACCAAGGTCAGGGCTGCTCGGTTGGCGGCGCGTTCTGGTGCGGCGACTTTAATAGCTTCTGGTGATGTTGATGAGGTTGTGACCAGATTAATTGTCGGGGATGAATTAGGTACGCATTTAAAACCGAATGTTGACCCCTGGGTGGCCAGAAAACGCTGGTTGGCTGGACAGTTGCAGGTTAAGGGGCAGTTGCAGCTTGATGTGGGAGCGACAAATGCCGTAAAAGATGACGGTAAGAGTTTATTGGCTGTTGGTGTAAAAACAGTTTCTGGGCTCTTTGAGCGTGGAGATTTGGTGTCTTGCCTTGATCAGAATGGAAAAGAAATCGCCAGGGGGCTGGTAAATTACGGTTGTAAAGAGGTGGTGCTAATTATTGGTAAGCCCAGTTCAGAGTTTGAACAAATATTAGGCTACTCTGATGATGCTGAATTGATTCATCGTGATAATATGGTGCTGATATAGTTCTTTGAGGTTTGGAATAAATTTTCGAGCATAAAAAAAGGCCGGATATATTCAAATATATCCGGCCTTTTTAGATTTATATGCAGTTAGTTATGCCATTGCGCGAATTTTAGCATTAAGTCTGCTTTTGCTGCGTGAAGCCTTATTTTTATGTATAAGGCCTTTATTGACAGCTGAATCGATTAAAGGTACTGCAGTTTTGAAGGCGGTTTGAGCTGTTTCTTTGTCGCCCGCTTCAACTGAAGCAATAACTTTTTTGATGAATGTGCGTAGGTTGCTACGTTGTCCTGCGTTGCGAATACGGCGTTTTTCCGCTTGACGCGCGCGCTTTTTAGCTTGTGCTGAATTAGCCATAGTAGATCGATTCTTCTGAATAATTAATTAAGAGCCCGGTATTATCTTTATAAATGCTATTATTGTCAACTTAATATGCTATGTTTTTTAAATTTTCAATTATTGTTGATAATAATTTTTTAAGGATGTGTCATTGAGCAAGCAGCTTTTTAAATCAACAGCCATTGTCAGTAGTATGACAATGTTATCACGAATACTGGGTTTTATACGGGATATGTTATTCGCACAATTGTTTGGTGCGGGAACGGGTATGGATGCATTTTTTATAGCTTTTAAAATTCCCAATTTTTTACGGCGTCTATTTGCTGAAGGCGCTTTTGCCCAGGCATTTGTTCCGGTTTTGTCAGAGTATAAAGAGCAAGGCAGTCAAGCGGTATTAAAAGCATTTATTGATAGAACCGCTGGTACATTAGCGCTGGTATTAATGCTGGTGACTATTGTTGGTGTCGTTGGCGCACCGGTGGTTATCATGTTATTTGCACCAGGTTTTTTATGGGAAGGGAATCAGTATGACTTGGCAGTACAAATGCTGAAAATAACCTTTCCTTATTTGTTTTTTATCTCATCGGTGGCATTTGCAGGCGGCATCTTAAACAGTCATGGCAAATTTGCTATACCGGCTTTGACGCCGGTGTTTTTAAATATTTGCTTAATATCGGCCGCAGTCTGGTTGGCTCCGTTGATGCCGGAACCGGTTATAGCATTAGCCTGGGGGGTATTTATTGCCGGTGTGGTGCAATTGTTGTTTCAATTTCCGGCATTGATGCGTTTAGGCCTGTTGCCCAGATTGCGTTTTGGTTTTATGGATGACGGTGTTAAACGCATTATGAAATTAATGCTGCCGGCTATCTTTGGTGTCTCCATTACCCAGATTAACCTGTTACTGGATACTTTGATTGCTTCATTTCTAACCGTAGGCAGTGTGTCCTGGTTATATTATTCGGACCGATTGGTTGAATTCCCTCTGGGAGTGTTTGGTATCGCTTTGGCGACAGTTATTTTGCCAAATTTGTCTAAAAATCATGCTGCTGAAGATGAGGTGGCATTTTCAAAATCTCTGGACTGGGCGTTAAGGCTGGTGCTGGTCATCGGTTTGCCGGCAGCCATTGGCTTGCTAATGTTAGCCAAACCGATGCTGTTTACGTTATTTCAATATGATGCTTTTAGTGCTACGGATGTCGATTTGGCCGGACGAAGCTTAATGGCTTATTCGATTGGTTTGCTGGGGTTTATTCTGGTGAAGGTGTTGGTGCCGGGGTTTTCATCGCGTAAGGATATGAAAACCCCGGTTAAATATGGCATTTATGCCATGATTGCCAATATGTTTTTAAATTTGGCACTGGTTTTTCCTTTGGCTCATGCTGGGTTGGCATTGGCGACGTCATTGGGGGCATATTTTAATGCCTCTTTATTGTTAAGGCGTTTGCTTAAAGAGGGAGTTTATAGGCCGGCCAGAGGCTGGCGATTATTTATGCTGCGAGTGATTTTAGCCAATTCAATTATGGCGTTTGGTTTGTATCATTTTGTCGATTCAAACTGGTGGCTGCATTGGGACGCTTTGGAACGGGCGATTAATCTGGCTGTATATATTGTAAGTGCAGCCAGTGTCTATTTTTTATCACTGTTGCTGTCCGGTATCAGACCAAGGCATTTGTTGTCCAGGTAGATCTGATGTCTGACAATTAATTCGGATTCGATTAATCTATCCTGTAATTCTGGACGATAAAAATAATGACAGAAAAATGTTTGATACTGGGCGGCGGCTATGTGGGCAGTAGGCTGGCTCAGCAACTTGAGGCAGTTCAGACTTATTGTTCAAATGAAAAAAGCGTAGCGCAAGAATGTCTTTATTTTAATCTGCAAGACAGGCAGAGCTGGAATAATATTCAGCCGGGCGAAAATGTGGTCTGGACTTTTCCTGCGGCACCGTTGGAACAGGTCAAGGCTTTTTATCGGGCTAAGTTATCGAATGTAAACAAACTGTTTGTCTATGCCAGCAGCTCCTGTTACTTAGTGCTGGAGCAGGGGCAATGGATCAATGAAAGTCAATCTCTGAATTTGTCTAGGGAACGAGTCTTGGGCGAGGAGTGGTTACGCGAGCAGGGGGCTACAATACTGGTTTTATCCGGTATTTACGGGCCGAACCGGCAGCCTTTAGACTGGTTAAAGAAAGGTTTAATCAAAACGCCGGACAAGCGTGTCAACTTAATTCATGTCGATGATATTACTGATATTACCAAATGCTTGTTGAGCGATGACCGTAATTTGCGTGGAGAGCGCTTCAATCTAAGCGATGGTAAGGCCTTGATGTGGCGCGAGATTGCCGAACATTTTGAAATAACCTTACCGTTTACGAGCAATAACGTTGACAGTAAAATGATTGATAACGAAAAAATCTGTAGCTGGTTGGGGGGGTATCGCTTTCGTTCATTGTTTTAATCCCTGCATAAGGAAACTGGGTTCCTGATACTTGACCATATATTTCATGCGGATGGTGATCAAATTATTCACTTATGTCTGTTTTGTAATCCTGTGTGTATCTGAATGATTTCCAGAAACTTTATTTTCCTCTTGAATTGTCTTGGCCAGACCTACCGCTAGGTATTTATGTAAATGATTGTCGTCACTAGGTACCGAAACGTCTATTGCAGTGATTAAGCTCCGGATCATCCAGATAATTTGCTTTTGCCACATCAATAAGCTTTTGCTCCGTTTTTTCTTCATATTGAAAAATCGAGTCTATTAATTTAGTTTCAGGCGATAGACAAATTAGTGGTTGAATCAATCCATCGTGCAAGTTATACATCCAGCCATGAAGCATAGGTATTTCCTCTTCATGCCAGGCTTTTTGGATAATAGACGTGTGAGCCAATGAATGGATCTGTTCAATTACGTTCAGTTCGGCCAAGCGGTTCACCCGATTATTGTCACCTTGAATATTATCCAGTTCACGTTGATGCAAGCGGTAAGTGTTTTTGATGTGCATCAGCCATTTGTTGGTTTGAACCGCTTGGGGTGATTGGTTTTTTAGCGCGACTTGTATGCCGCCACAGTTATAATGACCACAAACAATTATATGTTTAACTTTTAATCTGTTGACGGCATATTGCAACACACTTAGACAATTAAAGTCGGTATGAATCACTTGATTGGCAATATTTCGATGATTAAAAATTTCGCCTGGTTGAGCATTGACCACTACTTCTGCCGGCACCCGGCTATCTGAACAACCTATCCATAAAAATTCCGGTGATTGGGTTTCGGATAAATTTTCGAAAAAACTAGAATCCTGCTGTTTTTTTTCAGATGCCCACCGTTGATTTTGTTGTAATAATTTTTCAAACGAATTCATCTTTTTTCCTTATTTTAAGCTGGCAAGAGGCTTGTTTAAAACATTAAGTAACTCACGCCTAAAACGCCTACAATACTGCAGACAACTCTGAGCTTTTTGGGTATAGATTGTTGCTGCCAATAACTCTTAATTTGTTCGCTCCAAAATGGATAAAGTGTTTTCAGTTCTGTGAATTTATGTTGGCACAGTCTCACCGCTTTATAAGCAAGGTAGGCAAACATTCCGAACATGATGTAAAACACAATGATTTGGGTTGTGTGCCTATCGGTATGAAAGAAATGCTCTACGATTTCATCCAGGATTGCTTCCAATATTTCAAATATCCCCACAATCAGATGATGCATCAGCCATATAACAGCATCGGGAGCAAGGATTACTGCAAAAATTAATATCCATAACCAGTAGCGTGTGATTTTTTTCATACGGTTTATGCCTGAATCTTCACAGTTAAAAAAACAACTGATTAACAGCCAGTACCTAATTGACCGTTCAGATAGTATTGTATCGATACTACCTTACAAAAACCTTTCAACTTTCTTTACTAGAGCAATCACTATCGGTTGTCTGATAACACGCAAGTAAATTGATTCCAGCAAGGCAAGTCGGACCCCTTGAAATAATATCGTATCGATACTATTGTATTTTCAATGTTAATCTTTAAGGGAAAAAAGATTAAGTGAGTTTGATGCTGAAAATTTCAGGGAGATTTGTTTTATTTAGAATTGATTAATTAAGGGGGGTGTTGGGTTTTAGCCTGACAGCTGTATCTATGTGTGGAAAATCATGCCTTAACAGTTATATAGGATTGTATGGATATCAAGACCAAATTTTAAAATATGGACTTTCGGTTGCAGCCCGAACTTTACTTTTGCTAGCGCTGGCTGTTTGTAGTGTTGTAGATGGTTCTGCCAATGAAGGGCTGTATAAATTTCTTGTTCAGCCCAAAAGCACAGAAACCAGTCTGTTGGAACAATGGGGCGTAAATGTTGACGGTTGGTTAAATGGTGGTGTGGCGATTAATCCTGATCACCCCGATAATCACTTTAATGGACCCGTAGGTTTTTCAGACAGGTCTAATGAATTGCAATTAAATCAATTGTATTTGCTTCTGGAGAGGGATCCAGAGGTAGGGGGTAAGGTGAGTCAGTGGAGTTGGGGTGGGCGGCTTGACTTTGTCTTTGGCAGTGATGCTTTTTATACGCGCTCAATGGGTGACCCAGGTAACCATTGGGATTCACATTTGTTACACCAGAGCATTTATGGAATAGCCTTTCCTCAGGCATATCTTGATATATTGGCACCCATCGGCGAGGGATTACGAATCAAGCTAGGCGAATTTTATACAATTGTCGGTACTGAAACAGTAACAGCCCCCAATAATTTTTTTTATTCCCGCTCCTATACTATGCAATTTGCTGAACCTTTTTCTCACACGGGGATATTGTTTAATTATAAGTTTTTTGACCGTTTTGATTTACAGCTGGGCGCGGTAACGGGCAGTCCTTATGCCGGGTGGGATGGTAGTTTTCAACATTACCTGGAAAACTGGGGGTTTGTTGGTGGAATCAGTTTTTCATCGATTCAAACCGGAACCTCAATTGCCATAACCGGCACGCATGGAAGTTTAAGTGCAAAGAACGAGCCGGATGCCAATCTTTATAGTATCGTTATTAAACAGGATATTGGTAAAATCTGGCATTACACCTTTCAACACGATTATGGCTGGGTCGACAATTCCGAAGCTAACACGAGTGCAGAATGGTATAGTCTGGTTGGGTTTCTAAATGTCAATTTGGCTGAGGATTTGAGTCTAGGCGTGCGTCTGGAATGGTTTCGGGATGATGATGGTGCGCGGGTTGGCTTCCCTGCGCGGCACCCTGTACAATTTGGCCATGCAGCTAATTATTATGCAGGTACACTAGGCTTAAACTGGAAACCTCAGTCTTGGGTCACTGTTCGCCCCAGTATTCGTTACGACATCAGCGATGGCTGGCAAGCATATAACTCAGGCTCTAGTGATCGGCAATTCCTAGTATCGACAGATTTTATACTGAATTTTTAACAATCAAGTGTGCATATATCCGACCGTTATTCAATACTGTCGCCGCTTATAATGTTTATTCTATTCCTTGGTTATTGCTAAATATAAATTTATAGTTCACTTTATGGATTGAGGGTAATTAAATGGATTTAGCAATGAAGTGTAGAAGTAATGTGGGTGTCTAATAATAAATATGTAGCGTAAGCAAGGTTAATGGTAAAATCTAAAGTTTTTATCAAATAATTTTCATGCGAATTATTCGGGGGTTGGCTCATTTAGAGCCTTTAAAAAGAGGTTGTGTATTAACCATCGGGAATTTTGATGGTGTGCATTTAGGTCACCAGCAGGTGATAAAAAAATTGGCCCAAAAAGGCCAAGAGATGAGCTTGCCGGTGGTGGTAATGGTGTTTGAGCCTCAGCCGTTGGAGTATTTTTTGGGTGAAAATGCTCCGTCAAGATTAATGCGGTTGCGTGAAAAAGCTATACAATTTGCTCAATTGCCAGTTGATAACTTATTGATATTAAGATTTAATCAAAAATTTTCAAATTATGATGCTGAAGATTTTATTAAAGAAGTTTTAATTAATACGCTAAATGTAAAGCACCTGGTGGTGGGGGATGATTTTCATTTTGGCAAGGCCCGGCGTGGAAATTTTGCCATGCTTAAAGAAAAGGGAAAAGAATATGGCTTTAATGTTGAGGCCACGGATTCTTTTCTGGTTTCGGGACACAGAGTCAGCAGTACTTTGATTCGGGATGCTCTGGGAGACGGTGAGCTGGCAATGGCCAAATTATTGCTGGGACGTTCATATTCGGTATGTGGTCGGGTTGCCCATGGACATAAGCGAGGAAGAACCATCGGTTTTCCAACCGCAAATATCCAGATGTTTAGAAAAAATACACCAATTGAAGGTGTGTATGCGGTGACTATGACCGGTGTCGGCGAACGTGAATTGCCCGGTGTTGCCAATGTGGGAACTCGGCCAACGGTTGATGGTGGCTCAAAAGTGATATTAGAAACGCACTTGTTCGATTTTGATAAAGAAATATATGGACATTATGTTGAAGTACATTTTAAGGAAAAAATCCGGAATGAAATACGTTTTCAGTCGTTGGAGGAATTAAAGCAACAGATTGATAAAGACGTAATTGTAGCTAAAAAGTTTTTTGCTGATTTTTAAGATTTATGACGATGGACTATAAAAAAACACTGAATTTACCCAAGACAGCTTTTCCAATGAAAGCAAATCTGGCACAACGTGAACCGGAGCGTCTAAAAAAATGGAATGAAGCTGATTTGTATAAAAAAATCAGAGCAGAATTTGCGGGCCGACCTAAATTTATTTTGCATGATGGCCCTCCCTATGCAAATGGTGCAATTCATATTGGGCATGCCGTTAATAAAGTTTTAAAGGATTTTATTCTTAAATCAAAAACCATGTCGGGTTTTGATGCGCCTTATGTTCCTGGTTGGGACTGTCATGGCCTGCCAATTGAATTGATGGTGGAAAAAAAGGTTGGCAAGGCCGATGTAAAAATTCCGGCGGCGGCTTTTCGTAGGGCTTGTCGTGAATATGCCACCAAGCAAGTCAAAATGCAGAAAGATGAATTTATTCGTCTGGGAATTTTGGGTGAATGGGATAATCCGTATTTAACGATGGATTATGCTTTTGAAGCCGATATTGTTCGTTCATTGGGTAAAATCAGCAGTAAAGGCCATTTAAGTAAAGGCGCCAAGCCGGTGCATTGGTGTACCGATTGTGGTTCGGCTTTGGCTGAGGCGGAAGTGGAATATGAAGATAAACATTCCCCGGCGATTGACGTGCGATTTAAAGTGTTGGATGAAGCAGCCTTTATCGGCAGCTGTCAACATGCACCGGAACATGAAGGTGAAGGCGATTTATCGGTGGTTATCTGGACCACAACGCCTTGGACATTGCCTGCCAATCAGGCCGTTTGTTTAAATCCTGATTTGGAATATGCTATTGTTCAGTGTGAGCAAAACGGTAACAAAGAGCGTCTGGTACTGGCTGAAGCCTTATTAAAAGATGCTATGCTGCGCTATGGCATTGAAGACTATCATGTAATTGCTTATTGCAAGGGCGATGCCTTGGAAAAGCAAATGTTGCAGCATCCTTTTTATGACCGCCAGGTGCCGATTATTTTAGGTGACCATGTGACTACCGATGCCGGTACCGGTGCCGTACATACTGCCCCCGGTCATGGTCAGGAGGATTATGTAGTGGGCATGAAATACGGCCTGCCTGTCGATAATCCTGTTGGTGACAATGGTGTGTTTTTGTCAAATACGGAATTGTTTGCCGGTGAACATGTTTTTAGTGCAAATGATCATGTGCTTGAGGTCTTGCAGGAAAGAGGCAAGTTGGTTCACGAAGAAGCTTTACTGCATAGTTATCCGCATTGCTGGCGCCACAAAACCCCGATTATATTTCGTGCGACGGCACAATGGTTTATCTCCATGGATCAGAATGGTTTGCGGGATAAGGCTTTGAATCAGGTTAAGCAGGTGCAATGGATTCCAGACTGGGGACAGGCGCGAATTGAAAGTATGATCGAAAGCCGTCCGGATTGGTGTGTTTCCAGGCAGCGAACCTGGGGTGTGCCGATTGCCCTGTTCGTCCATAAAGAAACGGGCGACTTGCACCCGGAAACGGATGCTTTGATCGAGAAGGTGGCTCAGCGGGTAGAAGACAAAGGTATTGAAGCCTGGTTTGAGCTGGATAAAGCAGATTTATTAGGTGATGATGTCGAGCAATATGAAAAAATGCAGGATACCCTGGATGTCTGGTTTGACTCCGGTGTAACGCATGCTTGTGTATTGAATCGCCGAGAACAGCTGACTTTTCCTGCCGATCTGTATCTGGAAGGCTCTGATCAACATCGAGGCTGGTTCCAATCATCATTACTGGCATCCATTGCCATGAATGATGTGGCTCCATATAAAGCGGTACTGACGCATGGTTTTACCGTGGATGCCAACGGCAAGAAAATGTCCAAGTCCAGTGGTAATGTAGTTGCGCCACAAACCGTTATGAAGTCTTTGGGTGCGGATGTACTGCGTCTATGGGTTTCTGCTACGGATTATCGCGGTGAAATGACCGTTTCGGATGAAATTTTAAAACGTGCAGCCGATGTTTACCGTCGTTTACGTAATACGGCACGCTTTTTATTATCGAATCTGGATGGTTTTGATCCTGCTCAACATACGGTTGCTACAGAAAATATGCTGGCACTGGATCGGTGGGTAATGGATAGAGCGTATGGTCTACAACAGGAAGTTATCAGTGCTTATGAAAGCTACCAGTTCCATCAGATCTATCAAAAAGTACATCATTTTTGTGCCATAGACCTGGGCGGTTTTTATCTGGATGTGATTAAAGATCGCCAGTACACGGTTAAAGAAGATGCGTTGGCGCGTCGTTCTGCACAGACCGCTATGTATCATGTAGTTGAGGCGTTGGCCAGATGGTTGGCTCCTATCACCAGCTATACTGCCGATGAAATCTGGCAGTATTTGCCGGGTGAGCGTGGTGAATCCATCTTTCTGGAAACCTGGTATCAAGGTTTGGTTGAGTTAGACAGTGATAGTGCAATGAATCGCGAATTCTGGGCTAAGGTCATGGCTGTGCGTACAGCGGTCAGTAAAGAGCTGGAGCAGTTGCGTGGAAAGGGTGATATTGGTGCATCGTTAAATGCCGAAGTTGAGTTGTATTGTAATGATGAATATTATGCTGCCTTAAACCAATTGGTTGGCGAGTTGCAGTATATTTTTATTACCTCAGCGGCAACGGTTAAAAAACTTGATGTCTGTGCGGCTGATGCAATTGAGACCGAACTGGAAGGCATTAAATTAAAAGTCACTGCTTCTAAGCATGAAAAATGTGTGCGCTGTTGGCATCAGCGTGAAGATGTGGGGGCAAATGCCGAACACCCTGAATTATGCGGACGGTGTGTGGAAAATGTGGCCGGTGAAGGCGAACAGCGTCAGTTTGCTTGATCTGAAAAGGGAGGGAGCAGTATGTTAAAGTGGTTGTGGTTGTCTGTTGTTGCAATTGTGCTGGATCAGGCAAGTAAAATTGCCATAAAATCAGCCATGCAACTTTATCAATCCATAGATCTTGTGCCTTTTTTTAACTTGACCTATGTTCATAATACAGGAGCTGCGTTCAGTTTTTTGAGTGAAGCGGGAGGCTGGCAACGCTGGTTTTTTGCTTGTTTGGCTATTGTGGTTAGTGCTGTTATTGCCGTGTGGATTGCTCGCCTTGAAAAGCATGAAACACTATTAGCTGTAGCTTTGTCCTTAATTTTGGGGGGCGCCATTGGTAATCTGATTGATCGAGTGGCTTATGGTTATGTTATCGATTTTTTGGATGTGTATTATCAAAACTGGCACTGGCCGGCATTTAATATTGCCGATTCGGCTATTACATTGGGTGTTTTTCTCATGTTGCTGGAATCATTCGGTTTTGCCAGGCCAGAAACACAGGAAGACTGAGCCATACTTTAGTCAGCTAATAAAGCATAAAGCTTTTCCCATTTAAACGAGTTTCCGGGGTCGGTTTTCCGACCCGGAGCAATATCGCTGTGCCCCGTGATATTTTTCATTGTCAATTTTGGATAGTATTTAAACAGTGTTTTAATTGTTTTGGCCAGTGCTTGGTATTGATCGGTAGTATAATCAATATCTTCCGTTCCTTCCAGCTCAATGCCGATGGAAAAATTATTACACTTTTCCCGGCCGTTAAAGCAGGATACTCCTGCGTGCCAGGCACGTTTATTAAAGGGAACATACTGAACAAGTTCTCCAGAGCGTTTGATTAACAGGTGGGCGGAAACGGTAAGTTGGTGTATTTGTTTAAAGTAATTATGCTCATGCGGATTTAATTGATTGCAAAAAAGCTGATTAATATAGTTTGTATCAAATTCGCCTGGTGGTAGACTTATACAATGAATCACAATTAATGAAATATCATTTTCATCGCTACGGTTATCGTAATTGGGTGAAGGAATACGTTCAGCTGTTGATAACCAGTGGTTGTTTACTTTCATTAGAAAATTAAATAAAAATCAAGAATATGTGAACTTATCACAATTTTTGCCTATTAATAGCGTTATGATAAAAATGTGTATTTTACAATAGTATTGAATTGCTTTTGAATGGTTCAGTACTTTGAAGGTCTAGGTGTTGCTATGAACAATCAACAGCAAGCAAAAAATCATCAGCAAAATCATATGAATCAACAAATTTTTGCTCAGGTTAAAGCCATCTTCTTTGACTTTTTTGAACAGCTGGTCACTGATTTTTGTCGTCGACTGGAAGTCGAAGCGGGCATTCAACTGAGTAAAACCAATAAACAGGAATTTGCGCAGGTTTATACGTATTTGCGCGAGCAAAGGACAGCAATACAAAATGAATATTTAGCGCAGGTTTTGTTGCTTTTAGAGCAAGGTTGTCTGGGGCAGGAAAATAAAGTAATCGTCAATTTGCATAAGGCAAAATTAGCTAAAGCGAAATCTGTTGAAGAAAGTTACGCAATCAATCAGATTATCAGGGAGTGTAATCAGAAGTATTTTGGTGAAGTTGCCCGAATTAATCCGCTATTGGCAAAGATGTATGGCCTGCAATCGATTAAAACACAGGAAAATCCCATTGCAGTCGAGCAGCTACTCAATATTTTTGTCAATGTGATAAAGAATCATGATCTGGAGCCTGATTATCGTATTGCTTTATATAAAGCCTTTGCCGTTAATGTTGCCCAACAGATGGGGTTTATCTATCGGGAGCTCATTAAAAATGTTGAACTTGATAAAGCGACGCAGCAGCCAGTGCCTTATCAGGTGGTTAATGTTGAACCTGAACAGGCAACCGAAGTTGAGTTCGACCTTAATGATGAAAATCAGTATTCAGAGGATTTTTTTGCATTGCAAAAAAAACTGGACTATTTGCGTGCAAGGCAAACAGCATCGGCTTATGCTTGTGTCCCCTGTTTTTCGGAAGATCTTTATAAACTGACTGATCTTAAAAGAGCTTTAGTTGAACTAAGGCAGCGACATGCCACCGATTTAATTTCGACCTCGATCCAAAAACCTTTGAAATGGCGTTTGATTGACCTGCTTGAGACTAGTTCTGAGGCTCAGATTCAAAAAGGCCTGGCAAGAAGTCATGAGGATGTTCTGGATTTTGTTTCAATAGCTTTTAATGAAATTAGCCGGGATAAAAAGTTATCAGCTGCAGTAAAAAAAGTACTTATGCCGTTGGAACCGGTGTTTGCTGAACTTATGTTGTCCGACCTGAGTGCGATTAATTTGACTCATCCAATTATGCAACTCATGAATAGCTTGTATGAAGCGGTAGTGTTTTTGAATGTGCAAGATCATCATGATAAAACCATTTTTAAAAAAATAGAAAAGTCTGTGTCAAAAATAATCAGCCATTGTCGAATAGATGTTTGCCGCCAGGAAGCGCATGAACTGACTGAGTTTGTTGAAAAAATCAAGCAACGTAGCAACCTTGTAGAGCAACGGACCATTCAGTTAGCACAAAATAAGGAAATAATGGCTTTGGCCAAGGATTACGTCGCTCAGACAATAGATAATAGTGTGTTCGGACATAATGTACCGGAATTAGTAACGGATTTTCTTTATAATGTCTGGCATGACGTATTGCTGGTGGCTCATGTTAAAAAAGCCGAAACTAAAGGTTTATGGGAAAAAGCAGTTAAAACGATGGATCGTTTGGTGATGAGTGCCTCATTACCCGCAAATGAAGAAAACAGAAGCCAGGTTTTAGCATTTTTGCCTAAAATGATGATAAATTTGCAGGCTGGGCTTGATATTATTTCATACGATAAACAAGAGAAAGATAAGTTTTTTAAAGAGCTTTCTGTTTTTCATACCGCCCTGATGAATAAGCAAGCGCCTACTGATACAGATGTCAAAGTAGGGCCTGAAAAAATCAGGCAACAATCTATGTCTTCGCCGGTAGTTGATTCGATGCAAGAACAAGATTTACCACAAGGGCTTGAGTTGAATAATTGGTTAATGTTTGAATCGGAAACTGCGGTACGTTGGGGTAAATTGAGTTGGAAAAGCTCAATATCGGATGATTATGTATTCGTTGCTAAAAGTGGTGCAAAACTTCTTGAGATAACGCTTGACGAATTATTGAAGCGTTTAAACTCAGGTGTTGTGACTATTTTGGAATGGGATAATCGTCCTTTTATGGAATATGTATTTGGTAAGGTTATCTCTCATGATGGAGCGCTTTAACGCTGAGGATGTAAGTTTTTTTTTAGAAGAGGATATTGGTACAGGAGATGTAACAGCAGCCATCATTCCTGAGCAACTTCTTGCAGAAGCCGAAGTTATTACGCGTGAGGCAATGGTGTTGTGTGGCCAACAATGGTTTGATGCGGTTTTTAAAAAACTGGATGAAGGTATTCAGATTGATTGGTTACAGCAGGAGGGACAGTTAGTTCAAGCTGGTAAAGTATTATGCAGAATTCATGGTTCAGCCAGGCATTTGCTAACCGGTGAACGAACCGCTTTAAACTTATTACAAACTTTATCGGCTACCGCGACTGTTTCAAGGCGGTATGCGGATGCGGTTGCGGATACGCAATGTAAAGTGCTGGATACACGTAAAACGATTCCTGGTTTACGTCGAGCTCAAAAATATGCCGTAACTTGTGGTGGTTGTGTTAATCATCGTATTGGTTTGTTTGATGCTGTGTTAATCAAAGAAAATCACATTATTGCGGCTGGCAGCATTGAAAATGCCGTTAGGCTCGCTCGTAAAAACAGTTCGGTACCCGTTGAGGTGGAGGTGGAGTCCCTACAGGAGTTTTATCTGGCACAAGCAGCTAAGCCAGATCGAATAATGCTGGATAACTTTAGTCTGGAAGAGCTGGCTGAAGCGGTTAAGAATAATACAGGAAATATAGAGCTGGAAGCATCGGGAAATATTGATTTGGAAAATATTCGAGTTATAGCTCAAACGGGGGTTGATTTTATTTCCACCGGTGCATTAACCAAAAATATTCAGGCTATAGATCTCTCGATGAGAATTAAATTGGTGGATTGATAAAGCGATTGAAAAGATATCAGAATTGATCTTGTCATACTGGCCTTTTGTATCATTCCAAATGAATTAGCCAATAAGAAGATAAAGACAGGCGGGGTTTGTACTTTAAATATTCTAACTCGTGATCAACTGGCATTTGTCGAACATTTTACGGATACCAATATCAAAATATCATGGCCTGTTTTTTGTGGCAGTAGGGTAAGACGACTGTACTTGTGTGAACTGAGAGTCAAACGTATTTAGATTGCTCTGCCAGTCATTTTGCCTCGGCCAGGGAAAATAAAATTGCTTTCTGTAATGTCATTGATGTAGTAGTTTTAAGTAATAATGAACAGTTATTAGAAAGAAAATAATGTTTGATTCATATAGATGAATGTATCAACGATGTTTTATCTTTCTGACCCGGATATTTCATAGGCTCCGTAAAGAAATTCTTTACCTATAAATTACTTTTGATGGATTAGATGATTCAGAAGTTTGACACCTTTCATGAATTATTCATTCAGGTTAGGGAATCAGCTCAAAAATCTTGACGACTTTTTCAACACCGCTTACTCTTCTGGCTATTTCTGTGGCAACATTACCTTCACTACGATGAAGTAGTCCCATTAAGTATACAGTTTTATTTTCGGTAACTACTTTAACCCGTGTGGCATCAAAACCAGCTAAATTGCGCACTTTGGTCAATGCTGTTTTTACTTTTCCGGTTATAAGGGAGTCTGCTGTCCGATCAGCAGTTGAACTTGGTTCGGCCACACGTAAATGGTTGTGAACCAGTTTAATCCCGGAAATAACCCTGACTATATCAATTATTCTGTTTCTAAGTTCGACTGTGGGGGCTTCACCTGTAACCAGTACAATACCGTTGTATGAGGTGACATTGAAATGGGTTTGGTTGCGTATGTTTTCGTCGCTGTTTAATTCGATACTGGCATTAAGCTCAATGCGTTCATCTTTTAAAATAATTTCACTATTACGACGATCGTGGAAAAAAGACAGGCCGGATAGCTCTGCGCCCATGGTACCGATAGTGGAACAGCCTGTTAGCAAGAAGTAAATTATTGCGTGCAGTAATAGTATTTTTTTCATGTTATCCGCCAAATAATTGATGGTCGATCAAATCGCAAAGACAATGGGTGATTAGCAAATGAAGTTCATGTATGCGGGCGTTGGAATTTGAGGGAACGCGAATTTCTATATCAGTCTCATTTAACAAGGGGGAAATCATACCGCCTTCATGACCAATCAGCGCAATAACCGCAATATCTTTATCGTGTGCGGTAGAAATGGCTTTTAGTAGGTTTGCAGAATTTCCGTTAGTACAATAAATTAACAGAATATCGCCACTTTGACCGAGTGCACGCAATTGTTTGGAAAAAATATCATCAAAATGGTAATCATTGGCAATGGAAGTTAATGTACTTGTGTCTGTGTTAAGCGCGATAGCGGGAAGAGGTGGGCGTTCGCGCTCAAAATGATTGAGCATGATGGAGGAGAACTGCTGCGCAATGGCAGCGGAGCGACCGTTACCGCAGGTTAATACCTTGTTATCGTTCAGTAGAGTGGCAACCAAGCGTTGCGATGCAAACTCGATAATCTCACCCAGATTGTTCAGGCTGTCCTGTTGAGTTTGGATGCTATCCGAAAAATGATTGATGATTTGGTTTTGTAAGCTCATGCAATAGAGATCAAGTTAAAATGCGTTCTTTATCCAGTTAATTTCGTTATTACCGGAAATACCGATTATATCAAAACGAATAGGGCCTTTTGTGGGATGTTTGTCCAAATAAACATGGCTGGCAGCAATTATTCGAGATTGCTTTTTAGCCGTAATGCTTTCTACAGCACTACCATATTTGTCATTTTTTCGGTATCTGACTTCGACAATAACCAAGGTTTTATTATCCGTCATGATCAGATCAAGCTCCCCCTGTTTACAGCGAAAATTCCGGCAAATTAACTTGAATCCCTTGTCAACAAGAAAATCGTGTGCCAATTGTTCTGATGCTTGACCACGGATTAAATGTGGGGCACGAAACTTATTCAGTAAGGACATTATCGGTTTCGTAGATGACTTCAGTCACTTCTGGAGAGTCTTGTTTTAAATCTAAAGGTATTGGAACACCTTGAGAAAATTTGGCACAGATCAGGTTCCTTTTGATTTTGTTTTGTCCGGTTAATAGAAGATGGCCTGTTGCTCCCTGGTATTGAATATTGTCTAGATTATTTAAATGCTCAACCAGGTTATATGCATCAATACCCAGTGCAATGAGTCTTAAGTACTGGTTAGGAAATTGCTGGCTTTTGCCTTGTAAGTCAGTCTGGCTTGGTTTGCCCAGATAATAACTATCAAAAAACCAAGGGGCATCACAAAAGGTAATGTTGTTAAGATCTATATCTTGAGTGGGTTGTTGTATGCCGGTATATATATCCGGTGTGGCATAAACCGGTACATGATTGGCGTGATAAAAACGCAGTTGGGGGTTGATTAATCGTGCGGTAATATTATCGGCGTTAAGAAAAATCACATCGACATCTTGTCGACGGCGCGGTGTAAATTTTGCAAAAGGAATCAATTTTCTGATTTTATGGTAGCGCTGTAGGCTTTCATTTAAATTAAGCAATGACTTGATTGATTCGGAAAAATCGGTCGCCTTAGGGTTGTAACTTTGGCTTTCTAAAACGATACCATTAATTCGTTGCCAGTATTCGGAAAAATATTTGGCTATACGCAAGCCTTGATCTGTATCCGGTGTCAGAATAAGGGCTTTTTTATAGCCATCAAGCATAGCCTGTCCTGTTATTTGATCAATTTCATCTTCCGGGTTTAAGCCAAATTGAAAAAAGTTGCTTTTACTGAGTTCAGGTATTTGGTTTAAAGCTAGGACAGGTATTTTAAATTCTGATGCGTCGGCGAGTTGCCTTATATTTTGTTTGCTGAGCGGGCCTATGACCAGTTCTGCTCCTTCAGCAACTGCTTGATGGTATAAATTAGCAATGCTGCCTTGTCCGCTGTCATAAAATCGAAGGCTGGGTTTGTTAAGGGTGTTATCCTGGTAATAGGCCGCCATAAAACCTTCATAAATGGCTTGAGCCGCTTTGGCATAAGGGCCGGTATCCGGTAGCAAAATGGCAATAGCGGATGGAGGGGAAAACGCATTTAAGGGTTTGCTAAAGTAATTCCGTAGAAAGCCGTTATTTGCCGGATGTAATGAATACAGGGTTTTCCAATTTTCAAGTGCAATATTAAAATTATCGGGAGTTTTTTGATGTTGTTTCAATATAAGAGTTAAATCCAGCCAGCCTTTCAGGATGTTGGATGCGTTAGTTTGTTGTGATTGAATGGCCGCATCTGATAGCAGGCTTAATGTTTCCAGAATTGCTGTGCTATTTTTAACCTGCAGTGCAGGAGGCAGTAGTTGGTTGAGCGATATTCTGGAGATTACGCTACTAATTAAATCACCTGTCAGGGAATGAGAAAAAGCTTGGGCTTTATAGAACTTTATTTGCTGCTCGGTTGTTAAGTGTTCCAGCTGAATACTGTTTAAGTGAGATAAGGCCATTTCGGCATTGCCGAAGTTAAGACTGATTTCCGCATTTAATAGTGCCAGATAGCTTTGTTGGGGTTTGGTTAGGCTGGCTTGTTGTAAGGCATCAGCATATGCTTTTGCAGTATTGCCATTACCCGCCTCCAGTAATAGGTCGATGGCTTTTAGACGATATTGATTTTCATTATCAGGCTGGGTTTCGGCCCAATGTTGATATAATTCGGCTGCCTTCTGGGGACTGCCCTGTTGTTTAAGCTGTTCCGCAGCATTAAACGGTTTGCGCTCAGGGCTGGATGTGCATGCATAAAGCGCAGTGATACTGAAAATCAGAAATATTATATAGTAACGGCTCATAGATGGTCGTACCTTTGTTGGTCCATGTCAGAGTGAGAGCAGAATGTCAAATCAATATGGCAAATTATACGTAGTTGCCACACCTATAGGTAATTTAGCAGATTTTAGCTTTAGAGCTGTTGAAATTTTAAAAAATGTCGATTTGATTGCAGCAGAAGATACCCGTCATGTTAAGGCGCTGTTAAATCATTATGGTATCAGCAATAAGCTTTTGTCATTACATCAACATAATGAAGATAAGATTTCAGAAAGGCTTGTGTCAGAACTTCAAAATGGTGTATCCATTGCTCTGGTTTCGGATGCAGGTACACCTTTGTTATGTGATCCTGGCATGCCTTTGGTGCAAATGGCTAAAAATGCCGAGGTTGATGTTGTGCCTATACCTGGAGCCTGTGCGCTTATAGCGGCTTTATCGGCATCAGGTTTACCGGTTACCCGATTTACGTTTGAAGGTTTTTTACCCAGAACATCTTCAGCCCGGAAAAATTTTTTTCAAGAAAAGCTGAATGATGAACATACTTGGGTGTTTTATGAATCCAGCCATCGGATTTTATCGACTTTACGGGATATGGCAGAAATTTTACCGTTGAATAGACAGGTCGTGATTGCCAGAGAAATAACAAAATTGCATGAGACGATAGTCAAAGATAGTCTGCAAAACTTACTGGAATTGGTTGAGCGGGACGGTAATATGCGTAAAGGTGAGTTTGTTGTTATTGTAGATGGGGCGGTGATTGATAAAACAAATAAGGAACTGTCAGAAGAGCAGCGGCATATATTGACTGTTCTTTTGAAAGAATGTTCGGTTAAAACGGCTGTTGCCTTGACGCTTGAGGTTACCGGCGGAAGTAAAAAATCGCTTTATCAAGCCGCTTTAGCAATTAATCAGTCAGATACTGGTTTAGAGCGTTAAAAGCCGAGAGGTAGAATATTTTTAGGTAAAAACGCTTAGTTTTAGTGTTAATGTGGGGTAGTTGTTCACATATTTAGTTTGCCTGTTGTGCTGATCATAAGCAAATACACTGTTGTTTTCTATTATTAAATGTCGTGTTGATAAAGAACTACGGTATAATGCCTTCAAGAGTCGACCGGGCAGTCGCTATTTTATAATAGAGGAAAGTCCGGGCTCCATAGGACAGGGTGCCAGGTAATACCTGGGAAGCGTGAGTTTACGGAAAGTGCCGCAGAAAATATACCGCCCAGTTCCTAAGCTTTTGGTGACAATTATTATGTGAAATTTAGTAAGTTTCATATTTCTTGTTAGGCAAAAGCTTAGGGGCTGGGTAAGGGTGAAAAGGTGTCGGTAAGAGCGCACCGCGCAATTGGTAACAATTGTGGCAGGGTAAACCCCACCCGGAGCAAGATCAAATAGAGAAACAGACGCGTGGTCCGCGCGGTTTCTGGGTAGATTGCTTGAGCTGTAGGGTGACTTGCAGCCTAGATGAATGACTGTCCTCGACAAAACCCGGCTTATAGGTCGGCTCTTAACTTTTTTTAAATCTATCTTGGTTTTCTAATTGGCTGAAAAATATAAGTATTTTAGCCTATACAGCTTCTTCTATATTCGATCGAAAATTTCTATCTTCCAGGTAAATTCTGCCGTCAAAAATGATGTTTTTAGGCAAATGTGACTGACTACACAGTAATGGTTTCGTCTCAAAATATTAGTAATAAAGCACCTTAACTAAACTAACTAACTTTTTGATATCACATTATATTTATTTTAATGTAATTGAGCTATTTTTTGCGGTCATAAAAAATGCGCTAAGTCATTGTCAAAAAAGAAAGATTCTAACGGAATTCTATCTTGACTAAGTCGTCTTTCAAACCTATAGTGAGGCAAAGTGGAATAAAAATGTTGTATTGTGGTGTTAAATGGATTTTTTAGAGGTTGAGGGGAAATTTTGTTTCGAGGTGCTAGTTCAATCAATTTAGACGCGAAGGGCCGTCTCGCAATTCCTACCCGGTATCGGGAGGAGTTACAAGAGTGCTGTGAGCGTAGATTGGTGGCAACTATTGCTGTCAATGAGCGTTGTATTGGCGAGCCCGGCTGCCTCTGGTTATACCCTTTACCGGAATGGGAAAAAACAGAAAGAACGATTGATGCTCTGCCCACTTTTAATAAAACAGCTGGAAAATTGCGTCGTTTTGTTATTGGCAATGCCTTTGAATGTGAAATGGATGCTCAGGGGCGAATGTTGGTTCCTGAAAAGCTGAGAAAGTTTGCCGGCATGGATAAGAAAGTAGTTTTGGTCGGGCAGCTTTCCAAGTTTGAGATATGGAGCGAAGATGCCTGGAATAATAAAGAAAATGAATGGATGCTGGGTGAAGATACTGATGGGCTGGATGAATTGTCCGGTTTGTCCTTCTAGATTAGGGGCAGCGGCTTGAAGCATTTACCCGTTATGTATGCAGAAGTACTGCAGGCATTGGCTATAAAAGCTGACGGTATCTATCTGGATTGTACCTTTGGTCGCGGGGGGCATAGTAGCGGTGTATTGACCCAGCTGGGTAATAAGGGCCGGTTATTGGCCTTTGATAGGGATGCTGAGGCAGTGAGCTCTATCAAGGCGCAGGAAATGCAAAAGGACCCTCGCTTTAAACTGTGTCACAGCAGTTTTTCTGAGTTACAGGCGGTGGCAGAAAAAGAAGGATACCTGGGGCTGGTAGATGGCATATTGATTGATTTGGGTGTTTCATCACCACAGCTGGACAATCCTGATAGAGGGTTTAGTTTTATGCAGGATGGCCCGTTAGATATGCGGATGGATACTAATTCAGGTGTGTCTGCACAACAATGGCTGGCGACAGTATCAGAAAAGGATTTGGTTAAGGTTTTGTTTGATTACGGTGAAGAGCGTTTTGCCAGAAGAATTGCAAAAGCTATTGTTGATTTTAGAGAGGATGGTGTCATTACGACAACCGGACAGTTGGCAAAACTGATAGACGATGCAGTGCCATTTAAGGAAAAACATAAGCATCCGGCAACGCGCAGTTTTCAGGCAATAAGAATTGAGATTAATCAGGAGTTGGAGCAATTAAAGTCTGTCTTGCAACAGGCATTGACGGTTTTAAAACCTGGAGGTCGATTGGTAGTGATTTCATTCCATTCGTTGGAAGACAGGATAGTCAAGCGCTTTATTCGGGATGAGTCTGGAGCGAAACATAATCCTGGCCGTCTGCCGGTAAAAGAGGTGGATATAGAAAAAGGAACGCTGAAAAAGGTCGGTAAAGCGATTAAGGCCAAAGCAGAAGAAATTGCAGAAAATCCTCGTGCCAGAAGTGCTGTGATGCGAGTGGCTGAAAAGGTCTGAAGTGGATAGATGGACAGTTGTTGTGGCAGGTTTGAGTGTAATGCTGGTTATCTCGGCAATGGCGGTTATTTACACAAAATATCAGTCGAGACTGGTTTTTATTGAAATTCAAAAGTTGGAGCGGGCTCTGGATCACTATGAAGTACAGTGGGGGCAGTTGCAATTGGAGCTAATGACTTTAGCTGAGCATAACCGGATAGAACTGATAGCGCGAAATAAATTAAAACTGCAGATGCCGAAAAGAGAAAATATTATTTATATAAAGCCATAAATGAAGCATTTCAACGCGAAGAGGAGAGAAGAATCAGGAGTCGATTTCCCGCTAAGAAAGAAATTGGTTCAGGGCTTGCTTTTATTTGGCATGATCGCGCTGGTTTACAGGGCAACAGATATTCAGGTAGTCAATAATGATTTTTTAAAAAATCAGGGGAATATCAGACATATAAGTGATATGCCTATTTCGGCTTATAGAGGGAAAATTGTAGATCGAAATGCAGAACCGTTGGCAATTAGTACGCCTGTTCAGTCGGTTTGGATTAACCCCCAGCAGTTAAAGGGGGCAGATGCGAAAAAAATAAGGCAAATGGAAAAGGTTCTGGCTTTGCCTAGAGGTAAAGTCAGTCGTTTGTTAAAGAATGACAGTAACAAGCGCTTTGCTTATTTAAAACGCCGAGTAAACCCCAGTATTGCGGAGAAAATAAAGGAGTTAAAGTTATCCGGGGTTTATTTTCAAAGGGAGTTTAAGCGTTTTTACCCTGCGGGTCAGGTTTCAGCGCATTTAATAGGTTTTACCAGTGTGGATGATATTGGTCAGGAGGGTTTGGAGCGAACCTATGAACAACTTCTGAAAGGTACACCTGGCAGTAAACGAGTTATTAAGGATGGAAAACGGCGGGTTATTGAAGATGTAGAAGAAATTAAAGAGTCAATTCCCGGGCAGGATTTGCAATTGAGTATTGATCAACGAATTCAATATATTGCATACAGGGAGCTGCAGGAGGCAATGATAGAGCATCAGGCGCAATCCGCTGCAATAGTTGTGTTGGATGCAAAATCGGGAGAGGTTTTGGCGGCAGCAAGTCAACCCTCGTTTAACCCGAATACAAGAAAAAATTTGCATGGTCGCTTGTATAGAAACAGAGCGTTAACTGACGTGTTTGAGCCGGGATCAACGGTTAAGCCATTTGTGGTTGCTGCTGCACTGGATGGCAAGTTTATTAATCCGAATATTGAAATTGAAACGCATGGTTTTTATCGGGTTGGCAGGGAATTGGTCAAAGATGTGCACAATTACGGAACATTGGACTTAATGCATGTGTTGAAAAAATCCAGCAATGTTGCTGTGAGTAAAATTGCATTAAAGATGCCGCCTGAATATTTTTGGGGAGTTTATAACAAATTAGGGTTTGGAGTTTCGGCAGGCGTGGGTTTTCCGGGTGAGGCCAGCGGCAGTGTTTTGGATTACCCCAAGTGGCATGATTTTGAGCAGGCTACCTTGTCATTTGGTTATGGCTTAAATGTCTCAACCTTGCAATTAGCCAGGGCATATACGGCATTGGCCGATGATGGTTTATTACATTCGGTCAGTCTACTGAAAAGAGATGAAGACCTTGATGCCAGGCAGGTATTTTCAGCAAAAACTGCCAGATCGGTCAGAGCCATGTTGGAGCATGTGGTTAAAAAAGATGGTACGGCTTATCAGGCCCGAGTCGACGGTTATCGGGTTGCAGGTAAGACAGGTACGGTGAAGAAAAATAGTGTGGGTGGGGGATATACCCAAAAAGAATATTTTGCAGTGTTTGTCGGTTTGGCACCGGCCAGTAATCCTAAATTTGTGATTGCAGTAATGGTGGATACACCCAGTGCGGGAAAATATTATGGTGGATTGGTCGCAGCCCCCGTGTTTTCAAAAGTGATGGCGGGGGCCCTACGTGTTTATGGCATAGCGCCTGATCAGGAAGACACAATGCCTGTCTTGCTGGAAAAACAGAGTACAGATGACGTATGAGGCTGGTTGATCTGGTTCAGGGGTTTGCCGATACAGATGATGAACTGACGGTAAATAAATTGACATTGGATAGTCGTGAGGTAAAGCAGGGCGATGTTTTTATCGCTTTAAGCGGCACACGACAACATGGAATGAGTTTTGCTCAACAGGCGGTGAATAATGGCGCCAGTGCGATTATTTATGATCCTGAGGGGTGTAATGAAAATTACCGTCTGAATTTGAAGAGTGTGAGGTTGATTGCTGTCGATCAGTTATCGAAAAAACTGGGTGATATTGCTGCCCGGTTTTATCGGGTTCCGTCAGCACAGTTAAACGTCATTGGCATTACCGGTACAAATGGCAAAACCTCCTGCAGTCAGTTTTTGGCACAAGTATTACCTGATTGCGCCGTAATTGGCACATTGGGTTGGGGCGCCTGGGGACAGTTAGAAAAAACGATAAATACAACGCCGGATGCCTTATCGATACAAGCCATCTTGGCAACGTTTGTACAACAATATAAAAAGCATGTGGTGATGGAGGTTTCATCGCACGGTATTGAGCAAGGCCGGGTGAAAGCAGTGGATTTTGATTTGGTGGTTTACACCAATATCAGTCGAGACCATCTGGATTATCACGGTTCGATGCAGGCTTATTTGGCTGCAAAGCTAAAACTACTGGCAACACCTGGGTTAAAAAAAGCGGTCATTAATATAGATGATGACTATAGCGAGCAGATTATTGCAGCAATACCGGAATCAGTAGAAGTTTGGGGGTTTAGTTTAAAAGGCCGGGAAGACACCAGTATTAAATGTGTCCGAGTGAAAAATATTGAATACCGCGCAAATGGAACAGAGTTTGACGTGGTTTGGGCTGATGAGACTGTACATATGAACACAGCACTTTATGGTGATTTTAATATAGAGAACCTGTTAACGGTCCTGACTGTTCTATTAGCGATGGGTTATCCCTTGCCAAAGGCAGCCGGCAAAGTTGCTCAGGTTAAGCCGATACCTGGGCGAATGCAGCGCTTTGGCGGTCATGCCGAACCAGTGGTATTTGTTGATTATGCTCATACACCCGATGCGCTGAATAATGTTTTAAGCAGTATAAAAAAATATGTTTCGCAAGCTGTATGGGTTGTGTTTGGTTGCGGGGGCGACAGGGATAAAGGTAAACGATCTGAAATGGGGCGTATTGCAGAAAGCTTGGCGGATTATGTGGTGTTAACCAATGATAATCCACGTACCGAGGATGCCGATCAGATTATTGAAGATATTTTACAAGGGTGTAAGTCGGAAAAGGTTGTTGTGATCAAAGATCGTGAACAGGCAATCAACAAAGTCGTTAAACAAGCCGGTATTAATGATTGGATAGTGGTGGCAGGAAAAGGACATGAGCAGTATCAGGAAGTTGGTTATGAAAAGTTTCCGTTTAGTGATCAACAGGTGATTGTAAACGCATTGGCAGAGAGAAGGATGCTGCATGAAAATGATGCTTAGTGAAATAGCCCAAGTTGTTCAGGGAGCTTTATATGGAGAAGATATCGCGGTTTCCGATGTTTGCATTGATACCCGGACAATTAAAGCGGGTGATTTGTATATAGCCATTAAGGGAGAAAATTTTGATGGCCATGACTTTGTTAAACAAGCTGAAAGTCAAGGGGCAAAAGCATTAATTGTAAACCAGGCTGTAGACACGGAAATACCGCATGTTGTGGTAAAGGATACGCGTTTGGCATTGGCGGAGCTGTCAGGTGCATGGCGAAGAAAAGCAGGGGCTTCGGTAATCGGTATTACCGGGAGTAATGGTAAAACCACGATAAAAGAGCTAACTGCGGCAATTCTGGCAGTAAATGATTCAGTGTTATTTACTCAAGGCAATTTAAATAATGATATTGGCGTGCCATTGACCTTATTACGGCTTAATGAAAAGCATCGTTATGCAGTTATAGAGATGGGGGCAAACCACCCTGGAGAGATTAAATACAGCAGCGGTTTTGCACAAGCTGAAGTTGCAGTAATTTCCAATGTGGGGGCGGCACATATTGAAGGTTTTGGCAGTGTGGAAGGTGTGGCCCGAGCGAAGGGAGAGATTATTGAAAGTTTGCCCGGTTCAGGCGTAGCGATATTAAATCGTGATGACATTTTTTTTGACTACTGGCAGAAATTGGCAGGAAACAGAAAAGTCATCTCATTCGGTTTGACTGATCAGGCGGATGTCCGGGCCAGTGAGATTGAAACCGACCTGGTGGAAAATAACTTTATAACAGGGTTTCTTTTAAATAGCCCGGCAGGAAGCGTAAACGTGCAATTGAAACTGGCCGGTAAACATAATGTTTTAAATGCTTTGGCAGCGAGTTCGGCGTGTCTTGCGTTGGGGATAAAGTTGGAACAGATTAAGCAGGGGCTGGAAAGTGTCAGGCCGGTTACAGGTCGTTTGCAGGCCTTACGGGGCAGGAAGGGGAACCTAGTGATAGACGATACCTATAATGCCAACCCAAGCTCACTGGCCGCTGGTCTTGACGTGTTATCAGCCTGCCAAGGTCTGCCCTGCTTAGTATTGGGTGCGTTTGGAGAAATGGGAAAAGACAGTAAACAAATACATATGGATATGGGGAAATTGATTAAATCAAGGCGGGTTAAGCGTTTGTGGGCCACCGGTGCGGACACCGAAGGTACTGTGCAGGCATTTGGTCAGGGAGGAAGATACTTTGAAAATCAGGCCGATTTAATTTCCGCTTTAGAACAGGAGTTAAATGGTAATGAGACAATTTTAGTCAAAGGTTCCAGAGCTCAACACATGGAAAAGGTGGTTGAAACACTGGTAGAGAATTATAGGAAATAAGCGATGTTACTGTATTTAGTAGATTATTTAATGACTTTTGATAGTGGCTTTAGGGTTTTTCATTACCTTACCTTTAGAGCGATATTAGGTGCATTAACATCATTGGCCATTTCGTTCATGGTCGGTCCATACATGATCAGGAAATTAAGTAACAGAAAAATTGGCCAAAGCATTCGTGAATGCGGTCCGGAAACACATTATGACAAAGCGGGTACTCCAACCATGGGGGGGACGCTGATTTTAGTGAGTATTGCATTCAGTACTCTATTATGGGCCGATTTGAATAACCGCTATGTCTGGGTAATCCTGCTGGTCACTATGGGGTATGGCATTATTGGTTTTATTGATGATTACCGGAAGGTAATGCAGGGTAATAGTGATGGTTTATCGGCAAAAGCCAAATATTTCTGGCAGTCAGCTATCGGTTTATGCGCGGCGGTATTTTTATATAAAACCGCTGTGTTACCGGCAGAAACCCAGTTAATCGTGCCGTTTTTTAAGAATGTCATTATTGATATGGGCTGGATGTATGTGGTGTTGGCGTATTTTGTCATTGTCGGTACCAGTAATGCAGTTAACTTGACTGATGGTTTAGACGGCCTGGCCATTATGCCTACAGTCATGGTTGCGGGGGGGTTGGCGATATTTGCCTATTTATCAGGACATGTGAATTTTGCTGAATATCTGGCTATCCCATACTTACCGGAATCCGGTGAGCTATTAATTTTTTGTGCTGCACTGATTGGCGCAGGACTGGGGTTTTTATGGTTTAACACCTACCCGGCCATGGTGTTTATGGGCGACGTCGGTGCGCTTGCATTGGGAGGAGCTTTAGGTGTGCTGGCAGTTTTGGTCAGGCAGGAGATCGTGTTGATGATTATGGGCGGCGTGTTTGTCGTGGAAACCGTATCGGTCATTATTCAGGTTGCGTCATTTAAGTTGACCGGCAAGCGCGTTTTTCGTATGGCACCTATCCATCATCATTTTGAATTAAAAGGCTGGCCAGAGCCTCGCGTTATTGTGCGCTTCTGGATTATTACCGTTATTTTAGTGCTTATTGGTTTGGCTACATTGAAATTGAGATAACAATGAACAGTGCAGTTATGACAACACGACTGGAACAGGAATTTGGGCTGGATCAACAGCAGGCCCGGGTTTTGATTATTGGTTTGGGTGAGACCGGTATGTCAGTTGCACGATTTCTAAACCGAATGGCTATCAGATTTGCCATAGTCGATAGCCGGGAAAAGCCGCCGCGGCTGGATGAATTATTAAACGATATGCCGGATGTACCGGTTTTTACCGGGGGTTTCAATGAGTCAGCGATCAGCGTAGCAACGCATTTAATAGTCAGTCCCGGAGTGTCGCTGAATGAAAACATTATTGCCAAGGCAATTGATAAAGGTGCTCAGGCAATTAGCGATATAGATTTGTTTGCCTGTTCTACCGAGCAGCCTGTTGTGGCTATTACCGGTTCCAATGGTAAAAGCACGGTAACCACCATGGTCGGTGATATGGCTAGATGTGCCGGACTAAATGTTGCCGTCGGCGGTAACCTTGGGGTCCCGGTATTGGATTTATTAGCAGAGGATGTTCAGCTGTATGTTGTTGAACTGTCCAGCTTTCAGTTGGAAAGAACCTCAAGGCTTAAGCCTTTCGCAGCAACAGTTTTAAATATCAGTCCTGACCATTTGGATCGCCATCAAAGTGTGTCTGAATACTCAGCTGCCAAAGAAACAATATTTAACGGTAATGGCGTAATGGTGCTGAATGCCGACGACCCCTTTGTCGATGCAATGGAAAAACCGGATAGAGAGGTGGTGAAATTCTCATTGCATAAATCGGTAGATTTTTGGTTGCAAAATAATGCGCAGGGGAAATGGTTAATGCATGGTGAGCAGAAGCTAATGCCATTATCGGATTTACCATTAGAAGGTTTACATAATGCAGCAAATGCATTATCTGCATTGGCTTTGGGACATGTTATAGGCTTGAGTGAGAAGGCAATGGTTCAGGCCTTGACTCAGTTTAAAGGACTTAAGCATAGGATGCAGAAAGTTGCTGATATAAACGGTGTGACCTGGATCAATGATTCCAAGGCCACCAATATAGGTGCTTGTATTGCCGCACTGCAGGGATATGACAAAAAAGTCATTTTAATTGCCGGAGGCGATGCCAAAGGTGCGGATATGCAAGAGTTAAAAGCAGTAGTGGAAGAGAAGGTAAAAAGTATTATTTTAATCGGCAAAGATGCTCCGTTGATAGACAAAGCCTTAGCCGGTTGTGTGCCGGTATGCTTTGCAAATTCAATGCTATCAGCCGTACAGACAGCTGCAGAATTGGCTGTACCGGGTGACCATGTATTGTTATCACCAGCCTGTGCCAGTATAGACCAATACAAAAATTATCAAGAACGCGGTGAAAAATTTGCCACTGCGGTTTTAGGGCTGGTGGCGTGATGATTAATCCAAAACAAGTTCTGAATTTTAATTTTCATCTGGATTATCAGTTATTACTGGCTACTGCCGGTTTACTGACAATTGGCTACATTATGGTGGTGTCGTCAACCCTACATCTGGGTGAAAAAACCATGGGTAATATCAATCACTATCCGGTCAGGCAGTTAATTCATATAGTTTTAGGTTTGATTGCAGCCATGGTTATGTCAGCTATCCCATTAAAAATATGGGAGAACTCAGGGCAATGGCTGTTTATTGCCGGATTAGGCTTATTAATTCTGGTTTTGCTGCCGGGTATGGGCGTAAAGGTCAATGGTAGCGTACGTTGGCTGTCATTAGGTGGGTTAAGAATACAGGTTTCGGAAATCGTAAAATTGATTTCGGTCATTTATATGGCGGGATATGTCACTCGACATCAGGAAGACGTACAGTCTTCAGCCTATGGTTTGGTAAAACCTTTATTGTTGTTTTCGATTGCCTGTGTGCTGTTATTGCTGGAACCGGATTTTGGCTCTGTTGTGGTGTTATTGACCATCGCCATGGGTATCATGTTTTTGGGTGGGGCTCAGTTATGGCAATTTGTTGTCTTGGTGTTTGCACTGGTCATTTTAGCCGGGTTGCTGGTTTATTTAGAACCGTATCGAATGGCACGGGTAACCAGTTTTACCAATCCATGGGCAGATCCTCAAGATAGCGGCTTCCAATTGGTTCAGGCCTTAATAGCTTTTGGTCGCGGCGAATGGTTGGGTGTTGGGTTGGGCAGCGGTTTGCAAAAATTGTTTTATTTGCCGGAGGCGCATACCGATTTTTTGTTTTCCGTGATTGCGGAAGAGCTGGGTTTATTAGGTGTGATTACGGTTATCACATTGTTTAGTCTGGTTATTTGGCGTGCTTTTGCCATCGCCAAGATGGCAGAACAGGCGGATTATAAATTTGCTGCTTATATAGCCTATGGTTTGGCTGTTTGGGTGGGGTTTCAGGCCTTCGTGAATATGGGGGTTAATATGGGTATGTTGCCGACCAAAGGCTTGACCTTGCCCTTAATGAGCTACGGTGGCGGCAGCATGATTACCATGTGCAGCGCATTTGCTCTGCTGTTTAGAGTGTATAGCGAAACGGTGGAACTCAATGCGGCAACTCCAAAAGGAGCACAGCGATGGCTAAACGGATAGTGATAATGGCTGGTGGAACGGGCGGGCATGTTTTTCCGGCTTTAGCCGTTGCTCAAAACTTAAGGGAAAAAGGCTGGCAGGTTAATTGGTTGGGAACGGAAAAAGGTCTGGAAAGCCGAGTTGTGCCGGAAAATGATATTGAAATGGATTGGTTATCGGTTGCCGGTGTACGTGGCAAGGGGCTGTGGTCAAAAATAAAAGCACTGATCCTGTTGTTTAAAGCCTGTATACAAGCAATGAGTGTATTACGGCATCGCAAGCCTGATGTTGTTTTAGGCATGGGGGGCTTTGTTGCAGGACCCGGGGGGGTCATGGCGAAACTGCTGGGCATACCATTGGTTATTCATGAGCAGAACCGAGTGCCGGGGACGACAAATCGACTGCTGGCAAAGTTTGCCAATCGAGTGCTAGAGGCCTTTCCACAGAGTTTTACCCAGAAAACGCAGGCAATTTGTACGGGTAATCCTTTAAGAAAACAATTGATGACATTGACTACAAAAGAGTATCAGACTCAATCGGCTGAATTAAAAGTGTTGGTTATCGGTGGCAGTCAGGGAGCACAGGTCTTAAATGAAATACTGCCCAAAGCGATGGCTCGGATAAGTAATGTCACCGTTAAACATCAAACCGGCACGGCGATGAAACAAGCGGTGACGGAAGCCTATGCGAAAGCAAATGTTAATGCAGAGGTGTTCGCATTTATAGACGATATGAATGCAGTCTACCAATGGGCAGACATGGTGATTTGCCGGGCCGGTGCAATGACGGTCAGTGAAGTAGCGGCAGCGGGTTTACCGGCTATTTTTGTGCCGCTGCCCCAGGCGATTGATGATCATCAGACAGCAAATGCCCGATATTTGGTAGATGCAGGTGCCGGCTGCTTGTTGAAACAGCAGGATTTAAATGAACAAACATTGGTAGAACAGATTGGTCAGGTCAAAACACGATTGGCAGAAATGAGTGCAAAAGCTAAAGAATATGCCCGTATTGATGCAACAGAGCGGGTTGCTGAAATTTGCATTGAAGAGGCGGTGAAATGAACTTTCCAAATATAAAGTTACCCACGCAAGTACTGGGCAATATTGACCGAATCCATTTTGTCGGCATTGGTGGTACCGGGATGAGTGGCATTGCTGAAGTATTGCAGAATCTTGGCTATCAGGTTTCAGGGTCAGATATTAAAGAAAGTGCGGTGACCAATCGCTTGCGGGATAAGGGCATCATTATCGAAATAGGTCATAAGCGGGAAAATATAGATCAGGCTGATGTTGTCGTGGTTTCGTCAGCAATCGACAGAAGCAATGAAGAGATTGATGAAGCCTATCAAAGCAGAATTCCGGTAATTCCAAGGGCGGAAATGCTGGCTGAATTAATGCGTTTCCGTTTTGGTATTGCAGTTGCAGGGACACATGGAAAAACTACAACTACCAGTCTAACCGCCAGTATTTTGGCTGAGGCGGGGCTGGATCCGACGTTTGTTATTGGAGGGCGATTAAATAGCGCCGGAACCAATGCTAAATTAGGTTTAGGCCATTATTTGGTCGCCGAAGCGGATGAGAGTGATGCGTCATTCTTATATTTACAGCCGATGATGGCAGTGGTGACCAATATTGACCAGGATCATATGGAAACGTACGCGGGCAGCTATGAACGATTAAAAGAAACCTTTTTGGAGTTCCTGCATCATTTGCCATTTTATGGTTTGGCGGTGATGTGCATTGATGATGACGGGGTTAAAGGCGTAGTTGATCAGGTCTCTAAGCCGGTTAAAACATACGGTGTCAGTGATGAAGCAGATGTACAGGCTGTAGAAATTGTCCAGGATGGCATGAATACATCATTCACCGTTTTGCGTTGGGGAAATTATGCGCCATTAAAAGTGGTATTAAATATACCTGGTTGGCACAACATGTTAAATGCCTTGGCGGCAATTACCATTGCAACCAGTCTGGATGTGGACGATCAGGTGATCATAAAGAGTCTTGGTTCTTTTAAAGGCATCGGTCGCCGGTTTCAAATAAATGGCGAAATTAGTGTTAGACAAGGAAAGCTAACTTTGGTGGATGATTATGGGCACCATCCTAGAGAGATTGCTGCAACACTGGAAGCATTGCGTCAGGCATGGCCTGACCGCCGCTCGGTGGTGGTTTTTCAGCCTCACAGATACACCCGAACCAGAGATTTGTTTGAGGACTTTGTACAGGTTTTGTCAACCGTAGATGTGTTGATTTTATTGGATATTTATTCAGCCGGCGAAGCGATTATAAACGGTGCTGATGGTGCGGCATTGAGTCGTGCAATTCGAGCAAGAGGACAAGTTGAACCGGTTTTTATTAAGGATATAGAAAGTTTGCCGGAGATTCTGGCGGGTATAGTGCAGGAAGATGATGTCGTGTTGACGCTGGGTGCCGGTAATGTTGGGCAGATTGCAGCACAATTGCCCGAACAATTGACACAAGCATTGTCAGCTTAATGTTAGGTTAATTGCTTATGTCAGAAAAAAAAGGACGCTTATTAATCAACGAAAATTTGGCTAAATATACCAGTTGGCGTGTTGGTGGTCCGGCGGAAAAAATGTATATCCCCGCAGACAGGCAGGATTTGATCGAGTTTTTAGCGGCATTAGATCAGCAGGAAGATATTTTTTGGTTGGGTTTGGGGAGTAATTTACTGGTCAGGGATGGAGGAATTAAGGGGACAGTGATTAATACCAAAGGGCGGTTAAAAGAAATGAAAACCATAGGTGACAATATGGTTTATGTGGAAGCAGGCGTTCCTTGTGCTCATGTGGCGCGCTTTTGTGCCGAACATGGGTTGGTTGGTGCAGAGTTTCTGGCCGGTATTCCCGGCACTATGGGAGGAGCCTTAAAGATGAATGCCGGTGCTTTTGGTGGAGAAACCTGGAACATTGTTAGTGATGTCGATGTGACCGATCGATATGGTCAGCAAAGCAGGCGAAATAAGGAGGCTTTTGAAATTGCATATCGTTCAGTAAAGGGGCTGAATGCAGAATGGTTTTTAGCGGCAAGATTATCACTGCAAAAAGGTGACGTAGTCAGCAGTCAACAAAAAATTAAAGCATTGCTGGAGAAAAGAGCACAATCTCAGCCAACCAATCAACCCAGTTGTGGCTCGGTATTTAAAAACCCGCCGGGTGATTATGCTGCCAGGTTGATTGAAGAAACAGGGTTAAAGGGGTATTGCATAAGGGGGGCTTGTGTATCAGAAAAACATGCCAATTTTATTATCAATACCGGTACGGCAATGGCGGTAGATATCGAAGCTTTGATCTCTTATGTGCAGGACAAAGTCAAGCATGAAAAGGGGATCGGCCTGCAAACTGAAGTATGCGTAGTCGGGGAGGCATTATGAAGCCTCGATTGATTAATTCAGCCGAAGAGTTTGGTTGTGTCGCTGTATTAATGGGTGGCAAGGCGGCAGAGCGAGAAATCTCGTTGATTAGCGGCCAGGCCGTGTATCAGGCGTTAAAAGAAAACGGCATAAATGCGCTGGCGATAGATGTTAAAGACAGCCCTATAGACGCCTTGGCCGATAAAAAAGTTGATCGCGTTTTTAATGTGATTCATGGCAGAGGCGGAGAAGATGGTGTACTTCAAGGCGTATTGGAGGTGATGAATATTCCATACACCGGGAGCGGTGTGATGGCCTCTGCGTTAACCATGGATAAGTTAAGAACAAAGCTATGTTGGCAGGGGCAAGGATTGAAAACGCCTGATTGGTTTTTGCTTAAAGAAGAAAAAGATATTGAGGGCTGTATTGAACGGCTGGGATTTCCGGTTATTGTCAAGCCGGCCCAGGAAGGATCGAGTATCGGCATGAGCCGTGCAAGTAATAAACAGGAATTAATTGATGCGTTGAAGCTGGCAGGAAAGTTTGACTGCGATGTCTATGCTGAGTCCTGGGTGAAAGGTGATGAATATACTGTCGCCGTCTTGGCTAATGAGGCTTTACCGGTCATTAGATTGGAAACGCCGAATGCATTTTATGATTTTGAAGCAAAGTATAAAGCGACAACAACACAATATCATTGCCCAAGCGGACTGCCGGAAGGCCGGGAAAGGCAGATTAAAGATTTGGCGGTACAGGCCTGTTTTACAGTTGGTGTTAAAGGTTGGGCAAGAGTTGATTTGTTTATCGATGAACAGGGTGAGACTCAATTAATTGAAGTAAACACCGTACCGGGTATGACTGATCACAGTTTGGTCCCTATGGCGGCAAAAAAGGCGGGTATGGATTTTAATGAATTGGTTTGGCGTATTTTGGAAACCAGTTTCGGGTAGTTGGCAATGCAGATATTAAAAACGACTCTGTTGGTGTTTTTTTTTATGGTAGTCGTTAATGAACTGGGGCAATTAGCGGTTAAGCAAAGTTCGGAGCTGTTGCCGGTTAAGTATGTAAGAACTGAAGGGGTGTTTGAATATATTGCCAAGGATGATATTAAGCAGATGTTAAAGCCTTTGGTTGGCGCTGGTTTTTTAGCGGCGGATATTCAACATATAAGGCAAGCGATGTTAAGCCTGCCCTGGGTGGAAAAGGTGGAAGTGAAGAGGATTTGGCCGGATGCGATTGATATTAAGGTGTATGAGCAAAAGCCTTATGTGCGTTGGGGTAGTAAAGGTTTGTTGAATGCAAAAGGTGAGTTATTTGAGCCCGATAATTTAAACAAATTTAAAACATTACCTTTATTGGTCGGGCCGAATAAACAGGAAAAAAAACTATTGGAAATTATGAAGGGACTTAAAACTGCACTGGCAGACAAAGATATGGAATTAACGACTTTTGAAGTCAATGAGCGAAGGGCCTGGAAGCTTATTTTAGCAAATGATATGGAAGTGCAATTAGGACGGGAACAACAATTAAGGAATTTTCAACGGTTTATAAAAACCATAACGGTGTTTAAGGAGGAGCAGATGGAAGCTATTGCAAAAGTTGATTTGAGGTATCCCAATGGTTTTAGTGTTGCATGGAAACCGGAATCTGAACAGATTAATTGGAAAAAGATTGTCAGAAAAAACAAACAAATTTAATCAGCGTGTAATGAAGGCAATTTAAGAGTACTTGAAATGGCAAAAAAAACTAACCGTAATTTAATCGTCGGGCTGGACATAGGCACATCAAAAGTTGCTGCTATCGTCGGTGAGCTGATGAGCAATGGAGAAATTGAAGTTATTGGTATTGGCTCAACGCCATCAAGAGGTCTGCGCAAAGGTGTGGTAGTCAATCTTGAGTCTACGGTACAAACAATTCAGCGGGCAATCGAAGAGGCAGAGTTGATGGCTGGTTGCCAGATTCAGTCTGTGTTTGCCGGTATAGCCGGAAGTCATATTAAAAGTTTGAATTCACATGGCGTGGTAGCGATTAAGGATAAAGAAGTTACCCAGTATGACATTGATAGGGTCATCGATTCGGCACGGGCAGTTGCTATTCCCGCTGATCAAAAGATATTACATATATTGCCACAGGAATTTGTTATAGATCAGCAGGATAGCATAAAAGAGCCAATCGGGATGTCAGGTATACGACTGGAAGCTAAAGTGCATATGGTTACTGGAAGCGTAAGTGCCGCACAAAACATAATTAAATGTATACGTCGCTGCGGCTTGGAAGTGGACGATATTGTGTTAGAGCAGCTGGCATCCTGTTCGACTGTGCTATCGGAAGATGAGAAAGATTTAGGTGTTTGTCTGATCGATATCGGCGGCGGCACAACGGATATCGCAGTTTTTCTGGATGGTGCTATCAAACATACTTCAGTGATCCCAATTGCAGGTGATCAGGTGACTAACGATATTGCTGTGGCATTGCGTACGCCGACAGCCAGTGCTGAACAGATAAAAAAAGAGCATGCTTATGCGTTAACGCAATTAGCCAGTGCAGACAAAATGATTGAAGTTCCAAGTATTGGTGATCGCCCACCCAGACAGATTTCGGTACAGAACCTGGCTGAAATTGTAGAACCACGTTATGAAGAATTAATGCTGCTGGTGCAAGCTGAACTAAGGCGTAGCGGGTATGAGGAATTTATCGCCGCAGGCGTTGTGGTAACGGGCGGTAGCTCAAAAGTTAAAGGATTAACCGAACTGGCGGAGGAGATATTTCATATGCCGGTAAGGTTAGGCGTACCTCAGCATGTATCGGGATTAACCGATGTAATGGAAAACCCGATTCATTCCACGGGGGTGGGATTGTTAATTTACGGAAGAGAGCATCAGGGTGGTGTCGGAGGTATGGATAGTGAAAGTACAGGGGTGTTGGCAAAGATGAAAAAATGGTTTCAAGGTAATTTTTAATAATAAAAGGGGCTTAAAAATGGCGTACGAATATATAGATATGTGTGCAGAAAATGCAGTCATTAAAGTTTTGGGTGTAGGTGGCGGCGGCGGTAATGCGGTCAATCATATGGTGGAAAGTGACTTTGAGGGGGTACAGTTTATTGGCGCAAACACAGATGCTCAAGCTTTAAGAAAGCTTGATGTTGAAACAGTGATTCAACTGGGAGTTGAACTTACAAAAGGTTTGGGTGCTGGAACCAATCCTGAAATTGGTCGTGAAGCTGCTGAAGAAACCAAAGATCGTATCAGAGAAGTTATTGATGGCGCTAATATGATTTTTCTTGCCGCAGGAATGGGTGGCGGTACAGGAACCGGTGCAATCCCAACTATTGCAGAAGTTGCAAGGGACATGGGTATATTGACCGTTGCCGTAGTCACTAAACCTTTTGAGTTTGAAGGCAAACGAAAAATGGCGGTTGCTGAAAAAGGCATTGAAGAGCTGGAAAAATATGTCGATTCTTTAATTGTTATCCCAAATCAAAAATTATTGCCGGTCTTGGGCGAAAAGCTATCATTAGTCAAAGCATTTAGCGCGGCAAATGATGTTTTGCTGGATGCGGTTCGTGGTATTACCGAGCTGATTACTAACCCAGGAATGATCAATGTAGACTTTGCCGATGTCCAAAAAGTGATGTCAGGCATGGGGGCGGCAATTATGGGCTTAGGTTCAGCTGAGGGTGAAAATCGTGCCAGAGAAGCGGCTGAACAGGCGATCTCCTGCCCGTTACTGGATAGCGTAAACCTACAAGGTGCACGGGGTATTTTGGTTAATATCACGGCAACAGAAGATATGGGTATCGAAGAATTTTATGAGATTGGTAATATCGTTCATGAATTCGCTTCAGAAGATGCGATTATTAAAATTGGCACAGCAATTGATTCTAATTTAGGTGACGAAATCAAGGTAACCGTTGTAGCAACGGGAATGAGTGATCCGGCTACTGCAGCCAGTTCGTCCGCTAAGTTGATCCAGAAAGCATCTATTGGTGAAGTCAGTTATGATACTTTGGATAAACCAACGGTGATTCGTCAAAATAGAGTGGAAAGTAAAGAAAAGCGTTTTGGCGCGCAACCAAAAAAAGAAACAGATATGGATTATTTAGATATTCCGGCATTTTTGAGACGTCAAGCTGACTAAATTAAGCCTGAAATTAAAATCTATGAATTCTGTTTGTGATAAAGTTGCTCGTTTTTGCTTAAATTAAATGGCATAATTGTCTTTATGATTAAACAGCGTACTTTAAAAAATACCATTAGGGCAACAGGCGTTGGTCTGCATACAGGGGATAAGGTCTATTTGACCTTGCGCCCGGCTGAACCGAATACAGGGATCAAGTTTCGACGTGTAGACCTCGATGAACCTGTTACCATTGATGCTACACCGGTTAATGTTGGTGAAACTATGCTTTCAACGACACTGGTTCAAGAAGGAGTTAAAATATCAACAATTGAACATCTATTGTCTGCTTTTGCAGGCTTAGGTATTGATAATGCCATTATAGATGTCAGTTCTGCAGAAGTGCCTATTATGGATGGAAGTGCCGGACCGTTTGTGTTTTTAATTCAATCGGCAGGGGTTCAAGAGCAGGATAGTCCAAAACAGTATATTCGGGTTAAGAAACCGATCCGAGTGGAGGAAGGTGATAAATGGGCTGAATTTCAACCATTTGACGGTTTTAAGGTCACCTTTACTATTGATTTTGAACATCCGGCCTTTAATGATGATGTCAAAACGGCCACTATGGACTTTTCGTCGACCACTTTTGTAAAAGAAGTAAGTCGAGCCAGGACATTTGGCTTTATGAAGGATATCGATATGCTGAGACAAAACAATTTAGCATTGGGCGGCAGCCTGGAAAATGCCATTGTCGTTGATGACGATAAGGTGCTAAATGAAGATGGTCTTCGTTATGCGGATGAGTTTGTTAAGCACAAAATTCTGGATGCTATCGGTGATTTATATTTGCTGGGCCATAGTTTAATTGGTGGTTTTACCGGTTATAAATCGGGTCATGGTCTGAATAATAAGTTACTTAGAGCATTACTGGATAATAAAGATGCGTGGGAAATGGTCACTTTTGACCATGATGAGGATGCACCGATTTCATTTATGAAGTTGGCGCGCGCGGAAGCTCCTGCGGCATAGAGCGTTATTCGGATAAGCGTTTAAGGGTTTTACTTAACTTAAGTAAAGCCCTGTTCAAAATATCATCAGGCGCATCCAGTGCCTGTTTATAGATGATATCAATATTTTCTGCCGATGGTAGGTTTACACTTTTTTCAGTGTCAGGAAGTCGTATAGTACTGTCGGTAAAGATTCTAATTTGTAGAATATCAATGCTCTCACGAGTGAAAGGCGCAATCTTGCTTAGAATCGCTTTATTATAAAAGCGCAGCTGGCTGGCCCAGGCGGCCGAGTCCGTATATAAAATAAGTTTTTTATTTTTAATAACGCAATGGTTGGTGTGTTGCGCCAGTTGCATGGGTAATGTCTTGCGAATATGGTGCAGGACTTTGTTTTGTTCTTCCACTTGGCTGAATAAGTTTGCCAGCGATCGGTTGGGGTAGTTGAGTGACGATTTGAAAATCTTATTTTGCGTGGTCATCTATATTCAGAAAATATAAGTGTAGGTAGTTGGTTGATTAGTTTAAATCGTATTTTATCATGCTCTTTAAATCGATTTATCACTGTTACTAAAATCACAGACAGTATATAATTTCGCAGTTAAACTCAATTTTTATTAATATTTCACCGGAAAATAAACATGCTGGGCAAGCTGGTTAAATTTGTTGTTGGAAGTCGAAACGACAGGCTGATTAAAAAGAAGATGAAAAAAGTCAAAGCAATAAATGCGTTGGCTAATCAATATGAACAATTGTCTGATGAAGCTTTAAAGGCTAAAACACAAGAGTTTCGTGATCGTCTGGAAAAAGGTGAAAGCCTGGAAAGTTTAGTTCCTGAAGCGTTTGCAGCTGTCCGGGAAGCATCAACACGTGTCTTTGGTATGCGCCATTTTGATGTTCAGTTAATTGGCGGCATGATCTTAAATGACGGCAAAATAGCTGAAATGAAAACCGGGGAAGGTAAAACCCTGATGGCGACTCTGGCGGCGTATTTGAATGCTTTGCCGGGTCGTGGTGTACATGTGGTGACTGTGAATGATTATTTGGCCAGTCGTGACTCGGAATGGATGGGCAAGTTATACAGCTATCTGGGGCTGACAACCGGAGTTATCGTCAGCAATATGGAAACGTCTGCAAGACGTGAAGCGTATGCCTGTGATATTACCTATGGAACTAATAACGAATTCGGTTTTGACTATTTGCGCGACAATATGGCTTTTAGTTTGGAGCAGAAAGTCCAGCGAGATTTGGTTTTTGCTATTGTCGATGAGGTTGACTCCATCTTAATTGATGAGGCGCGGACACCATTAATTATTTCCGGGCCGACAGAAGAAAGCACTGAATTTTATTTAAAAGTTAATAAAATTGTTCCTCTGTTAACCAAACAGGAAAAGGAAGACGGCCCCGGGGATTATTCGGTCGATGAGAAAGTTCGTCAGATTTACCTGACTGAAGAGGGACACGAACATGTTGAAAACCTGCTGCTTGAGCATGGTCTGATTTCTGAAGGGGGTAGTCTGTATGATGCTGCCAATATCCGTTTAATGCATTTTTTAAGTGCTTCTTTACGTGCGCATGTTTTATTTCATAAGGATGTAGACTATATCGTCGATAATGGCGAAGTGGTTATTGTTGATGAGTTTACCGGGCGTATTATGTCGGGCAGGCGCTGGTCGGAAGGGCTTCATCAGGCTATCGAGGCAAAAGAAGGGGTCAATATTCAGAATGAAAACCAGACTCTGGCATCGATAACTTTCCAGAATTATTTTCGACTGTATGAAAAACTGTCCGGCATGACAGGCACAGCCGACACCGAAGCGTTCGAGCTAAATAAAATCTACGGATTGGAAGTGGTCGTGATCCCAACTCACCGACCGATGATTCGAAAAGATGCCGGTGATCTGGTGTATTTAACGGCACGGGAAAAGTATATTGCCGTTGCTGAAGATATTAAAGATTGTGTAGAACGTGGCCAGCCGGTTTTGGTAGGTACTACATCGATTGAGAATTCAGAAACTATCTCGCGGTTATTGAATAGTCTGAAAATTAAACATGAAGTGCTTAATGCTAAACAACACGAACGTGAGGCGCACATTATTGCTCAGGCAGGTATGCCGGGAGCGGTTACAATCGCTACCAATATGGCTGGCCGGGGTACCGATATTGTCCTTGGGGGCAATCTAGATGCCGAGCTTGATAGTCTGCCGGAAGATGCCAGTGAAGAGGAAAAAGATAAAATTCGTGGCGCCTGGCTGGATAGGCACGAAAAAGTCATTGCTAGTGGTGGTTTGCATGTTATCGGTTCGGAAAGACATGAATCCAGGCGGATTGATAATCAGTTAAGAGGGCGTTCAGGGCGTCAAGGCGATCCGGGTTCAACACGTTTTTACCTGTCGCTTGAAGATGATTTAATGCGTATTTTTGCCTCCGAGCGTATTGCCGGATTGATGGCGAAATTAGGTATGGGTGAAGGCGAAGCGATTGAGCATCGTTGGGTGACAAATGCAATTGAAAATGCACAGCGCAAGGTTGAAGGGCGTAACTTTGATGTCCGTAAAGAAATTTTGGCTTATGATGATGTTGCTAATGATCAGCGGCGTGTAATTTACAGTCAGCGTAATGAAATAATGGCCGCTGACAGTATCTCCGATATTATTAGTGAAATTCGCAAGGATGTTGTTAATAGTGTAATCAGGCAGTATATTCCTCCCAAAACAATGATTGAGCAATGGGATGTCAAAGGCCTGGAAGATCATTTGCAACAGGAGTTTCATGCCGAAATTCCATTGCAGAAAATGCTGGATGAAGATCAATCTTTGACGGAAGAAACCTTACCTGCAAAAGTAATTGACATAATAGAGCAAGCTTATCGTGAAAAAGAACAGTCTATTTCAACTGAAGTGTTAAATCACTTTGAAAAATCCATTATGCTGCAGGTGTTGGATAACAGTTGGAAAGAACACTTGGCTGCAATGGATAATCTGCGCCAGGGGATTCATTTACGCGGCTATGCCCAAAAAGATCCGAAACAGGAATATAAACGGGAAGCCTTTGAAATGTTTACCAGCCTGCTGGATCATATCAAATATGAAGTGGTGGGTATTTTATCTAAGGTTCAGGTCAGTCAGGAAGAAGATGTTCAGGCTATTGATGAGCAAAGACAGGCACCGCAGGAAATGCATTTTGAACATGCGGAGGCAAGTGTGCTTGATGTTCCTGCAGGGCAAGAAAGTCTGGATGAAGCAGTTGAGCAGCCTTTTGTTCGAGAAGGGCAAAAAGTGGGTAGAAATGATCCTTGTCCATGTGGATCAGGCAAAAAATTTAAGCAGTGTCATGGTAAATTAAATTAGTGTCACATAACATTAGACTGTAAATAAGGCTGGTTTTTTGGTGTTAATATTTTATTGACATCAAAGGTCCGGCCTTTTTTAATGTTATTCGGTAAGTGAAGTTTTCCAAAGTAAGGGGCTGATTTGTTCAAGCCATCAAAGTTAGAGAAAAATTATGTCTGAAAAAGTATTCGTAAAAAGTAACCCTAAGCAAGATATTACTCAGTTAGAAAAGCTAGGGATGGATGAGCAGAATCTGACTGCCGATTTTAGGCATTACTATAGCCGCCGTTTGGGCCGGGATGAAAACTGTCGGTCGCCTTACTACGCATATGAAGCATTAGCATTAGCGGTTAGTGATCGTCTGGTGGAACGCTGGAAAGATACTTATAACACCTATAAAAACAGTGACACAAAAAAAGCATATTATCTGTCGATGGAATTTTTGATGGGGCGTACTTTAAGTAATGCCATGCTTAACCTGGGAGTCACTGACATGGCTTCTCAGGCTATGTATGACTTGGGTCTTGAAATTGAAGAACTCATCGATAGCGAGCCTGATGCTGGATTGGGGAACGGCGGTTTAGGTCGGTTAGCAGCTTGTTTTATTGATAGTTGTGCCAGTTTGCAATTGCCGGTAACCGGTTATGGTTTACGTTATGAATATGGCATGTTTATGCAGGAGATTATTAATGGTGAGCAGGTTGAGAGCCCTGATCACTGGTTAAGAAACGGCAATGTCTGGGAGATTGAACGTTCAGAATATACTCAAAGAATTAAATTTGGCGGTTATACCGAAACTATCGATGATGACCATGGCAATAAACGTGTTTTTTGGCGAGGCACGCATGATGTTTTGGCTGTCCCTTATGATACTCCAGTACCGGGTTATCAAAATGGTACGGTAAATACTTTGCGTTTATGGAAAGCAAACGCTACAGAAGAATTTGACTTGCAAGAGTTTAATGCCGGTGACTATGCTGAAGCGGTAGCTGCCAAAAATACCGCAGAAAATATTACCATGGTGTTGTACCCCAATGATGCCAATGAAAATGGTAAGGTACTGCGTTTACGCCAACAATATTTATTAGCTTCAGCCAGTTTGCAGGATGTGATCGCTAATTGGGTGGGGCGACATGGTAATGATTTTTCTGATTTTGCAGACAAGAACTGTTTTCAGTTAAACGATACGCATCCCAGTATAGCGGTTGCTGAGTTAATGCGTCTGTTGGTGGATGAGTATGGACAAAGCTGGAATAAAGCATGGGAAATCACGCGCAATACTATGGCTTATACCAATCATACTTTATTACCTGAAGCGTTGGAGAAATGGTCTGTTGGTCTTATGCAGCAAATGTTGCCTAGATTGATGGAGATTATTTATGAAATTAATGCCCATTTTTTGACTGAGGTGGCTGCTCGCCACCCGGGCGATAATGCTTTATTAAACCGGATTTCTTTGATTGAAGAAGGTTCTGACCGACAGGTTCGTATGGCTTATCTGGCTATAGTTGGCAGTTATTCGGTTAATGGCGTGGCTGAGCTGCATTCTAAATTGTTAAAGGAAGGCTTGTTTAAGGACTTTTATCAGCTATGGCCGCAAAAATTTAATAACAAAACCAATGGTGTTACTCCAAGACGCTGGTTGGCCGCTTGTAACCCGGAATTAGCTTCATTAATTACCGAAACAATAGGTGATGGTTGGGTTACTGACTTAGAACAACTGCAAAAATTAAAACCCTATGCGGACGATAATGCGTTTAGAGCCCGGTGGGCGGAGATTCAACAGCATAATAAGCAAAGGCTGGTGGATTATAAAAAAGAACTCTTCGATGTAGATCTAAATGTTAATGCATTGTTTGATATTCAGGTAAAAAGGATTCATGAATATAAACGTCAATTATTGAATATCCTACATGTAATCCATTTATATGATCGCCTTAAGCGCGGGGATGTGGCTAACTGGACTGACCGTTGTGTGATGGTTGGCGGTAAGGCGGCTCCCGGTTATTATATGGCTAAGAAGATAGTAAAGCTGATTAATAATGTCGCTAATGTAATCAATAATGATCCTGATGTGGACGGTCGATTAAAATTGATTTTTTTACCTAATTACAATGTATCAGCTATGGAGAAAATCTGTCCTGGAGCCGATTTGTCAGAACAGATTTCAACAGCGGGTAAGGAGGCGTCAGGTACCGGCAACATGAAGTTTATGATGAATGGTGCTTTGACTATCGGAACTTTGGATGGTGCAAATATTGAAATTAGGGAAGAAGTGGGTGAAGAAAATTTCTTTTTGTTCGGCTTAACCGAAGATCAAATAGAAAGTATGCGAGGGAGTTATAATCCGAGGGACATTATAGCTCAGGATGAAGATTTAAAGCGGGTCATGAATCTGATTGAGTGCGGCCATTTTAGCCAGTTTGAGCCGGGTATTTTTAATGATATTTTAAATTCCTTAACTAGCCCTCATGATCCATGGATGACCATTGCCGATTTTCGTAGTTATGTGGATGCTCAGAAAAAAGTGGAGCAGGCGTATCAGGATAGGGAGCAATGGATAAAAATGAGCATTATCAATTGTGCTGCCAGTGGTAAGTTTTCTACTGACAGGACTATTACTGATTACAACAATGAAATCTGGCATTTGGATCCGGTAAAAATCAATTAGTCATGTTTCATATCGTATTATTTGAGCCGGAAATACCGGCTAATACGGGAAATATTATCCGGTTATGTGCCAATACGGGGGCTGATTTGCATTTGATCAGGCCGTTAGGTTTCGATTTGGATGATAAAAAATTACGTCGGGCAGGCTTGGATTACCATGAATGGGCGGCGGTAAAGGCATACGACTCGTTAGATGAATTTTTAGTTCAGGTAAGGCCAATAAGGATTTTTGCCTTAACCACTAAAGGCAGGCGTATTTATAGCGAGGCCAGTTTTCAGGCTGGTGATGCATTATTGTTTGGTCCGGAGACCCGTGGATTGTCCGCAGAAGTCTTGGCAGCAATACCGGTTTCTGAAAAGCTTTATTTACCAATGGCGCCTGAAAGCCGAAGCCTTAATTTATCCAATACAGTCTCTGTTGTCCTGTATGAGGCCTGGAAACAGCAACTTTTTACCGGTGCTGTAATCAAATAGACTAGTTCCAGGAACCGATGGCAGTCTCATTTGCCAGAATATCAGCAAAATCTCTATCATCCAGAATGGCAACGCCCTTTAATAAGTCACTTTTTGAAATATTGCGCAGTAATAAGTCTGTGTGTCGAACACATAAAGTGATTTTGGATAATGTTTTGTTTAACAAACAATTATTTCGTTCATCCTGCTTGACCGCATAAACAGCATTATCGGTAAGGACGACTGTGTCGCCGATCAAGGCGTGATCCAGAATTGAACTGTTTATTGGTAATTGATCGATTATATATAGCATGGGTGCGTACCTTTTTTATTAAGCCGGCGCAATGCTTTGTATTTAACGTATTATTGTATAATGTTAAACCATTAAAAAAGATTGCCTGGCTTGGTCTTCATACTAAAAAAGCATTGCATGTTAAAAGTGATTTCTTGCAAGACTTTGTTAGTGCTTTAAATTAACTATAGTACATATCTTACTGAAAACCAATGCTAAATATTTTTTATGTTGAGGTTAAGAGTGAATGAACAGGCGTCGCTAACTTTCAGCTTTTTGTTCACGGTTTAATAGATTCTGAACTGCTGTTAAAGGATCGAGGTTTTCGTATAGAACTTTATAAGTCTGTTCAATGATGGGCATTTCTATTTGGTGTTTTTGCGCTAATAAATAGGTTTGTTTGGCGGCGGCGATACCCTCTATTTCCTGACAAATTTCTTTACAGGCCTGTTCGATGTTTTTTCCCTGTCCCAGTGTTAATCCAAGGCGGCGATTTCTGGATTGGTTATCGGTACAGGTTAAAATCAAATCACCCAAGCCTGCCAGCCCCATAAATGTCTCTTGTTTACCACCCAGCGCCAGGCCTAAGCGCATGATTTCACTTAAACCACGGGTGATTAGAGCGGCGCGGGTATTGGCTCCAAGTTTCAGTCCGTCAGCAATCCCAGCGGCAATAGCCAATACGTTTTTTACGGCGCCGCCAACTTGAACGCCAATGACATCTGAGCTGGTATATATTCTAAAGCGTGGGCTATGTAAAATGTCTGTTAGATGATTGGATAAGCCGGGGTGATATGAGGCCACCGTAACGGCTGTGGGAAGATTGTTGGCGACCTCTTCAGCAAAGGTTGGTCCGGATAAAATGGCACAGGGTGTTTCGGGTTGAAAAACCTGGCTGATTATGTTTTGTAATAAGGAGCCGTCTTCAGCATTAAAGCCCTTGGTTGCCCAGACAATTTGTAACTGTTTGCTGGTATAGGGTTTGAGCTTTAGTAATGTCTCTTTAAACGCATGGCTGGGGACGGAAACCAATACTAATGGACAAAAATGCGCGGCTTCAGCAAGGTCGCTTGTGACTGCCAGATTGTCGGGAAAGTCGCTTCCAGGCAGATATTGTTGATTTTTTCTATCCTTAGCAAGTTTTGCAATATGCTCGGGGTTATGACCCCATAAAAGTGTTTGGCAACCGTTTTTTGCAGCAAGAATGGCCAGTGCTGTTCCCCAGGAACCCGCGCCAAGAACAGTTATTTTATGGGTCATAAAGCGTTAGTTGATTGTTTCGGAAGTCGGGGTTTGTTGTTGCATTTGCTGAAGTTTTTGGGCGTATAAGGCGTCAAAATTAACCGGTGCCAGTAATAGCTGAGGAAAACCGCCTTTATTGACTAAGTCAGATACAACTTCACGAAGATAGGGAAATAAAATGTTTGGACAAAAACTTCCCAGCATGGGGCCCAGTTCCTGTTCGTTGAAACCGGACAAAGTAAATACTCCGGCTTGGCAAACTTCAATCAGGTAGGCTGTCGTATCGCCGCATTTAACGGTAATGGTTGCGGTGATGCTTACTTCATAAATAGTATCTTCCAGTGATTTCGCATCTGAACTTAAATGAAAGTCTACGGAAGGTTCCCATTTTTCGGTAAAGATTTTCGGTGAATTCGGAGTTTCAAAAGAAATGTCTTTACAGTGTATTTTTTGGATTGAAAAATTTTTATTGTCGTTCGGGTTTTGTTCGGCCATGTTTAGGTGAATTTATAGAAGTTAAGAGTTTGTCGTTGCTTTGAAGGACAAGAGATTAGCTTTTTTCTTTGCTGGTGATTTTGACTGGAAGTTTGTTTTCTTCCCAGGAAATCATGCCGCCGGTGATGCTGAAAAGCTGTTGATAGCCCTCTTTGAAGAGGTTTTTACAGGCGGGTATTGATCGGGCGCCATTTTGACAAACGACAATAATAGGTTTGTTTTTATATTCTTCTATTTGGTTTAAACGCTCATTAATTTTGCCTAGTGGAATGTTGATGGCGCCATCAATATGACCTTTAATGAATTCATGTGCTTCGCGTACATCCAGAATTAATGATTCTTCATTGTTCATTTGTGCAACAGCCAGTAGCGGTGATAATGGCTTGAATTTTTTAAAGGCAGTGTCCAGGAATTCCTGGATCAGCAAATAAGTTACAACCAGTAGGGCTGCAGATAACAGATAATGATTAAGCGCAAATTCTAAATAAAGGTTCATGAGTTTAGGTTAAATAATAGAAAATGAAAGTAGTATATTAATGAGCTGAACAAAAGACGTCTCGCATCATTTTGATGAGTTTAAGCATGCGTTCATCATCTATATAATAAAAAACGCGATTGGCATCTTTTTTTGATGCAAGAATGTCTTTTTCTCTGAGAATGGCAAGGTGCTGTGAAATGTTGCTTTGGCTGGTACCTACCTGTTCAACAATATCCTGAACACTAATTGCATTAGTGCCTAACACACATAGGATTTTTAAGCGTAATGGATGTGACATTGCCTTCAGGCAGCGCGCTGCACGGGTTATATCCGCATCGTCATACAAGATGTTTTCTTTGTTTTTGTCCATGGGCTTGCTTCGGTTGTAACCTAGAGAGTTGAAAACAACTGTGTTTATATTTATTTATACACAACAGCTGGCAACGTGTAATACTATAGTGTGAAATTTTTTCTTGAGCTGCTTGGTATCTGTTCAGCGCTCAAATCTAACAAAATGGTGTATAAATTACAATCATTTTGCGAGAAAAAAGTTTAAAATGAGCATTAAATTAGGCGCGGATGTATCCGTGGGTTTTAATTTCATCAAATTGGAGAAAAGAAAAAATGTCGAATGTCCCTAAACCCCTGGTCCTGTTAATTTTAGACGGCTTTGGGTATAGCACGGTTACTGAGAACAATGCCATTGCTTTGGCAAACACACCCTGTTGGGATAAATTGAGCCAAGAAAATCCAATGACGCTTTTGGATTGTTCAGGAGAGGTGGTCGGTTTGCCTGATGCTCAAATGGGTAATTCTGAAGTTGGACATTTACATATTGGTAGTGGTCGTTTTGTACCTCAGGATTTATCCAGGGTAACGATCGCAATCAGAGATGGTGAATTTTTTGAAAATGTAGAACTGTGTAAAGCTATCGATCATGCTAAGCAAAATGACAAAGCCTTGCATGTGATGGGTTTGCTATCTCCGGGTGGTGTACATAGTCATGAGCAGCATATACTTGCTATGTTGGAAATGGCCGCCAAGCGTGGTTTGAAAAAAATCTATTTACATGCCATTCTGGATGGTCGTGATGTACCACCAAAAAGTGCCGCATCCTCAATACAATTGGTTCAAGATAAATTTGATGACTTGGGTGCGGGGTGTTTTGCTTCAGTCAGTGGGCGTTTTTATGCAATGGATAGAGACAGCCGTTGGGACCGTGTTGAGGTGGCTCATCGCTTAATCGCAAAAGGCGAATCTGAATTTCAGGCCAAAACAGCTGCAGAAGCATTAGAAGCAGCTTATCAGCGTGATGAAATGGATGAGTTTGTGATGCCAACGGCAATTGTGGGCGAGAGTGGGGCGTCAGTCGTAATGGATCCAGAGGATTCCGTGGTGTTTATGAACTTCCGTGCCGACCGTGCCAGAGAGATTTCTCGTGCCTTGACCGAAGAGGGTTTTAGTGAATTTGATCGAGGCTGTCAGGCTCATAAAGGGCCTTATGTTACTTTGACCGAATATCATCAAAGTTTTGATTTTCCGATTGCCTTTCCATCGCTTGAAGTCAATAACTGCTTGGGTGAAGTCTTGGCTAACCACGGCATGAAGCAATTAAGACTGGCAGAAACTGAAAAATATGCACATGTCACTTTTTTCTTGAACGGCGGGCGTGATGAACCCTTTGTTAATGAAGATCGTATTCTGGTGCCGTCGCCTAAAGTCAAGACCTATGATATGCAGCCGGAGATGTGTGCGGGCGAAGTAACCGATCATTTGGTTGAGGCCATTTCAGGCGGTAAATATGAAGCCGTGATCTGTAACTATGCTAACTGCGATATGGTCGGGCATACGGGGAATTTAGATGCGGCAATTGTTGCTGTTGAAACTATTGATGCCTCTTTAAAACGTATTGTTGAAGCTTTGGAATCAGTTGGTGGCGCAATGTTGATTACTGCTGATCATGGTAATATTGAAAAAATGCGTGATGATGAGAGTGGTCAGGCACATACCGCACATACGACCAATAAAGTGCCTTTAGTATTGGTCGGTGGCAAAGGTGCCCAGTTGGCCGATGGCGGCAGTTTGTCTGATTTGGCTCCTACCATGCTGGATATATTGAATATTGATCAACCTGTAGAAATGACTGGACGCTCACTGATAGCGTCAAAATAAGGTTCGATGAAGGCTGTTATATTCGTCTGTCTATTGGCCAGCGCACTATTCAATTGTGCGCTGGCTGATGTTGCTAAAACCGGCAGAGAGTTGACGAAAGTTCAATCTGAAATTCGTAAGATCAGCGATAATTTAAAGCGGATTGAAAAAAACAAACAGTCATTATCCGCTCAGTTAGCAACGCTGGAAAAGCGTTATGGAAATATTGCAGTATCGCTGACCAAACTGCATAAGCAAATCAATCAAACTCAGAAAAAATTAAAGAGCTTGCATAAGGCTATCTTGCACGCTAAAGCTCAAACTGAACAACAGAATAAAGTGCTGGGCAGTCAGATAAAAGCTGCTTATGCAATGGGACAAAAAGAACGCTTAAAATTAGTCTTTAATCAGCAAGATCCGGCTTTATCCAGTCGGATGCTGGTTTATTACGATTACTTGAATAAGGCACGCATAAAAAAAATAGATGAAATTGAGCGAATGTTAGTGCATTTGGAGCAATTGGAAGTTCAGAAGCGTGAAGAAGCGTTGTCCCTTGAAAATAACCTGGCTAAGAAAAAGCGCGAACAAATAGAGTTAACAGAAACCAAGAATGCAAGGGCCGAGGTACTTGCCCGGTTGGATAAGGATTTTTCTACGGGCCAATACCACCTTCAGCAGTTAAAGCAGAGTGAAAAAAGGCTAAAAGAGATTATTATCTCTTTGCAAGCCTCTATGGATGATTTTCCTTTTGAGGCGGGAGCGGCAAAACCCTTTCCACATTTAAAGGGCCAGTTGCCCTGGCCGCTTAAAGGGAAGTTGTTAAAGAAGTTTGGTAGTCGTCGATCCGAGAGTAAGTGGGATGGCGTTTTAATTGGTGCAAAAGAAGGTACAAAGATTCACGCAGTTACTCGAGGGCGAGTGGTTTTTTCTGATTGGTTGCGAGGTTACGGCTTGTTGGTGATTATTGATCACGGAAAGGGGTATATGACTTTGTATGCCTTTAATCAGAGTTTATATACCGAAGTGGGTGACTGGGTGGATGCGGGAGATGTGATTGCGACGGTAGGAAATAGTGGTGGTCGTAGTCAGGTTGGTCTATATTTTGGTATACGTAAAAAAGGCAAACCGGTGGATCCCGTTCGATGGTGTAGGAAGGTTCTAGGTAGTACAGTAGGCTAGGTATGTAAATGAAATAAATACACAATTGTTTGTACACGATAGAATATGTGTAAAAATCAAATCAGTTGTAGATATTTTATAAAATTCTCGTTTCTTAGTTGTATACTTCGCGAAATAAATTCATAGGAAATCGTTAGATTGGAGTTTTGAGGCCCATGTTAAGAAAGAAAAATATTTTAATGTTAACCCTGGGAATGCTGCTGGGGCTTTTAATTAGTCTGTGCAGTAGTGTGTTGGCTGAGCGTGACGATGCGAATGCAGTTACCAAGACTGAATCTTTGGCTTTGCCCTATGAAGAATTAAGGGAATTTACAGAAGTTTTCGGACGAATTAAAAGGGATTATGTTGAGGAAGTTTCTGACAAGAAGTTGTTGGAATATGCAGTCAGAGGGATGCTAAGCGGCCTTGATCCACATTCTTCGTATTTAGGCGAAGAGGAATATCAGGAACTGAAAGAGGGAACAACAGGCCAGTTTGGAGGATTGGGTATCGAAGTGACTATGGAGAACGGTTTCGTTAAGGTGGTTTCACCCATTGATGATACTCCGGCTCAACGAGCAGGTATAAAAGCCGGTGACTTGGTGGTCAGGCTGGATGATTTGCCGGTTAAAGGTATGACGCTGACGGAAGCGGTAAAAATAATGCGCGGTAAGCCGGGTAGCAGTATTTTGTTAACGGTGGTTAGGGAAGGTGAGGAAACGCCGTTAAAGATAAATATAGTGCGTGATATTATCAAGGTTAAAAGTGTAAAGAGTAAAATCTTGGAAAAAGACTATGGTTATTTGCGTATCAGTAGTTTTCAATCAAGAACGGGAAAAGGGGTGAGTGAGGCAATTGCCAGTCTTAAGAAGGAGAATGAAGGCGACCTTAAAGGCTTGGTTTTGGATATGAGAAACAATCCCGGTGGTGTTTTGAATGCAGCTGTGGATGTCAGTAACGCCTTTTTGGAAACTGGGGTGATTGTTTATACTGAAGGCAGAATCAAAAATTCAGAAATGAAGTTTTATGCATCTGCAGGAGATGAGATTGATGGTGCGCCAATTGTGGTGTTAATTAACTCAGGATCGGCATCGGCATCGGAGATCGTAGCTGGGGCATTGCAGGATCATAAACGTGCCCTGATTATGGGCGAGAAATCCTTTGGTAAAGGATCGGTGCAAACAATCCTGCCAACGGGTAGCGGGGCGGCGGTTAAATTGACCACTGCCCGATACTTTACTCCTTCAGGGCGTTCGATTCAGGCTGAAGGCATAGAGCCGGACGTTGCTCTGGCCAGAGTTAAGCTGGAAGCGTTGGGTAAGCCCGAGTTCAAGCCGGTTAAAGAAGCTGATTTATCACATCATTTAGAGAATGGTAAAGATAAAGCAGGGGATGCAAAGAACGAGGAAGAAGGGGGCGCTCTGTCGGAATTTGAAATGCAGGATTACGCCTTGCATGAAGCCTTGACTTTGTTGAAAGGGATTAATATTTTAGTCAAGTAGTATGTATTGCTTACCACTGTTTTTTCTAAAATAGTGGTAAGTTGAGCATTAAAAAGGCCGGGTAAGTAGACTTCCCCGGCCTTTTTTAGTTGATTAGTCTGCTAATTGCTTCTTAATTAACGGATGCCTGGTACTTTACAGTAAAGTCATCCAGTGTCGTCAAAGCGACAGGCAGTTCATCAGGGTTTTCCAATTTGAATGCGTTTACCCCGACGCGAGACAGGTAGAATATTTGGTCCAGCATATAACTACCGATGGCTCTGATTTCTCCATTGAAATGATAGCGGCCTCTCAGTAAGCGAGCTTGAGTAAATGCTCTACCATCCGTAAAAACAGGGAAATCCAATTCAATCAGCTGAAAGCGCTTCAGATCATCAGCTATATTCTCTACTGCATCGGTTGAGCTCAGTCTTATGCCCAACTTGCCATTATGGTTAACAAGCTGCTCTTTATCTTTGTGCCAGCGCTCTAGCGATACAGTGATATTACCATCCTGAATGCTTTCATCGTCAGCTACGTGTGTCCAGTTGTCTTCAACAATCTGTTTGTCTTTAATGATTTGCATATACTTGCTCTTTAAATGGGGTGACGCCCACCCGTTTAACCATATCGAGAAAGGTCTCGTCTTCCTGACGTTGTTTGACATAAACGTTCAGAATAGTGGTGATGGCTTTGGTTACCTGGTCTTTTGCAACTGCAGGGCCTAAACGTTCGCCAATGGCGGCTTCATTTTCTGATGAACCGCCCAGTGTGATCTGATACCATTCCACTCCTTTTTTATCGACACCCAGTATGCCAATGTGGCCGACACTTTGGTGTGCACAGCCATTCATGCATCCAGACATATTGATTTTAATATCGCCTATGTCGTGAAGGTAGTCGATATCATCCAGTGCCTCGTTGATTTCTTTAGCGATGCCAATTGAACCGGCGTTGGCTAATGAGCAGTAGTCTAGGCCCGGGCAGCAGATCATATCGGTCGCGGTACCAATATTGGGGGTGGCCAGTTTAATGGCATCCAGTTTTTGCCATAAAGCCAATAAGTCGCCCTGTTTAACGTCAGCCATTACCAAGTTTTGTCTGTGAGTGCTTCTTACTTGACCAAAACTGTATTGGTCGGCCAGATCGGCAATTTCATAAAATTGAGTATCAGTTACATCCCCGGGTGGTGTGTCGGGGGCTTTTAATGAAATGTATACGGCTCGATAACCGGGAATTTTGTGCTCAGCTGTATTGTATTTATACCATGTGGCAAAAGCGGCATTGTCTTGTAACTGCTGTTCAAGGTTGTTGTCACTAGCGCTTGGATCGTACGCTGGGGCGGCAAAATGCTGTTGTATCTCTTCGATTCGTTTTTGATCCAGCTCCAGATCGTTTTTGATTAACTGCCATTCTTTTTCGACCTGGTTTCTAACATTATCAAGACCGCTTTCTCTAACCAGGATTTTAATTCTGGCTCTATATTTGTTGTCTCGACGGCCATTCAGGTTATAAACACGAACAATGGCTTCCAGATAAGAAAGCAGGTGTTTCTTTTCCAAAAAATGCTTGATAACCTGGCCGATAATTGGTGTTCGTCCCAGGCCGCCGCCAACTAAGACTCTGAAGCCTGTTTCACCCGCATCATTTTTCACCAAGTGCAGACCAATATCATGAAGTTGAGTAGCTGCGCGATCGTGTGTCGAGCCGCTGACAGCGATTTTAAATTTACGCGGCAAATAGGCGAATTCGGGATGGAGGGTGGTCCATTGGCGAATAATTTCGCAATAGGGTCGCGGGTCTTCGATTTCATCCACACAGACACCGGCTAGGTGGTCTGAAGTTGTGTTTCTTAAACAGTTACCACTTGTTTGAATGGCATGCATCTGTACACTGGCAAGTTCTGCCAGAATATCAGGCACTTTTTCCAGTTCCGGCCAGTTAAACTGAATATTTTGACGGGTGGTAAAATGAGCAAAGCCTTTGTCATAATTTCTGGCAATGTCACCCAGTTTGCGCATTTGTTTAGATGATAATAGTCCATAGGGGCCTGCGACTCTAAGCAATGGTGCATGAGTTTGTATATAGACGCCATTCATCAAGCGCAATGCGCGGTACTGGTCTTCACCAATCTCGCCTTTTAAATAACGTTCGGTTTGCCCTCTGAATTGGGCAACGCGTTCTTCAATAAGTGTTTGATCGTTGTCGTTATATTGATACATAGAAAAAAATCTTGTTGGATGTCCTGTCTGGCGACCGGGCGGAACGCATAATGATATACTCTGCGTCATAAAATGACAAAGATTATTATAAGGTGATAATATTGCGGGTTGAAATTTATTCTATCTTTAATAATTACTCATAACTACAAATATCGGGGGTGTTAGGTGCGATTAATTGGTCTTGTTTTTGCAATGTTACTATTGCCTGAACTGGCTCTGGCAAGTGAGTTTGAAAGTCTCGGCCAGACTGGAACAGAAAGGGGGATCTATACGGTATTAATTTTTATTATTGCCTATGGTTTTGTTATGGCGGAGGAATTTACAGGTTTACGTAAATCCAAACCGGTTATTCTGGCGGCGGGCATTATTTGGGCGCATGCAGCAATTCTGGCCAGCTCGATAGGTATATCTACTGAGGAAATGCATAAGGCGTTTGAGTATAACCTGATTGAATATGCTGAACTAATGCTGTTCTTGCTGGTTGCGATGACCTATATCAACGCGATGGCCGAGCGCAATGTTTTTGAAGCCTTGAGGTCATGGTTGGTTAGAAAGCAGTTCGGTTATCGAAAATTGTTTTTGATTACAGGCATTATCACTTTTTTCCTGTCGGCGGTGGCTGATAACTTGACTGCGGCGCTATTGGTTGGTGCGGTTGTGTTGGCTGTGGGAGCTGATAACGAGAAGTTTATCAGTATCGGTTTTGTTAACCTGGTTGTGGCGGCTAATGCCGGTGGGGCGTTCAGTCCTTTTGGTGATATCACTACGTTAATGGTTTGGCAGGCTGGCTATGCAGAGTTCTTTGAATTCTTTAAATTGTTTATTCCTTCTTTGGTGAACTACGGTGTCCCTGCTGCTATCATGTATATGGCCGTGCCTGACGAACAACCGGCAGCAACCGATGAGGAAATGGTGGTATTAAAGCCCGGTGCAGTACAGGTCTGTGCTTTATTTCTTTTGACTATCGTAACTGCGGTGAGCTTTAAGCAGGTTCTGCATTTGCCGCCATTTATGGGGATGATGGTCGGAATGTCGGTGTTGATGATTTATGGTTACAGTCTGAAAACAAAGTATATGCATGTTGACGAAGAGCCGTTTGATATTTTCAATAAGGTGCGTAATGCTGAGTGGGATACGTTGTTTTTCTTCTTCGGTGTCGTTTTTGCTGTAGGTGGTTTGGGTTATATCGGTTATCTGGAGCTGCTTTCTGGTGCTATGTATGATGGATTGGGGCAAACTGGCGCAAATATTTTAGTAGGCTTCCTGTCGGCAGTCGTCGATAATATTCCGGTTATGTTTGCAGTATTGAATATGAATCTGGATATGGATTTATATCAATGGTTACTGGTCACGCTGACTGCAGGTGTGGGTGGTTCCATGTTGTCAGTTGGTTCTGCTGCTGGTGTTGCTTTAATGGGGCAGTCCAACCATAAATATACTTTCTTCAGTCATTTGAAATGGACGCCGGCAATTGCCGGTGGTTATGCGGCAAGTATTTTTGCCCACTATTTGGTGAATGGTTAAAGGACAAGCTGGGCCGGTATCAGACATAATGTTATGATATCGGTCTGTTTGTTTTTGCTGCTTTAGGATGGAGACTAAACTGAGATGGTGGTAGAAAAAACTTGGCGTTCATCATTTTCGGTTTATCTTCAGCCTAGGGTACTAGGCATGATTTTTCTTGGCTTTTCTGCCGGGCTTCCTTTCTTATTGGTTTTCTCTACTCTATCAGCCTGGTTAAGGGATGAAGGGGTTGCTCGTTCAGTTATCGGTTTTTTTAGCTGGGTAGGGGTGACTTATTCAATTAAAGTTTTTTGGGCGCCGGTTGTTGATCGCCTACAATTACCGTTTTTAACAAGATATTTAGGTAAACGACGCAGCTGGATGATGCTGGCGCAACTAGGCATAATGCTGGGTTTAGTCGGTATGGCTATGGCTGATTCTTCGGTTCAACTAAATTTAATTGCTTTGTTTGCGGTGATGGTGGCCTTCTGCTCGGCAACCCAGGATATTGTTATCGATGCCTATCGGATAGAGGCGGTTGATGTGGATTGCCAGGGGGCAATGGCAGCCACTTATGTATTGGGTTATCGTCTGGCATTATTGGTTGCCGGTGCCGGAGCGTTTTATCTGGCGGATTTTTTTAATTGGCAGGTTGCTTATTTGGTGATGGCTGCCACAATGCTGCTTGGTATAGTGACCACTTTGGTCATTGATGAGCCTGTGCATCCTGTATCTGTTAGGGAAAAAAAACTGGAGGCGGAAGTTGAAGAGGTTCTTGGTGTTAAAAAGTGGCATGGTTGTTGGCGACGTGTTGTCGTCGCTTTTTCAGATGCGATAGTAAGTCCTTTTGTAGATTTTTTTGCCAGAAATGGTCGCTATGGTGTACTGATTTTATTACTAATCGCAGTTTATAAAATGAGTGATATCACTATGGGAGTGATGGCGAATCCCTTTTATATTGATTTAGGTTATACCAAGCAGGAGATTGCCGAGATCAGCAAAATCTTCGGTTTTTTTATGACCATAGCCGGGGCTTCTCTAGGGGGGGTGCTGGTGGTTCGCTTTGGTATCATGCGGCCCCTCTTACTTGGGGCTGTGATGGTGGCGCTGACCAATCTGTTATTTGCCTTGATGGCTGTGAGTGAACCTGGGCTGGTTATGCTTGCCAGTGTGATAAGTGCGGATAACTTAAGCGGCGGTATTGCTACTGCTGTTTTTATAGCTTATTTATCCAGTCTGACCAGTTCTGCGTATACTGCAACCCAGTATGCCTTGTTTAGTTCGTTAATGACCTTGCCGGCAAAACTGTTGGGTGGATTCTCCGGTGTGGTTGTTGATAATCATGGTTATCAGTTGTTTTTTATTTATGCTTCGGCAGTGGGCTTACCTGCAATTGTTTTGGTTATTCTGTTGATGCGCTATCAGCGGCTGGTTGTAGCCGGTAATCATAGTCCATAATTAAAGGGGCATGGTCTGAGAAGCGTTGATCTTTATAGATTGATGTGGATAGGACTTTGTCTTTGAGGGGCTGGTTGATGATTTGGTAATCAATGCGCCAGCCAACGTTTTTAGCCCATGCCTGTCCCCGGTTTGACCACCAGGTGTATTGTTCGGCTTCCTGGTTTATCAAACGAAAGGCATCAAGCCACTGGCTATTAGCGAACAGACTGTCCAGCCAAGCCCTTTCTTCCGGTAAAAAGCCAGAATTATTTCTGTTTCCTTTCCAGTTTTTTAAATCAATTTCTTTATGTGCAATGTTCCAGTCACCGCAAATAATATAATCTCGACCGTTATTTGCGCAATCTTGTAAATAAGGTAAAAAACGATCCAGAAATTTAAATTTGATAGCTTGTCTTTCCTCGCTGGAAGATCCTGAGGGTAAATATAGCGAAATGACACTTAAATTACCAAATTGAGCTTCAATAAAGCGACCTTCAGCATCCGCATCGGGCCAGCCAATGCCTCTGTTTACAGTGTCGGGTTTTATTCGGCAATAAAGTGCTACGCCGCTGTAGCCCTTTTTTTCTGCATCATGATAAAAACAGTGGTAATCTTTAGGCCAAAAGACTTCCGATTTAAGCTGCTCAACCTGAGCCTTGGTTTCTTGAATACAAACTATGTCAGCATTTTGTTGTTCAAGCCAGGAAAAAAAGCCTTTTTTTTCAGCGGCACGGATGCCGTTAGTATTAATGGTTATGATGCGCATGGAAAATAGGAGTTGCCAATTTATTGTGGAGGACGTATTATACTGAGTTCTCTAATAAGTATGTAGTCCTTTAAGGGCAAGTGAAAACAATATGAAACCAGAAATTCATCCTGAATATAAACAAATTACTGTAACATGTGGTTGTGGTAACAAATTTGAAACTGGCTCTGTTTTGACTGAAGATTTGCACGTAGAGGTTTGCTCTGCTTGCCATCCTTTCTATACAGGAAAACAACGTGTCGTTGATACAGCGGGTCGTGTAGATAAGTTTCGTAAAAAATACGGTAAATAAGCTTTGGCAGAATTTTTGTTTAGTCTATTGCCTAAGCAAAAAATTTGATAAGGGCTGCTTATGTCAAAAGATACAGTATCAATAAAAGATAATTCGACGGGCAAGGAAACCGAATTCCTTTTACATAAGGGAACTCTGGGGGTGCCGGCCGTCGATATCGGTCAGTTGAATAAAGAGCTGGGCATATTTACCTATGATCCCGGTTTTTTATCGACTGCCAGCTGTAAAAGTGCAATCACTTATATTGATGGTGAAAAAGGGGTGCTGCTGTATCGTGGTTACCCTATTGATCAATTGGCCAAGCAAAGCTCGTTTCTGGAAGTCGCCTATTTGTTAATGAATGGCGAGTTACCGACAGCTAAGCAGAAGTCAGAATTTGAATATGAGGTCAATCATCATTCAATGCTGCATGAAGCCTTAAGGGGCTTTTTTGACGGATTTCATTACGATGCGCACCCAATGTCGATGATGGTGGGTGTAGTTGGTTCATTATCGGCTTTCTATCACAGTGAGCTGAATATGAATGATCCTGAGCATCGGCGAATATCGGCGATGCGTCTGCTGGCAAAAATGCCAACGATTGCCGCTGCTTGCTATAGACATTCTGTAGGCTGGCCTTTTATTTATCCACGACTGGATTTGGGCTATTGTGAAAACTTTTTAAATATGATGTTTTCATTGCCATCGCAAAAGTATATCGATAAAGAAAACTACATTGATCCTGTTGCTGTCAAAGCATTGAATCTGTTATTTATTCTGCATGCAGATCATGAACAGAATGCCAGTACATCAACCGTCAGACTGGCCAGTAGTACCGGGGCCAATCCATATGCCTGTATAGCAGCAGGTATCTCGGCTTTATGGGGGCCTGCTCATGGCGGTGCAAATGAGGCCGTTTTAAGCATGCTGGCCGAGATTGGAAGTGTTGAGCGTGTTCCAGAATTTATTGCCAAAGCGAAGGATAAAAACGATCCGTTCAGGTTAATGGGCTTTGGTCATCGGGTGTATAAAAACTTTGATCCAAGAGCAACCATAATCCGAGAAACCTGTCATGAAGTTTTGGAAAAATTCTCAGGTAATGATCCTTTGTTTGAATTGGCCTTGAAATTGGAGCAGTATGCATTAAAGGATGAGTATTTTATTGAGAAAAAACTCTATCCTAATGTTGATTTTTATTCGGGTATTATCTACAAGGCTTTGAATATTCCAGTTGATATGTTTACTGTTATGTTTGCTATAGCCCGTACGGCTGGCTGGGTATCCCAGTGGCTGGAAATGATGGCCGAGCCAACACATCGGATTGGTCGACCCAGGCAGATTTATACCGGTGCTGAGCGTAGAGATTACGCCCCTATTGAAGACCGATAATAGGGTTGTTTCCTTGCTTAATTAAGCTGTTCGCATTTTTTTCATCTCCATAAAAAGCATTTTTGGTTTGAGCCTTTGAGTTGCTAAAACAGTGCTTCCACTGGTTCTTCATTTGTGTCGGAGATTTCGGTGTCACTGTTAAACAATGTTGTTTCAACTTTTGGTTCGTTTCCTATTCTAAAGAATTCCCAAATACCTTGTTCATTATCTGCGCTTGTCTGCAATCCGGTGTCTGGGTTTATAAAAGCGGTGGTAATGTCTTCCGGTTTGATCAGTGGTTGCTCAGGAATATTTTCTAATGCTGTCTGCATAAATTCAATCCACATAGGTAGAGCTGCTTTGCTACCTGTTTCACTTCGGCCCATTGGTTTGGAATCATCAAAACCGACCCAGGCGGTAGCGGCAATTTTTGCATTAAAACCATTAAACCAGGCGTCTCTTTGATCATTTGTGGTGCCGGTCTTTCCCGCCAAGTCTGTTCGACCTAAGGACTTGGCTCTGACGGCCGTGCCTCTTTGTACGACATCGCGTAATAAACTGTTCATTAAAAAATGAATCTGCGGAGAGATTATTCTCGGGGCAATGTCATCTGATTTATAGTCGGCGGCGCACGAGGGGCAAGCAGGCTTTGCCTGATGTTGAAAAACAATTTCCCCGTTACTGTTTTCAATTCGTTCAATAAAATAAGGTTGTATTAAAAAACCACCATTGGCAAAGGTGGAATAAACCCGGACCATTTGTAATGGAGTCGCATGACCACTACCCAGCGCTAATGACAGACTGTTAGGTAACTGTTCTTTATTAAAGCCAAAACGTAGCGCTGTTTCGGTTACTCGTTCTATACCTAGGCGTCTTAATAAACGTATGGATATCAGGTTACGTGATTTTCTAAGCGCTACACGCAATCGTGTCGGGCCAAAAAATTTGTGACTGTAATTCTCTGGCCGCCACTCTGTTTCCTGGCCGGGTTCGTCTACAACAACGGGTGTATCGTTAATGGTACTGGCGGCGGTCATGCCTTCTTCGAGTGCTGTAGTATAAATAATAGGTTTAAAACCGGAACCAGGCTGTCTGCTTGATTGAATAACGCGGTTATACTTGTTATGGAAAAAATCATAACCACCGGTAATAGCTTGAATAGCACCAGTAACAGGATCAACTGCCAGGAATGCACCTTGAGTTTCAGGAATTTGTGCTAAAGCCCAGCTGCCATCGTCAAGTTGCCGGACTCGTATGATATCTCCCTGTTTGAAAATATCGGTAAAATGTTTGATATGAGGACCGATAATATTTCGTGTTTTGAATTGTCTGGCCCATCGGCAGTTCTGCCAAGGTAAGTCAATAATGCGTTGATCTTGTAATTGAACCTTTGCGGTTTTGTCATCAAATTCATTGACAATGCCGGGTAATGTGCTGCCAATAATCGGCATGTGGTCAAAATTATTTTCAGTTGCTATATTGTCGTGTTTGGCAATTCGATAGCCATGGCGTTCATCGTAACTATGCAGGGTGTTTCGAAGTGCGCGAACGGCTGCATCCTGCAGTGTTTTGTTGATGCTGGTGTAGACTTTTAGGCCTGAAGTGTATGCGTCTTCCCCGTAATGTTCTACTATTTTCTGTCTAACCATTTCTGCAAGGTAGGGTGCGGATAATTCAATGTTTAAATTATGCAGTAGTGCTGTTACAGGTTGGTTGGAGGCATCATCAAATTCTTGTTGGCTTATGTGCTCTAATTCAAGCATTCGACGCAAGACATAATTTCGCCTTTGTAAGGCTCGGGTCGGGTTGGTTATCGGGTTGTATGCTGATGGCGCTTTGGGCAAGCCGGCAATCATGGCTAGTTGTGCTAGATTAAGTTCGGCAAGGGGCTTGCCGTAATAGGTCTGTGCAGCAGCCGTTATGCCATATGAGCGATGCCCTAAATAGATCTTGTTGACATAGAGTTCCAAAATTTCATTTTTGGTAAATTCCCGCTCAATTTTCAACGCCAGGATAATTTCTTTGATTTTTCGTGTATAGGTTTTTTTTCGACTGAGTAAAAAATTTCGTGTGACCTGCATGGTGATCGTGCTGCCGCCTTGTTTCTTTTTGCCAGTCAGCAGCAATTGAAAACCTGCTCTGGTCAGGCCTTTAAAATCAACTCCGGGGTGGTGATAAAAATTAGCGTCCTCTGATGAGAGAATGGCGTTGATAAATTGTTTTGGGACGTTCTCTATCTCAATTGGGTATCGTTTCTTTTCACCGAATTCGGCAATCAGGTAATCATCCTTACTATATATAGTTAATGGTGTTTGATAATTGACATCTTTTAATTTACGGAAGTCTGGCAGCTCTTCATTAATCTGTTGATAGAAAAAATAACCAGCAATCACAGAACCGATCATTATGGTTAGTGATAAAAGGGCGAACCATTTAAATATTTTGAACTTTAGCATTTTAAGTGGATGGATATTGGGCGAGCAGCCGAACCCTATTGATTGAATATTACTTATAATTATAAATTAAGCTGCATTGATATTGATTTTTTTTTGAAAAAAATTGAGCAAAGTCTTCAAATAACATGATTTTTTTTTAAAAAAATAAAAAACGTGACTATACTTGGTTTACATGAATAGATGGTCTGTTTTTGAAGAGAGGCAAGCTTTGCAAGTTATGTATAGGGCTAATAGCAATAGTTTTAAAGGGTTTAAATATGAGTTTATTTAGCCGAAAACAGGTACCTGTGCTGGGAATAGATATTAGTACAGCGGCGGTTAAGTTGCTGGAGCTAAGTAAGTCGGGTTCACGTTATAAAGTTGAAAGTTATGCGGTTTCTCCTTTACCGCAAGATGCAGTGGTTGATAAAAATATCTCTGATATCGATGTCATCGGCGAAGCAATAAGAACAGCACTTAAGCGCTCGGGAACAAAGTTAAAACATGCCTGTGTCGCCGTGGCTGGTTCTTCGGTTATGACCAAGGTTATTCAGATGCCGGCGTCATTAACCGAAGATGATATGGTCGAACAGATTATGGTTGAGGCCGATCAATATATCCCGTATTCGTTGGATGAGGTTAATCTTGATTTTGAAGTGCAAGGCGTAAACGATAATAATCCTGAGATGCTGGATGTATTATTGGCTGCTTCCAGGCGTGAAAATGTGGATGACAGAGTTGAAGCTCTTGTACAGGCGGGCTTGAAAGCAAAAATTGTCGATGTTGAAGCATTCGCGATGGAAAATGCCTTTACTTTATTAGCCGAACAGATTCCAGAATCAATTGAGGGGCAGACTGTTGCAATTGCAGATATAGGTTCTACTATGGCGACATTAAGTGTGCTACGCAATAATAGAACTGTTTATACGCGTGAACAGGGCTTTGGCGGTAAACAATTAACCGAAGAGATACAACGACGTTATGGATTGTCTTATGAGGAAGCAGGGCTGGCAAAAAAACAAGGTGGTTTGCCGGATAACTATGTTCAAGATGTATTAGAGCCCTTCAAAAAGGCAATGGTACAGCAAATTTCCAGATCATTGCAGTTCTTTGTTTCATCCAGTGCTAATAAAGGGGTGGATACTATTATTTTGGCCGGCGGCTGTTCGTCAGTTCCCGGGTTAGACAAGTTGGTTACTCAGAGTATGGGGGTGCCTGCTTATGTTGCTAATCCATTTATAAATATGGCTTTATCAAGCAAAATAAAGCCACAGAGTTTAAGTAATGATGCGCCAGCGTTAATGATTGCCTGCGGTTTAGCAATGAGGAGTTTTGACTAATGGCCAGGATTAATCTGCTGCCATGGCGGCAAGAACTGAAAGAGCAGCAACAAAAGGAATTTTTAATCGCGGGGGGCGTGGCAATTGCTGCAACAATTGTTTTAATTATTGGGGTTCACATCTACATTAACGGCTTGAAAGAGCATCAGGAAAGACGAAACCGGATGGTTAAGGATGAAATTGCTCTTGTGGATAAGAAAATAAAAAAAATAAAAGATATCGAGTCAAAGAAAAATAAATTACTGACTAAAATTGAAGTCATTCAAAAGTTACAGGAAAGCCGTCCTGAAATTGTCCATTTATTTCATGAAGTGGCTGAGAAATTGCCGGAAGGTGTTTTTCTTACCAAATTTGACCAGACTGGAGCCAATTTGGTATTCAATGGTAAGGCGCAATCAAATGCCCGAGTATCTGCCTTTATGAGAGCAATAGATGCTTCCGAGTGGATGCAAAAACCACAGTTAGGTATTATTCGCTCCCATCAGAAAACCAATGTTGAACAGCAGAGTGATTTTTTGGTGCAGGCTCGCTTAGGTAAAATTAAGCAGGTAGATCAGGATGGGGGGAAATAATGGACTTATCTGAAGTTAACTGGGATTTTAATGCTGCCGGAACATGGCCACTGCCAGTTAAAGCTGTGGTGATATTTTTGGTTTGCATGGTAGTGGCTGGCGCCGGGGTTTATTATGACACCATTGATCAATGGGATCAGTTGAAAAGAACCGAGCAAACAGAAAAGGATCTCTTAAAAACTTTTGGCATTAAGCATAAAAAAGCCGTTAATCTTGAAGCCTATGAGGATCAGTTAAAAAAAATTGAAGCATCGCTCGGTGAAATGATTAAGCAAATGCCAACCAAGGCAGAAGTTGCCAGTTTGTTGGTGGATATATCGCAAACAGGTTTGGCCAGTGGTTTGGAATTCAGGTTGTTTAAACCATCTGGCGTTATTCGCAAAGAATTTTACTCGGAATTACCAATCAGCATTCAGGTGGTCGGTAAATACGAAGAACTGGGTTTGTTTGTCAGTGGTCTGGCATCATTGCCGCGTATTGTGACTGTTCATGACGTTAAAATCGCGCCTCAGGGAGGAGCTGACCTTATGATTATGAATGCGACGATTAAAACGTATAACGAAGGTGCTGAAGAACCGGTTGAAAATAAGAAAAAAAGAAGGGGGAGGCGTTAATGCGAGTTAACAAAAACGTTTTTTCATCAGCCCCGTATGCTTTATTAATGGCAGGTACAATTGTTTTATCTGGATGTGCGGATAAGGATGTGTCGGATTTGGAGAAAGAAATTTCTGCAATAAAAGCTCGACCAAAACAGCAGATTGAACCCTTGCCGGAAATTAAAGTAATTCAGCCGTTTATTTTTAATCCAGAGGGGTTAAGAGATCCGTTTAAAGCCGTTGAGATATCTGATCAGGAAATAGATGCTGCTACAGGAGGAGTGAGACCGGATACCACCAGAGTGAAAGAAGAGTTGGAGAGCTATTCTTTGGATAGCTTAAGAATGGTTGGAACGATTGACTTGGACAATCATTTATGGGGCCTGATTAAGGCAAGTGATGGCTCTATACACAGAGTAAAAGTGGGAAATTATATGGGTAAAAGTTATGGCAAAATCATCCATATAGATAAAGAAAGAATTGAATTGGTGGAGTTGGTTCCAGATAAGCCAGGAACGTGGCGTGAACAGCAAGCATCAATAGCTCTGGCTGAATAATATTGGGGACTGAATAATGATTAACTCAAAAAATAGCTTTATGTTAAATAATAGAAACAAGACTTCGATCATACGTATAATTTTAGGGATAGTTTTATTTTTATCACAGTTCACTATCATTAAAGCGGCTGATTTAACTATTCAAGCAATAGATTTCGCCTCATTGAGTGGTGGCAATCTGCAAATGCAGATAAAAATGAATGGTGATGCAATTGAGCCCAAGGTTTTTCAAACCGACAAGCCAGCCAGAATTGTGTTGGATTTTCCGGGGGTAAAAAGCGAATTAAAAAATAAAACAATTTCGGTGAATCAAGGAGCGGCTAGTAATGTTCATGTCGTTCAGGTTGCGGATCGGGTGCGGGTAGTGATGAACCTGGTTAAGTCGGTTCCATATAAAACAAAAATAAGCGGAAATCAGTTTTTTGTCACTTTAACTAATGTTGCTTCTTCAGGTGTTACGGCATCAGCACAGAAAAAAATAATGGAAAAGCCGATGAATTCGGCGGTTGTAAAGTTGATGCCGGAACAATCGATTAGTGATATAGATTTCAGACGAGGTGTCGGCGGTGAAGGACGGATCCTAATATCTTTAGCTAACCCGAATACGGTGGTTAATAGTAAAGAGCAAGCCGGTAAAATAATATTAAGTTTTTTAAATACCAAACTGCCTAAAAATTTATTAAAACGTCTGGATGTTTCTGAGTTTGCAACACCCGTCAGATTTGTTGATGTCAGTTCAGAAAGAAAAGGCGCTAAAATTGTCGTTGAGATGCAAAACAATTTTTACGATTATTCTTTATTTCAATCAGAAGGCTTGTTGACGGTAGAATTCAGACCGGTAACTAAACAGGAAAAAGAATTACTGGACAAGAAAAAAAGTAAATACACCGGCGACCGCTTATCGTTGAATTTTCAGAATATCGACTTAAGAAGTGTGATATCGATATTGGCTGAATTTACCGGACAAAATATTGTTGCGGGTGATGATGTGACCGGTAATATAACCTTAAAGCTGGATGATGTGCCATGGGACGAGGCGCTCGATTTTATTATGATGAGTAAAGGAATGGAGAAATATCAGACCGGCAATGTTATTCTTGTTGCACCGGTTGGAAATATAAAGAAATATAAAGAACAACAGCGGGATACGGAGAATATTGTTCAGGATTTAGAGCCACTGCAAACTGAGTATATACAAATAAACTATGCTAACGCTGAGGATATTTTGACCATTCTGGTTGGTACATCAAGGCAAAGATCACAAAGTCAATTGGTTACGAGTGGTTCGACTACATCAACAGATATTTTCAGAAATAATACCAACACAGTTGAGTCTGAAGATGTTACAGGTTTTGATTCCGGTATGGTGTTATCCTCTCGAGGTAGTGCAACGTTGGATGCCAGAACCAATATCATTATCGTTACAGATACCGCAAAAAAGCTTGCAATCATCCATGACATGATTGATCAATTGGATATTCCGGTCAGGCAGGTGATGATTGAGTCGCGAATTGTTATTGCGGATAAAAACTTTGCTCAGGAAATGGGGGTAAAATTTGGAGTGGCTAAAGCTGCACAAGTAGGCTCAGGACCTGAAGTTTTTGCTATTGGCCCAGACCCAACAAGGGGGCAATTGGTTCCAAATGCAGATGGTACTTTTGTAGATGTTCCTACAGCTGATAGTAATTATTTAGTTGATTTAGGTGCGTCAGCGATTAAAAACCACCCGGTTGGTGCATTAGGAATGACTCTGGCCAGAGCCGCCGATTATGTACTTAATTTGGAGTTGTCGGCATTAGAAAATGAAAATCGAGGGGAGATTGTTGCAAATCCTCGTGTAATGACTTCTGATCGGGTAAAGGCTTTTATTAAACAAGGGGTACAGATCCCTTATACCACTGTGAGTCAGGATGGAACGCAGACACAGTTGATTGATGCTGTGCTGGAATTGAATGTCACTCCACAAATTACCCCGAACGGCGATGTGGTGATGAACTTAAAGATTAAAAAGGATGCTGCCAATAATGCCGGAGGTATTGATAAAAGAGAGATTAATACTACGGTTCAGGTTAAAGATGGGGAAACAGTCGTTTTAGGTGGTGTTTATGAAGGTGAAACCGTTAAAGAGGTGTTTAAAATTCCTTTTTTCGGTGATTTACCCGGTATAGGATTTTTGTTTAAGAAAAATATAGTGGGTGACGATAAACGGGAATTATTGATTTTCGTGACACCAAAAATAATACGGGATACGGAATTCTCGTATTGATCACTTCTACAAAAAGTAAAAAGGGGGCATAATGCCCCCTTTTTAATGCCTTAAAATATAGATAAAAACCGTGAAGCAATCAGAAAACATTTATTTAATTGGTCTCATGGGGGCTGGAAAGAGCACAATAGGCAGACAGCTGGCAAGAGCCTTACAATTGCCTTTTTATGATAGTGATAAAGCGATTGAAGAAACAACAGGTGTAGATATTCCGACTATTTTTGAATTTGAAGGAGAGCAGGGCTTCAGGGATAGAGAACAAAAAATGATACAGCAGCTGACTGAATTGCAAGGGGTCATTTTGGCAACCGGTGGCGGTGCAATATTAAGAAAGGAAAATCGTGACTTATTAAGCAAGCATGGTTTTGTGGTTTATTTGTACTGTTCGCTCGATAAAATCATTGAAAGAACAAGGCGGGATAACCAGCGGCCATTATTAAATACCGAAAATCCCAGACAAGAGTTGGAAAAACTATTTATGCAACGAGAGCCACTTTATTTGGATTGCGCCGACTATAAAATAGATACCGGCAATATGCAAAGCAAGTTGGTAGTGAAAACGATTTTAGACGAGTACAGTAAGGAAAATAATTAAATACATGAAAACATTATCAGTTGATTTAGGCGAGCGTAGTTATCCAATTTACATTGGTCCGAATTTGTTGTCTAAAAAAAGCATTTTCGCAGAACATATAAAGTCTAAACAAGTGGTTGTGGTGACCAATGAAACAATTGCCCCTTTATATTTACAACAGGTTGAAGAAAACCTTGCAGGGCATGATCTGGAGAAGGTTATCTTACCCGATGGGGAACAATTTAAAACCCTGGAATATGTTAACAGGGTGTTTGATAAGTTATTGGAAAAAAAATTTAGTCGAAATGCAACATTGATTGCATTGGGTGGAGGCGTTATCGGTGATATGGGGGGATTTTCTGCTGCCTGCTATCAACGCGGTATTGCATTTATTCAAATCCCAACCACCTTGCTGGCTCAAGTGGACTCTTCAGTCGGTGGTAAGACCGGTGTAAATCATCCGTTGGGTAAAAACATGATAGGTGCTTTTTATCAGCCTCAGTGTGTTATTGCTGATACCAGTGTATTAAATACGCTGGATGATAGGCAGTTGTCTGCCGGTTTGGCCGAAGTGATTAAATACGGATTGATTCGAGATGAGGAGTTCTTTATATGGCTGGAAGAAAATATCGCAGTCTTATTAAACAGGGATGAGCAGGCAATGACTTATGCCATAGAACGCTCTTGTCAGAACAAGGCAGAAGTGGTGGCTGAAGATGAGTTGGAGTCAGGTGTCAGAGCAACGTTAAATTTAGGCCATACCTTTGGGCATGCGATTGAAACAGGAATGGGCTATGGTCAATATTTGCATGGTGAGGCTGTTGCCATAGGAATTTGTCAGGCAGCAGACTTGTCTCGGCGAATGGGCTGGCTAATTGATAAAGATGTAGACCGTATAATTAATTTGTTAGCAATGGCCAAATTGCCGGTAGTCCCACCTGAACAAATCAACTGTCAGCGTTATTTGGAGCTGATGGCTGTTGATAAGAAAAATATTGATGGCAATATCAAGCTAATCCTTTTGAAGAAAATCGGGCAGGCAAGTTTACCGATCAGTGCCGATCAAGATTTGTTAGAACAGACTCTGAAAACCTATGGAAGAAACCTATAATTCAAGTCAAAAAAAAGAAGGGAAGCTGGTGTCAAATGCCCCTTTCCAATCTTTGCTGACATTGGAGCGTTCGCAAAAGCTCGATTTACTGATTCATTTGATTACCAATTTGCGGCAATCTCTTATAGTTTGTGGTCCTAAAGGGATAGGTAAAACAACGTTATTGGCAGTTTTACAGGAAAAACAGCATGAGGCTAGGCAGTTTTGTGTACTTAAGGGATCTACCTCTTTAAGTTTTGAACAGATTCAAAACCAAATTAAGCAGACCCTTCAACGGATTTTATCTACTGACCAGTTTGATTTGGCTGCAACATTGGCTGAGTATGACAAACGGCATCACAAATTAGTGTTAATAATTGATGATGCTGGTTTGCTTGTACCTGGTCTAGCGACCTCTTTAATTCAATATGCCGCAGCCAATCCGGCATTAAGGATTATTTTTTCATTAAATAATGATGACGTAATAAAAAAAGTAAGTACAGATCATGCTTTGGATGAGTGTCATTTTATTGAACTGCCGCCATTAACATTAAAGCAGTGTGCCGAGTATCTTCAGGATTTATCACAAAGATCAGTTATTTCAAACTCAATAAATTCATTGGATGATAACTTTGTAGTGAAAGTCTATCGGGAAAGTAATGGTGTGCCGGGTAAGATTATTTCTTGTTTACCCAATATAGGTAAACACGATTTTGTATCAGGAGGAGGTTGGGTATATCTGACCTCAATGGCAGCATTAATAGCAATTGCATTAAGCTATGTGGATTGGTCAGAAGACAAATCACATAAAAAAATTGAAATCGTTAATTCTGAAATAGAGCCGGCTGGACAGCTTAAAAGCAGAATTCAAGAAGATAAACCGGTGTTTTTGAAAAGAACAACAGCCCCGGTTATTCATTCACCTGTAGTTGCTAAAAAATCAGAAAAAGAGCAAAAGCCGGAACGGAAGAAGGTGGACGCCGAAAAATATAAACCTGTTCCGGATAAAATGGCATTGCCAATTCAAGAAAGCGTGGATGATGAATCTTCCGAACTGAAGCAAGTTGCCCCTGAGTCTGTGGTAAAACCAGTCATAAAGCCTGTAATAACAAAGGATGTTAAAAAACCAAATATTGAACCGGTAAAAAGGCCGGAAGTGAAACTACCGCTCAGTGCTATAAAGCCGAACGAAGTTAAAGTGCCAGTGCCGGTAGTGGAAAAAACAATCGAACCGGTTGTTGCCGCCGTTAAGAAAGTTGAAGCGCGTGAATCAGCGGTCAAAAAAGTACAGGGTGACGGAGATGACAAAAAGTGGTTAGCCGATCAGCCAGGAAAAAATTATACCTTGCAATTGATGGCGCTTTCACAATTAGAGTCAGCAAAAAAGGAAATAAGAAAATACAGCACGCTAAAGCAAAAGTTAAAATTTATTAAAATTGTTAAAAACTCACAGGAAAAATACATTTTGCTGTATGGTTCTTTTACTGATGATATTAAGGCAAGAAAAGCAATGCAGACATTACCTAAGCAGTTCAGAAAGTCTTGGGTAAGAAAGATTAAGGATTTAAAAATAGAAGCGCAGTAGTACGGCAGAAATTAACATTAATTGAATATTTAAGACAAAGTAATGACAGAATTAAAAAACGACACCTTTATTCGAACTTTATTAAAGCAGCCTGTTGATCGAACACCAATATGGATGATGCGTCAGGCTGGGCGATATCTGCCGGAATACAGAAAAGTTCGGGAACAGGCGGGTAGCTTTTTGGATTTGTGTACTAATCCGGAGTTAGCTTGCGAGGTTACCTTGCAGCCTTTGGAGCGTTTTGATTTTGATGCGGCAATTTTATTTTCAGATATTTTAACGATTCCCGATGCCATGGGGTTAGGGCTTTATTTTTCCGAAGGCGAGGGGCCTAAATTTAAAAAACCGATAAGAACTGCGGCCGATGTACATAAGTTACCAATACCTGACCCGCATGATGAATTGAAATATGTAGTGGATGCGGTAAGTTTAATTAGAAAAAACCTTCAGGGTAGAGTGCCATTGATTGGTTTTTCCGGTAGTCCGTGGACTTTGGCGACCTATATGGTGGAAGGAGCCAGCAGTAAAAGTTTCTCTAAAGTAAAAGGCTTAATGTATGAACAACCAAAATTGATGCATGAGCTGCTGGAAAAGAATGCTCAATCAGTTGCTTCGTATTTAAATGCGCAAATACAGGCCGGTGCGCAGGCAGTTATGTTGTTTGATACCTGGGGCGGTATGCTGACAACTGAAGACTATCTTGAGTTTTCTTTACATTATGCCAAACAGGTAAGAGCACAATTAAACACTACGGGGGATGGCCAAAAGATTCCAACCATACTGTTTAGCAAGGGTGGTGGTTTGTGGTTGGAAGCAATGGCGGATGCCGGTTACGATGCTTTAGGCCTTGATTGGCAAACCGATATTCAGTTGGCGCGCGCGCGTGTCGGTGATAAAGTCGCGCTGCAAGGGAATATGGATCCGATTGCGTTGTATGCCAATCCGGAAGTGATCAGAGAAAAAGTCAAAGCCATTCTGCAAAAATATGGCAATGGTTCGGGACATGTTTTTAATCTAGGGCACGGTATTTTGCCTGACATTAATCCAGAGAATGTTAAGGCAATGGTCGATGCGGTTCATGAATTCAGTCCGGAATTTCATCAAGCCTAAAAAACAATGACTAGGAAAATTGGCTTGCTTGTCGGAGTGTTATTTGCCGGCATGATGTTTGTTTTTGTTGACCTGAATGGCAATGAACAAATAACTAGAATGGCGGCTGTCGCCGTGTTAATGTCAATTTTCTGGGTGACAGAAGCCATTCCATTAGCGGCAACGGCCTTGTTGCCGTTAGTTTTGTTTCCTGTACTCGGCATTGCCAGCAGTAAAGACGTTGCCAGTCAGTATATAAACTCAACAGTATTCTTGTTTGTAGGCGGCTTTATGATTGCTTTAGCGATGGAGCGTTGGCAACTACATAAACGTATCGCCTTAAATATATTGGCTTTATGTGGCACATCGCCGGCATTATTGGTCATGGGTTTTATGCTGGCTACGGCGGGCTTGTCCATGTGGATATCCAATACTGCCACCGCTTTGGTGATGTTGCCAATAGCATTGGCAATTATTTCACGTTATGAACAGACATTGAGTATAGAGCAGGCTCATCGCTTTTCTGTTGGGTTGTTGCTGTCAATTGCATATTCTGCATCGGTTGGCGGGATGCTGACGTTGGTGGGTACAGCACCCAATCTGGTTTTTGCCCGATTTTATGAAATAGCTACCGGTACGACGATTAGTTTTGCACAATGGATGTTGATTGCGTTACCTGTTGGAATATTAATACTTGTATTGTTGGCCATTGTGCTCGCAGGTATTTATTTAAGAAACCTGCCGGGCTCAAAAAGATTAAAACAATTGATCATGGATGAAAAAAGACAATTAGGACGGATTAGTACTGAAGAGATCTCGGTATTGATTGTTTTTTTGCTTACCGCTGTATTATGGATCACCCGAAAAGGATTGATTATTGGTGATCTGGTCATTATTGGCTGGTCAGGTCTGTTTGAATACGGAGGTTTAATTGATGATGGTAGTGTTGCTATTGCCATGGCCTCGCTACTGTTTTTTATTCCTGTTCGACAGCAGGCGGATGGGCAGGTCCGTTTGTTAGATGAAAAGGTTTTTCTGCAGTTACCCTGGGCGGTCATTATTTTGTTTGGTGGTGGTTTTGCTTTAGCTTATGGTTTTTCAGAAAGTGGTTTATCCGCTTATGTTGCTTCTCAGCTGTCCGCTTTACAAACAGCCTCACCTGAATTGATTATATTTGCAGTAACAGCCGTCATGTCAGCATTGACTGAACTTACTTCAAATACAGCGACAACACAATTGGTTATGCCTATTTTAATATCGGCGGCAAAAGTCATGAATTTGCCGGCAGTATGGTTAATGCTGCCGGCAACATTAGCTGCATCCTGTGCTTTTATGTTTCCGGTAGCAACTCCCCCCAATGCAATCATTTTTAGCAGTGGAAGAATAAAAATTTGGGAAATGCTTCGGATAGGGATTATTCTCAATATTATTGCTGTTTTATTGATTACATTGTTTACTTCAGTTTTAATTAAGACTGTTTTTTAGGGTTGCTTATGTGGCTACAGAAAAAAATGACTTTAAAAGCCAAGCCGCGTGGTTTTCATTTGGTTACTGACGAGGTTTATAGCAATTTGCCGGAACTAAGTCGGATTAAAACAGGTTTGTTGCATATATTCATGCAGCATACATCAGCGTCATTGGCGATTAATGAAAATGCCGATCCGGATGTTAGGGAGGATATGGAGGCATATTTCTCAAAAATAGTACCCGAAAATGAACCATACTTTAAGCATACTTTGGAAGGAAGTGATGATATGCCGGCACATTTGAAAACTGTGCTATTAGGGCCGGATTTAACTATTCCTGTGGCAAAAGGGCGTTTAAAGTTGGGGATGTGGCAAGGTATATATTTGTGTGAGCACCGTAATTATGCCGGGGCACGTAGGCTGGTTTTGACGCTGAATGGGGAATAGTACATGCAGTGTTAGGCCTTATAGATTATATAAACTGGGATTGAAGGTTGTATTATGAAGAAACTAATGGTTGTTTTTATCTTGTTAGGTTTTACGGCGCTTAATGTTTATGCTGAAGAAGATATAGATATTGTGGTTTATCGCAGCCCGTCATGTGGTTGCTGTGGAAAGTGGTTGGCGCATTTAAAAGAAAATCAATTCAATGTGAAAGATATTGTGACCGATGATGTTCACGCTATTAAAGAAAAATATGGCGTGCCTCAACAGATGTCATCCTGCCATACAGCTATAGTTAATGGCTACGTAATTGAAGGGCATGTACCGGCCAATGATATTAAAAAACTATTGCAGTTAAAACCTAAAGTAGTCGGTATTGCCGTACCTGGAATGCCAAGTGGAACACCAGGAATGGAAATGGGCGGTAGAAAAGACCCTTACAAAGTGGTTGCATTTGATAAAGAAAACCACTTTCAGGTTTTTTCCAGCTATGAGTAGCATATGATTCTTGTTGGTGATGTTGGCGGTACAAAAACAATACTGGCTTTGTTTGCTAAAGGGCAGGATAAGGAAGGTTGCATAAAGAAACAATATTTTCGAAGTGCAGATTATCAAAGCTTTTCTGAACTATTAGTCGAGTTTTTAACCGATATAAGTTTACCAATAGAATCTGCGTGTATTGCCGTAGCCGGACGAATTGATGATGGTGATTGTGATGCCACTAATTTACCTTGGGTGTTAAAGTGTGAAGAAATAGCACAACAGCTGAGTATTGAACCCGTTCGTTTGATAAATGATTTGGAGGCAACAGCGTGGGGAGTTTTAAGCTTACCTGAACAAGACTTTGTCGATCTAAATTCAAAATCAGTGCACAAGACAGGCAATATTGCCGTATTGGCAGCTGGAACAGGTTTGGGTGAATCGATCATTGCATGGGATGGTGAAGATTATCATGTTCTCGCGGCAGAAGGTGGTCATGCGGATTATGCACCGACAAATCAGGAAGAAATCAGTCTGTTGCAATTTTTATTCACTCAATATCCTGAGCATGTAAGTTGTGAGCGAATATTGTCGGGTGAGGGATTGCATAATATTTATCAATTTCTACAGAAAAAAACAAAAAATCCGATCAAGTCGGATTTAATAGCTTTATTAGACAAAAATGATCCAGCAGCAGTGATAAGTGAGCAGGCTTTATCGGGTAAGGGTCAGCTGTGTATGCAGGCGATGGATATGTTTTGTAGAATTTATGGAGCAGAATCCGGTAATCTGGCATTAAAATGCCTGCCTTATGGTGGGGTGTATTTGGCAGGTGGGATTGCAGCAAAAAATTTACCGTTTATGCAAAATGGTAAATTTATGGAGGGTTTTTTGGCTAAAGGCAGGTATCGGGAAATGTTATCCCAAATTCCGGTAAGAATTTGTATAAACCCTGAAGTTGCACTGTTGGGTGCGCTATCGGTTGCAGAAAAAAACACAGGAAGCGAGTTATGATTATAGGGGTGCCAAAAGAAATAAAAGACCGCGAAAACAGAGTGTCTGTAATTCCACAGGCAGTAAAAAAATTGGTACATGCTGGGCACGAATTGTTAATTGAGTCAGATGCGGGTCACGGATCAGGTTTTAGCAATGAACAGTATGAACAGGCAGGGGCGAGAATCGTAACGGCTGCCGAAGCTTGGCAAACTGAACTGGTGGTAAAGGTAAAGGAGCCTTTACCGGTAGAATACCAGTTTTTGACCGAGCAGATGGTTTTTACTTTTTTTCATTTGTCAGGGGTTGAAAAAGACTTAACCCAAGAGTTGTTAAAGAAAAAAACCACTGCGATTGCATATGAAACTTTAGAGGATGCACAAGGCCGTTTGCCAATTTTGGCCCCGATGAGTGCTGTGGCAGGCAATATGGCAACCTTGATGGGAAGTTATTATTTAGCGAAGTTCAATCAAGGCAAAGGCATGCAGTTAGGCAATGTTCTGGGGCAGTCATACGGAAAAGTGGTTATTTTAGGTAATGGTGTTGTTGGACAGCATTCGGCACGAGTGGCTTTAGCTATGGGGGCTGAGGTCCATATGGCCGGTCTGGATTTGGCCCGTTTGGAGGATATTAAGCGGCAAAGCCTGTCGGGCCTGAATGTATTTGTATCGTCGGAGGAAAAAATTAAGCATTCTATCAAAGATGCTGATTTAGTTGTTGGGGCAGTGTTATGTAGAGGTGCAAAGGCACCAAAGTTGATTACCGAAGCGATGGTTTGCAGTATGGAAGCAGGATCAGTTGTAGTGGATGTGAGCATAGATCAGGGTGGTTGTATCGAAACATCAAAACCAACATCACATACGTCTCCGGTATTTATTAAGCATGATGTAATTCATTACTGTGTTACCAATATGCCGGGAGCCTATCCAAGAACGTCAACATTGGCATTGTCTGAGGCGAATTTACCTTACATAGAAAAAATAGCATCGGAGGGCGTGAAAGGTTTACTGGTTGATAAGGGCTTGAAAAGAGCAATTAATACCCTGAATGGAGCTTTGACCTGTAGATCAGTCGCTGAGGATTTAAATATGATGGATAGATATAAGTTGATTTAAGAAAAACTCGCTGGCACAACGTTCTGTGCCAGCAAAATGTCGCATTTAGATTTCGTCAATCCCGGACAATCCGAAAACCGACCAATTATCATAATTTGCAATGCCTTCGGCATTGTCACCATTATCGTAGCGGATTCGACAAACATACTTTTTGATTAAAGAGTTTGAATTGTTTTGAGTCACTTCAATTTCCGCATTTATAACATATTGGTAATTACCAATACTCCAGGCATTAATCGGTTTAGCTGAAAAAGAAACAGTCGCATCTGAACCGATTTCATCAGCTATATATTTATTACAATGCATGAAGGCAAGTTCAGTATGTTGATTGGATTGTGGATAAAATCCGCCAAGATCATCCGAATCAACAAGAAAAAGATCGGATTTAACCACTTTTTCGACTAACGGCATTATAGCCTTTTGTTGAAAAACAATAAGTGCAACAAGGGATACGATAAACAGTATCATTTTATAATTAGATTTCATATAGAAAGTATGGGTAATTAAAGTCGACAGTTAAGAATAGAAAATGATTCTAGCAGAAAAAAACTAAGACAGAAATTGATTTGTATGCAATAGCTTACAAATAAGTAGTAATTTTTTACAGATTTTATCTTGACATCATCTGTAGTGGTGGTAGACTCAGGGTCCACCAAATGAATTGGTGACATCGTCTCAAATTGTTTGATTCGGTGGGTGTGAAGGATCATTATTCTCTAAAGACTTTCGGTCGAAATGATCGAAAATTTATTTAATATTAGGAGGTAGAAATGGCTGCTACAACTGAGTCAGTTAAGGCTGATGCTGCGGAAGCACCGCTTTTAAATAAGAAAAATATGTACCTAGGTGCATTATTATATATAGTGTTCTATGGTTGGGTTCGTTGGTATGAAGGTGTCTACGGCTGGTCAGCTGGTCTAGATTCATTCGCGCCTGAATTCGAAACATATTGGATGAACTTCTTGTACATCGAGCTAGTTCTTGAAGTATCAACTGCATCAATCTTGTGGGGATACATCTGGAAAACTCGTGATCGTAAAGTAATGTCAATCACTCCACGTGAAGAATTAAGAAGACACTTCACACACTGGACATGGTTGGTAATGTACGGTATCGCTATTTACTACGGTGCTAGCTACTTTACTGAGCAAGATGGTACATGGCATCAAACTATTGTTCGTGATACTGACTTCACTCCAAGTCACATCATCGAGTTCTATTTGAGCTATCCTATCTACATCATTACTGGTGTTGCATCTTTCCTATATGCTAAAACAAGACTGCCTACTTACCAACAAGGTCTGTCTTTACAGTATATGGTATCAGTAATTGGTCCTTTCATGATTCTGCCAAACGTTGGTTTGAACGAATGGGGTCATACTTTCTGGTTTATGGAAGAGCTATTTGTTGCTCCATTACACTACGGCTTCGTATTCTTCGGATGGGCTGCTCTAGGTGTACTAGGTGTAATCAATATTGAAGTTGCTGCTATCGCTAAACTTCTGAAAAAAGACTTAGCATAAGTCTATAAAAAATAAGCTATCTCCTAGCCGTTTCGCCACCTTACGGCGAAACGGCATAGAGTGGATAGTCATAAAAAAATATAATTTAAATCTTTTAGGAGGTAAGCTAAATGAGCGCATCTCAATCAGCTGTTCGTTCACGCGCTGAAGCAGTTAAATGTTCACGCACGTTCGACTATATGATTCTATTTACTGCATTTTTAGTAATTCTTGGTGGTTATCATATTCACTATATGTTGACTGGCGGTGACTGGGATTTCTGGACTGACTGGAAAGATAGACGTTTATGGGTAACTGTAGCGCCAATCGTTTCTATCACTTTCCCTGCTGCTGTTCAAGCATGTCTATGGTGGAGATATCGTCTACCTTTCGGTGCTGTAGTTTGTGTATTAGGTCTGCTTTTAGGTGAGTGGGTCAACAGATACTTAAACTTCTGGGGCTGGACATACTTCCCAGTAAACATTTGTTTCCCATCTAACCTGGTTCCAGGTGCAATCGTTCTTGACGTTGTGTTAATGCTGTCTAACAGCATGACATTAACAGCGGTTGTTGGTGGTATGGCATGGGGCTTATTGTTCTACCCAGGCAACTGGCCAATCATTGCTCCATTACACGTACCTGTTGAATACAACGGTATGATGATGACATTGGCTGATTTACAAGGTTATCACTACGTACGTACTGGTACTCCTGAGTACATCAGAATGGTTGAAAAAGGTACACTAAGAACATTCGGTAAAGACGTTGCTCCAGTATCAGCGTTCTTCTCTGCATTCGTGAGTATCTTAATCTACTTCTTGTGGCATTTCTTTGGTCAATGGTTCGCAAGCACTCGATTCGTTCAGTCTTCATAAGAACTATTACAAGAAAAACTACTAAAAAGGCTAGTAAGATTTATAAAATTTTACTAGATACTCTGAAAAACAATAGATTCTCTATTATAGAGGAGGATATATGAAATTAATAAAAGACAAGGTTGCTAAACTATCCTTTGTCGCACTGCTGATGACTGTTACAGCAGCGATGTTTTATACACCAACTGCATCAGCGCATGGTGAAAAGTCTCAGGCGGCTTTCATGCGTATGCGTACAATTCACTGGTTCGACTTAACTTGGTCAAAAGATCAGGTTGCAGTTAACGATACAATGGAAATTTCTGGTAAATTCCACGTATTCGCTGGCTGGCCTGAAACTGTTGATAAACCAGAAGTAGCTTTCTTGAACATTGGTATTCCAGGTCCTGTATTTATTCGTGCAGGTTCTTGGATCGGTAGCCAATTGGTTCCACGTTCAGTTACTCTGGAATTAGGTGAAACTTACGAATTCAGAGTTTTGTTAAAAGCACGTCGTCCAGGTGACTGGCATGTTCATACCATGATGAACGTTGAAGGCGGTGGTCCAATCATCGGTCCAGGTAAATGGGTAACTATTACTGGTTCTATGGGAACATTCGTTAACCCAATTACTACTCTGACAGGCGAAACTATCGACCTAGAAGATTATGCATTGGATAACGTTTATTTCTGGCATGCAATTTGGTATTTAATTGGTTGTGCATGGTTGTTTTATTGGGCGAAAAAACCAATGTTCGTTCCTCGTCATATCGCTGTAGAAGCTGGTAAAGCAGATTCTCTGGTTACTGACGCTGACAAGAAAATTGGTATGGCTTTCGCAGCTGGTACAATCGCTTTAGTTGCATTCACAATGGGTACAACTAATGAAAAATACCCTGTAACTACTCCACTGCAGGCTGGTTTGATGCGTGGTATGGTTCCAGTTCAAATGCCTGAAGCTTCTGTGGCTGTTAAAGTTGTAGATGCTACATATCGTGTACCTGGTCGTGCTATGCAAATGACTTTGGAAATCACTAACAATGGTGATTCTGCAGTTCGTTTGGGTGAATTCAACACAGCTTCTGTACGTTTCTTAGACGCAGACGTTCTTGAAGATGAAACTGGTTATCCAGATGACTTGTTAGCTGAAGAAGGTTTGACTGTTTCTGACAACAGCCCACTTGCTCCAGGCGAAACAAGAACTGTTAACGTTACAGCTTCTGACGCTGCATGGGAAGTTTACCGTTTAGCTGACTTGATCTACGATCCAGACAGCCGTTTTGCTGGTTTACTATTCTTCTTTGATGAAGCTGGTAACCGTCAAATGGTTATGGTTGACGCACCATTAATCCCAACTTTCATCTAATGAAATAATTTATTTAGTAACTTCGGTTATTAAATAAGGGATTAAAGACCCCTGTTACTTCGGTAGCAGGGGTTTTTTTATGTCCAAAGAAAGTATATTTATATGCAAGTAATAATAGAAAATTATAGAACGTAGAAATGCGTAAATATATTGGATAGGAAAAGGTAGATAAGGTAAGTTGGTTTAATACTAATAAGTCGAAGGTATTAATTGCAATAGGTTTAATAAGAACGTATTTAAAGGTTTTAAAGATTTGATCATAAAATTGAACAGAGAATGGTACTAAATGGTGCTGGAAGAAATAAATAAAGTTGAAAATGCATTTATTTACATTATGAGTTATAACTAAAATTTATAAGAACCAAATTTATGATTGAATTAGTTGTATGTAAAGTAGCAATATAGAATTAGAGTGAGAACAAATAAGTTAAAAAAAGTTTACATAATATAAATAAATGGAATTATAGCTATATGTATATGGTTGGAAGCGCACCTTGTAAGACATGACAAATTCAAACATGAGACGCTAAAATGAATGATTGAAGTTAAATTTGAAGAAAAGTGTTGGGGAATGGGTTTGGAAAATTGCCTGGGTATGAAATATGGTTGAGCAATGGTTTGTCTAGTAAGACAATCATTAATTGTTGTTTAATCAAGCAAAAATAAGAAAGTTCAAGAAAGAAAAGTTGGGTAATAAGAGAGTAAAAGGAATTCAATAAATGGAATGAATTAGAGTATTGAATTTGAGGCATAAAAAAACCCAGCCATTATGGCTGGGTTTTTAATCTGCTATTTTAGTAGCGGATTAGTTTATAGCTCAATAGAGCTAGAAACTTTTTGTCTTGTACCGTCAGGATCGTCCATGCAGCCTGTTAAACCAACGATCATAAGAGCCATAGCAGCTAAAGATAGAACTTTTTTCATAGTATCCTCCAAAAAGGTGTAATTTATTGTTATTTTCGTGCGATTAATAAATAACTAAGCACAAGCAATTTATATCATGACTGTAGTGCCTATGCAATAATAAATTTTAATTGCTTTTGGGTTTGTTACAGTTTATTAATATTTAAAGGGATATTTGTTGAAAAGGAATTATCTGTCCAGTGGGCTGTGCCAATGGTAATCCAGTCGCTGTTAAAATTATTGTTTAATTGATTCGGTACCCAGCTGTTCGAGCTTGTAATATGCTTTAGTTTTATATTAAAGGTGGTTTTATTTATGTCTAATTTGATGTTCCGGCCCCAAAATGCAGTGACTTTCATAATGAATTTCTTCAGTCGTAAAGTGTTGATATTTGGTGTAACAGCAATGTTTGCCCACATTGAGTGAACTCGGCCCCAGTTTGGGGCTAATAGACGTCCTTGTTGATTAACAAAAGGGAGCCATCTTTCATTGCCAGTTTGATCAACGAAGCTGATGCCAATTATGCGCTCATAACCTTCAAAGTGATCATGTAAATATAATGCATGTGGCGTGATACCCAGAAATGTTTGCGACAGCATCAATATCGAATTGCTGGCTTGTGCTAACGGTGTAGTGATCGAATTTTGATGTGTATTTATACCTAATCTGTACAGCAGTCCATAATGAATGCTGCTGTTAAACTGCAAAATCAAAATTACAATTAAAGTTTTACTAAGCCGATCAAAAAATAATTTATGCTTTGAGTCGGTAGATTGATCAAACAATTTGTCATACCAGGTATTAATATTTACGGAATGAGTCGAAATACAGTTATCAGAGCAGTCTAAACGGATCCTTTGATCGGCAATTCTTCTATATTTACGCGCGCAATAATGATAAATGCCAGGTAAACGCATGAATAAGGCTAAAAAGGCCGTATAACGCATTTTAAGCAAAATTTGAATATAGCTGTCGATACCTTTATAGACATTGTTATTGTTGTCGACAGCATAAAGATCGGTTAATAAATCCTGTTGATGAGGTGTTAATGCAGAAACGGAAGATGAATGCGTCTGTGCGCCTTTAAAATCGATACTGTTAAAAATATCAAAATGATTGAGAATTAGGATTGTCCGATTGCATAAAGGACAGTTTTCGTCATAAAAAACGTGTAATGCTGGTTGTTTCGCTTGGCATAGCTCAGCAATTTTTCTAAACCAGGAAAATGGTATTAAAAGGCTGTAAAAGGAGAGCATCCCAAGGCCAAATGGATAGATGTTAAAAGTTACAGTTATGCCAAGGTGTAAGCCGATACCAATAAATAAATAAAAGATTCTTAAAGTGGGTTGGGTAAAAAAGAAAATAAAGGTAAATTGAAAAACCAAAATGGTATAGCCAATCGTTTTTTGCAGTATCTCATTGTTTAGTAGCCAGCTCATATTTAGAGCGGATACATATAAAGGTTGTGTAGAAGGAAGCCAGGCACCTAGGCCATTGCGCCAATGTTCGGCAAACATTTTGTGAATTGCGGAATCGAAATATAAAAAACCCAGGCAGACGGCCACAGGAATATAGTAGGCAAGGATGCTTGTTGTTGCTTTGTTATATTGGCTGTAATGAACAAAAGGCCGACTTAATTTCAGCCGCAAATTGTCAATGGAAAATGATCGGTTGCTGGGCATAAATAACAAAAAGAAGCATGTTCCGATCATGAACAGGTCAAAGCCGCCATCAAAATCTCTTTGCATGGGGGTGAAATTGACAAAAAGAATCCAGAAAATATAATTGCAGATCAGTGCTGTTTGGGTACGGTAACCGATAATGATGGCAAGAGCAGCAATTCCCCATAGACACAAAAAAAATGGAATCATTGGGAATTCGACATCTATGTATGGAACTGGATCGAATATTAAATGATTAAAATAGAGTAAGAAGCAGATTTCTTGAAAAGTGACAAGACCAAAAAGAATTCTGAAAATACCAATCCCGGTGGCAGGAACTTGCTTTTGATTGAGTTCTAGGAGTTTTCTGGAAAGTAATTTATACATTTTGTATGTTTTTGATAAACGGAAATGTATAAATTATAAAGTAAATGAGGTTTTTGTAGGGTAGAAAAAACAAAGGCCGCTGTACAAAGTGTATAGCGGCCTAAGAATAAATTTTTAAAAAAACTTATTCTTCGTCTTCAGGCTCAGCGAAAACCCATTTTACTAGGAAATAACCGGCAGCAATAACAACAATCGCGCCGACCATGCCAGCTGGCTCTTTTAACATTTCAGTAATATCTAGAATCGCTCCCATGAGAGACCTACCTTTAGTATTTTATGTTTTAGAAATTGCTAATTTATATAGCAAATGAACTTGCTATGATACTTCAGGATAAGTGAAAGTCAAGATTTATTACAGACTTATTTGTAAATTATAATAGTCAATTAAAATCGGGTATAGGCAAATATAGAGGGGTTTTTTTTGTGTGCTATAATCCAGAGTCACGAATGAGGATGTTGGCTTGGTTTATAGAGGTTGGCCTGGCCAGTTTGCTTTTTTGTCGGGTGGCACATGGAAAACCGTTGGTTGAGTTGCTGCAGAATGTGGATGCTGCAAAGTCATGCAATTAAGGGAATTGTTTCTTAAAATTGATAAAAAAATAATTAATAAATTTAAAAGGTAAGAGTTATGATTGGTGGAATAATAATGATATTGGTTGTACTGTGGGTATACCAGTCGGCAATGAGAGCTAAAGTTGAAAAAGTTTTGTTTTGGGTCGCTTTGTGTGCGGTATTATTTTTGATTATTCAAGTGCTTTCGGTAAATTTTAATATCTATTTGCTTGAAGCATTTCGTGGCGGTGGTGGTGATGCCGATTATGAACGCGACTTAGTCAGTGTAGGTGATCGGAAAAATGAAGGCGGTTTTCAGGGGTTTTGGGGTGTTCTTTTATCGTTATTTTTAGAGCTTTTACCTCCTGTATTAGGTATTGTTTCGGTTGCATTTGTACGTACCAAATATATGCTGAAAGAAGAATTAAACCTGGCCAATATGTTTAGTGGTATTAAAGAGTTGTTTATTGGTATTAAAGACAGTTTTAAAACTTCTGCCGAATAACGCTTTGTTTTTTTAGGTGGCTATAAAAAAGCCCAAGCTTTGCTTGGGCTTTTTTGTTAAGTCCCCAGTATGCTTGAGACAAGAAAGACCAGAGCGGAAACAAAAAGAATGGTAAAAATCAAACCGGCGATAATAAATTTTGTTAAAGAACCATGCTCAAAATCCTGTTGTCTGTTTTCTTCGCTTTGAACACCAATGGCTGCAGCAATAACGCTCTTGATGATATCAATAACTCCATATTTGGACATTTTTTTCTCCGACTCGGATAAAATAAATTAGATCAATTTTTCTGTAGATTATAAGGCTCAAAGTTAACTTTGGTAAATTTAATGAATAAAGTAGAAATTTTTAAACAACAACTCGCCAACAAAATTATGTTTTTGGATGGCGGTATGGGTACTTTAATACAAAGTTACAAGTTGGAAGAAAAAGACTACAGAGGAGAGCGCTTTGCCAGTTGGGATACAGATTTAAAAGGCAATAATGATTTGTTGTCAATTACTCAGCCCGATATCATTAAAGCGCTGCATAAAGCCTATTTGGATGTCGGATCAGATATTATTGAAACTAATAGTTTTAATGCGACTAAAATTGCGATGGCTGACTATAATATGGAGTCGCTGGCCTATGACATTAATGTCGCAGCCGCCAAAATTGCCAAAGAAGTTGCCATAGAGGTCACGCAAGAAACTCCTGAAAAACCACGATTTGTAGCCGGTGTTCTGGGGCCAACCAATAGAACGGCTTCAATGTCACCGGATGTCAATGATCCCGGCTTTCGTAATATCAGTTTTGATGAGCTGGTAGACGCCTATGCCGAAGCAACCAGAGGGTTAATAGATGGTGGCGCCGATATTATCCTGATTGAAACAGTGTTTGATACCTTAAATGCCAAAGCGGCAATTTTTGCAGTTGAACAGTATTTCGATCAGATCGGTTATAAACTGCCGGTGATGATTTCAGGCACGATTACCGATCAGTCCGGGCGCACGTTGTCTGGTCAAACAGTGGCGGCATTTTGGAATTCATTGCGTCACGTGGAGCCGATTTCAATCGGCTTTAACTGTGCCTTAGGTGCTAAAGAGTTAAGGCAATATATCGATGAATTATCCGGTATTGTAGATTGCTGTGTATCTGCGCATCCGAATGCCGGTTTGCCGAATGAATTTGGCGAGTATGATGAATCACCAGAAGCCATGGCCAAAGAGCTGGAAGATTGGGCGAAGAATGGTTTTTTAAATATTATTGGCGGGTGTTGCGGTACTACGCCAGCTCATCTTGAAGCAATCATCAAGGCTGTGGGTAAGCATCCGCCCAGATTACTACCTAAGTTAGAAAAACAGTGTAAGTTGGCCGGTTTGGAGCCAATGAATATAGCTGCAGACAGTTTATTTGTTAATGTGGGTGAACGAACCAATGTAACGGGGTCAGCAAAATTTAAGCGCTTAATTGTTGAAGGAAATTACGAAGAAGCATTAGACATTGCCAAACAACAGGTTGAAAACGGCGCCCAGATCATCGATATCAATATGGATGAAGGCATGTTGGAGTCCAAAGAAGCCATGGTTCGCTTTTTAAACCTGATTGCTGCCGAGCCGGATATTGCCAAAGTGCCGATCATGCTGGATTCATCAAAATGGGAGATTCTTGAAGCCGGTCTTAAATGCATACAGGGTAAGGGGGTTGTTAATTCAATCTCAATAAAAGAGGGCGAAGAAAATTTTGTCAGGCAGGCAAAGCTTATTCGTCGATACGGCGCAGCAGCGATTGTGATGGCCTTTGATGAAGAAGGTCAGGCTGATACCTTTGAGCGTAAGGTGGAAATTTGTCAGCGTGCCTATAAAATTTTGACCGAACAGGTTGGTTTCCCTGCTGAAGATATTATTTTTGACCCCAATATTTTTGCCATTGCTACAGGGATTGATGAACATAATAATTATGGCGTTGATTTTATTGAAGCGACACGTGAAATTAAAAGAACCTTACCCCATGCTCTGATTTCCGGTGGTGTATCCAATGTATCGTTCTCATTCCGGGGCAATAATCCGGTTCGGGAAGCAATACATGCCGTATTTTTATATCACGCCATAAATGCCGGTATGGACATGGGCATTGTTAATGCCGGACAATTGGCCATTTATGAAGATATTCCGGAGGATTTGCGTGACGCCGTCGAAAATGTGGTGTTGAACCGGGATGAAAACGGCACAGAAAAGCTGTTGGAAATTGCTGAAAAGTATCGCGGTGATGGTAGCAGTGCTCAAAAAATAGAAGATCTGGAGTGGCGTAGCTGGCCTGTGGCTAAACGCTTGGAACATGCTTTAGTTAAAGGTATTGCTGACTATATCGATGAAGATACCGAAGAAGCAAGGCAGAAAGCAGAGAAAACCATACATGTGATTGAAGGGACTTTAATGGACGGCATGAATGTCGTGGGGGACCTGTTTGGTGCGGGCAAAATGTTCTTACCGCAAGTGGTTAAATCGGCACGAGTCATGAAAAAAGCGGTTGCCTATTTATTGCCGTTCATGGATGCAGAAAAAGCGGGTGATATACAGACCAACGGTAAAATTTTAATGGCAACCGTTAAAGGTGATGTGCACGATATAGGCAAAAACATTGTCGCAGTGGTACTGCAATGTAATAACTATGAAGTTATCGACATGGGCGTAATGGTACCTGCCGAGCAAATTCTGAAAACCGCAAAGGAAGAAAATGTCGATATTATTGGTTTAAGCGGATTGATCACGCCATCGCTGGATGAAATGGTGCATGTTGCCAAGGAAATGGAACGACAAGGTTTTGATATCCCCTTATTAATTGGCGGGGCAACCACTTCAAGAGCTCATACGGCTGTTAAAATTCAGCCGAATTATCATGGTGCAACGGTTTATGTTACCGATGCTTCGCGTAGTGTGGGGGTGGCGAGTAATTTATTGAGCGATGATCTGAAAGATGACTATATTCAAGCCATTAAAGACGAATATGAGGAAGTCAGGGTCAGGCACCAGGGGCGTAAAGCGCAAACCAAACAGCATACTCTGGAGCAAGCCAGGGAAAACAGGTTTAATTGGGCCGATTTAGAGCCGGTTAAACCAACATTCCTGGGTACAAAGGTGATTGATGAATTTCCACTGGAAACCCTGGTTTGGTATATCGATTGGACACCTTTTTTCCAGACCTGGGAGTTATCAGGCAAATATCCTAAAATTCTGGATGATGTTACAGTCGGTGAAGAGGCTAGAAAACTGTTTGAAGATGCGCAGCAAATGCTGAATAAAATCATCAATGAAAAATGGTTGACTGCAAAAGCGGTGATTGGTTTTTACCCGGCCAACAGTCAGGGCGATGATGTCATTCTTTATACCGATGAAAGCCGTACCGAGCAAATGGAAGTGTTGCATCACCTGCGTCAGCAAAATGTTAAAGCGCCGGGAAGGCCCAACTACTGTTTGTCGGATTTTATTGCGCCGGTAGATAGTGGTAAAGCCGATTATATTGGTGGCTTTGCCGTCACTACCGGTATTGGTATAGAAGAAAAGATCAAACAGTTTGAACTAGATCATGATGATTATAATGCCATCATGCTGAAAGCGTTGGCAGATCGTTTGGCGGAAGCCTTTGCCGAATATTTGCATGGCGCGGTCAGAAAGCAATACTGGGGTTATGCTAAAGATGAGGACTATGATAATGATCAATTGATTTCAGAGCATTATCAGGGGATTCGTCCGGCACCGGGCTATCCGGCCTGTCCTGATCATACCGAAAAAGCCAAACTTTTCGAGTTGCTAAATGTAACGGCTTCAACGTCGATTGAGTTGACCGAGAGTTATGCGATGTTTCCAACAGCAGCAGTGAGTGGTTGGTATTTTTCTCATCCGGAATCACAGTATTTTAATGTCGGTAAAATAGGCCAAGACCAGCTGGAAGATTATGCGCGACGCAAAGGCATGGTTAAGGACGTTGCAGAGCGTTGGCTGGCGGCGCATTTAAATCATTAAGCAAACGATCGATATATGACAAGCAATAAATTTGAAAGTTACATTGAACGGTTAATGTACAGCAGTCGCTGGATTCTGGCGCCCATCTATGTGGGTATGAGTTTGGCGTTACTGGCTTTAACCGTAAAGTTTTTCCAGGAACTTTACCACTTTCTGCCTCATATTCTGGACGTGGATGAGTCCCAGCTGGTATTAAAGTTACTTACTTTGATCGATCTGACGCTGGTAGGCAGCTTAACCGTGATCGTTATGTTTAGCGGCTACGAGAACTTTGTTTCACAAATGGATATAGGTCGAGATACGGAAAAGTTAGACTGGCTGGGAACACATGATTACGGTTCCTTAAAAATGAAGGTTGCATCTTCTATAGTTGCCATATCATCGATCCACCTGCTTAAAATATTTATGAATATACCGGCTACTGATAATGATAAATTATTGTGGTATGTGGTCATTCATTTGACGCTGGTTGTATCGGCTTTATTTATGGGCTTACTGGACCGGTTTGGCAAACATTAATGGGGCACCTGATATTGCTGGGTACGGATGGTTGTCATCTATGTGAACAAGCGGAATCAATAATTGCCGATGCACTTAACCAGTATAAAGAGCGAATTACGCTAGAGCATATCGATATAGCGGTAGAAGAGCAGTGGCAACAGGATTACGCCATTCGTATTCCGGTTTTGATTTCTCAACCTGGTCAGCAGGAAATTGCCTGGCCTTTTACTCAGGCCGAAATAAAAAAGTTTATAGATGAGTTGAGTTATGACTGAAAACTATCGAATAGAAAAAGACAGTATGGGGGAGTTGGACGTACCCGTAGATGCATTATATGCAGCCCAGACCCAAAGAGCGGTCAATAATTTTCCGGTCAGTGGCTTGACCATGCCGCCAGCCTTTATTCAAACCGTTGCGCTGATAAAAAAAACAGCTGCCAGCGTCAATAGGGACTTAGGTGCCTTAGAGGGTGCACAGGCTGATGCAATTATCCAGGCAGCAGAGAAAATTATTGCCGGTGAGCATAGCGAGCATTTCCCGGTGGACGTATTCCAGACAGGTTCCGGCACCAGTACCAATATGAATGTTAACGAAGTGCTGGCTAACTTGGCGACAAAAATTGCCGGACAGGTGGTTAATCCTAACGACCATGTCAATATGGGGCAAAGCAGTAATGACGTGATACCGACGGCAATCCATGTCAGTGCCGCAGTACAATGTCATAAGACATTATTGCCGGCCTTAACGCATTTGGCAGAAACTATCGAAACCAAAGCGCAGTCGTTAAAAAATATTACCAAAACCGGGCGTACACACTTAATGGATGCCATGCCGGTACGTATGGATCAGGAATTAGGTGCCTGGGCTCATCAGATCAGACAGGGTATTGCTCGTATCAGTGCCAGTCTGCCGCGTGTTTATATGTTGGCACAGGGCGGCACTGCGGTTGGCACAGGCATTAATGCAGATCCAGATTTTGCCGCTAAATTTGCCAAAACAATAGCGCATGAAACCGGTTTACCGTTTACCCCCAATGCGTCGTTTTTTGAAAGTCTGAGTGCTCAGGATGCAATGGTCGAACTGTCCGGGCAAATGAAAGTGATCGCCGTCAGCCTCATGAAAATTGCCAATGATCTGCGCTGGATGAACAGTGGACCGCTGGCCGGATTGGGTGAAATTGAACTAACTGCCTTACAACCGGGCAGCAGCATTATGCCGGGAAAGGTTAACCCTGTCATTCCGGAAGCCACGGCAATGGTTGCTGCACAAGTGATCGGTAATGACAGCACTATTACTGTAGCGGGGCAATCAGGTTCGTTTCAATTGAACGTTATGCTGCCGGTTATCGCCTATAACATTCTGCAAAGTATTGAATTATTATCCAATATCAGCATCTTATTGGCGGATAAAGTGATTAGCAATTTTTCGGCCCGGGAAGATAATTTACAGGAAGCCTTAGCCAAAAATCCAATTCTGGTTACCGCACTGAATCCGATAATCGGTTATGCCAAAGCGGCGGAAGTGGCCAAAGCGGCTTATAAGCAAGGCCGTCCGATTATTGATGTAGCCGATGAAATGACCGACTTAACTCGGACAGAACTGGAAAAATTATTGGAACCTGCGCATTTAACATTAGGCGGTATCTGCGAGTAAGCCGCCGGCTATTAGCTTTATCACCGCTCTGGCGGTAATAAAGCGTATGTGATTTGACGAAGGCCTGACTTAGTCTTTATGTCCTAACTTACCCCAAATATGAGCATTCACAGCCGGTTTTTTCGTTTCAACCTCTGCTTTTTCCTGCTCCTTTAATGGCTTAAAAGCCATAGCCGCCCTTTTTTTCTTGGAAAGTTTGGCTTTTGCTTTAGGTTTTTTACGCGGAGTTTTTTCCGGTAAAGGCGGCGCTGTTGCGTCCGCTTCAAAACCTTCAATCTGTTCATGCTGTAGATGCAGGTTATGGTGCTTTTCAATCACCGAAAAATGATGATATTCATGATGCGCAATTAAAGAAAATGCCAGTCCTGGTATACCGGCACGCCCGGTACGGCCAATTCTATGCATATAATCATTGGGTGAGCGTGGCAGGTCATAATTAATCACACAAGGCAGCTGCTCAATATCAAGCCCCCGTGCCGCAACATCGGTGGCAATCAAGACCGGTATTTTTCCGGATTTAAAATCATTCAATGCGGTAGAGCGGGCCGATTGTTCTTTATTGCCATGCATGGCGACAGCATGGATACCGCGTTTTTTTAACTTTAAAACAAGATTATCGCAGGTTCGTTTGGCACTGCAAAAAATCAATACCTGTTTCCAGTTGTGAGTGTCTAACAAATAAGCCAGCAAATCATTCTTTACATGATGATTGACCTCGATAACCCGTTGCTCAATAATCACTTTTTCTTCTGGCTTGTCATCAATATTAATGATGGTAGGCTGATTCAAAACTTCGCGCACTAAAGGCCTGATGCTATCCGGAAAAGTTGCGGTAAACATCAGGTTTTGACGATTGCTAGGCAACTCGTTGATCACTCGATTAATCTCATCCTGAAAATCACCTTTCATTAAACGATCGGCTTCATCGATCACCAGTGCTTTAAGGTGATTAAACTTAACCGAATTTTGATCTATCAGATCAAGCAAGCGGCCAGGCGTGGCCACCAAAATATCTGCACCGCCTCGTAAGGCCATCATTTGAGGGTTGATTTTTACCCCACCAAAAACACTCAGGGATTTAAGCGCCGGTTTGATGTTTTGCGAAAATGTAACAAACACCTTCGCAACCTGGATTGCCAACTCGCGCGTTGGCACTAGAACCAAAATCTGTACCTCATTGTTCTTCGCTCTGTCCAATCCATCAAACCGGCTAAATGCGTCTTTATTGTCTGAGTTGCTTAACTTTTCCAGCAAAGGCAAGACAAAAGCCGCAGTTTTCCCCGAACCTGTATCTGCACGGGCAAGCACATCCTGTCCGGTTAAAATAGCTGGAATAGCCTTAACCTGAACATCGGTCGGGCGTTCATAGCCTATTGTTTTTATAGCTGTTTGAATAGCAGAGGATAAGTTAAAAGACAAAAAGTCAGTTTCGGAGAAGGGGGTTTTCATCAAGGGGGTAAATAGATTGTTTCAAACGCTTATTCTATCTTAAATACCTTGCTAAGGCACTGATAGTTAGGTTTTCTTCATAAACATTGTGTAGTAGAGGGAAACTGGTTTTAAAATGAGTGACTAACGTCAGGCTGTTTTAATCGCGGTCTCGTCCGCGAAGCCGAGCTACTTTCTTAAGCTACATGGATGTAGTGAATGCAGATATTGCAGGTGAAAATATCTGTTTTTTAAAGTCGACTCGGCAACTGCTCCATGCGTTGCCCTACCTCCTGCATCCATGCAGTCGAAAAGAAAGTAACCAAAGAAAATCGGCCCCGACACCACTACAGCCCCATGCGCTTCTCGTTTTTCAGTGGGTTTGCCAGACGGGGCATCCAAGCCCCACTGTCAAATGCTCACCTCCCTGTAAGCACCCTTCGGGCTTTCCACTAAAAAACTGCGATGCTCGGCGTGGTGTAAGGGGAGTGGGTGAAGGCCTAAACTTCAGATTTTTTAAAAATGCACAATGCAAGACCTTACCTTATTTTTAGTAGGAACTATTTTTAATAGAATGGTAATTAGATCTGGTTAATAGGTAACGAATGTATGTTATCTAGTTTAGTATTACAAGTCTAACGGCTTAGTTCTTGCTGAGTTGTTTGGATTGAAGTATAAGATAACTGGATCGAGATAATAACTTGTTATGGCTCCACACACTTAAAAATACCAGCAACATACAAAGAGGTATGAGAATGAACGCAGTACAGAAGAAAGATGCCAAAGTACTGCCTTCGACTATTGATTTTATTAAGGCCAAAAAATCAAGCCAAAGCAAAAATACAGCGAAAATAATTCCAAATATCCTATTTAGCATAGTAATCAACCTATGAATTTATTCTTGCAGAAAGCATTTGAATATCTGAATTTTTTTATAGATCATCCGCTAGAATCTACTCTTGTATTCTTTGTTTCTATAATTATTTCCACCACTCTGATCAACTATCTTTACCGTGAGCGAATAGCTACATTAGAAGAGCGAGTTAAATTGCGAGATGACCACGTTGCGTTCTATAAAAATATAAACTCAGAACTGGAAAAACGAACATCAACTGAAAAAGCACCAACGAGCGAAAATAATAAATCATTGAAAACCCCTCATACAGATAATACTAAAGTAGAAAACGAGTCGCCAAAAACAAACCAAATAGAACAATCTCTAATGAACGCTATAAATTCAAGAAAAAATAGTGGATTACCAACTACTTCGATGCAAATAATTCAGGACATGCAGAGCAAATATGATCTAAGTAATATATTGTCTGAACTGCTCCGCTTACATCACTTTGGCAAAGTAACCTGGGATAATGCACCGACTCTTCCTGAACACTGGATGGAACTAAAACAAGCAAATACGCCATAACCAAAAAATTCATCTGACCTGCTAACGCGGTCCGGTGATTTTGGCGTTAGCAGTCAAATAGTGCCATGAACTACATTCAAGAAAATGCCAAGGGTGTCAGTTTTTATACAAGCCTAAAAGACATAGAAAAATGGCTTGGAATAGATTTGTCAAATTATGATTGGCATATTTCTGATATTGATGGGGGATGGCCAGAATTGAATGACCCAAGCTGGGTGACGGGTGAAGAGTTATCCGGGAAGCTAAATGAATATGACTATCAGTTTGTTTGGGCTGTGTTGTCGGCTTATCCCAAAGGCACATGCCCATTTATAAACGATAAGCCTTATGCCGATGACAACCCAGAGTTTTGGAGCGGATCTCCGTCTAAACAACTAAACGATTCATTATTTGAAATCGTATGTTGGGATAGTAGTGCAACTTTATTTATTGGCCTTAACGAATCACTATCTAATAATTTGGTCAGAAGTGCGCCAGGAATTAAGGATCTTGATAAAGAGAATGCAAAACGGCACTGCTAACAAAGCAAATTCACGCGGACAAATTTCCGAAACCTTCGTTTGTGGTGGATGTCACAAGCATCAAGTTACTCCAATTTGCCGGTGAATTGCGGCGTTATGCCATATAAATTGAAAATTCTTGGGAGCAATAAAATCAAGGTTTTGATTTTTTGTGCTTCATTTAATTCCGCGCTAACCTGCAAATTGCTTTGGCCGCCACCCATTCCCCATTCCCCTTTCACCACGCCGAGCATCGCAGTTTTTTAGTGGAATAGCCCGAAGGGTGCTCACAGGGATGTGAGCATTTGACAGAGGGGCAGGAGCCCCTTCTGGCAAACCCGCTGAAAAATGAGAAGCGCAAGGGGCAGTCGTGGTGTGGGGCGGCCTTTCTTTTGAATACTTTTTCTTTGGCCGAGCAAAGAAAAGTATTTGGGGTTCGGGGTAAGCACCCCGATTAAAACACACGGTAAACATCTAGATTCAATCATATTTAAAGAAGTTAATTAAGATAACAGGTGGAATGCGCTTCGTTTCCACCCTACGCATTCCCCCTAATGCTGGAATAAAATACAAAAAAACGGCGGATAAAATTCCGGTAGCATTAGCCACTAAAAGCGCATACACTTAAAATCAACTGTCCGTTTGAATCCGTGTAATCCACGGCTGAATTTTTTTGCCTAGACCTGCACGAATATGCTTATAAAATAAAAATAATAACATTCGCTTATGCCGGTATTGGCTTTGCGTTAATGAGGAGGTTACAGTGTTAAAGTCCCTGTTAATCGAGTCGGAAAAATGTACCGGCTGTCTACAATGCGAACTGGCGTGTTCGTATCAGCATGAGGGGATGTTTAACCCTTCAAAATCCCGTATCAAGGTGTTTACCTTTCATCAACAAGGGCATTTTGTGCCCTATACCTGTACACAATGTGCCGAAGCCTGGTGTATGAAAACCTGTCCGGTGGGTGCCATTGTGCAAAACCATGACACCGGTGCCAAGGATGTGATTACCGATATGTGTGTCGGATGTAAAGTCTGCACAATTGCCTGCCCGTTTGGCACGATTAATTATCAGGTTGATTCCGGCAAAGTGGCCAAATGCGATTTGTGCAGTGGCGATCCGGCTTGTGTCAGAGAATGTCCTACGCAGGCAATTACTTATGTGGATGCTGAACAAACCGGGTATCAGCGTATGCAGACTTATGCGGCAAAAGCCTTGGCAGAGACACTGGAGTAGATTATGGCTTGGACACAACAAATCTTACGGGTCAATCTGACAACCAGAACCTGTACTAAAGAACCCCTGAATATGGAATGGGCACAGCAATATTTGGGACAACGCGGACTGGCCAGCAAATATCTGGCTGAAGAAATTGATCCTAAAGTGAATGCGTTATCGGCGGATAATAAACTGATTATGGCCACCGGGCCATTGACGGGCACTAATGCTTCAACGGCCGGGCGTTATTCGGTGATTACCAAAAGCCCTTTAACCGGTCTGATTGCCTGTTCCAACTCGGGCGGTTTCTTGGGTATGGAAATGAAAAATGCCGGTTGGGATATGGTTATTTTTGAAGGTAAAGCCAGTAGCCCGGTTTACCTTTATTTGGAAAATGAACGGGCAGAGTTGTTGGATGCGGGGGATTTATGGGGAAAATCGGTTTGGCAGACCGATGAGATGTTGCATACTCTACATCAAGATCCGTTATTAAGGATTGCCGCCATAGGGCGTGCGGCTGAAAAGGGTTGTTTATATTCGGCTATTATTAATGATTTACATCGCGCTGCAGGGCGCTCCGGTGTCGGTACGGTAATGGCATCAAAAAACCTGAAAGCAGTCGCTATTCGCGGTACCAAAGGCATAGGTAATATTAAAGATCCGGCCGCCTTTGCAAAAGCAGTTGCAGAAGGTAAAAGAATACTGGCGGAAGGGCCGGTAACCTCACAAGGCCTGCCAACCTATGGCACACAGGTATTAATGAATGTGATTAACGAGGTTGGCGCAATGCCGACCCGTAATATGCGTGAAGTCCAGTTTGAAGGTGCCGAGAAAATTTCTGCTGAAGCGATGCTGGAACCCAGACCGTCAGACGGCAAAACCAATTTAGTGACCAATGCCGGTTGTTTTGCCTGCACGATTGCCTGCGGGCGTATTTCTACTGTGGCTAAAGGCCATTTTACGATTGAAAACAAACCGCAATATCAAGGTGCATCGGGTGGGTTGGAATATGAATCGGCCTGGGCCTTGGGTTCGGATACCGGGGTCGATGATCTGGATGCTTTAACCTATGTCAATTTTCTGTGTAATGAAGATGGGGTTGACCCTATTTCTTTGGGCGCGACCATTGCGGCCGCGATGGAAATGTATGGGCAAGGATTGATTAACGCTGAACAGACCGGTGGTATCGAGCTTAAATTCGGTTCGGCTGAAGCGCTGGTTAAGGTGGCGGAATTAACAATGCGTGGTGAAGGTTTTGGTTTGGAAATAGGTTTGGGTTCCAAACGTTTATGTGAAAAATATCAGTGTCCTGAATTATCAATGACGGTTAAAGGTCAAGAGTTTCCTGCTTATGACCCCAGGGGCATACAGGGTATGGGGCTGGGCTATGCGACTTCGAATCGTGGTGCCTGTCACTTGCGAGGTTATACAGTGGCTTCGGAAATTATGGGAATACCGGAAAAAACCGATCCTTTGGTTACCAATGGCAAGGCGGAATTGGTAAAAGATTTTCAAGATGCAGCGGCGGCTGTGGACTCATCCGGTTTATGTGCCTTTTCAACCTTCACCTGGAGCATGGTCGATATTGCACCGCAAATTGCAGCCGCATGCGATGGCGAATGGACCATGGAAACATTACTGGCAACGGGTGAAAGAATCTGGAATCTGGAACGACAGTTTAATATTGAAGCCGGATTAACCCGTGCCGACGATACCTTGCCCGCACGTTTATTAAAGGATGCGGCAAAAACGGGGCCGGCTAAAGGCAAAGTGAATGAGTTGGATAATATGTTACCCGAATATTATCAGTTAAGAGGCTGGTCCGAAGACGGGGTGCCGACTAAGGAAACCTTGGCCAGGCTGCGCTTATAGAGATGGTTATGCATTATGTCATTATTGGCGCTGGACCAGCCGGGATTACGGCGGCAGAAACCTTGCGCAGTCTGGATAGTGATGCCGAGGTAACGGTGATTGGTGATGAGCCGGAACCTCCGTATTCACGGATGGCGATTCCTTATTTATTGGTCAAACAGATTGAAGAAAAAGGCACTTATTTAAGACAGACAGCTAATTATTATAATAATCGGGCCATTACCTTGTTGCAGCAAAAGGTTCAAAACTTAAACCCGGCGCAAAAAACTGTTTATCTGGAAAATAATCAGGAGATTTATTATGACAAATTGTTAATTGCCACCGGTTCCAGACCGGTTATGCCGCCTATTCCCGGTATTGGTTCGGACAATATTTATCATTGTTGGACGCTGGAGGATGCACGTAACATTGCGGCATCGGTTAAAGCCGGGAAACGTGTGGTGTTAATGGGAGCGGGTTTTATCGGCTGTATTATTCTGGAAGCGTTGTTTAATTGTGGTGCTCAATTAACTGTGGTCGAAATGGCCGATCGTATGGTGCCCAGAATGATGAACGAAAAGGCCTCCGCATTAATTAAACGATGGTGTCAGGCAAAAGGCATTAAGGTGCTGACTGATACCCGGATTACGGCAATTGAAGAGTCGGGCGTTGAGCTTAAATTGAGTCGGAATAATGGTGACTCAATTGTTGCTGACTGCATTGTTTCTGCCACTGGGGTTAAACCCAATATAGATTTTTTACTGGAAACCGAACTGAAAATTGATCAGGGAGTTTTGGTGGATAGTGCTCTACAAACCAGTTTGCCGGATATTTATGCCGCCGGTGATGTTGCCCAGGCCTTGGATTTTTCTACTGGAGATAAACTGGTTCAGGCTATTCAGCCGACAGCAACCGAACATGGTGTATTGGCAGCAAAAAATATGGCGGGTGCAAAGCAGGCCAAACATCAGGGCAGTATCAATATGAATGTTTTGGATACGTTGGGGTTAATCGCCAGCTCTTTTGGTTTGTGGATGGGGGTTAACGGAGGCGATTCGGTTGAGAGTTATAATCCGGATCGGTTTCAATATATAAATCTTCAGTTTCAACAGGATATCCTGATTGGGGCAACCACTGTAGGCTTGACTCAGCATGTCGGGGTGTTACGCGGACTGATTCAAGGAAAGATCAGGTTGGGTGACTGGAAACAACAGTTATTGCAGGACCCGACCCGAATTATGGAGGCCTATCTGGCTTGTACGCAGGTTATAAGGTAATGACAATCACACTAAAGCTTTATGCGGGCTTACAAAAATATTTGCCGGAAGGCAGTTCCGGTGTGTCGGTGCAGTTGGCTGTTGACCCGGATAGTACACCGGAGCGGGTCTTGACGTTACTTAACATCCCACAGCAAACCATTCATTTGGTGATGATCAATGGAATTTATCTTCCCCCGGATGCAAGAAATCAGACTTTTTTTAACGATAATGATGTTATGGCAGTATGGCCGGCCGTAGCGGGTGGATAAGGTAAATACTACTAAGTTGATGGCAATTACTGAGCAGGCATTTTTAAGGTCTGTGCCATTGCTTCAACAACAAGGGGCGATAGTGTTTAAGCCGGGTGAGGTTTTTATTGTTCAGGACGACAGACAGGTATTAATTAAATACAGGATCAGGCCTCAAAACAAACTTGGGGCAATATTATTGCCCCAGTTACAATTGCAGTTTAATTTCGAAAATTATACAAATGAACAGTGCGTTGATTTTTTAACTCAATTCAAACGTGTTTATCAGCGCGGAGGCGGATAGCTTTATTCATCCTTTTCTTTTTCGGTTTCTTCTGTTTCCATCAGTAATGCCGCATAACAGTTCATCACACTCTCTGTGTAATTAGTGTGGGCTTCGGCCAAGTTTTTAGCAGAGCCAAAGTCTTTGCGCAATTCATCCAAGGTTTTCTTGGGATCTTCCGACTTTTTTAAGGTCAGCATTTTGGTATAGTTTTTATAGGCAGTCAAACGATCAGGGTGAACGCCAAAAGCGCCAGGCATGTTTTTAGACGATAGATCGACAACACACTGACTCATCCGTTCCGGATCAATTTTATAATCTTTTACATCCTGTTCGGTTTTCATGTCTTCCAAAATAGCCTGTTGGTATTGTTCTTTTTCTGCACAGGCAGTCAACAAACATGCGGATATTGAAATCAGCAATAATTTTTTCATAGGTTTACCTAATTTAAGTAATGTTTTTAGCTAAAAGCGAGTCGCTGTATTATACTCAAGAAAATAAATAAGTGCTTATTACGACTTAAAATATAAATTGTAGAGAGTAGGCTGGGTAAAAAAAACATGGAATCGGTGGGTATAAAGGAGGCTTTGGTCGTTGATGACAACAAGGCCAACCGAAGTCTTTTAAAACTCCTGCTGGAGCGAGATGGCTATAAAGTAGTGGAGGCGGAAAATGGCCTGCAAGCTGTGCAGCTTTTTGCGGCTAAACCCTCATCCATTGTCTTTATGGATTTAATGATGCCCGTTATGGACGGTATTGAATCGTGTAAAGAAATAAAATCATTATGTGGTTCAAATTTTGTCCCTCTCATTTTTGTAACTGCAGTTTCCGAAGAAGATAAGTTAAGTGAGTGTATTGAAGCCGGTGGTGATGATTTTATTGCCAAACCGGTCGATTTACGTGTACTGAATGCGCGTCTTCGTTCCATGGAACGGCTTAATAAACTCTATGATGAATATGCGGTTATGGTTGCTCAGAGCCAGCGTGACCAGGAGATGGCCCAGGATGTATTTAACAGTCTTATGGCGGCCGAACATCAAGCAGTTGACCCCATTAAAACGCTAAGTAAACCGGCGGAAACCTTTAGCGGTGATTTGTTTTTAAGTGTTTTTTCTCCGTCCGGTGATTTGCATGTGATGCTGGCTGATTTTACCGGCCATGGCTTAGGCGCAGCATTAGGAGCTATACCCGCAGCGGAAGTCTTCCGGGCAATGATTGCCAAAGGGTTTTCCAGTACTAAAACCATTTTTGCCATTAATAATAAATTGCATAGTGTCTTGCCTAAGGGAATGTTTATGGCGATGCAGTATGTTATCTTTCGTAAGGATCTTGATTATGTCTCGATATGTAACTGTGGTATGCCGGATATTATTATTCGAGACGGGCAGAGCAATAATATTAAATTAAATTACAGTTCAAATCATTTTCCCTTGGGCATCAATGCCAATGTAGATTTTCATCAGTATTTTGAACATATACCCATCAGGAATAATGACAAGGTTGTTTTATTTACCGATGGTTTAATTGAGGCGATTAATGTTTCCGGTCAAAATTTCGGACAAGATCGGTTGGAGCAAATTCTTAGCCAGCAGAATATAGACATTGTTAGGGAGGATGTTCAAAGCGCACTGCGTAAATTTTGCCAGGGCGCCGTACAATTGGACGACATAAGTCTGGTCGAAATTCCTTGTGTAGAGGAGTTATTTGAAAATAGCTGCACGGCTAAGATAGGCTCAGAAGACGTGTTACTGGCGCTGAGTAATGTAGAAAGCAAAGCAACTGGTTGGGAATGCAAGCTGGTGCTGGAAGGTAAGCAACTGGTAAAGGTGAATCCTATACCGATGATTATTAATCAATTACAGGAGCTGGAGCCTCTGGGAAATAATCATCAGTCGCTCTTTACAGTTTTAACAGAGCTTTATGTTAATGCGCTGGATCATGGGGTGCTAACCATGGATTCTTCATTAAAATCCACACCCGAAGGTTTTGCCACCTATTTTACAGAGCGTGAACAAAAATTAGCAGTGCTGGATTATGGCCGTGTCAGCATTAAGTTAAAAGGCTCTCGTCTGGGTAACCAGCGTCAGGTCACAATAAAAATCGAAGACAGTGGTCGCGGTTTTGATATTAGTGAAGTACTAAACAGGTCTCGCGAACATAATGCTCTGGCATTAAGCGGTCGGGGGCTTATTCTGGTACAGAAGCTTTGTCAGTCAATTAACTTTGAAAAGCCGGGTAATAAAATTGAAGTGGTTTACGCTTGGGCTGAATGATTAATTTATCAAAACAAAATACATGACTTTTTTATATCGGGCTCTGTGTTTTGTGAAAAGGGCTGAAGTGCCCTTGAGCCGTTACTCAAGTTCAAGCATGGTTTTATTTATCCAGTTTTCGGCTTCTGCATTGATTTCCTTGGCTTTTTTTCCACTGGGGTCGATAACCGGGCCAATCTTTACTGTAATGGTGCCGGGATATTTTAAAAAACTGTAGCGAGGCCATAGTTTTCCGGCATTATGTGCAATAGGTACAACCGGATAACCGGATTTTTGTGCCAGCATGGCACCGCCAGAACTAAAGGGTTTTTGTGTGCCCGGTGCGGTGCGTGTTCCTTCCGGATAGACGATAACCCAAATACCATCCTGTAAACATTGGGTACCTTTTTTCATCAATATGCGTAACGCTTCACGCTGGTTATCCCGGTTAATGGCAATCGGGCGTAAAGCGGCCAGGCCCCAGCCCCAAACGGGTATCCATAACAAAGAGCGTTTTAATAATGAAGTTTGTTGCGGCAGGATTTTTCTAAACGCAATTGTTTCCCAAGCGGATTGATGCTTACTGAGCACAACAGCAGCTTTTAAACCCTGAATGTTTTCCAGGCCCTCGACTTCATATTCTATACCGCATAACAGCTTCGCTGCAGACAGTACAAATTTGACCCATAACCCGGTCACTTTATGACGGATGGAAAAAGGAAAGACAATACATAGTAAAACTAATGGAACAATAATTATGCAGGATAAAAACATGCTGACAACCAGTAGTGTGGAACCTATATAAAGCCTGAATTTATTATGCTGAAATGATGTGTTTTGCTGCGTCATAAAGATCTTCGAAAATTGGAATACAAAGGTTGTGGTTCTCTTCCAGTGTTTTTTTTCCTTTACCGGTTTTAACCAGTATGCCATTCGCACCGACGGCTTGAGCGGCTTTTAAATCTCCCAGGCTGTCGCCAATAAAGTAGACAGTATGTAAATCGACCTGATTCTCCCTGGCAAATTGCTGCAGTAAACCCGGTTTGGGCTTACGGCAATTGCAATTGTCATCCGGCGTATGCGGGCAAAAATAAATACCGCTGATTTTACCGCCTTTTTCCAGTGTTAGACGTTGCATTTTGTCATGCATGGCGGTTAATGTAGCCATATCAAAAAAACCACGGCCCACACCGGATTGATTGGTAATGACAAAAACCTGATAGCCATGCCGGTTTAACAGTGCAATGGCTTCCAGGCTGCCAGCTATGGGCAGCCATTCGTCCGTTGTTTTAATATAATGATCTGAATCCTGATTAATGACACCGTCACGATCCAGCAGAATATATTTGGTTTGCGTCATTAATTATGATTGCAGCTTGGATATATCGGCAATTTGTAGAAACTGTTTCGATAACATCGCCAGCAAACTCAAGCGATTGGCGCGAAGTTCAAGGTCATCAGTCATTACCATCACATGGTCAAAAAAAGCATCAACATCATCTTTTAATTGAGCCAGACGGTTTAATGAGCTTTGATAATCACGCTTAGCCATGAGTGGTGTAACCTCTTTAGCCGCCTGTTGAGCCACGGTTAACAGTTGTTTTTCCTGATCCTCAATCAGAGCGCCAATAGTTTCACTGATAGTGCTGTCCGATTTTCTCAAGATATTGCTGATCCGTTTGTTGGCAGCTGCAAGACTTTCGGCTTCAGGTAATTGACGGAAGCTTTTAACTGCCTGCAGACGCTGCATAAAGTCTAGAGGTTCGGCCGGTTTAACCGAAATAATGGCTTCAAATTCATCAGCCCGATAGCCTTGGTCCAGGCAATAGCCTTTCAAGCGGTCATGAATAAAATCCAGCACCATTTGTTGCGTTTCTTCAGCTTTAAAGTCATGCTTGAACTGAGTCAGTGCAAAATCAACTAACTCAACCAGATTCAGGCTAAGCTGGTTTTCTATAATGATTCTTAATATTCCCAGGGCTGCTCTTCTTAAGGCATAAGGGTCTTTATCGCCGGTCGGAATTAAACCGATACTGAAAATACCAGTTAAAGTGTCTATTTTTTCTGCCAGTGCCAGAATTTGTCCGGTGATATTATCTGGTGTCGGGCTACCGGATTGCTTGGGGTAGTATTGTTGTTCAATGGCTATGGCTACCGCTTCAGGTTCGCCATCGGCCAGCGCATAATAGCGCCCCATAATCCCTTGCAGGCTGGCAAATTCACCCACCATCTCAGTCATTAAATCTGTTTTTGCCAGCAATGCGGCGCGTTTGGCTAGGCTGACTTCGGCCTGCAGCTGACGGGCAAGGTATTCGGCCAGATTTTCCACGCGTTGGGATTTTTCTGCGACGGTGCCGAGTTGATTCTGGAATACAATGGTTTTTAAACTATCGCCTCGTTCGGCCAATGATTGCTTTCTATCCTGGTTCCAGAAGAATTCGGCATCGGCAAGGCGGGGCAGGATGACTCGTTCATTACCATGCTGGATTGATTCCGGTCGAGTGCTTTCAATATTGCTGAAAGTAATAAAATGCGCCAGTAAGCTGCCTTGTGCATTTTTAACCGGAAAATATTTCTGGTTGGTTTGCATGGTAGTGATTAATACTTCCGCCGGCAGTTGAAGAAACCGTTGGTCAAAATTACCGGTAACAGGAACCGGCCATTCGTTTAAGGCGGCAATTTCTTCCAGCAAGTCTTCCTCTATATGCGCCAGACCGTTAACCTCTTTTGCTGCCGATTCAGCGGATTCACGAATACGGTTTTTACGCTGTTCAAAATCAGCAATAACCTTGCCCTGGTTCAATAAAGTTTCAGCATAACTATCGGGCGACGTAATAAGAATGCTTTCGGGGGCATGAAAACGGTGACCTCGGGTTTCATTGCCCGAGGTCAGTCCCAGAATTTCTGTGTTGATCACGGTATCGCCATACAATAAAACGGCCCAATGCACCGGGCGAACGAATTCGGTATCAAAATCCCCCCAACGCATTTTCTTGGCAATAGGCAGGGCGTGAATACTCTTACGAATCAGTTCCGGCACCAATTGTTCAGTGCTTTGACCTTTAACCCGCTCGTTAAATGCCAGCCATTCGCCTTTGTCAGTTTTTAACCGACCCAGCTGCTCAACCGTTGTGCCACAACTTTTAGCAAAACCTTGTGCGGCTTTGCTCGGTGTGCCGTCTTCAGCAAAGGCTGCTTGGACAGCCGGGCCTCGCTTTTCGATACTTTTGTCCGCCTGTCCTGGGGACAGGTTTTCAATAATTACCGCCAGCCGTCGCGGAGTGGCATAGACCTTACTGCCGGTAAAGCTAAGGTCAGCCTGTTTGAGTTCTCGGCATAAATTGCTTTCAAGTGCTTTGCTGAGTTTAAGCAGGTTTTTAGGTGGTAATTCTTCTGAGCCCAACTCAAACAATAAATTCTGGGTATCCGTCGCCGTCATAATGTTGCTCCGTCTTTGTTGAGCATGGGAAAGCCTAAGTCTTCTCTACGCTGGTAATATGCTTCGGCAATTGATTTAGCCATATTTCTAACCCTTAAAATAAAACGCTGACGTTCGGTCACTGAGATGGCATGACGCGCATCCAGCAGGTTAAAGGTATGTGAAGCTTTTAATACCATTTCATAGGCCGGCAGGGGCAGACCTTGTTCAACCAGTTTTTGACATTCCTGCTCATAGGTATCAAAGCAGTTAAACATAAAGTCAACATTGGCATGGTCAAAGTTATAGGCGGACATTTCCACTTCATTTTGATGAAAAACATCACCATAGGTTACCGGTCCTTGTGGGCTATGTGCCCAGATCAGATCGTAAACACTTTCAACGCCCTGAATATACATGGCAATACGCTCCAGGCCATAAGTGATTTCTCCGGTAACCGGTTTACATTCCAGACCGCCCACTTGTTGAAAATAAGTGAATTGAGTGACTTCCATACCGTTTAGCCAGACTTCCCAACCCAGCCCCCAGGCGCCAAGCGTCGGAGACTCCCAGTTGTCTTCAACAAAACGAATATCATGTTCCAATAAATCCAGACCAAGATGTTTTAATGAGCCAAGGTAAAGATCCTGAATATTATCGGGTGAAGGCTTTAGCACTACTTGAAACTGATAATAATGTTGCAAGCGGTTGGGGTTTTCACCAAATCGGCCATCGGTTGGGCGACGGGACGGTTGCACATAGGCAGTGTTCCATGGTTCAGGACCAATGGCACGTAAGAATGTGGCTGGATGAAAGGTTCCGGCACCAACTTCTTGATCGAGTGGTTGCACAATAATGCATCCTTGCTCGGACCAGTATGTTTGTAAAGCCAGAATAAGCCCCTGGAAGGTTGATAAATCGTTATTGTTTGTGGACACGGCTTAATCAAAAAGTAGGAATTAAAAAATGCAAATTATATATTAAAAGTTGATCCAAAGCATGTTGCTAAACAGGGCGGGGGTTAAAAAATAGTGTAGCAAACAGAATATTTATCATCAGTTTGCTATACAGGTATCTTGAAAAATAAACGAGCTTATAGCACACTCAAGCCTATGAATAGGTTACTGGTTGTTTGTATAAATCAATTCGCTGGCTAAACTATTTAAAATATAAAGACAACTGAAAGAGGCTGCCAATGGAAAGAAATGACGCAATGGACTTTATGATCAAGCTGTTAAAGCTTATGTTGCATAAAGAAGGTTCAGATTTATTTATCACCGCCGGGTTTCCACCTGCCATTAAAATTAAAGGCAAACTGACGCCGGTTTCCAATAAGCCTTTATCTGCACAGGATTCAATGGCTTTGACGCAGTGCATTATGAATGACAAGCAGTTAAAGGAATATGAAGAGACTCAGGAGTGTAATTTTGCCATTTCACCGGCAGGTTTGTGCCGCTTCAGGGTCAATGCGTATGTACAGCAGGGTAATCAGGGCTTGGTATTAAGAACTATACCCACAGAAATCCCAACCTTTGAGAAACTGAAACTGCCGGAAGTTTTAAAAGATGTCATTATGTCTAAAAACGGATTAATCATTATGGTTGGTGGCACCGGTTCGGGTAAATCAACCTCGATGGCGGCGATGATTGATCATCGAAACCAGAACAGCTACGGACATATTATTACCATTGAGGATCCGATCGAATTCGTGCATCCGCATAAAAACTGTATCGTGATGCAAAGAGAGGTCGGAGTGGATACTCATAGCTGGGAGGCAGCATTGCATAACACTTTAAGGCAGGCACCGGATGTTATTCTGTTGGGTGAGATACGTGATGCTGAAATTATGAATTTTGGTATCGAATTTGCGCAAACAGGACATTTGGCGATGGCGACTCTTCATGCCAATAACGCTAACCAGGCGATTGACCGTATTTTAGGTTTTTTTAGTACTGAGACCCAGGCAAAATTAATGCAGGATGTCTCTTTAAATTTAAGGGCGATTGTTTCTCAGCGACTGGTTAAGACTGTCGATGGTGGACGCTGCGCTGCGATTGAGATTATGCTTAATACGCCGTTAATTTCTGATTTAATTGCCAAGGGCGATGTCGGTGGTATGAAGCCTATTATGGCCAAATCACGTGAACTTGGAATGCAAACATTTGACCAGCATTTGTTTGATTTGTATCAGGAGGGGCGTATTGATTACGAAGAAGCTTTGCGCAATGCCGACTCTCAAAATGAATTGCGTTTGCAGATTAAGCTGGCTAGCGGTGAAGACCGCTCTGTAGGGGGGTTGGCTTTGATGGGTGAAGAAGATGAAGGAAGTTTTATCCATTCAAACATCCCGACAATGGATTCTGAAGATTAATTACTTTAAAACTTAAAATATTATGAGCCTTGCACCCTATTTAAAATTAATGCTGGAAAAAAATGCCGAAAGCTTAGCTTTAGTGGCTGGTTCCGCACCCGTAATATGTATTTCGGGTAAAAAAATTGCTGTTGGTAAAAGTGAATTAACTGCTATCAAGGTTAAAGAGCTAGCCTTTAGTTTATTAAATGATAATCAGAAAAGTAGCCTGGAATTGGGGCAAGGATTAACGATTGATCATGCTATACCTGAGGGTAAGGTTTTTAGGCTTGAAATGGGGGCTGATAGCTCCGGTATCACGGTTATGATCACACCATTAGACAAAGATAAGGAGGTCGAACAAGAGCCAGATCAGATTTTTAATCAAGAATTGGTTGAAGAATATGAGCCGGAGAAGATACAGGTATTAGGAAAGGCACCTGAGGGGAAACTGGATATCATGCCTTATTTGCATGAAGTGGTGAAGTTGGAAGCCTCTGATTTGTTTTTGACGGTAGATTCTCCGATCAGGACCAAAGTTGACGGCAGGATTATAGCCATGGATGATTATATCTTAACGCCGGAACAAACTGAATCAGGTGCATTTGGTATTATGGATCAGGATCAAATTGATGAGTTTTTAAAAACCAACGATCTTGATTTCGCTATAGAGTTACCCGATGGTAGTGCAAGATTTCGTGTTAATGCTTTTCGTCAGCGCAAGAAAATTGGTCTGGTGTTGCGTCTGATTCCTTCAGATATTCCTACCATCGAGCAATTGGGGTTGCCGGAAATACTTTCCGACTTGATTATGTTAAAACGTGGCTTGATCCTTATGGTTGGCGGCACAGGAACGGGTAAGTCGACTTCTCTTGCATCTATGATTAATCATCGGAATTTACATTCAGCCGTACATATTTTAACCATTGAGGATCCGGTCGAATTTTCTCACCCGAATCACAAATCGATTGTTAACCAGCGTGAAGTTGGCATCGATACCGAATCCTATGCCAGAGCTTTGAAAGCGAGTTTACGGGAAGCGCCGGATGTGATCCTGATTGGTGAAATTCGTGAAAGAAAAACCATGGAAGCAGCTCTAGAGCTGGCTAATACTGGGCATTTATGTGTGTCCACCCTGCATGCTAACAATGCAAACCAGGCTATGGAGCGAGTGGTGAATATGTTTCCACAGGAATACCATAAGCAGTTATTTATGGATTTATCCATTAACTTACGAGCAGTCATTTCTCAACGTTTGATTCCAGATTCCAGAAATAAAAGAACAGCAGCAATAGAAGTAATGATTAACACGCCACATATCTCAAACTTAATTTTAAAAGGCGAATTGAACGAAATTAAAGAAGCAATGGCAACCAGTGGCAGTAAAGGTATGAAAACTTTTGATGATGCTTTGTATGACCTGTATAAAGAGGGGCGGATTAGTTTGGAAGAAGCATTGAAAAACGCCGATTCTCGCAATAACCTGGAAGCTAAAATTAATTTTGGGTAGATTTTTATCTTTGGAGTCACTTTTTTTGGGGGCTTCTCACTAACTTTTAGCGTGTTTGTAGTGGCAACTGTGCCGGTTGCCGCTACATTCTTGTTAAGGGCAAGCAATTAGACATTATCCTTTTGTTCAAAAGAGCATTTGCACGACCAAGGTATTAGGTCGTTACGAATAAGCGACTGAGATAAATTTGTATAGAATTTTTCAGTTTACCATCCAGAATATCGACTAAACGCGTATAATAGCTTCATTTTTTAATTATTTAGAGCATTATGTCTGAACAAAAAAAAGCGGTGGCTTTAATTTCCGGTGGGCTGGATTCTATGTTGGCCGCTAAAGTCGTGATGGATCAGGGCGTGCATGTTGAGGGAATTAACTTTTTTACCGGTTTTTGTGTCGAAGGTCACACGCATGCGATCAGGAAGAAGGATAAGGCCAAACCTAAGCGTAATAATTCCTTATGGGTGGCCGAACAATTAGGCATTAAATTACATATTGTTGATGTCATTGAAGAGTATAAGGACGTATTGATCAATCCAAAACATGGTTACGGTGCGAATATGAACCCGTGTCTGGATTGTAAGATTTTTATGGTGAATAAAGCCAAACAATGGATTAAGGAAAATGGCTTTGACTTTATTCTGACCGGTGAAGTGATCGGTCAACGACCTATGTCGCAGCGTAAGGAAACCATGCCGATTATTGCGGCAGAATCTGGTGCAGATGACTTGTTATTAAGACCTCTCTGTGCAAAAAACCTGCCTGCCACGTTACCGGAGCGCGAAGGTTGGGTGGATAGAGAAAAACTATATGGCTTTAGTGGTCGTACCCGTAAACCACAGATGGCTTTAGCTAAGGAACTGGGTTTTGATGATTATGCCCAGCCTGCCGGCGGCTGTTGTTTTTTAACCGATGAAAGCTATTCGACCAAACTGGTTGATCTTTGGACGGCTCGCGATAAAAAAGAATACGATCTGGATGATGTGATGCTGTTAAAGGTTGGCAGGCATATCCGGCCTAAGCCGAACTTTAAGTTGATTGTTGCAAGAGAGGAAGGCGAAGGACGCTTTTTACAGGGTTATAAAAAAGAGTTTATCAGCATGAATTGCAGCAGTCACAGTGGTCCGTTGGCGTTATTGGACGGCAATCCGAGTGATGAGGATTTGGCCTTGGCTGCACAGATTACTGCTCGTTACGGTCAGGGCCGCGACGCTGAGACGGTCGATGTTAATATAGTTGATAAGCAGGGCCTGGGAAAGACTATTCAGGTTAAACCGTTGGCCGCAGATGAAATACCTCAGGAGTGGTTTATATGAGTCGGGAGGTGTTGAATACCCATCGCCTATTATGCCCGATGCCGGTTATCAGAACACAGGATAAGGTTAGACAGATGTCCGTAGGTGATGAGCTGGAGGTGGTTTGTACTGACCCGGGAGCTTTACATGATATTCCGGCCTGGTGCAGAATTAATGGTCATGAGGTGATTGAAACAATCAGTGGCGACGGTGAGTATACGGTGGTATTAAGAGTGGGGGAATAATGGTCGAAGGTTACAACGCTGATCAGGTGGCAAAATTAAAATCCAGAGTGACTTATGTTGGTGCGCTGATAAATATTTTTTTATCGGTTATTAAGGTCGGCTTTGGTATTTTGGGTCAGTCAGCGGCGTTGATTGCTGATGGTATTCACTCTTTATCTGACTTGGCTAGTGATCTTTTGGTAATTGCCGCGATTAAACTGGGTGCCAGAGAGGCAGACCATGACCACCCTTATGGTCATCGGCGTTTTGAAACTATGGCTACGGTGGCTTTAGGTAGCGGTTTAATCATTATTGCCGCCGGCATTTCCTGGGATGTAGCACAACGACTGCTGGAACCGGAAAAATTGCTGATTCCGGATAAAAGTACCCTGGCTATTGCTGCAATTTCTATTTTGGCCAATGAATGGTTATTCCACTATACCAAGCGTATAGGACTGGAAACCCGGTCGAAGTTGCTGATGGCGAATGCATGGCACCATAGAAGCGATGCCTTGTCATCGGTAGTGGTACTGTTTGGCATTATCGCTGTTTATATGGGCTATGCCTTTGCCGATGCAATTGCCGCGGTAATTGTGGCCTTAATGGTGGCTAAAATTGGTTTGGAATTGGTGACCGAAAGTATTCGGGAACTGGTGGATACCTCTTTGCCTGAGGATTTTGTTAAAGAAATTCGCCGGGCTATTAAAACCACTCGAGGTGTTAACGGTATTCATTTGTTGCGTACCCGACAAATGGGAGAGGATGCGTTTGTTGATGCCCATATCGTTGTTGATCCCAGAATAACGGTTTCTGAAGGTCATGTCATTGGCGATGAGGTAAGGGACCGTCTGATTGCGGAGTTTGATAATGTCGTTGATGTATTGGTTCATGTCGATCCTGAGGATGATGAGTTTAAAGACGAGCGGTTTAAGTTACCCAGTCGTGAAGATGTGACAGAGTGTCTAAAAAAACATCTGGCAGAAAATTTTGATTCTATAGAGGATTTTAATATTCATTATTTGGATAACCAGGTTGAGCTGGAAATTATTTTGCCCCATGCTTTGTTCTCTGAATCTGAACAGGTTGAAGCATTGAAATCCAAATGTTCGGATATGGAAAAAGAAATGGTTTTTTTTAATAAAGTTTTTGTCTTTTTTAGGGCGTAGCAGGTTTAATGAAATGGCTGTAGGTGCAACTGTTTTACCGGAAATGTTTCCGGTTGCTGGAATAGAATTAGGTACGGTTTGTGCGGGAATCAAACAAATCGAGCGTGATGATATGTTGCTGGTGCAAATGGTGGAAGGTTCTACGTGTGCTGCTGTTTTTACCCAGAATGCTTTTTGTGCGGCACCGGTGCATGTGGCCAAGGCAAATTTATCTGCAGCACCACGCTGGCTGCTGGTTAATTCGGGCAATGCTAATGCCGGTACTGGGGCTCAGGGAATGAATGATGCCTTGCTTAGTTGCTCAACACTGGCCGGAATGGTGGCGGCGGATGCCAATAAGGTATTACCGTTTTCTACCGGTGTGATTGGGGAGAAGTTACCGATAGAAAAGATACAGGCAGCACTGCCCAGGGCTCTGGAGCAATTGTCTGAACAAAACTGGCCGCAGGCTGCGCAGGCGATTATGACAACCGACACTTTTGCAAAAGGTGCATCAAGACTGATCGATATTGATGGGCATCAAATAACCATTACCGGTATTTCCAAAGGCGCCGGAATGATTCAGCCGAATATGGCTACTATGCTGGGTTTTATTGCCACCGATGCCAAAATCTGTCAGCCCTTGTTACAAAAGTGTTTAACTAAGGCCGCAGACCAGTCTTTTAACCGAATTACTGTAGATGGTGATACTTCTACTAATGATGCTTGCGTGTTAATGGCCAGCGGAATGAGTTCGGCACCAGAAATAACTGAAAATTCAGTTAGCTACCAGATATTCTCTGAGGCTATCGAGGATGTTTGTAAACAGTTAGCGGAAGCCATTGTGCGCGATGGGGAAGGGGCGACTAAGTTTATTCGCATTTTGGTAAAGCAGGCGCGTTCCGAAGCCGAAGCTGTTGATGTGGCTAAAACCATTGCCCATTCTCCTTTGGTGAAGACGGCCTTTTTTGCCAGTGACCCGAATTGGGGGCGTATTTTGGCAGCGGTGGGCCGTGCAGGGGTCAAAAAAATGGATCTGGATAAGGTTGAGATTTATCTGGATGATGTCTGCATTGTCAGAAACGGCGGTCGAGCCGAGGAATATTCTGAACAGGCCGGCCAACAGGTGATGAATCAGGAAGATATTACCGTCACAGTGGTGTTGGGTCGTGGTAGTATTGAGCAACAGGTGCTGACCTGTGATTTTTCTTACGATTACGTGCGTATTAATGCTGAATATAGAACTTAAGATCTGCAGCAAATAATCCCGGCAATTTTTAGTTCTAAACCCCAGGGTTGGTTTAAAGTTTGGGGTTTTTGATGTTTTTTACCACTTAGCGAATGCAACAAGTTATAAATATTGACTGTTTTAACTGGAAATAAGGCACTGCAGGTTGCTGTTGGTGTGGTACAGGATTCGGCGGGTAGGATTTTAATTTCTCGGCGAAGTCCTGATGCGCATCAAGGTGGCTTATGGGAATTTCCCGGCGGCAAGATTGAAAATGGGGAAAGCGTTGAACAAGCCCTGGCACGTGAGTTGTATGAAGAGTTGGCTATTCGAGTTGGCTCAATAAGTCCTTTAATTAATATCGTTCATCAGTATTCAGATTTGAAGGTACAGCTACACGTATGTAGTGTGAGCGATTTTTCCGGTCAGGCACAAGCATGCGAAGGACAGCAGTTTAGCTGGGTGTATAAGGACCAGCTTGTCCACTATGATTTTCCTGAAGCCAATAAGCCGATTATTACAGCCATTACTTTGCCCCGGTATTATGCAATTCTGGATGATGGCGATCCGGGGCGACTGTTGTCGAATCTGAGCAAAATTCTGGCAAAAGACGTAAAATTGATACAGGCAAGGTTAAAAAACTCTTCACCTGAGGAGGTAGATGGTTTTGTTACCCAGGCTATTCCTCTTTGTCAGCAATATAATGCTGAAATTTTATTTAATTCTTCAGTCGATTCCAGCTTTTGGTTACAGCTGCATGGGGTTCACTTAACCAGTCAGGATTTGATGGCTTTATCAAGTCGGCCGACAGGTCTGCGTTGGTTGGCGGCATCCTGCCATACTCTGGCAGAGCTGTTACATGCCCAGGAAATAGGCGTGGATTTTGTCGTGCTGGCACCCGTGGCAGAAACGAAAACGCACCCCGGACAATCTGGTATGGGCTGGCGAAAATATGCTGAACTGGTTGCCCAGGTAAATATTCCGGTTTTTGCCTTGGGCGGTATGACGTTTGAGCAATATCATAAGTCGATTAATGCTGGCAGTCAGGGTATCGCTGGAATTCGGCTGTTTTTGGATTAATAGTCAGAATAATCCTGGCTTTCGGGCGGAACAGGCTCACCCGGTATTCTGTGTTTTTCTGCTGCCCAGGCACCCAAATCAATCAGCTTGCAGCGTTCGCTGCAAAAAGGACGATATTTTTGCTCGGGTAGCCAAGCGACTGGTTGCCTGCAAGTCGGGCAGTTTACAGTGACGGGGTTACTGGATGCTGACATTAGAATATGCAGTTGGTCAATTCAAATCGAATGTTCTCAGTGGTTTGGGTTGGGCTGTTGCTATCAGTTGTTGGTTTCATAAAACGAATGGTAAAACGATGTTTACCTCCACTGATTTCTGCAAAACAATGAATGGATTTATCCAGACTGACTCTGAGTAATTGTAGTGGTTGGTCCTTGTCCAGTGCTAATTGAAAAAATCCGGCCTCGGCCTGCTGTTGGGTTGGTATGCTGCTATTGCGAATAAAACTTAAAATAAGCGCAATCGCCTGGCGAATATCATTAAAAGGTTGGGTCCAGCGTTCAAGATCAAGGTTATGATTGGATTTATCCTGTTCTAACCAATAATGAAAGGCCGGTAAGTCAAAGCTGCAGGTGCCGCCCGGAATAGAACTACGCTGTGAAATACTTAAAAACAGATCACTGTTGATCAGATTAATACCCAGTTTTCCGCTCGATGAGTATATTTTTCTGCTGATTACGGCAAGTTCGTCAAGAATGCTTTGTAGCTTTTGCGTGTCGACATTTTCAGTGTGGTTGATCTGACTTAATTTTTTTGTATGTCGATCCAGTTCCTTTAAGATTTCAGATTTAAGGTCGTTTCGACTGAAAACGGTAAGTATATCCAGAATTGTATTAATTGCTGCACGCGAGTCGTAAATAGTCGAACCTGTTAGAAAATGGTCAAGTTGTTTAAACAGCTGTTCCAGCCTGATAAACACTCTAATGCGTTCCTGAAGGGGAAATTCATAGATGATATGAGTATTCACGAATTGGTTAGTTCCTATTTTACGCTGAGCGAGTTATATAGATTGTGCAATTTTTTTACTTGTACTGCAAGGTTTGATAGCGTGCTCCGATTCTCGATTATATCATTTGCCCGTGCATTTCTATATTCCCTTGAAACTTGTGAGTCAATTATAGACATTATTCTGTCTTCTGTTAACTGGTCGCGTTTCTTTACCCGTTCAATCTGTGTTTCCAGTGGACAGTCGATAACTACAATACGATCTACAAAATCGGTCATTTGAGTTTCAAACAGCAAAGGTATGCTGATGATACAATAATTGTCGCTAAGCTTTTCAAGCAGAGTGGAAATGCACTGATAGATCAAAGGATGCAAGATCGATTCAAGCTTGTTTTTCGCTGTCTCATCCGAGAATACCTGTTCCCTCAGTTTCTGGCGATTTAAAGAACCGTCTGGCAGGATGATTTCATCGCCAAATATTTGCTGGATTTGTTTTAATGCCGGCTGACCTTTTTCGACTAATTGGTGTGCGATAATATCGGCATCAATAACAGGTGCACCTAATTCCTCGAAAAGTTGTGTCACTGTTGATTTGCCACTGCCAATCCCTCCGGTCAAGGCAACTTTAAGCATTTTTACAGACCTATGGCGTTAAGATAAAGCTGATTAATTTTATCTCCCCATAATAAAGCAATCCAGCCGGCTGTGGCAATATAGGGGCCAAACGGAATGGGCGTGTTGCGATCATGTCTGCTAAACACAATCATGGCGACACCGATCACAGCGCCTACTACGGAAGATAATAAGATAATCATGGGTAAATATTGCCAGCCCAGCCAGGCGCCAAATAGGGCTAGCAGTTTAAAGTCACCATAGCCCATACCTTCTTTACCGGTCAGTAATTTAAACAGCTGAAATACCGACCAAAGACTTAAATAACCGAAAATGGCACCAATAATACTGGCATCACTGTCGGCGAAACAGGGAAACAGGCTTAGAAAAAGGCCAAACCAGAGCAAAGGCAGTACAATAGCATCCGGTAACAACTGATGGTCAATATCGATAAAACTGAGGGTTATTAATGACCAAGTCAGGAGTAGTGCATACAGGCTGGTGAGCTGAAAACCAAAGTGCCAGACAACAACAGCAGAGGCAATACCGGTTAACGTTTCTATAGCAGGATAACGTAGTGATATAGGGGTATGGCACTGGGCGCATTTTCCTTTTAGCAGTAGGTAGCTGAATACTGGGATATTTTGCAAAGGCGTTATGGCTGAGTTACATTTCGGACAACGGGACAGCGGAAGCATTAAATTAAATGTTTCACCTTGTTCGTTGTCATTGTCTTCAATCCCCAGAAACTCCCGGCATTCTTTGCGCCAAGCACGATCCATCATGACCGGCAGTCGATAAATGACCACGTTGAGAAAACTGCCAACCATTAAACCGATAATACCGGCCAGTACGGTTAACAAAACAGGGCTAGACTGTAAAATTTCAGATGTGTTCATTATTTTGATGTAAATGGTTGCGGAAGCTGATTAACCGACAGCGGCACCCAGCTTAAAGATTGGTAGATACATAGCAACAATTAAACCGCCAACCAGTATACCTAAAACTGCCATTATCAGCGGTTCCATTAAACTGCTTAGGTTGTCAACCAGATTATCAACTTCTTCTTCGTAAAAATCGGCGACTTTAAGCAGCATTTTATCGATAGAGCCGGATTCTTCACCAATCGCTACCATTTGAACCACCATGTGTGGAAACAAATCGGCTTGCAGCATGGCAAACTGCAGGCGCTGTCCGGTGGCGATATCATCGCGCATTTTCATGACGGCTTCATAGTAAATAATATTACCGCAAGCGCCGGCTACTGATTCGAGCGCTTCAATTAACGGTACACCTGCTGCCGACATGGTAGCCAGGGTTCTGGCAAAACGTGCGATAGCTGATTTATTGATAATAATGCCGACTACAGGGATTTTTAACAGCATTTTATCCAGGAAATGGTTGAACGAGCGAGAGCGCTTTTTGAAATACATAAACACATAGCCCGCAACACCGATACCGCCGAATATATATAACCCGTTTTCCTGCATTCCTTCAGATAAACCTATTACCCATAGGGTAAAGGCGGGTAAATCGGCGCCAAAGCCTTGAAATAATTCCTGAAAAACCGGGACAACGAAAATTAGCAGGATTGCTGTCACAATAAAAGCCACGACCAGGACTGAAATAGGGTAGGTCAGCGCCTTTTTAATTTTCTTTTTCATCGACTCGGTTTTTTCTTTGTAAGTCGCTATTTTGTCTAATAGCGTCTCCAAAACCCCGGCCTGTTCACCAGCGTCTACCAAGTTGCAGAAAAGTTCGTCAAATTGCAAAGGTCTTCTGCGTAATGCTTCCGCCAAGGTGTCACCGCCTTCGATATCAGCTTTTATCTCCAATAACATCTTTTGCATACTCGGGTTTTCATGGCCTTTACCAATGATGTCAAAGGATTGAACCAGGGGGACACCCGATTCCATCATAGTGGCCAGCTGGCGTGCAAAAACAGCGATTTCTGCCGGGGTAATGGGTTTGACCTTAGAGCCGAATAAATCTTTGGGCTTTTTCTTGATACCTATGACTCGAATGCCCATTTTACGCAATTCGGTACGGGCAACCAGCTCATTTTTGGCGGCTATTTCGCCTTTGGTTTTATTACCGCTTTTATCTACACCGGTCCATGTAAAATCAATCTGTTCTTCTTGTTCAGCCATGTTTTATTCCTTAGTTACCCGGTCGACTTCTTCCAGGCTGGTAATGCCCTGCCGCACTTTTTCCAGTCCTGATTGACGTAAATCATTGATTCCATCAGCTTTAGCCTGTTCGGCCAATTGTAGAGTATTACCCCCTTCCAGAATCAGTTTGCGCATATTATCACTGATCGGCATAACCTGATAAATCCCGACACGGCCTTTATAGCCGTCATTGCATTTATCACAACCAACAGGACTAAATATTTTTAAATCGCTAATTTCTGATTCAGCAAAGCCGGCTTTAATCAGTATATCGGCAGGAAAGTCAGCCTCTTTTTTACAATGCTCACATAGGCGTCTGGCTAGGCGTTGAGCCATGATTAAGTTCACAGCCGAGACGATATTAAACGGTGGAATACCCATTTGTACCAGACGGTTCAAAGTTTGTGGGGCATCATTGGTATGCAGGGTGGATAATACAAGGTGACCCGTTTGTGCTGCTTTTACAGCTATCTCAGCGGTTTCCAGATCACGAATCTCACCCACCATAATAATATCAGGATCCTGGCGTAAAAAAGCCCTTAAAGCCTCGGCAAAGGTCAGTCCGGCTTTAACATTCATATTTACCTGATTAATGCCTTCAACAGTAATTTCAACCGGGTCCTCTGCAGTTGAAATATTGCGTTCCACACTGTTGAGGATATTAAGCCCGGTATAAAGTGATACCGTTTTACCACTACCCGTCGGGCCGGTTACCAGAACCATGCCATAAGGTCTATGGATGGCTTCTAGAAAGCGTTCTTGCTGAATTGGTTCAAAGCCAAGTTTTTCAATGCCTAACTGTGCGCTGGTGGGGTCCAGGATACGTAGTACAACTTTTTCACCGAACAACGTAGGACAGGTGTTAACACGGAAGTCAATCGCCCGGTTTTTTGATAGTGCCATTTTTATCCGGCCGTCCTGGGGTACACGTCGTTCGGCAATATCCATTTTTGACATTACCTTAATTCTGGAAATGATTCGGGTGGCTATATTGGCCGGTGGACTGGCAACTTCATATAAAATACCGTCGCCTCTAAAGCGAATGCGAAAGCTTTTCTCGAATGGTTCCAAATGAATATCGGAGACGCCTTTTTTAATTGAATCCAGCAGAATTTTATTCACAAAGCGTACGATGGGCGCATCATCAACGTCAGACTCGGTAGTATCGGGCTTAGGTGCCTCATCACCCGCGGTAATTTCAAGGTTGTCCAGGTCTTCATCCAGCAGTTCAGACATGGAGGAGGCATCTGCTGCTTCCAGGACTGTTTCTATGGTTTTGGCCAGTTTATCTTCTTCTACCAGAATAGTCTCAATCCCCATTCTGGTGTGAAATTTAATTTCATCAACGGCTTGAAAATTGGTCGGATCCGAGATAGCTATAAACAGGCGGTTTCCTCTTTTAAATAGAGGCAGGACATGATGCTGCTGAATCAGCTTGGCATCAACCAATTTTATTGGCAGGTTGCTTGTGTCAATAGCATTAAGGTCAAAAAAAGGAATGCCGAATTCTTTAGAAACGTGTGTTGCAACCTGAGTGCTATCTAACAGTTGGTTGCTGATTAGATAATGGATAAGCGGGATTTCCTGCTTTTCAGCATCCTGAATATGCTTTTGAGCATCATCTTCGCTTAATAGGCCGTTTTGTACCAAACACTTGGTTAGTCCGCCAAATTGTAAATCAGTTAATGCTGTTGCCATAAGAGAAGATATGTTTTCCTGCCGTTTAGCCAAATATAGTTGATAGATCGATTTTTTCCAAGCTTAAGTCATATTTAATAACGTCAGTAAAATAAAAACTGTGACAAATTTGCCTGTATGGCTAAAGTTTATTTGTTTTTAATTAAGCAAAGAAGCGATTAATGATTTTATTGATGACGGTTCAAAGGGTTTGTCCAGTATAGCCGATACCCCCGCTTGTTTAACAGCAGCCAGGCGACTGGTGTTTTGTTCACTGGTGACCATTAAAATTGGGGTGCTGGTATAGTCCTGATGAGCACGAATATGTTGGGTAAGCTCCAGGCCATCCATTTTGGGCATGTTAAAATCGGTAATGATTAAATCAAAATAGGCCTGATTTAATAAATCAATAACTTCGGTGCCGTTATGAGCGGTAGTGATGTGCTCAATGCCGCTATCATTCAGAAGTCTGGTTATATATTTAAGTGAGAAGTCGCTGTCATCAACCAACAGAACGCGTATATCTTCAGGATCAAAGTTGTCCAGTTCCAGTTGTTTTGGATTTAAAAAATCCAAGGTGGCGGATAAGGCTATTTTAAGGTCTTGCGGGGCAAATGGTTTAGGTAATATCCCAATTGCTCCGGCTTGTCGAATAGGTTCTAAATATCTGATATTGGTTTCACTGGAGATCAGTAAAAAAGCCATGTCAAATGCATTGGAATCAGCTCTTATTTGGTGTAATAAGTCGACACCGGTCATATCCGGCAGATACATAGCGCTGATAATGAGGTCCGGAGCGCAATGACGGATTGCATCAAGTGTATCCTGACCGTTGGTCAGGCACTCAATATCGCGGGCGCCACATTCCTCCAGATGTTTTTTTATAATCATCTGTTGGGTATGTGAAGGTTCAATCAGCATGACCTGTATTTGAGAAAGTTGAGTGTCACTCATGTTTAATTTTTTTTAATTCTGTACATGGCTAAACCGATATTTGCCTGTTGGGCAAAATGGATAACTGTATTAAAATCATCCTGCGTCAAAGGCTTTTTAGTCAATGAACGGTCGGTATAAATCAAACCAATTGGATTGTTGTTAGTAAATACAGGCATTAAAAAGCATTCGGTCATGCCAATGCTGTTAATGACATGAGGGGTATAAAGCAAACCATCTTTTGATGGTTTGGCCCATAAGCCATCGGGACTGTTTAATGCTTTATTAAATAAATTGGCCGGCATCGGGCTGGGTTGAAATTTAATGAGATCGGAATAAGACTCTTTAAACCAACCTAAAGAAATTTTCTCTTTAAGTAATTTTTTGTCCGGAGTCAAGAGGGCAAACAGGCTCCTGTCCATGTCAACACCACGATGAATGCCTTCCATAACCATTTCAAACATCCGGTTCAGATTAATATTACCCGTCATCATGGTGGTAATATCCTGCAAAATCTGAAATTGAATCTGTTTTTTATCTGTACTGGGTTCGTTGTGTTCATCAATCAAAACCCGGGTGGTTTGCGTATCAGTGGCTTGAATAAATTTTGACGCATCATTGGCACCAAATTGCTGGGCAACTTTTATCGCAAGCTCGGTATTACTTTTAAGTTTTTTCTTAATAACCTTTTTGGGTTGGCTGGTCAATTTTTCTATTTCATTAACGCAAATATTCAGCTCTTCAGAATCCCAGCCGTATTCAATATTTTGGGTGATGGTTTTACCTAAATGAACCAATTTAATGCGCTTATCGCTGGATGTCGGATGGGCAATAGCATTTTCAATTAGACCGGACAGTTTCCAGGTTTGAGCCAGGCGCAATCCCAGCAAATTTAAATTGAAACCAAGTACTTTTTCCTCCGCTTCCTTTTCACTGTATTCGCCAGATTTAAGCAGGTCATTGATATATTGTCCCTTTTTTCCACAAAAGCACCAGAATGCGATTTTGCCTATATTGTTGAGCAAGGTGGCAATAAAGACTTCCTCGGGGTGGCTGTCATTGGTAATAACAGCCATTTCTTTGGCATGCACAGCCGCATGAATGGCATGGGCAATTTCCCGGTTGGCCCTTTCCTTATTACCTGAGAGCATAATTGACTCAATGAAAACACAGGCAAGGGTCAATTCCCGGATTAATTCGGAGCCTAAAATTACAATAGCTCTGGACACAGTATTTATTTTTTGCCGGGCAGGATTGTAATAGGTACTGTTACTCATTTTTAACAGCTTGGCTGTCAAAGACGGGTCTTGCAGAATAACCGAGGCTAATTCCATCGCACCTTTATTACGGTCATCCAGTGTGGCATAGATCTTTTGTGCGGTATTGGAGAAAATGGGCATTTCTCTCTCATAAAGCGTTTCAACCCATTCATCTAGAGAACCGGGATGATATGTATTGTTCGGAGAGCTGCCCATTTTGTTCTATAGCGCCTGTATTTTTTTTAGTTGTAGTTCAAGACTTTCCAATGTGGAGCGTAAATCAGCCAGTTTGCCTTTTTCTTTATCGACCACTTCCTGCGGAGCTTTATCGACAAATTTAGGGTTGTTTAATTTACCTTCAATTCTGGGAAGGTCTTTATTAATTTTCAAGATTTCCTTTTCCAGTCGGGCGGTTTCCGCTTCCTTATCAATTAGCCCGGCCATGGGGATTAAAATTTGCATATCACCAATTAAGGCGATTGCCGATTCGGGTGCACTGTCATCAGATGTTAACCACGTGATCGATTCAAGTCGGCCCAGCTTTAATAAATAGGTTTGATGTTTGTTCAGATTGGTATGGTCTGAATCCGAACCATTTTGCAGTAGTACGGGTAAAGGCTTGCTGGGGGGGATATTCATTTCACCCCGGATACGCCGTACTCCCAGAATAAAATTCATTATCCAGTTGGTTTCGGCAATAGCAGTTTCATCAATTTGGCCGGCATCAGCTTCAGGATATTTCTGTAGCATGATGGTTGGCTCGGTATTGCCGGTTAATGGTGCAACACGTTGCCAGATTTCTTCAGTAATAAACGGCATAATCGGATGAGCTAGGCGTAAAATGCCATCCAGCACTGTCAACAAGGTTTTTCGCGTACCACGCTGTAGCGCTTCATCGTCTGATTGCAGCGAGATTTTGGATAATTCAAGATACCAGTCACAATATTCGTTCCAGGTAAAGTCATAAATTGCCTGTGAAGCGAGATCAAAGCGGTAGTTTTCTATCGCTTGACTGGTTGCTTCAGTCGCTTGGTTTAACCGGGAAATGATCCAGCGATCAACCTGACTATATTGACACGGCGCATCGCCAAAGCCTGTGTCCTGACCCTCGGTATTCATCAGTACATAACGTGCGGCATTCCATAATTTATTGCAGAAGTTGCGATAACCTTCAGTACGAGCTAGGTCAAAGCGAATATCCCGTCCGGTTGACGCCAACGAGGCAAATGTAAAACGCAATGCGTCGGTACCGAAAGAAGGGATGCCATCGGCAAAGTGTTTACGTGTTGCGGCTTCTATTTTCTTGGCCAGATGCGGTTGCATCATTCCTGATATACGTTTTTTAACCAGATCCTCCAGTTCAATGCCGTCAATCAGATCGATCGGGTCGAGCACATTACCTTTGGACTTGGACATTTTCTGGCCTTCGGCATCGCGAATCAAACCGTGAATATACACTTCCTTAAACGGGACTTTTCCCTGGAATTTAAGCCCCATCATGATCATACGAGCAACCCAGAAGAAAATAATATCAAAACCAGTGACCAGTACGCTGGTAGGGTAATGTTGAGCCAGTTCATCTGTCTGTTCCGGCCAACCTAAGGTGGAGAATGGCCACAGAGCGGAGGAGAACCAAGTATCCAGAACGTCTTCGTCCTGTGTTAACGGGTAATCGTCAGCAAGCTGGTGTTGCTGGCGAATGTCCTGTTCGGAGCGACCAACATAGGTATTGCCCTCGGCATCATACCAGGCTGGAATACGGTGTCCCCACCAGATTTGGCGTGATATACACCAGTCCTGGATATTACGCATCCATTCAAAATAGGTGTTTTTCCAGTTGTCTGGCACAAATTTAATATCGCCGCTTTCCACCGCCTCTATAGCTGGTTTAGCTAATGGTTCAACTTTGACATACCACTGATCCGTTAAAAATGGTTCGATAACCGAGCCTGAACGGTCACCGCGTGGCACCATTAACTTATGAGCATCAATTTTTTCCAGCAGCCCTTCATTTTCAAGGCTGGCAAGAATCTGTTTACGCGCTTCAAAACGGTCCAGGCCGATAAATTGTGCCGGAATTAAATGTTCCTCTTCATCGTTATCCCGAATGGCTGCGTCAACAGTAAAGATATTGATCAAACCGCCATGCGGAAGTGCTTGAATTGCAACGGTATCGCGATGACGCTGCCAAACCTGATAATCATTAAAATCGTGTGCCGGTGTGATTTTTACACAGCCGGTACCAAATTCAGGATCTACATAGTCATCAGCAATCACCGGTATTTTACGACCGGTTAACGGAATCTCAACAAATTCGCCCAGCAGGTGTTTATAGCGTTCATCATTCGGGTGGATTGCTACGGCCGCATCACCCAACATGGTTTCCGGGCGTGTGGTGGCAACGATCAAGTGGCCTTGACCATTGCTTAACGGGTAACGCATATGCCACATGGAGCCGTTTTCTTCTTCGGAAATAACCTCCAGATCGGATACTGCGGTGTGCAGCACTGGATCCCAGTTGACCAGACGCTTGCCGCGATAAATCAAGCCTTCTTCATAAAGCCGGATAAAGACTTCCTGAACGGCATCGGACATACCCTCATCCATAGTAAAGCGTTCTTTTTCCCAGTCCAGCGAGGAGCCCATGCGCCGTAGTTGTTGGGTAATGGTACCACCGGATTGATTTTTCCAGTCCCAGACTTTTTCAACAAATTTTTCCCGACCGTAATCATGTCGGGTTTTGCCTTCCGCATTACATAAACGTTCAACCACCATCTGTGTGGCAATACCCGCATGATCGGTACCCGGCTGCCATAGGGTACTATAGCCTTTCATTCGGTGGTAACGGGTTAAGGCATCCATGATCGTGTCCTGAAACGCATGCCCCATATGCAAGCTGCCGGTTACATTAGGCGGTGGAATCATAATGCAATAGGATTCACCGTCTTTTTTGGCAGAAAAGTAGCCTTCCTGCTCCCAGGTTTTATACCAGCGTTGTTCTATTGAATGGGGGTCGTAAGTTTTTTCCATGGAATGATTTATTTTTTTGAAAAAGTGTAATGTTGAGTAGAGGGTTATTTTAACCGGATTATGGCAAAAATACTTATGGCAATATCATTAATTAATCATATTAATCGGCATTGTTTACATTTTATGAGATTCAATCCTGAAATTTGCCTGTTGATATTGACGGTAGCGGATTCTTCCGGCTGCTTTACACTCTTCGCTATTATCCAAAATTTCCAATATACGCTGAGTATGTTCAAGCTGATCCGGGAAATGCGATGATATGTTAAGCAGGTTCGTTCGCCATTTTTTCGGTGCCTGTTGATGGCCGATCAATACCTTATTTTCAACACAAGCCTGATCCTGTTCCAGAATTTGGTGAGGAATAAAGCTGACTGTTCTAAAACACCATAACAGGTCGTCTATTTGTTTGCTTTGCTGTTCGGAATCAGTCATTACAAAACAATTTTGCCCGCTACGGTAAATTTTTTCTACCAATTTGCAGGCAAAATACTGCCTTTCTTGCCGGGATTCGGAACTCAATATGTAAAATTTAACTTCCGGCATTGGCTCGGTTAATTAAATATTGAGTCAATAAAGGGACAGGACGGCCGGTTGCACCCTTATTATTGCCCGTACGCCAGGCAGTACCGGCAATATCCAAATGTGCCCAACGGAAATTTTCGGCAAAACGGGATAAAAAACACGCTGCGGTTATGGTGCCGGCATCGCGGCCGCCAATATTGGCCATATCGGCAAAACTGGATTTCAGCTGTTCCTGATATTCTTCCCAGATCGGTAAGCGCCAGACACTGTCATTAGCTGTTTTACTGGCGGCAATTAATTCGTCACACAGTTTGTCATCATTACCCAGTAACCCACTGGGAATTCTGCCCAGGGCAATCAAGCAGGCACCGGTTAATGTAGCCAGGTCAATGACTACTTCAGGGTCAAATTTTTCTGCATAAGTCAGGGTATCACAAAGAATAAGACGACCTTCGGCATCGGTGTTTAGTACCTCAATGGTCTGTCCTGACATGCTGGTTAAAATATCGCCCGGTTTATTGGCATCCCCGTCCGGCAGGTTTTCACTGGATGGAATCAGGCCGATAATATTTAATGGCAGATTCATTGTGATGGCTGCTTTTATTGTGCCTAATATGCTGGCTCCGCCACACATGTCATATTTCATTTCATCCATACCTGCACCAGGTTTTAACGAGATGCCACCGGCATCAAAAGTAAGCCCTTTGCCAATTAAAACGATCGGTTTGCTGTTATCTCCAGCCCCCTGGTAGTTAAGAGTGATCAATTTGGCCGGTTGACGACTACCTCTGGACACGGCCAGAAACGATCCCATTCCCAGTTTTTCCATATCGGCTTCTTCCAGAATCTCAGTAGAGAGCTTGTCATGTTGTGTTTCTAGTTGAATAGCCTGTTCAGCCAGATAGCTTGGCGTACAAATATTGCCAGGTAAATCAGCCAGTAATTTAGTCAGCTCGACACCTTGGGCAATGGCCCGGCCTTGTTCAAGGCCTGCCTGAGCCTCTGCCTGATGCGATTGGGGCGCGATAATATAAAGGGTTTCAAGTTTGCAGGGGGTGTCTTTTTTTGCTTTAAGCTGGGTAACCTGATAGGTTGCGTCGCTAAAAGTCTCAATAATCTGGCGGGTTTTCCATTGCCAGCTTTGATCTTCAACCTCGCAATCCGCCAACGCGCAGTGTGCTGATACGATTTGTGTATCTTTTAATGCTTTAATTGCCGCGGCGGCAACTTTTTTGAAATTTTTTCCAGATAAAGGCTGTTGTTCGCCCAGGCCAACCAGTAAAATGCGTTCGATAGTGCTGTCGGCAACTGCATTTATCAACAAAGTATCGCCGTTTTTACCTTCAATATCACCGCGCTGAATTATTCTTGAAACCAGGCCGTGAGTGACTTTGTCGACGTTGACGGCGGTCGGGCTGAGCTGTTGGTTTTGGTATATACCAATGACCATGCAGTCACTTTGCAGTTTTTCTAATGCTGAGCTTTCTATAGAATAGTCCATAATGTTATTTATATGCCGAATAAGTTGATTTATAAAAGCTGAAAAAGCTAAATTCAGAATGGTTTTAAAAGGTTGATAAATTATACAACACAAATTTTGGTTTTGATGAAGGAGATCTGATTGCAATCCGTGAGTCAGCAAAAAAATACAGTCTGGCGGATAGCCAGGATAACCGTGATAGACACACTGATAGTCAAGGACTTGTTTAAAACCCTGTCTGCAGTATTGTCGGTAATCGTTGTGATTATCGTTAGCCGGAAATTTATTAAAGTACTTGATAAGGCCATTGAGGGCGAAATTTCCAATGAAACTGTACTTAATATTTTAGCGTTAAAGACTATTGTTGCCAGTGTTGCTTTTATGCCGGCGGCCATGTTTATGGCTGTATTGATGGTGTTGGGGCGTATGTATAGAGATCAGGAAATGTCGGCTATTTTTTCTGCGGGCGGTGGGGCGGGGATTATTTATCGTGGGGTATTTATCCTGGCTTTGCCATTGTCTGTTTTTGCTTCGATAGCATCTTTATATATTTCTCCTTGGGCTGAAGCCAGTATGGAACAGTTAATGCACAAGGATGAGCAAACTTCGGATATTAGAGGAGTTTCCGCGGGTCATTTTAGTGAGTATAGTCATGGTGATCTGGTGTTTTACGTGGAAAGTATCGACAGCAATAATAAAATGCACAAGGTTTTTGTTCAGGATAGACAGCACAAAACATTGGGTATTATCAGTGCTAAGTCTGCTCGAATGGAGCTGTTACCCTCAGGGAGCTATATTGTTTTAGAACAGGGTGAGCGTATTCAGGGAACACCGGGTGATTTAAATTACACTATAGAAGACTTTTCTGAATATGCTGTCAGATTGGAGGAAAAGGGTGCGGAGATTAGCTATGACCGGGAGGCCAAGCCAATATCTGATTTGTGGCAATCAGCATTAATAAAGGACTGGGCAGAAATACAAAATCGGTTTTCTATTCCACTGGGCTTGTTGTGCTTAACTTTTTTGGCGGTCCCGCTGGCGCAAACAGCGCCCAGAGGTGGCGTATACGGCAATATGGCAGTGGCCTTTTTAATATATTTTTGTTATGGAAACCTGAAAAGGATTAATCATAGTTGGTTGGTTAAAGAAACCATTCCGGTCTGGTTGGGAAGTGTTTGGGTTTATGTGTTTATTTTAATTGTCGGTGTTGCTTTGCTGGTGCGTTTATATGGGAAGCAATGGGTGCAGATGAAGCTTAAAGAAAGGCTTGAACAATGGATGTAATTACCCGTTATATTGCTAAAGAGGTTGTAAAGGGTTCATTGATTGCCTTGTTGGTGCTGTTAACCTTATTCAATTTGTTTACTTTTAGTGACGAACTGAAGGATCTGGGTGAAGGGGGCTATGGTTTAAAAGAGATATTTTATTATCTGGCATTGACCTCGCCACGAGTGCTTTATGAATTGATGCCCTCATCGGCATTATTGGGCAGTCTGTTTGTTTTGGGTGCGATGGCGAATCACCGGGAGTTAATTGCTATGCGGGCAGCCGGTTTATCGGTTGTTGGTATTATTAAATCGGTAATGGCGGCAGGGGCTTTTTTGGTTATATTCTCTGTTCTTATTGGCGAATTTATTGCTCCAATGGCTGAGCGCAAGGCGCAATTAATAAAAACGACCGCACAAAATAAAAAGGTAGTGATACAAAGTGAATATGGGTTGTGGTTGAGAGAGGGTGATAAATTTATCAATGTCAGGCAAATTAAGGATGATGGTGAGCTCGCTGATGTCAGTATTTATCAATTAAAAGAAGACAGTTACCACCTTGATGTGGCGACACATGCCGAAAGGGGCGTATTTTTAGGTAATGAAACCTGGCGCCTGGAAGGTATCAGGCAGAGTGAAATTTCCAGGAAACAAATCTTTGCTAATGAAATGAAAGAACAGGAGTGGAAAACTTCGGTTGATCCTGATTTATTGGATGTAGTGGTGGTGAAGGCGGATAATTTATCGCTCTATGGGTTGGCAATGTATATTGAGTTTCTTAAAGAGAATAATCAGCAGGCACAAACATTTGAACTGGCGTTCTGGAGTCGTTTAATCAATCCTCTGGTTACCTTTATAATGCTGCTGGTATCAGCGCCCTTTGTAATTGGTGTTAAAAGAGGCGTTAGTACCGGTGGGCGAATGATGTTGGGAGTGTTGATCGGGATGAGTTTTAATATTGCCGATAAAATTGTCGGTCATATGAGTCTGGTTTATGAATTAAATCCGGCGTTAATGGCAATGTTGCCTAGTATGATAATTTTCACGCTGGCCATCTATGCTTTACGTAAAGTCCAGTTTCAGTAGTTTTTAATCTCTTGGAGAAAAATAAAGCCCAGTTTTGGATAGATGGTCATGCCAGCTGCGTTTGTTTTTATCGATTAAAATCCAGATGAAGCCCAATCCCAGGCAAAGCCATGATAACAGGGCGGCACAATAACGGAAAAAAGCCTGTTTCCAGTTTATGGGTTGTTGTTGTAAATCCAGAACTTTGATTTTCCAGGCGCGCATACCAAGTGTTTGTCCGCCATGAGTCCAAAACCAGCCATAAAAGCAGAAGCTGACGACTAATAAATAGAATGGGAAAAAATAATGTCTGGACTCAAATGCCTCGCCGGAATTGAATGGCAAGATCAATGCAGTCGCAGCAAAAAGGACAGCAAGAAGCAGCAATAGGTCATAGGCTATTGCGGCTAAACGACGTAAAAAACCAGGTGCTGAATGTTCAGTACCTGGTTTTAGAATGGACAGGGGCAATTAAACTTTAAAAATAGCAAGTTTTTGGCCATAGTACATGCACATAGCCATTAAACCGCCTAACATCACTAATGAAAAGAGAAAAGGGGGTTTGTGGAAGAGCAGGATTAAAAAATCGGATACAAAAATGCTGGTTAATAGGGGTTGGTCAATTAAAGCATTTATAATCTTTTTAAACATGAAGTCACCAGTCACTTTATAAAATGAAAGCTGTAAAAAGTATCAACAGCATTATAATAAGTTAAATTATTGTTGTAAGCGTTACTTATACCAGAGTCGGATTTTACTATATAAAAAAGGGTATTGTAAAAGAAAGCTGCTGATTGAGCCGCAAATAGTTGCAATGATATGATGATACTCCGTAATATGCTTGTTATCGATTGCTGTTTGTGAAACCTTTGCTTTATTCAAAAAGTGATATGAGCTAAATGTGGTGCGTAATCGAAACTAAGTAACCTATAACGAATAATAAATAGAAAATAAACAGGGAATAAAATCATTTTAAATTTTGTAAAAAAAATTATTAATGTTGCCAAAGGCCAAGAGAAGGAAGATTCCGTTAAAGTTAGGATCTATACTCGTTCGGAGCATAATATTTCGCGGTCACAGATAAGTGAAAACGCTCTAAAAGTATTGTATCGACTGAAAAACTCTGGTTTTGAAGCCTATTTAGTGGGTGGTTGTGTTCGTGACTTGTTATTAGGACGAGAACCGAAAGACTTTGATGTGGTGACCGATGCCGAACCGGAAGATGTTAAGCGGGTATTTCGTAATTGTCGTTTGATTGGGCGGCGCTTTCGTTTGGCACATGTGTTCTTTGGTCGGGAAATTATCGAGGTGGCAACCTTTAGGGGTGGGGCTGATGAGCAGAAAGATCTCCAGGTTTTAGATAAACAGGGTCGGTTACTGCGTGACAATGCCTATGGCACAATTGAGGAGGACGTCTGGCGCAGAGATTTTAGCGTCAATGCACTGTATTACAATATTCGCGACTTTTCTGTAGTCGATTATGTTGATGGTATGGAGGATCACAGTGCAGGCGTGCTTAAGTTAATCGGTGACCCGGAAACACGTTTTCGTGAGGACCCGGTTCGAATGCTCAGGGCCGTGCGTTTTGCCGTAAAACTGGGCTTTAGTATTGCGCCCGAATGTGAAGAAAGGATGCATGATTTGGCAGCATTATTGGCCAGCATTCCTCCTGCAAGATTATATGATGAAGTGCTGAAATTGTTTTTGTCCGGCTATGCCTTGCAAACATTTGAAATGTTACGACACTATAACCTCTTTCAGGAATTATTTCCGGCGACAGAAAAAAGTCTGGCTGTTGAAGATCATGGTTTTCCCAAGGTTTTTGTCGTTAAAGCGCTGGAAAATTCGGATAAGCGTATAGCAGATAATAAAAGCGTAACGCCTTATTTTTTATTGTCTGCATTTTTATGGGAGTCGGTGCAGACTGCTGCCGGAAAAAAAATACAGACCGGTATGCCGGAATCAATTGCCTGGCAAAATGCTGCTGGCGATGTCATTTCCAAACAGGTAAAACACACGGCTTTCCCTCGTCATGTCAGTATGGCCATGCGTGAGGTCTGGCAGTTACAATTACAATTTAAACGTCGTGTGGGAGCGAGGCCTTATCGTCTGCTGACTCACCCACGGTTCAGAGCGGCTTATGATTTTCTGTTATTAAGAGCGGAAACAGGTGGTGCAGACCCTAAATTGGCTCAGTGGTGGACAGATTTTCAAAATGCAAATGAAGCTGAGCAAAAAAAAATGACCAGGCCGTTGCATAAGAAAAACAATAGGAAATATGGCCGAAGGAAAAAGATTAAAACCAGTTCAAAGAACACCGCCCAAAATGGTAATAATTGATTTTGGATAGCAAGTGTTGAAATGAAAACAAATAAAGTAATTACCGCCTATGTAGGGCTGGGGAGCAACCTTGCTGAACCTGAGCAACAAATTGCTTTGGCCAGGCAAGCGATTGCCGCCTTGGATGAAGTACAAGAACTGGCATTTTCCAGTCTGTATCGCAGTCCCCCCATGGGGCCGCAGGATCAACCTGATTATATTAATGCCGTCATGGCGATAGAAACTCAGCTGGAAGCCTTAACATTATTGCGCTGTATGCAGAAAATTGAACATGATCAGGGGCGGGTAAGGAAAGGTGAGCGCTGGGGCGCCAGAACATTGGATTTGGATCTTTTGCTCTATGCTGATCAGCAGATTAATGTGCCGGACTTGATCGTTCCCCATCCGGGGATTGCCGAACGGGCTTTTGTTTTATATCCCTTGCAGGAGATTGCACCTGACATAATAGTGCCCGGTAAAGCGGCAATTGCTGACTTGGTGGCACAATGTCCGCTCAACGGTTTAAAAAAGGTCGCTTAATGAGCCAGTATCTTTCAGATTCCCTATTAAAACCGTTATCGATTACCGATTTGCTGCTAATGAAACAGCGGGGTGAAAAGATCAGTTGTTTAACGTCTTATGATGCCAGCTTTACTGCGCTGATTGATCAGGTCTGCATAGATGTCGTTCTGGTGGGTGATTCATTGGGTATGGTTATTCAGGGACAAGACAGTACCTTGCCGGTATCGATAGATGATATGGTTTACCATACTTCGATTGTCAGCAGGGCCAGACAGCGAGCTTTTGTTATTGCCGATATGCCGTTTATGAGTTACCGATCATGTGATTTGGCGGCTGAGAATGCGGCTCGTCTGATTCAACAAGGGGGGGCGCAGATGGTTAAGCTTGAAGGTGCCAGAACTGAGATTGTTGAGTTTCTGGTTGATCAGGGGGTGCCGGTTTGTGGTCATTTGGGTTTGCTGCCTCAATCGGTCTATCAACTGGGGGGATATAAAGTACAGGGCAAAGAAAAAGCCGCAGCGGAAAAAATTCTTGCCGATGCTGTCAAGCTGGAACAGTCTGGGATAAGTTTACTGGTGTTGGAATGTGTGCCGGCCAGTCTGGCAAAACAGATCAGTAAGCAATTGAATATTCCTGTGATTGGTATCGGCGCTGGCGTGGAGTGTGATGGCCAGGTTCTGGTGTTATACGATATGTTGGCTATTACTCAAGGAAAAAGACCGCGGTTTAGCAAAAATTTTATGTTGGATGCGGACAGCATTCAGCAGGCGCTTGAAAATTATCACCAGGCTGTCAAACAAGGGCAGTTTCCAGCTATAGAACATTGTTATTAAGCATGCAAGAAATATCAAAAATCCAGCCGTTACGGGAAGTTGTTCGGCGCTGGCATCAGTGTGGAGAGCGTATTGCATTTGTACCGACCATGGGCAATTTGCATTCCGGACACCTGAAACTGGTGCAGGAGGCTAAAAAAATAGCTGATCGGGTGGTGGTCAGTATTTTTGTTAATCCCAGCCAGTTTGGTCCGGGTGAAGATTTTGACAGTTATCCGCGGACTGAACAGCAGGATAGGGAGAAATTGTCGGCTTTAGGAATTGATCTGTTATTTTTACCAGCAGTGGATGATATCTATGTTCCCGAGGCGAAAACGGTGGTTTCGGTCCGGGGCCTATCAGATATTCATTGTGGCGCTTCAAGGCAGGGCCATTTCAATGGTGTGGCGACTATTGTTTGCAAGTTGTTTAATATCGTCCAGCCGGATTTTGCGGTGTTTGGCGAGAAAGACTTTCAGCAATTGGCCGTTATTCGAACCATGGTTCGGGACCTTAATATACCGGTTGAATTGCTTGGTGTGGCTACAGTCAGGGAGCAGGATGGCTTGGCGATGAGTTCGCGCAATGGCTATTTAACGGCAGAACAGCGTCGGGTTGCGCCAAAATTGTATCAACAGTTATTAGCAGTAAAACAGACTCTGGAAGCGGGTCAAACGGATTTTGCCGAGCTCGAGGCCAGTGCTTTATTGGCATTAATACAGGCCGGTTTTCAGCCGGAATATTTTTCCATCTGTCGAAGTAATGATTTAAAGCAGGCAACAGTTAAAGACCAGGACCTGGTTTTGTTGGTTGCTGCGCGGCTAGGTACTACACGGTTGATCGATAATATTTTTTTTTCACGACCAGTTTCAGCCTAGTTTGAGTCGCATTTAATAAATTGAGCAAAGGGTTATGAATAAAATTTTCCAGGCATTTTTGGTTTTGTTGCTAGTCTTTTTCTCTTTGAGTCTTGATGCGGCGGTTGTCAGTGATAAAAAACGTATAATCGACTCTATCGAGCAATTAAGTAAATTAAATCAGTCGCTTGCCGGCTTTGAGGATGAAGAGTTAATGGATCAGGTGCTGGAAAAGGAAAACCAGCTTCTTGCTGAACTGATGGCTTTATTAAAATCAACAACGATTGAACGATTGCCGGTTGCTGTCACCAGTAAAAAACTTAATTTTTTAAAATCACGTATAGCTGCTAATAAAGAGCGTAACAATCAGTTGGCAATGCTGCGAGATCAAGTCGACTTGGCCGCTTATCAAACCCGTCAGGCTACACGTGACTTTATTCAATACCTAATTAAAGCTTCTAATAGTTATGAGAGTATTGATCAGATTGTTTCAGAAACGCATAAGGCACTGGCTAGGAGTCAGAATCTTAGCAATGAGATAGAGTTGCCGGAAGAAACCATTGAGAGTGTAATCTATACAGAGCTAAAAAATAATTATCAGCAGTTTCAGCAAGCTAATGGTGTTTATCAAAGTCTTGTGCTTTATGTGCAGAATAATCCACGATCTATAGCAAAGACACATTGGTTTCAGGAATTCAGTCTGATGGCGGCCATCTCATTTGTAAATCATTTTGAAGCGGTTAAGCCGATCAACCACAAGCTGGCTCCATTTAAAATTGATGTCGGTGGTGTGGTGCTGTCTTTAGTGATTATTTTACTGGTCTACTTCAGTTACCCTGTTATTTTTAGTAGCTGCAGTTGGTTGGTAAAGCAATATATTATGGAAGCCGGTTCTGAAAGTCATGAGCAGGTTTATTATGAACTACGGCGTCCAATCAGGGTTTTATTGGTTTTTTTCGGTATCGATCTGGCAACCTATGCGTTTTTATATAAAACGGAATATCGTGCCTCGTTGGAGGATTTTGCCTTTATTGTTTATACCCTGCTTACTGTATGGATACTGTTTAAGGTATTGAATAGTCTTGTTGTGGTGCAGTTGCAAAAAATCAGCCGTAGTAATAAAGAGCTGCGCAGGGAATTGCTGAATCTTGGGATTCAGATTGCCAAAGCGGTGATTGTCATCGTTGCTACGGCATTTGGTTTAAATCACTTCGGCATCAGTATTACCGCTATCATGTCAACGCTGGGGATCGGTGGTTTGGCATTTGCATTGGCGGCTAAAGACACCTTGTCCAACCTGTTTGGCGGTGTCACTATCCTGTTTGATAATGTATTTAGAATGGGCGATTGGGTAAAAGTTGGGGACGTCGAAGGTACCGTTGCGGAAATCGGATTGCGAAGCACGACTATAAGAACTTTTGATAATGCCTTGATTACCATACCTAACTCGTTGGTATCGGTATCCAGTGTGATGAACTGGAATCGCAGGGCAGTAGGGCGACGTATTAAAATGCATGTTGGTGTGACCTATGACAGTAAGATGTCGGATATTCGTCAGGCGCTGGATGATATTAGGGATATGCTGAAAAATCATCCTGATATTGCTAACCCACAACATGTAGTCGGTAATAAGAAGAAGGCCATACGTCTGGCTTCGCATGAAGATACGCATGGGATAAAATCGACACAGCTGGTGTTTCTGGATAAATATGGTGATTATTCTATAGATATCTTAATTTATTGTTTCTCGCGTACCGTCAATTGGGAGCAATGGTTGCATGTAAAGGAAGATGTTTTGTTTAAAATTGCCGAAATCCTGGAGCAAAATAATCTGCAGTTTGCTTATCCGACTGAAGTACGAATTAATCGGAATGAAGAACAGCCCTTGTTAAACGTAATGGAGTAGGCGGCAATTATTAGTGTTGTATATTTCAAGCGATATTTGATTGAAGCAAAGCCTTAATTAAGGCATAATAAGCGGTTCTTAAAGGTATTCAATTGTTTTATTATGCAAAGTACAATGCTTAAAGCAAAGCTACATAGAGCGACGGTAACTCATGCAGAACTGGGTTATGAGGGTTCGTGCGCGATAGATAGCGATTTTTTGGATATTTCCGGTATAAGAGAATACGAACAGATCCATATCTATAATATTAATAATGGTGAGCGCTTTACTACTTATGCCATTAAGGCGGAAGCCGGCTCTCGCATTTTTTCTGTCAATGGTGCAGCCGCACGTTTGGCTTGCCCGGGTGATTTGTTAATTATTTGTGCTTATGCGCAATTGGATCAAAAAGAACTTGAGCAGCATAAGCCAACGCTGGTTTATTTTAATGAGAAAAATGAAGTGACTCATTCCAGCCATTCAATTCCTGTTCAGGCCGCATAATACCTGGCTCATCAAGGCGGCTGCAGTTATGCTTTAACTACAGCCGATAGTAATTTTCTACTTCGTTTCAACGACATGGATTTCATTTTCATTTCTTTGTTCGGTCAAAGTAATGCTTTGATCAATTTTATTTAAATTTTTCTGAATACCTATTCGTTGCGCAGAATTGATAAGCAATGGCGACTTAATAGAGCCTTTAATGGTGGGTTTGCTGTGTTCGTCGCTTTGATCTTTATGTAACATAATTAAAATTAACAGATCATTTAAATCCTGCAATTGCAAAATTTCTTCTTCCTCATCCGTTAACATAAAACTATAGTTAATATTAAAATCAACGGGTTGGGCAACAGAAAAGGTTAGCTCATCATCATCTACTGATTGCAGCCAAAAAATAACAGGATCATTTTCGGAGTGAAACAACTTAAACTGGGTTTGGTCTTCAAAGCCAGGAATTCCCTGAGGAAAGTGAATAATAGTGTCAGGGTTAACTTGTTGTTCGCCCAGAAATTTAGATTTTATTTCCATAATTTCTCTCTGTCTGTCGGGTAAATAATATTGCCTATTGCATGAATTAAATCATTACATAATAGCTGGCAGTAAAAAGCTTAATATATCCCACTTCTTTCATAATAGTCTTTTCGGACATCATAAATAAAGCTATCAAACTCATCCCTAATAAAATACAGAATGTTATAAGTCTGATTTTCCATATGACGGACCGTGCTGTGTACGTCTGCAAATACATTCACCGATTTGTCTCTGTACGTCTTGGCTTTAACGGCAAGCGGTGGGGAATTTACCTCCTCCTGTTTGTGATTATAGGAACAGGCGGAAAGAGTTAAGCTTATACCGAGGCATAGTATCAGTTTAAATAGCATTGCTGGTCTCCAAATAATATTAACACTAAAGATAAGCAAAATTAGGGCCAGTTATAAAAAACTAATGCAATAACAGGGCTGTTAGCGAGCATTATCAGGGTGGGGTTCAGTATTCCTGTTTGGCGTCAAGTTTTCGCCAGCAGGCTGCCAGTAAAGAACCGGAAATATTATGCCAGATGCTAAATAAGGCACCGGGCAGGGCAGCCTGGGCGGAAAAAAACTTAATGGCTAATGCTACGCTTAGACCGGAGTTCTGCATCCCCACTTCTATGCAAACCGTTCGGCAAATTTGGGCGTTGTAGTTAAATAATCGGGCAACAAAATAGCCCAAAAACATTCCCGAACAATTATGCAGAGCAATGGCCACAATTACGGGCAGGCTAACTGTTGCCAAATTATCATGATTAAGGCCGACAATAATGGCTATAATCAAAATAATGGCCAAACATGAAAATGCCGGAAAAATATTTTGTAACTCAGTCAGGTACCTGGAAAAATAAGAATTAAGGCAGCAGCCCGTCATTACCGGGACAAAAACAATTAACAGTATACTTTTTATCATGCCAAGTACCGGCACATCAATCATCTGGTTTAAATACACATGGGTCAGCAGCGGCATTAGCAACACTGCGCATAAAGTTGAAGTCATGGTCATTAAAATAGACAGCGCTACATTACCCCGGGCCAGGTAACAAATAACATTAGAAGCTGTACCACCCGCACTACTACCCACTAATACCATACCAATCAACTGCTCTGTTGGTAGTTTAAAAGACAGGCTGATCAATAATGCCAATAAAGGCATAAAAATAAATTGAATTGCTACTGTCAGGCCAATAATAACCGGTTGCTTTAGTGCCTCGGCAAAATGCTGCCAGCTTAATGTTGTGCCCATCGTGAACATAACCAAAGCCAGTAAAGGAATAATTGCCGCCTTCGCTGAAACAAAATAAATCGGGTAAAAGTAAGCTGCAATTGACAAGGCAATCGCCCACAAAGGGAAAAGATTAAGAAAGTATTTGTTCATAAAGGCGGGTAGTTTTTTTATTATTGTTGCAAGTAGTTTAGCAGGGTTAACATTCTCCGTGAGGCTGGATTGAGTCAGTGCGCATAATATATGGCGTATCTTGGTTAAGGCTGATAATCTAAGATATTAGACAAATATGGTTTTATCATTCATGTTGTTTAATTAAAAGCCCAAAGATTTATACTCTATTCGGTCAATTGTAATTAAAAAGTTTATGAGAATTTGGGATATTAACCCTGGATACCTTAACCGCCAAAGCCTGCTCGGTGAACATCGGGAGTTGCATGGTATTGTTTCAATTATCGTCAATGGTAAGAAAGGCTATTCAAATCACCCTGAAACGATCCGCTGGCAAGACTGTGGTTGGGCGTTAAATCTACGCCATAAACAATTGGCATGTGAAATGGCGTTGAGGGGTTATGTCGATAAATCCCCTGTAACAACTGATTCAAATAAAGGTCGCTGGCCTTTAACCTATATTGATACCCCGGCTGTGCAGTTTAAATTACTTGAAGAAAAGTACCGGAATAAAGAAAAAGGACGAATTCCCTTGCCCGGAAACGAACAGCAGCTTTGGCGACAGCATAAATATTCTGTTCTGGCCCGCGACCCAAATCAATATAAAGAGATAGGCCGTTATACCTCCTGCAGGCAAATTGGTTTCCCTGAATTGTCGTTAATGCTGACTGAAATATTAAGAACACCTCCTAAACATGGCGGTATTAGAAACGCTGTTCAACATATGTGGGGCTACGTTTCAGACAAATCTGAACAGGGCAATTCAGAGGTAAATGAGTGGCCCCTGCAAACGTTAATGGTTATGACACAAAAATATGCGTTGGCAAGAAATGAATCCTATCTTATCCAATCTACCGCATTGAGTGAATTATTGGTTTGGTTATGAGGTGAACACAAGTCTTTGTTTGTATCCAGTCCCCTGCCTATATTCTTCTCTATGTATACCAATTGCATCCTGATGTCGTTCTGTGTATCCTGCAACCCATGCAAATACAACTTATATCTGTGGGTAATAAAATGCCGTCCTGGGTACAGCAGGGGTATGAAGAGTATGCTCGGCGCTTACCTAAAGAATGCGAACTGTTGCTTAAGGAAATTACGCCTGGGAAAAGAACTAAAAACAGCGATGTTGCTCGTATAGTGCGAGATGAAGGAGACAGGATGATTGCTGCAATTGCTAAGGGTATGCACGTGGTAACGCTGGATGTGCCGGGAAAGCCCTGGTCTACGCCGGATTTGTCTCAAGCCATGCAGCGCTGGCTGGAAAGTGGTCAGGATGTTGCCTTGCTGGTAGGTGGGCCGGAAGGCTTGTCGGATTCGGTTAAACAAATGGCTCGTGAATCCTGGAGTTTGTCAAAGTTAACTTTTCCACATCCTTTGGTACGCATTGTGGTTGCCGAGCAAATTTATCGTGCCTGGAGTATTCTTCAGAATCATCCTTATCATCGTGTATGAATGAACAACTTATTTTGGCCTCTGCTTCTCCAAGACGGAAGGAACTGCTGGACCAGATCGGCGTCTCTTATAAAGTGCATGCGGTGGATCTTGATGAAACACCTTTGATAAATGAAACCCCGTTAGCATACGTACGACGGGTTGCAGCAGATAAGTCGGCGGCCTGTTTACAGATATTGCAAACTGATCTGCCGGTTTTGGCAGCTGACACAGCGGTGGTTTTAGGTGATTTGATTATGGGTAAGCCGGTTGATGAGGGCGATGCAATCAATATGCTAACTCAATTGTCGGGCCGTACTCATCAGGTATACAGTGCTGTTTCATTACGTGGTAAAGAACATTGGCAGGCTGTGGCAATTACCGATGTTTGTTTCAGGCAGCTGACCCTGGATGAGATTAAGGCGTACTGGCAAACCGGAGAACCGGCTGATAAGGCAGGCAGTTATGCTATTCAGGGGTTGGGTAGTGTATTTGTTGAATCGATAAAAGGCAGTTTCTCTGGTGTGGTTGGTTTACCGGTTTTTGAGACGGCGCAATTATTAGCCAAACAAGGGATCATGGTTATTAAATGAACGAAGAAATTTTAATAAATATTACTCCACCGGAAACCCGGGTGGCTATTGTTGAAAATGGCGTGTTGCAGGAGTTGATTATAGAACGATCCCGACAGCGTGGTTTGGTGGGGAATATATATAAAGGGCTGGTGTGCAGGGTTTTGCCGGGTATGCAGGCGGCTTTTGTTGATATCGGTTTATCAAAGGCGGCTTTTTTACATTTGTCGGATTTAAGCAGTAAGGAACTGGAAAAAAAGGATTCGGAAAATATTGAACATTATCTGCGTGAAGGTCAGCATATTGTTGTACAGGTCACCAAGGATCCAATTGGCAGCAAGGGCGCACGATTAACGACTGAAATTTCGATTCCCTCCCGTTATCAGGTATATATGCCTTATGCCAAAAATTCGGGGGTTTCTCAGCGTATCGAATGTGAGGAAGAAAGGGCCCGCTTAAGAGCCTGTCTGGAAGCCTATCAGCAGCAGAATGATTGTGGCGGTTTTATCGCCCGTACTGCGGCTGAATGCGTGGAAGAGGCAGTGCTGTTCTCTGATATGACGTTTTTGATAAAGCTTTGGCAGTCGATTGAGGAAAAGATTAAAAATGCCAAACCCAGGCAGTTTATTCATAAAGACCTACCGTTAAGTGAACGGATTTTAAGAGATTTATATAAAAAGGAAGTTGAGAGGGTGCGGGTCGATTCAAAAGAAACCTATCAACGCTTAACGGCTTTTGCCGGTGTCTTTGTGCCGGATATGGTGCCTATTATTGAACATTATTCCGGTGAATCGCCTTTATTTGACATATACAGTGTCGAGGATGAAATTCAAAAAGCGCTGGAACGTAAAGTTGGTTTAAAGTCAGGCGGTCATCTGGTATTTGATCAAACAGAGGCGATGACTACCGTCGATGTTAATACCGGTGGTTACGTTGGCGGCCGTAATTTGGAAGAAACTATTTTTAAGACTAACCTAGAGGCAGCCCAGGCAATATCTAGACAATTACGTTTAAGAAATCTCGGTGGCATCATTATTATTGATTTTATCGATATGCAAAGCGAGGAGCACAAACGTTTAGTGCTGGAAGCGTTAGAGCGTAATCTGGAAAAAGATCATGCAAAAACCAAGATTACTGAGGTTTCTGTGTTGGGTTTGGTGGAGATGACGCGTAAAAGAACCCGTGAAAGCCTGGAGCATATACTATGTGAGCCCTGCAGCGCCTGTGGAGGGCGTGGCGTGTTAAAGACGGCTGAATCAATGTGCCTGGAAGTGTTTAGAGAAATTATTCGTGAAGTCAGACAATATAAAGTGCAAAAACTTTTAGTTCTGGCCTCAAATGATGTTGTGGAGATGTTGTTGGATGAAGAAGCGGATACCTTGGCCGAGTTGGAGAGTTTTTTGGGGGTGCAGATTAAATTCAGGGCAGAGTCTGACTATAATCAGGAGCAATATGATGTTGTTTTGCTGTGAGTTAAGTTAAATCTGTAAATAACTTGTAAAATAACAGTCTTACACTGTATTAGCCCGGATATTTAATGAAGTCGGTTATTGAATTATTATAATTCAATAGATTACGATATGTTTTGAGATACGTTTGATAGTCCATAAACACTATTTCCTTCACGAATTATCCAGGCCGGGAACGTTTTAAAAGTTTTTGCCTTTTTTTATATTAGTTAATTGATTCATCACGTAACGCGAGCAACGCGGCATTTAATTTTTTGGAGCTTAATATCGCTGGCAGTCGGTTTGACTGGCGTGCGCTTGGTTGTCTTGAGTGTTGAAGACTATAAAACTGAGCTGCAAACTGAACTCAGTGAGATTTTGCATGCCCCGGTTAAAATTGGCAAGCTTAGAGCCAATATGCGGGGATTTAGCCCGGAGTTGGTGTTTAAAGAAATTCAAATTCTTTCACAATCGAATGCAGCCGGTTCAGGCATACAATTGCAACAACTCCGGTTAGGCATCCATTTACTGCAGTTATTGATTAATCGCGATTTTTTGTCATCATCCTGGGTTACTTTAGTTGGCGTTAAACTAACGGTTAAACGTCTTATGGATGGTCAGGTTTCGATTGTCGGTATCCATAGCGAAGATACTGACGACCCGCTTTGGCTATTGCAGGGAGGGCGATATGAATTTTTACAAAGCGAACTAACCTGGCTGGACGAAGCCAAACCAGATCACCCGATACATTTATCGTCTGTGGATGTAGTGCTGAAAAATGAAGCTGATGGGCAGCACCATCAAATACATGGGCTGATAAAATTGCCGGAACAATATGGTTCATGGTTAAGAGTGTCTGCGGAATTTACCGGTAATGTATTTAAGGCAAAGGGGGTAAATGGTCATCTTTATGTTGAAGGCAGTCAACTACAGGCATCAGAATTACTGACAGAGTTGCCTGCCGGTTTTTCTATTGATAAGGGGCGTACTGATGTTAAGTTATGGAGTCATTGGCAGGCATCCAGATTGCAAGACATTACTGGTGAGCTGCGTCTAAGCAAGGCGAATATTAATGGCTTGCAGGAAAAATCGCTGCAGATTGAATCTTTACACAGTCATTTTGCATGGCTTAAGAAAAAGGAGGGTTGGCAGTTAAGTTTAAAAGATTTTGGTTTGGAAACTGCGGCTAAAAAATGGCCGGCGGCAACGTTGGCTCTTTCTTTAACCTCATTCGAGCATGAAAAACCCACCCGGATTTCCGCTTTTATTGATGATCTGGATGTGCAGGAAGCAGTGGAACTGGCTGATTTCTTTTTACCCGAGTCGAACTATACACCTTGGCTGAAGAAAGGCTGGCATGGGCATTTAAAAAATTGCCAGACCTTTATTGATTTAACTGTCGGTCATTATGCATTTCAAGGCGGTTTTAATGCTTTAGGATGGCCGGAAATGACTGATGTGCCCGGTGTCGAGGGCTTGTCAGGTTATATTAATGCCAGACATGATAAAGCCAGGCTTTGGCTGGCAAGTGACAAGACAAAGCTTAGTTTTAACCAATGGTTCAGGAAACCTTTTATTGATCATTCTGTTAAAGGCATTATTGATTTCAATCAAACCGGAACCGGCTGGGATTTGTCCACGCCTCAATTGGCGTTGACTACCGCTGGGTTAAACACTAAAACCCGATTCCGTATTCAGCAAAGTGATGAGCTGACACAGCCTTTTGTTGATGTGCAAATGGCTTATGATTCTTCAGATGTCAGTCTAGCCAAAAACTATTTTCCAACCGGGATTATGGATACAGATGTGGTTGCCTGGCTGGATGCTGCATTTGTAACAGGTCGGGCTGAAAACGGTAAAGCCCTGTTCTATGGTAATTTACAGGATTATCCTTTTTTGTCCGCGCAGGGTGATTTTCAGATCAGTTTTGATACCCCGGATATGGATTTGGATTTTGATGCTGACTGGCCAAACCTCAAAGCTTTGAATGCCTCTGCATTTTTTACCTACGACAGTGTTCGAGTTAAAATCCATTCCGGACAGTCAGAGAATCTTAAATTAAAGCCTTCAATTGTTACTATTGATTCCTTTGAAAATAGTCAATATGTCGATGTAAAGGGGCATGTCAGCGGTAAAATTAATTCGGTTTTAGGTTATTTGCAAAAAACCCCGATTGCCTATCAGGTCGATCCGGTTATGGATGCCATTGTCCCCAGTGGTGAAAATACCGTATCAGTTGATGTCGATATTAAAGTGCCTATGCGACAAGGGCTTAATGCTAAAGTGAACGGCTCTGCACAGTTAATTAACCATCAGTTAACCGTCCGTTCGCTGGACCTACCGGTTACCGGTATTAATGGAGAACTGAAATTTAATGAGCAGGGGGTTTTCAGTGAACAAATTAATGCCGAAGCATTGGGACATCCTATTCAGGTCAAGGTGAGCAGCCAAAAGGACAAAACATCGGTTAAGGTCAATGGCGTAATGGATGCAATCAATCTGGAGCGGCAGTTTCAATTGCCTTGGTTGAAATTGGCACGAGGCGAGACAAATTATGTGTTGCAACTGGATTTGCCCTATAAGAGTAAAAATTCACCCAGCATAAATTTACAATCGAATTTGTCGGGCATAACACTGGATTTACCGGAAGATTTAGCAAAAAATTCAAGACAGAAAAGATCATTTTCACTGACATTTTTCCTGGAAGAGGGCAATTTATTGCCGATACGTTTAACTTACGCCAAGCAATTGAAAGCAGCGTTTGAAGTGGATATAAACAAGCAGGCTTTACATGCCGGACATTTTCTAATCGGTCATGGACAGATACAAATAACCGGATTTGACGGGATTAAACTGGAGATTAACCGTCAAAAAATAGATCTTAAACAATGGTTGGCATTGGCTTCCGGAGTCGGTAAAAGTCAGGATCTAGTTAATTCTATTCAGTTACATGCCCAGCAGGCCATTTGGCAGCAAAAAAATTTGGGAGTCTTGGATTTGGCACTGTCCAGGCATAAGCGGCAATGGCAAGCGGATATCAACAGTGTAATGGCAAAAGGCACAATGTATATTCCGGATGATCTTAAAGGGGATGACAAGCTTGCTATGAATATGGATTACCTGGATCTGGCAGCATTATCGGTGTTGGCTGGAGAAGGAGCCGCCATCCAGCCCGACCAGTTTCCCTTATTGTCAGTGCGTAGCAAGAAAATATTGACGGGAAAAAATAACTGGGGGCAGCTGGTTTTGGAGACCGAAAGAGATATACAGGGTATTTTTATGCCTCAGGCGGTGTTAACTGATGAACATAATCGTTTGGCTTTTAATGGCAGTTGGTTGACGACAGGAAATGATTTTAAAACAGAGATCAGCGGCAGCCTGGTTAGCGATGAATTTGGACAATTGTTGACCAAGCTTAATATCAGTGATGATATTAAGGAAACAGAGGCTAATATCAATTTTAATCTTAGCTGGCCGGGAGCACCTGCTCAAGTCGCTGTAAAAAATTTAACAGGCCAGGTTGATGCCGAACTGGAGGATGGCCGGATTCTGGGAATTGAGCCTGGGTTTGGCCGGATACTGGGTTTTATAGCTCTGGATCAGTGGGTTAAACGCTTGCGCCTGGATTTTAGTGACTTATATAAAGCCGGCCTGGCCTTTAATACAATTACCGGTCGTTTCGACTTGTCAGCCGGCAAAGCTGTCAGTAAAAATCTAAAAATTGACGCATTATCAGCCAGAATTAAGGTTGTTGGTGAAACCGATCTGGTAGCAAAACAATTTGATCATAAGGTCACGGTTGTACCTAAAAGTTCAGAAGCAGTACCTATTGCTGGTACAATTGTCCGCGAAGTTGCAGGTCTGGTTGCCAAATCATTAACTGGCGATAAACAGGAAGGTTTTTTCTTCGGTTCACAGTTTCTGGTAAAAGGCGATTGGGACGATGCGGAAATCATTCCGCAACATGAACACGACGGCTTGGTGAATAAAACCTGGCGAGGTATCACTGATTTTTTAAGCATTGATCAGAATAAATATAAAGAGAGAGATGATGAGTAGATGTGCTGCCATTCAGATGGCATCTGGACCAAATATCAGAGCTAATTTGTTGGAAGCAGACAAATTAATTGGTGAAGCGGCTAGAGCCGGAGCTAAACTCGTGGCTTTGCCGGAAAATTTTGCCTTAATGGGTGAAACCGGCCTGGAAAAAATTGCTGAAAGGGAAGCGGATGGCATCGGTCCGATTCAGGACTTTTTATCGTCGGTAGCCAAAAAATATTCAGTTTGGGTGGTTGGCGGTACGATTCCGTTGGTGGCAGATGCCGAAAATAAAATCAGAGCGGCGTGTTTGGTATACAACGATGCGGGAGAACGGGTAGCCAGATACGATAAAATGCATTTGTTTGATGTCGATTTACCCCAAGTTAATGAGGTTTACAGGGAGTCGGATACAATAGAAGCGGGTAATGAGCCGATGGTTGTCGACACGCCATTTGGCCGGTTGGGGTTGGTGGTTTGTTATGATTTACGTTTTCCAGAACTGTTTCGACTGATGTCCAGGCAAGGGGTTGATATCTATGTGGTGCCTGCCGCTTTTACAGCTGAAACAGGCGCGGCGCATTGGGAAGTTTTATTGCGTGCCAGAGCGATTGAAAATATGAGCTATGTGATTGCGCCAAATCAAGGTGGCTTTCATGTTAGTGGACGTAAAACTTTTGGTCATAGCATGATTGTTGATCCGTGGGGTGTGGTACTGGATTGCTATAAGACAGGTGCTGGTTTTGTTACCGCTGATATCGATAAGGAGCGTTTGGAAAAAACCCGTAGTTCTTTTCCGGTTTTGGGGCATAGACGCTTATTCTGCGAATAAATTTAATTGGTTTTAACATGCGTGGTTTTGCTAAAGCAAAAGTTTTTTTTATCTTGAGCTTGTTAATTATGTTGTCTGCATGTGGCGAAGCTCCGCCTGTACGTCAATATAATGACTTAAGTACTCTGGAGCAGCCGCCGGATATTGTCAAAAAAGAGGCAAAGGCTAGGACTAAAGGCTTATCAGGCAAAACTGCGGCGGTTAAAAAAGGGTTGGCTGACCAGGTCAGTCTGCAGCACAGCGAGAATGGTTTGGTCTTAATAATCAACAGATCGTTTGGTAAGTCCTGGCGCTTGATGAGAAAGGCCTTGGAACTCAATAAAACCAAAATTGTGGATAAAAATCGTTCTAAAGGCGCTTTTTATATTAGCTATGACGCTGATGATGCTATCAATGAAGACAATAAAAATGCACCTGCAATGACTAAGCTATTGTCTCTTTTTGATAATCAATATAATGAACAGGATTTTTTACTGAGAGTGATTACTAAGGGGGAACAGACCCGAGTTATAGCTGAACCGGTAGATATTAATGACAAGCTGGATGATGAAAAAGGTGATTTTGATCAGCCGACCGATAGTATAGAAAAACTATTGACTGATTTATTTATCACTTTGCGGGATGAAGTGCCTGAATCTTAATACAAATGTAGTAACAATAAAGAATTTAATGGAAATATTAGACTTAGCTAAACAATCAATTCTGGCACCTTCGGGTCTGCAGAGCAGCGATATTGAACGAGTAATGAGCCGCCTGTTGAGTGTGCCGGTGGATGGTGCGGATATTTATTTTCAGGCCAGTCATTTTGAATCCTGGGTTATGGAAGGCGGTATTCTCAAAGAAGGCAGTCATAATATCGATCAGGGGGCAGGTGTTAGAGCAATTTCCGGTGAGAAAACCGGTTTTGCCTATAGTGATCAAATTGAACTGAATGCCTTGCTCAACGCGGCGGAAAATGTAAAAGCTATTGTCAGGCAAGGACAAAGCAGAAATGCAGGTTTAACAAGAACAGCAGGCTGGCCGCAATATTATTCATCCGTCAACCCTTTAAAATCGCTGGCTGATCAGGAAAAGGTGGATCTATTAAGGCGGGTCGATAGTGCAACCCGTCAACTGGATAGCCGGATTGAAGAGGTTATTATCAGCTTGGTTGGCGCGCATGATACTGTGCTGGTGGCGGGTATGGATGGTTCTTTAGCGGCCGATATACGGCCTATGGTACGCATGAATGTTAGTGTGATCGTTGCCGATAATGGCAGGCGTGAACGAGGCAGTATGGGCGGTGGCGGCAGAACTGATTATAGTTGCTTTATTGAACAGGATACGGCCTTGGAATATGGAAGAGAGGCCGTCAGACAGGCGTTGGTGAATCTGGAAGCGGTGGATGCACCGGCAGGCAATATGACTGTGGTATTAGGTTCCGGGTGGCCGGGTATTTTATTGCATGAAGCTATCGGTCATGGTTTGGAAGGGGATTTTAACCGTAAAGGCACTTCGGCTTTCAGTGGTCGGGTAGGGGAGCGGGTTGCCTCGGATTTATGTACTGTAGTGGATGACGGGACTTTACCCGGACGACGGGGTTCACTAAGTATAGATGATGAAGGCACACCCAGTGAAAATACCGTATTGATTGAGAACGGTATATTAAAAGGCTATATGCAGGATACGATGAATGCCCGTTTAATGGGGGTAAAATCAACAGGTAATGGACGGCGCGAATCTTATGCGCATTTGCCGCTGCCAAGAATGACGAACACTTATATGTTGCCCGGGCCTCATAACCCGGATGAGATTATTCAGTCGGTGGAAAAAGGGTTATATGCCAAGAATTTTGGCGGTGGACAGGTGGATATCACCTCTGGCAAGTTTGTTTTTTCGGCAAGTGAGGCTTATTTGATTGAAAACGGTAAAATTACCCAGCCGGTGAAAGGGGCGACTTTAATAGGTAACGGTCCCGATGTGCTGACTAAAGTTTCTATGGTGGGGACTGATCTCGAACTGGATAGTGGTGTGGGTACTTGTGGTAAAGATGGTCAAAGTGTGCCGGTTGGTGTGGGGCAGCCAACATTAAAAATAGACAGCTTAACCGTAGGCGGTACGAGTGTCTAAAACTTATAGTCATGCAATTACAAAGAGAAATATTTTGCAAAAGCAGGAAGAAATTAACCGTTTAAAAAACCTCGTTCAGGATTTGCTGGACGAAGCCAAGCTGCAGGGGGCAACAGGGGCCGAAGCTGGCTTAAGTGTGGAAAATGGCTTGTCGGTAACAGCACGTTTGGGTGATGTGGAAACCATTGAGCATCATTGTGGCCAGGGTTTGGGCGTAACTGTTTACTTTGGTCAGCGTAAAGGCTCAGCCAGTACCAGTAATTTGTCACCTGAATCGTTAAAAGAAACTGTCAATGCGGCATGCAGTATTGCCCGTTTTACCAGTGAAGATAACTATGCAGGTTTGCCGGATAAAGCCTTGTTGGCGACAGATTTTCCTGATTTGGATTTAAACCACCCCTGGGCGATCAGTGCCGATGATGCGATTGCATTGGCGATTGAATGTGAAAATGCCGCGCGTTCATTTCATGCAGAGATAAGTAATTCAGAAGGTGCCAGTGTTGATACTCATCAAGGTATCCGGGTATTTGGCAATAGTTTAGGTTTTCTACAGGGTTATCAATCGACCCGGCATTCTTTGAGTTGTTCAGTTTTGGCGCAGAGGGGTGAAAGCATGCAGCGCGATTACTGGTACACTGTTAATCGGGAGGCCGGTGCTTTAGAAAGTGCAAAGGTAGTAGGCCAAAAAGCGGCACAGAGGGCTTTGCGACGTCTGCAGGGGCAAAGCTTATCCAGTCGGAAATGTCCGGTGATGTTTGCGGCGGAAGTTTCATCCAGCTTATTATCTTCGTTTATATCGGCCATTAGTGGCGGTAATTTGTACCGTAAGTCCAGTTTTTTATTGGATGCTGTTGATAGTCGGGTTTTTCCTGATTTTATTCATATTTACGAGCAACCACATTTGCCTGGAGCATTAGGCAGTGCTGCTTATGACAGTGAAGGTGTTGCCACCCGTGAGCGTGATTTGGTCACTGATGGCATTTTGAAAAGTTATGTACTGGGGTCTTATTCGGCGCGTAAATTGGGCTTGCAAAGTACCGGTAATGCCGGTGGTGTGCATAATTTAAGTATTGACTCGGGAGTACTGGATTATAAGGGCATGTTGAGTCAGTTGAATACCGGGTTGCTGGTTACCGAACTGATGGGACAGGGCGTTAATATAGTGACCGGTGATTATTCCCGGGGTGCAGCGGGCTTTTGGGTGGAAAATGGTCAGATTCAGTTTCCTGTTGAAGAAATTACCATTGCAGGTAATTTAAAAGACATGTTTAAACATATCGTTGCAGTTGGTAATGATATCGATTACCGGGGTAATATACGTAGCGGTTCCATTCTGATCGAAGAAATGTCTATTGCCGGTGAATAGACGGTAAGGGCAATCTCTTTTGGTTGCCCTTTTGTCAACTATAAAGCTTTCACAATATCAGCAATCAGTTCCGGGCCTTTATAAATAAGCCCGCTATAGATCTGCACCAGACTTGCGCCCGCCGCCAGTTTTTCTTTGGCATCGTCAGCGTTTAAAATTCCTCCCGCTGCGATAATAGGGATGCGGCCGTTTAACTCACTAGCCAGACTGGCAACTACCTGAGTAGATTTGTTTTTAACCGGGGCGCCGCTTAATCCTCCAGCCTCTTTGGCTAGCGGATGGTCTTTGATCATTTCTCTATCGATTGTAGTGTTGGTGGCAATAACACCATCCACATCAAATTCCAATAAAAGCTTACTGATATGGCTGATTTCATCTTTATTTAAATCAGGTGCAATCTTTAACACTAAAGGGACATAACGGGCATGTTCTATGCGCAATTTAACTTGCTCATTCTTAAGTGCAGAAATCAGCTTTTTAATCTCATCACCTTGTTGCAGCTGTCTAAGGTTTTTTGTGTTGGGGGATGAAATGTTGATTGTTATATAGTTGGCAGCAGCATAAGCTTTACGGAAGCAGATTAAATAATCGTCAACAGCAGTTTCGATGGGTGTGTCAAAATTTTTACCTATATTAATACCCAATACACCCTGGTACTGACTGTTTTCAACCTGCTTAAGTAGATGATCGATACCCAGGTTGTTAAAACCCATACGGTTGATAATACCCTGATGTTCAGGGACACGGAAAAGGCGTGGTTTAGGGTTGCCGGGTTGTGGTCTGGGTGTTACTGTGCCTATTTCAATAAAACCGAAGCCGATATCTGCCAGGCTATCAATATAATCACCATTTTTATCCAGGCCAGCCGCTAATCCAACAGGGTTTTTAAAATCAAAGCCAAAAACACTGACCGGTTTATCGGGTACAACAGTATTTATAATTTTGGATAAACCTGAAGTATGAGTCAGTTTTAGTAGTTTAAGACTGACTTCATGTGCTGTTTCAGCAGGTAATGAAAATAAAAATGGACGTATAAGCGGGTATGTATTCATAAGTTAAGCCAATAATATTTTGCCTCTCCAGTTGGAGATGGTTGGATGAGAAGAAAGTCGAGCAAAATAAGATTTTTAGTGTTTTGCATTAAATTGATAGGGTTGGGCAGGAATTGCCGTGGTTCGATCAAGCATTAAATCTACCATTAATTGAGCGGATGCGGGTCCCATTGCCAGACCATTTCTAAAATGTCCTGCATTTATGTTTAAATTAGCTATGTCTGGATGTTGACAAATATAGGGTATTCCATGCGGAGTACCCGGCCTTAATCCGGCCCAATGTTTAACCAAAGGATAGTTTTTCAGTTTGGGGAATAAGTCAACTGCAAAGTCATATAACTGTTGTTTAGCCAGTTCGGTTGGTGTCTTGTTAAAGTTATCCCGTTCTACTGTGCTGCCTACTAAAATCTTGCCGTCCAGTCTGGGAATTAAATATTTATCTCCAGATAAGATCATATGCGGCAGTATGCCCGGTTCGGCATCAATTAACAGCATCTGGCCTTTTACCGGAGCGATTTCAGGTTGTTGAATACCTCCCGGTAACAGTTGCTGAAAGACCTGACCAGTCCAGGCCCCGGTACAAATCACAAGCTGGTTAACCGTAAACCTATTCCGCTCGGTTAAAATATGGCTTATTTTGTTACCTTTAAAGCATATTTCTTTTAATGCACAATGATCAATTAAATTAACCCTGTTTTTTAATAATTCCTGATGCAATGATTTTAAAAATTGCGGGTTTCTGGCTTGTGCAATACCAGGCAGCCAAAGCGGCTGGTTGATTGGGCCGTTAAAATTATCCAGTTGTGCTTGAGTTGGTATTTGATACGCAACCTGATATTGCTGGCACCATTTTACCGCCAAATCAAAATCCGGGTTATCCGTCAACATTAATCCACAAGTATATAACTCAGGGTCAATTTGGCTCGATGATATTAATTGCCGGGCCAATTCAGGATAGAGTTTTAAGCTTTGCATGACTAATCGGCTAATCGCTGGATCCTGGCGCCATGGATATAAGGGCAACAGGATGCCGCCACCGGCCCACGAGGATTCTTTGCCAAATTGCTGTTGCTCAATAACGGTAACATTGGCGCCAGCCATAGAAAGCTCTCTGGCAGTTAACAGGCCGATTATACCCCCACCAATAATGATAAAATCTGAATTCTGACTCATGCAAAAAAGTGAAAAAAAATAACAATCTTACACGGACAGCCAGGGAATTGCTAAATTGAATGTTGAGAACAAATATTAATTTTTATAAATTATTTTTTTTAACACCGATTTAGTTGTCTGAAATGTTGTTTGTATGCTGGCAGCCACAGACTGTGGGGCTTTTACAAATAATTTTTTAAAAGTAACATAAGAAAACGCTGTTACTCCTTGATTAACAAGAAGGAAATAAATACCACAAAAAAGCTGCAGAAACTTGTAAGGAAGCTTATTAACTGCTATTATTTTCTACGTTAAAAAACAGCCTTTGTGGTAAGGGCTATCTAACAACAAGACCCGAGGGGGGATCAATGACGTTTAAAAAAACAAAAATTGCGCTGGGTATTGCGTCAGCCACATTAGCTGTTGCTGGTGTCTTGGTTGCACCACAAGCCTCTGCGAATTCACAAGCTGAACGTGTTGCTGATGCGGCTAGCAAGAAAGCAGCTGCTTTGGAAGCACAAGTCAATCAAATGGCGGAAATGATGCAGGCAATGCAGGCAGAATTAAACCGCGTTAAATCTGCAAGTGCCAGTGTCGAAAAAGTTCAGGAACTGGACGAGTGGATGGCTTCTGTAAAGTCTAATCCAACCGGTTTTGGTTCCGGCGGTAATATGGTCTTCTTCCGTGGTGGTTATGCGCGTAATGAAGATAGCCGTGAAGGCAGTATCTTAACGGATGCCAATGCGACAAACACAGATAACCCATTGAATGCTGCTGGTGTAAAAACAAGTCAATTAACAGGTAACTCGCCGAATGGTGACGAAGAAGCATGGTATTTTGGTGCCGGTTTTGATCTGAACCTAAGCAATGACTTATTTGGTTTAATGGACAACACCAATGTTTTGGGCGAGATCACTTTTGGTTATAAGGAATTTGATTCGCACGATTTGCGTAGAGCGCCATTGCCTACTGCGGCAAATGACTCTGCTCAGGCTGCTGTATTAGGCGGTGTTGGAGCGGGCGCAGCAGTTTGTAATGGGAACAACCTAGTTGTTGCCAATGGTTCTGGTCCATATGGAAGATGTTCTCAAGAAGTCACTGTAACTCAGATTACCATCACTGCATCGCCTAAAATTAAATTTATGGCGGATAGTGATTTCAGACCTTGGATCATCCCTGCTGGTTTCGCCTTACATGTAATTTCACCACCATCTGACGGCGTAACAGTAACCGCGCCTGGTGTTATGTTTGCTGCCGGTGCTGATTACAAAATCTGGAATAATCTATATGCCGGTGTTGATGCTCGTTATCACTTAGTGAGTAACACAGTTGCTGATGTAGATCTGGACGGTCTGGAAGCAGGTGGTTACATCGGTTTCGGTTTCTAATCGTAAGATTAAATCGAAATCCAGCAAAAAAGGAAGGTGTCAAAGCCTTCCTTTTTTTATGCCAGCTTATCTGGTTCCCAATGTCTAGGTGGGGTTTCTTCAGCGCCTTATGAGACTAGTCTGCATCCCTTACAAAAGCGATGTGGGCGAGGGTAAAAGATAAAGTTGTCACGGGTTACACAGATTTAAACGAATTTTTTCCCGCTAGAAATTTTACTTGCTTTTTTAGTGTTTAAATCCGTTTATCCGCGTAATCTGCGGCAAAAACAATTGTTGCCCTGTGACGTTCAGCATAATAAAGGTTTTTGTATGTTTAATGCCATGCATTTTGTGGTACTGCAAAACCGACCAGGGATTTAGGCTCTGTTATTAATGCTGCGATATAATGATCACCCTTATAAAGTTTGGTTTTGTTCATGAAGTCGCTTTACCCCGAAATTATCCCTTTTAATACCTTCTTTTTAAATACCAATAGTCAGCATTCTGTTTATGTGGAACAAAGTGGTACTGTAGACGGCGTTCCGGTTATTTTTCTACACGGGGGGCCTTGTTCAGGTACCAAACCCGATCATCGACGTTTTTTCAATCCTGAACAATATCATATTATTTTGTTGGATCAGCGTGGTAGCGGTCAGTCTTTGCCATTTGGGGACTGTGTGAGCAATACTACGCAGGATTTGATTGATGATATGGAGCGAATTCGTCATCAACTTGGGATACATCAATGGGTGTTGTTTGGTGGTTCATGGGGCGCTGCTTTGTCGCTGTTATATGCTCAACAGTATGCTGATAAGGTATTAGGGATGATTCTGCGTGGTACTTTTTTGGCCCGGGCAAAAGATTTGGATTGGTTTATTAAACAGGGTGTTGCCCGGATTTATCCGGAACAATGGCATAAGTTGGCGGGTACAGTGGCTCAAAATAACCGGCCAGATATTGTTCCGGCTTTATATGAAATTTTATTGGGTAATGATGAACTGGCTAAAAGACGCGTCACCAAGGCTTGGATGGAGTGGGGTAGCTTAGTGACTTTGGGGGCGGATTATCAAAACGATAACAGCCAGGCAATTACCGATAAAATGGTTAAACAGGTTAGGATGGAGCTCCACTATGCCAAACATAACTATTTTATCCAGGAAAATCAGATTATTGATCAGTGTGATTTGATAAAACATATTCCGACCATTATCATTCATGGCCAGAAGGATCTGGTTTGCCCTCTGGAAGCCGGATATACTCTGGCGAAAGCTTTGCCTCAGGCTGAATATATCGTGTTGTCAAATTCCGGGCATATTGCCCAGGGAGAGGAAATGATTGATGCTTTAGTTTCGGCAAGCGATAAAATGCTTAAAATAATTGAGCAAACGAAATAAATAGATGAAACATAAAAAACGATTGGTTATTGCAATGACCGGTGCTACCGGGGCAGTTTACGCGGTCAGGATGTTACAGGTATTGCAGGCGCAGGATGACTGGGAAACACATTTGGTTATTTCTTCGGCGGGAGAAGTAAATTTAAAACATGAAATGGCCATGTCCCGTTCCGAATTATATGCAATGGCCGATGTAACCCACGGTATTAATGATATTGCTGCCAGTATTGCCAGCGGTGGATTTAAGACGGAAGGGGTTATTGTTGCCCCCTGTTCGATGAAAACTTTGGCGGCAATTGCTCATGGCTTTGGTGATAATTTAATATCCAGAGCGGCTGATGTGGCATTAAAGGAGCGACGCCGGGTGGTTATAATGCCTAGAGAAACACCATTGAATTTGGCACATATCAGAAATATGGCCAGTGCTACCGAAAATGGCGCCATTATGTTTCCTCCAATGCCGGCTTTTTATAATAAATCTAATACAATTGCTGCGATGGTTGATGAAACCGTCGGTCGTATTCTGGATATGTATGGAGTAAATGTAGAAGGGTTGTATGAGCCTTGGCAGGGCTTGATGAAATAAGGTAGAGACGCAGTACTTGCGTCTCAAAATGTTATGACGGCGGGAGATGCGTCAAAGGTATGAAGCATCCTTTTCGCGTTGCTTGAATGGACTTATTTCGGCCTGCAGTTATGTTTATGGCTAAAGAGACGTAAGCTTTGCGTCTCTACGATGAATATTTACGTGAATTTTTGCTGTTACGAAAGATTAACGGTTTCTCATCGCCTTGCAATGCACTGTTACGGGCAGAAGTAATGGCTTCATCAATTAAGTATCGGTTTGGCGACTTACTGCACACCGGGTCTGTATTGTACATATCTCCGGTTAATAAATAAGCCTGACAACGGCAGCCGCCAAAGTCTTTTTCCTTTTCATCACAGCTACGACAAGGTTCTTTCATCCATTCAGTGCCCCGGAAGAAATTGAAGGTTTTGGATTCATTCCAGATCTCTTCAATGCTGTAGTCATTCACATTAGGGCACTCCAGATCTGGAAGTTCACGTGCAGAATGGCAGGGTAATGCCAGGCCATCAGGGGCAATGGTTAAAAAGGTAGTACCCCAGCCGTTCATGCAGGCTTTGGGGCGGTTTTCATGAAAATCCGGTATAACATAATAGATTTTCATTTTACCTTCGACTTTTTCTTTAAATGCCTGTGCTGTTGCTTCCGCCTGTTCAAATTGCTCTTTGGTCGGCAGTAAGAGGTCGCGATTGGCATGTGCCCAGCCGTAATACTGGGTATTGGCCAGTTCCAGGTAGTCTGCGCCCAATTCTTCCGCCATGGCTAAAATTTCCGGCATTTGGTGAATATTCTCTCGGTGAATCACTACGCATAGCACCATTGGATAGCCGTGTTTTTTTACCAGGCGGGCAACTTCCTTTTTATGTTGATAAGATTCAGTCCCGGCCAGGTGATCATTCAATTCCTGACTGCTGGCTTGTATACTGACTTGAATGTGATCCAGACCGGCCTGTTTAAGTTGGATGATTTTTTCTTCAGTCAGGCCGTAACCAGATGTGATCAGATTAGAGTAATAGCCCAGCTCTCTGGCGTGAAGGACTATTTCCGGTAAATCCTGGCGTGTTAAAGGTTCACCACCGGAAAGACCCAGCTGTACGGCGCCCATTTTTCTGGCTTGTGTTAGTACACGCTTCCAGTCATCGGTGCTGAGCTCCGTTGAATGCTGTGCGTAATCCAGTGGGTTAGAGCAGTAAGGGCATTGTAGAGGGCATTTATAGGTTAGTTCTGCCAATAACCAGCGTGGAGGTGTGATATTAATTTTGTTGTATCCAGCCATTTTTTAACGCAACATCTAGGAAAGCGGAAATATCGTTTTTTAGTCCGGTGGTGGCGAACTTGTCTTCCAGTTCAGCGACTATTTGTATTAAATTGCGCGAGCCATCGCAAAGTTTAAGTATTTCAGCCGAACTTTGATTAAGTTCCACCATGCCTTCCGGGTAGAGAATAACATCTTTTTGTTGAGCTTCCTCCCATTGCAGGCGGTGCAATGGGGAAAAGTTGATTGGTTGTTCTGGATTAATGCTCATGATTGTTCAATATTAAAGTATGGCGGCATATTGTTGATATAAGCCATATACATGGCATCAGCCATTGTCCATAAAACGTTCAATTTAAATTGAAGAATTTCAATCATCCGGTCTTGCTGTTCGCGGGTTTTATACCAGTCCAGTGTGATTTCCAGACCGTGCTCTACGTCACGACGGGCTTCGGTTAAGCGTTTACGGAAATAGATATAACCTTCCTGCTCCACCCAAGGGTACATTTCCGGCCAGTTATCCAGGCGTTGCTGATGGATTTTTGGGGCAAAAAGTTCTGTTAAAGAGGAGCTTGCCGCCTCATGCCATTCAGAACGGCGGGCAAAATTAACATAGGCATCAACAGCAAATTTGACTCCCGGTAATACGTGTTTAAGCGAGGTGATTTCTTCGCGCGTCAAGCCGACTGCTATGCCGAGCTGAATCCAGGCCTCAATGCCGCCCGGGTCACCTGGGTGGCCGTCATGATCAAGAATACGTTGGGTCCAAATGGCTCGGGTTTCACGATCAGGACAATTTGCCAGAATGTTGGCATCTTTAATTGGGATCATGATTTGATAATAAAAACGATTGGCAACCCAGCCTTGTAATTGTTCTTTGGTCAGTTTACCTTCGTTCATCAATGTATGCATAGGGTGATGGATATGGTAATACTTTTCCATGCCACGTAGTTTGGCTTCAAATTCTTCGCGTGTCCAAGGTGTTTGTTTTGTCATAGCTACAGTTCGATGTTCATGTTGTCGTAAGATACTTCTATTCCATGTTGGGTCAGTATATCGCGTTCTGGCGATTCTTCATCCAAAATTGGGTTGGTATTATTGATGTGGATCAATATTTTGCGAGGTTTTTCTAGTGTATCTAAAAATTCGATCATACCGCCTTCACCGGACTGAGGTAAATGACCAATATTTCTTGACAGTAATGGGCGCCCCACACAGGCAAGTTCGTCATCTGTCCAGAATGTGCCGTCAACCATGACACAGTCGGCTTCTAACATGGCTTTTTCGACATGTGCTTCTCTTGCGCCTAAACCCGGGGCGTAAAATGTAGTTTTACCGGTTGAAATTTGGCGAATGATCATACCGATATTATCACCTTCATGGGGATCATTTCTATGCGGTGAATACGGTGGTGCCTTACTTTGAAGCGGTAAGGCGGTGAATTCGAGGTCATCAATATTAGGAATGGTAAATGAGTCGCCATTTAATGGAATAGCGTGGTCGTTTACGCCACAAAAGTGTTCCAAAATATTAAAGATAGGGAAACCGGTACTCAGGTCTTGTTTAACCATTTCCGTACAATAGATATTGAGCGGGTCACCTTCTCGAAGAATAAGCAAGCCTGTGGCATGGTCGATTTGAGAATCGATCATTACAATGGCCTCTATGCCTGTGCCACGGACTTTATTTTTTGGGTGAATTTCTGGGAAGTTTTCTAATTGTGCACGCACATCAGGCGAAGCATTAAATAACACCCAGTGCTCACCGTCAGATGAAACGGCAATGGATGATTGGTTACGAGTTGTGGCTTTAATTGAGCCAGCTCTTACTGCTTTACAGTTTGGGCAGCTACAGTTCCATTGAGGAAAACCGCCACCGGCACCGGAACCGAGAACTCTGATTTTCATATGATTTAAACTTGGGTTTTGACTATATACAAGGGCTGAATGATACGGCAATACAAGCTGACAGGCAAAAAAAAGGGGCTACAAAAGCCCCTTTTTATTATCTTTGACCGAAAATTATTAACGGTTGTAGATGTACATTGTTACTTCAAAACCGAAACGTAAATCAGTGTAAGCAGGTGTTTCCCATTTCATTGTGTTACCTCCAGGAGTTTTAATAATTGTTTGCCACTTGATCAAGTAAGCTATACCGAAGTATACGATGATATTTTTTTAAACGCAATACTATATTTGAAGTTCAAAATCAGATTGAGCTAGGGTTTTGTATTGTATATAAAATAAAGTCAAATAGCATTAAAAAGAATGATGTTTTTTTGTTAGTAAAAGAGTATTATCAGGATTCTAACAATAATAAAAAGATGAGGAGGTCATTATGGGAGGCGTTGTCGAGTTGTTTCTTGTCATGCTGATTATTGCCGCATTTGCTTTTGCACCATTAGGTTACTTTATCTATATGTATACGGCGAAAAATGGCGAGCCTTTTGGCGATATTGAGCCACATGGTGATAGCGACTCCTGGGTGTTGGATCAGGCTGATAGACTGATTCATTTAGCAAAAGAAAAGCTGGCCCAGGCAAAAAAATAATAGCAAGGCAAAGAACCGGTCAACATTCGATAAAATGTTGGCCGGTTTTTGTTTAACTTTTCTCTGCGCAACAAGGACAGGCAGGGTTCTTTTTCAAGCGCATGGTATTCAATTCCATTGATAGGCCGTCCAAAAGCAATAATCGACCGGTTAGGGTTTGACCGATATCCATTATTAATTTCATTGCTTCCAGTGCCTGCATACTGCCAATAATGCCCGTGATTGGAGCAATCACTCCGTTTGTTGAGCAATTCTGTAATTCTTCGCCTTCATTACTATATAAGCAGTTGTAGCATGGGCTGTCATTATGCCCCGGTGTAAATACAGTCACCTGTCCTTCAAAACGAATGGCAGCGCCTGAAACCAACGGTTTTTTTTCCTTTACACAGGCGCGGTTAATGGCAAAACGGGTGTCGAAATTATCACTGCAATCCAGTATAACAGTGGCATTTGCAACTTCATTATTGAGCTGTTGACCTTGCAATCTTGCTTTAACTGCGTTGATTTTTATGTCAGGGTTTAAATTTTTTAATGTTTTTTGACTTGAAATTACTTTATCAACCCCTACATCGTCTGTGTAGTGAGCAATTTGCCGTTGTAAATTGGAAAGATCAACGATGTCATCATCGTAAATCGTGATCTGTCCGACACCGGCAGCTGCTAGATAGATGGCGGCAGGACAACCTAAACCACCGGCGCCGATAATAAGCACTTTGCTGTTAAGCAGCTTTTGTTGGCCCTCAATATCAATTTGAGGCAGCATAATTTGTCGGCTGTAACGGAGTAATTGCTCGTCATTCATTGTTATTTATAGTTTGATTTAATTGATAATAAATGATGTCAAAGAACTTGACAGAGTGCAAAATCAATCTATATATTAGCACTCATTAACGGCGAGTGCTAATAACGGTTTTTTTAACCTTAAATTTAAATTTTTTAGGAGATTTTAATGAAAATACGTCCTTTACACGATCGAGTAATTGTTAAACGTGTTGAAGAAGAAACAACAACCGCTGGAGGTATTGTGTTGCCTGGTTCAGCAACTGAAAAACCAAGCGAAGGCGAAGTCATCGCCGTGGGTAACGGTAAACTGCTTGATAATGGCGAAGTGCGTGCTTTAGAAGTTAAAGTTGGCGATAAGGTTTTATTCGGAAAATATTCCGGTAACGAAGTCAAAGTCGACGGCGAAGAACTGATCGTTATGCGTGAAGAAGACATTATGGGTGTACTGGGTTAATCCGGTTTTACTTAATTATTTTCATTTAACAATTAAATAGTCAGGAAAAAAAATGGCAGCAAAAGACGTAAAATTTGGTGGCGATGCGCGTACCTTAATGGCGGCAGGCGTAAATATTTTAGCCAATGCAGTGAAGGTTACTTTGGGCCCTAAAGGCCGTAATGCGGTTTTAGATAAAAGCTTTGGAGCGCCAACTATCACTAAAGACGGTGTATCGGTTGCAAAAGAAATCGAATTAAAAGATAAATTCGAAAATATGGGTGCACAAATGGTTAAAGAAGTTGCATCGCAAACTTCAGATGTAGCCGGTGACGGTACTACAACAGCAACTGTTTTGGCTCAAGCGATTGTAAACGAAGGTTTAAAATCGGTAGCTGCAGGCATGAATCCTATGGATTTGAAACGCGGTATTGATTTGGCTGTGACTAAAGCTGTAGAGTCAATCGTGTCAGCGGCCGCACCTTGTACAGATAACAAAGCCATTGCTCAGGTCGGTACAATTTCTGCAAACTCTGATGAGTCAGTCGGCCAAATCATTGCTGAAGCAATGGAAAAAGTCGGTAAAGAAGGTGTTATCACTGTTGAAGAAGGTTCAGGTCTGGACAACGAACTGGATGTGGTTGAAGGTATGCAGTTTGACCGTGGTTACCTATCTCCTTACTTCATCAACAACCAGGATAACATGAGCGTTGAATTGGAAAATCCATTCATTTTGCTGGTTGATAAAAAAGTTTCAAATATTCGCGATTTGCTTCCAGTATTGGAAGGTGTAGCTAAAGCCAGCCGTCCACTTTTAATTATTGCCGAAGATGTTGAAGGTGAAGCGCTAGCAACCTTGGTTGTTAACAATATGCGCGGTATTGTTAAAGTAGCCGCGGTTAAAGCTCCTGGTTTTGGTGATCGCCGTAAAGCGATGTTGGAAGATATTGCTATCTTGACCGGGGCAACGGTTATTTCTGAAGAAGTTGGTTTGACTTTGGAAAAAGCAGAACTGGATCAATTAGGTACTGCGAAAAAAGTACAAATCAATAAAGAAAATACCACTATTATTGATGGTGCGGGTGCTGAAGATGCAATCACTGGTCGTGTTGCACAAATTCGTGCCCAAGCTGATGAAGCGACATCTGATTACGATAAAGAAAAACTTCAAGAGCGTTTGGCTAAATTATCCGGCGGTGTTGCGGTAATTAAAGTAGGTGCGGCGACTGAAGTTGAAATGAAAGAGAAAAAAGCACGTGTTGAAGATGCTTTACACTCTACTCGTGCTGCGGTTGAAGAAGGTGTGGTCGCCGGTGGTGGTACTGCTCTGGTTCGTGCTATCGCAGCATTGGATAATTTGGAAGGTGCTAACCACGATCAAACAGTGGGTATCAATATCCTGCGCCGTGCAATGGAAGAACCATTGCGCCAAATTGTTGCCAATGCGGGTGATGAATCTTCAGTGGTGCTTAACGAAGTTGAGAAAGGTGAGGGTAACTTCGGTTACAACGCTGCTACTGGTGAGTACGGCGATATGATTGAAATGGGTATCCTTGATCCTGCAAAAGTAACTCGTTCTGCGTTACAAAATGCGGCTTCTGTAGCAGGTTTGATGATCACAACTGAAGTTATGGTTGCTGACGAGCCTGCTGATGATGCTCATGGCGGTATGCCTGATATGGGCGGCATGGGCGGCATGGGTGGTATGGGCGGCATGATGTAATCGCTGCTTAAAGCTTATTGCTTGAACACAACCTCGGCTGTTTCGGCAGTCGGGGTTTTTTTATGTTTATAGATACTAATTCTGTTTTGCGGAATGTATTTAAGATAGAATGGATTTGTGCTTGGCCGGTTAAATTAATAAATTAAAAATGAAAGTTTTAATTGCTGATAATGTAAAACTGTTTCAAATTATTATTTCTAATCTTTTTGAATCCAGTTCCTTAGAGCCGGTAATGGTGGAAACCGGGCGAGGTGCTTTGGAAAAGATTGAAAATACCGGTGAATTTGAAGTGATTTGTGTGTCTTTACATTTATCCGATATTAGCGGTATTGAGTTAGCCAAAAAAATCCGTCGGCAAAAAAAATACGCTTACACGCCGATTATTTTATTTACTTCTGATGATACGGCTGAATCCGGCTCGGTTTTTAAAGAAGCTATGGCAGCGGGTATTACCGAAGTTTTTAAAAAGCAGGAAATTCAACAGTTAGTTGCTTTTATCAAACGCTTTAGTATTCGCCAGCAAAAGATTGCAGGGCGTATTTTATATATTGAGGATTCATTGGCTCAGAGTTTGTTAGCAACTTCTTATTTCGAATCCATGGGATTGAAAGTTGATGCGTGTGAGTCCGGCGAAAAAGGTTGGCAATTATTTCAAAAGAATACGTATGATTTGGTGGTTACCGATATCATTCTGGAAGGTAATATGAGTGGTATAGCCGTTGTTAATCGGATTCGGCGCATGGAAGGTCATAAAGGTGATATACCTATTTTGGCGGTAACAGGTTTTGATGATATTTCCAGACGCATAGAGTTGTTCCATTTAGGCGTGAATGATTATGTTATTAAGCCGGTGATTAGAGAAGAAATGATTGCGCGGGTCAGAAATCTGGTTAATGAACATAGGGCGGTTCAGGAACAGGTTAATTTAGTGACTCGCATTTTTAAAACACGTGCGGAAGCCGTATTTACCACCAGTGAGTGGAAGAAAATTACTTGGATTAATACCAGTTTTATTAAACAGACCGGATATACCTGTGAGGATGCTACAGGTCAGAATATTTTCTGGCTTGCCGATCTGGATAACGATCACCAGCAGGAAATTTGGGATAAAGTTGATAAGCAGGGTTTTTGGCAGGGTAAAATCAGTTTAAGACAAAAGAACGGCCAGACTGGCTACAACTGGTTAAACCTTATCAGTATAAAAAGTATGCGCGATGATATTATTTTTTATGTCGGCCTGTTTCATCCATATCGGGATTAACAGAACTGAGTCTCTGTGGCGCCAGCCTGAGTTCAATTTATTCATCTGAACAGGGTTAACAAAGATGATAGCCTTGACCAAAATCACAGTTGTAACGAAATATAAAATTTAATTGTTCTTTTGTTTCTATTCCTTCGGCAATAAAAATGATTCTTTCCGGTGAAACCAGACCATATTTGGCGTGATAGCACAAATAGGGGACACTGTTTTCAACAGTATGGTAAAGGTCTTTTTTCAGTTACATCCGGAGGCTGGATGCTTGAACAGGGTCCGGGACAAAAAAATCATAGAAATTTCTACCTTTATCCTTAGCGGCAAACATAGCCGTTTCGGCATCTTTCAGAAAATCATTTAACTCTTTACTGTCTTCAGGGTAACAGGTAATGCCTAGGCTGGCAGACATATGGATGATATGTTTTTTTACTGTATATGGGCGTGATAGTTCTGAAATAATCGTTTCGGCTGTATATTTACAAGTTTGTTTGCCTTCGATATCTGTCAGAAGAACGGTGAATTCATCCCCACCTAAGCGCGCAATAGTATCTGCGCTTTTTAAACAATGACAAAGACGGTCGGCACATAGTTTTAATAATTCATCGCCAATATGATAACCTAATAAATCATTGATTTGCTTGAATCTATCCAGATCAATTAGCAGTAATGCCATTTTGGTCTTGTTACGTTTAGCTTGTGTATAGGCGTAACCAAGTCTTTCAATAAACAGGTTTCGGTTGGGAAGCTGGGTTAAAGGGTCATAGTTAGCCAGGTAATGCAGTTTTTCAAAGGCGATTTGTTTTTCAGCTATTTCGTAGGTTAATTCAAGCGCACGTGCTGAAACTAATCGTTCAATGTCTTGAGAGTAGTGCAGAAGTTGTTGGTTGGCACGGGCAAGTGCTAAGTGCGTTTTAACTCTGGATTTAACAACAAAAGGGCTGAAAGGCTTTGTGATGAAATCGACAGAGCCGGCTTCAAATCCTTGAATTTCACTTTCAATATCGCCTTTTGCCGTTAGAAATATGACCGGTATATCCTGAGTGTCCATTTGTGACTTTAGTATCTTGCAGACTTCATAGCCATTCTTATTTGGTGTCATAACATCCAGCAATATCAAGTCGATTTTATTGTTGTCGATCAGTTCTAATGCTTTCTGTTCGCAATTTCCTATAAGCAAGGTATATTGTTTACTCAGAATATCTGTAAGTAAGCTGACGTAAAACGGTTCGTCATCGACTATTAATAGAGTAGGTTTACTCATATAGCAATATTAAATTATTTATTATGTAACGAAATTGACTAAATATACGCGTCAGTCTAGTCAATATCAATTATTTAAATATGCTTGGTTAGTTATATATTTAATAATTGGCTCCAAGCTTAACTGCTAATTTTTTTTGGGGAGCGTAAAATTTTCCTGTTAACATATCGGGCGATTCAATCAGCAATTGATTATTTTTTCTGCTTGCTCATCTGCATGATAAGACGATCTTACCAAAGGCCCACTGGCGACTTGTTTAAATCCCAATTCGGTTGCAAGTTGGCGGTAATGATCGAATTCTTCCGGGGTAATGTAACGCTTCACAGGTAAATGTGCTTTGCTCGGCTGTAAATATTGTCCCAGTGTCAGCATGGAGCAGCCATGAGTCAACAGATCATTCATTACCTGGATTACTTCCTCTTCTTGTTCGCCAATACCGAGCATTAAACCAGATTTTGTTGGTGTGTTGGGCTGGGCTTTTTGATAGTTCGCCAGTAATTGTAATGAGGCCTGGTAGTCTGCTCCCGGTCTAGCTTGTTTGTATAAACGCGGAACCGTTTCCATATTGTGGTTGAAAACATCACAAGGCTGTTGACTGAGAATATCAATGGCGCGATCCATTCGGCCTCTAAAATCCGGCACTAGAATTTCAATTTTAGTTTCAGGGGTTTGTTGGCGGATTGCCTGAATGCAATCGGCAAAGTGACCGGCCCCGCCATCTTTTAGATCATCCCGATTAACCGATGTGATGACGACGTATTTAAGCCGCATGGATTCAACACTGTCGGCCAGGTTTTTCGGCTCGTCTTGGTCCAATGCCAAGGGTTTGCCATGAGCGACATCGCAAAACGGACAGCGGCGGGTACACAAATCGCCCATAATCATAAATGTAGCCGTACCTTTATGAAAACATTCGGAGAGATTGGGGCAGGCTGCTTCTTCGCAGACGCTGTGCAATTTATTATCCCTAAGCATCTTTTTAACCCGGTTTATTTCTTCGCCGTTGGGAATTTTTATTCGTAACCAATCGGGTTTGCGCAGTACTTCACCAGTCGTTTCCACCTTGACTGGGATTTTGGATAATTTATCGGTATTACGTTGATGAGAGTTCGGGGTGGAGCGTGAAGGTGCTTGTAAGGTCATGATTGAATCGAAGTTGTAATAGCGTGACAAACAGGAATGGCCAGTTCATAAGTATGAATGTTTACGCCCAAGTCGGCAAGTTGTGTTACTTCCAGGTCTGGAAAGCCGCAGGTGTTAATATGCCTGAAAGGCAATAGGTCCATTTGATTGTTTAAGCTTAAGCCATGATAACTGCAATGCTTCTTAATGCGAATACCAATAGAGCCGATTTTTTTACCGGCAACATAAACACCGGGAGCATCAGCTTTTGAATTGGCCGCAATGCCATACTGAGACAGTGTGTCGATCATGGCTTGCTCCAGAATGGTCACCAGTTGACGTACTCCCAACTGCAGGCGTTGAATGTCCAATAAAATATAAACCACTAGCTGACCTGGACCATGATAGGTTACCTGTCCGCCTCGATCGGTTTCCACAATTGGAATCTCTCCGGGGTCAATCAGATGGTGATGCTTACCATTTAAGCCTAAAGTGTAGACTGCAGGGTGTTCGACAATCCAGATTTCATCATTAGTCTCTTTTGTGCGCTGTAGTGTGAAATCCTGCATGTTTTGCCAGCAGCTTTGATAGTCTTGCAGTCCTAGATTACGAACAATAACGGTCATATTGGGAGAATATTAAGTTAATAAATTGGTTTGTTTATATAGCCGCTGAGTTTTACACGGTCGGTGACTAAATTCTTTACATTTAATAGCATTCAAAGGGTTACGATATATTATACGATGGATTTGATAATCCGGTTTGTATCTGGCTTAGGCAAAAGCCGGTAGAACGTTCTTCTTTTCGGGCTACAGCGGGAAAAATGCTGATTTAATGTTGAAATTAGAGTGGATATTTATGATCGTAGTATTGCCTGGAACCTGAGCCAGAATGATACGACTCAGGCTGTATATCTGTGTGTGAGTTCAGTCGTTGGATCGCTTCTAGAGTGCCATCAATATATCAGGATGATCGGTTAAATCCTGATATATGGCATCCAGTTGCTGTCTGCTGGTAGCTTCAATGGTTACCGTGATGGAGGTAAATTTGCCTCCTTTACTTGGACGCGATTTAACCGCACCTTCCGAGATATCAGCGACGTGACGGCGGACAATTTCAACCACCGTAACATCCAAATCGGGTAAGCTTTTTCCCATGGCTTTAATAGGAAACTGACAGGGAAATTCTAACAGTAATTCTTCGCTCATAATTTGGAGTTTTTTTGATCTTGAAATAATTGGTTTACAGTGTGCCATAATGGCCCCGGCTTACCATTGCCAATAATTTGCCCATCCAGATTAATGACTGGAACAATTTCACGGGTTGAGCTGGTCAGCCAGATTTCACTGGCGGTTTTCAGTGCATCCAGAGAAAATATTTCTTCACTGACAGGAATGTTGTTTTGGGCCGCAATATCCAGAATTATTTGTCGAGTTATACCGGGCAAGATAGTCTCCCCATTGGGGGGCGTAATCAAAGTATCATCAAGCACGGCAAAAATATTACTGGCGGCACCTTCGGTCACATAGCCGTCCTTAATTAGAATTGCCTCTGCACAACCCTGATCTACGGCGCTTTGTCTATGTAAAATATTTGCCAGCAGGGTGGTTGCCTTGATATTGCACAGCTCCCAACGGCTGTCATCCAGAGTGATGGCTTTAACACCGAGTTCTTTGTCTTGCATAGGAACAATATTTGAACACATGGCAAACACGGTGGGCTGAATATCTTCAGGAAAGGCATGATCACGTTTGGGAGCGATACCGCGGGTAATCTGCAGGTAAATGTACTGATCCAGATCTTTGTCCAGCAAAGGGGTCAGAATTTCCAGCCATTGCTCTTCGCTGTATGGGTTATGCAGGCGAATGTTGTTTAAGCTGCTGTGAAGGCGCTTTATGTGTTGTTGCAGGTGGAAGAGATTACCCGAATATGACGGGATGACTTCATAAACACCATCACCAAATAAAAAACCTCTATCCAAAACCGAAATTTTGGCTTCATTCAGGGGTATATATTGGCCGTTTAAATAGACTGTTCTGTTATCCATAAGGTTATTTTATTAGCATGAGTGCTTCATCATAGAGTTGTTTAAAGAGCCCGCCTTTTTTAACTTCTTTAAGGGCAATTAATTCCTTGCTGGTAATCAGGGTGTCGGCCAGGGTAACTTTTACGGTACCATGTACCTCACCAGCTTTAATGGGGGCAATAATTTTTTTATCAACACTGATGCTGGCTTTTAAGTCTTTGTAATGACGTCTGGGAATGGTAACAAAAAGATCCTGAGATACACCCAGTGTCAGGTTGTCATTTTGACCTTTCCAGGCTTTTGCTTCTTTTAAACTTTCATTGGCGGAGTACAGTTTATGGGTTTCAAAAAAACGGAAGCCGTAATTCAATAAAGATTGGCTCTCATTGGCGCGCGCATTTTCGCTAGTGGTTCCCATTACTACGGAAATCAAACGCATGTCATTGCGTTTTGCGGAAGCAATCAAGCAATAACCGGCCTCTTCTGTGTGTCCTGTTTTAACCCCGTCAACAGATTCATCCCGCCAAAGTAATTTGTTGCGATTCGGTTGGGTTATTTTGTTAAAGGTAAATTCCTTTACTGAAAACCAGCGGTAATATTCAGGGAATTCTTTAATTAAAGCACGCGTCAAAATTGCCAGATCCCTAACGGTGGTATAGTGATCCTGGTGAGGCAGGCCCATGCTGTTAACAAAGTTCGTGTTGTTCATTCCCAGGCGGGCGGCATGCTGATTCATCATTTGGGCAAAAGTCGCTTCATTACCGGCAACATGTTCGGCCAGGGCCACGCAAGCATCATTACCTGACTGAATGATGACGCCTTGTAACAGATCACTGATTTTGATTTGCTTATTGACTTCAATAAACATCCTGGAGCCTGGTGTTTGCCAGGCTTTTTTGCTGACCATGACGGTCTCGTCCAAATGTAGATGGCCGTTTTTTAGTTCATTGAAAATAACATAAACAGTCATTAGTTTGGTCAGGCTGGCAGGGGGTAATTTTTGGTCGATATTTTTTTCGGCCAGAATTTTTCCGCTATCAAAATCCTGCAGTAAATAGCTGCTGGAGGCAACCCGTGGCGCTGGCGGGATTAAAATAGTGTTGATAGCGTATGCCTGAAAAGAGGCCGCCAGTAAAATAATCAGTGTGAGGCAGTTTGATTTAACACAAGTCATTGGTTTGATGAGATGTCTTTGATTTAAAAAATTTAATTGTAACATGTCAGTTTTTAGTCTTGGCTGTTTTCAGTCACTATATGGGCATTAAAAATACCTATTTTATTCAACATGGAATTGAGTTTGTCCGCACTGGCAACTGATAGAATGGGGCCCAGCTGAACTTTGTAAAGTGGTGTGCTAAATTGTTTAGCGGTTAAAATTCTTGGGGAAGGTAATTCATAGGCAATCAGCTTGTCGTATAAATTTAGTGCATTTTCCTGATTGGTAAAAGCACCCAATTGCAGATAAATATCCTGTTGTCTGGTGATTTGAGCGGATTGCATCGGTTTTTGTTCCGGCTCAATGCTTCGTATTTCGACAAATCCGGTCCCCGCCTTATCTATTCCAAGTTTCACTGCGGCGGCATAGGACAGGTCAATAATCCTGTTTTGATGAAACGGACCTCTGTCATTCACCCGGACGACAACACTGCGCTGGTTTTCCAGATTAGTGACTTGCACATAAGATGGAATAGGTAGGGTTTTATGTGCAGCAGTCATGGCATACATATTATATATTTCACCATTTGATGTTTTATGGCCGTGAAATTTGGTGCCGTACCATGATGAGATACCTCGTTCGACATAGTTTTTACTGGAAGACATTACTTTGTATTGTTTACCCAAAACGGTATAAATGCCCGGATTGCCGGCACGGGTTCTGGGTTCATAGCGCGGAACAGCATTGGGTATGGCAGCTATATTAATATGTGCAGGCGTTATAGGCGCGCTGTCATGCACTTGTGTGTATGGGTTTGAAGGAGATGCCGCGCAACTGGTTAAAATAAAGGCGTTAAGCGCTAGTAAAAACTTAGTCATCATTACTGGGTCTTTTTATCGGCAATTGCCTGGCTAAGCTGAAACACTGCCATGGCGTACAGAGGGCTATGATTATAACGGGTGATAACGTAAAAATTATCCAACCCCAGCCATAGTTCGTCGCCAGTCTCTTGTTCGAAGGCAAGCAGCTTGACTTTACTGGCATTATTTAATTGTTCGGGCAGGGTGATATTAAGATTAGATACTTGGGTGAGCGTTAAGTCAGGTTTTAATTCCTTAGTTAAGACAGATTTATATTGTTGATCCGTGGCTGTTACCGGAAAAGCAATGGCTTGTCCGGCTTGCCAGTGATGTCTGGCAAAATAGTTGGCAATGCTGGCGATGGCATCGGCCGGGTTGTTCCAGATATCTTTATGCTGATCTTTCTCAAAATCGGCTGCATAGCTTAAAAAACTACTGGGCATAAATTGTGGTATACCCATGGCGCCGGCATAGGAGCCGGTTGGTTGTAATGGGTCAATTTGCTCATTGCGACATAACAGTAGAAAGTTTTCCAGTTCACTGGTAAAGAATTTACTGCGCTTAGGGTATTCAAAAGCCAGAGTGGATAAGGCATCAATCACTCTATGGTGACCGGTTTGTGTGCCATAACGGGTTTCAACTCCAATGATGGCAACAATAATTTCAGCCGGGATTCCATACTGCTGTTCAACATCTGCCAGTACTTGCTGATGTTTTAGCCAGAACTTAACACCGCCATCGATACGGCTATCGGTTAAGAAAATTTTTCTATATTTATGCCAGGGTAAGCCTTCCGCTGGTGATGAGATGGTGTCGAGAATGTTTTGTTTGATATCGACAGCCTTAAATAAGCTTTCCAACTCCGTTTTATTGAATTCGTGCTTTTGCACCATGTTGTTAATAAAGTTGTTTAACAGCTCGGTTTGTTTTATTTCTGCAGCAGTAATGACTTGGCTAAAACACAGGCAGACTAGAAAACAGGATGTTACGTATTTTTTTATTTTCATTAGCTGGGTATAAAGTTTTTATGAGTATGGATAGACATAAGAATACCGAATCCTGCCAATAAGGTCACCATTGATGTGCCGCCATAACTTATTAAGGGCAAGGGTACACCGACAACCGGGAGGATACCAATTACCATGCCGATATTAACAAAAACATAGACAAAAAAAGTAAAGGTTAAACTTCCTGCCAATAAGCGGGAATAGGTATCCTGTGCCTGAACAGCAATATACAGGCAGCGACCGATAATTAACAAATAAAGAATTAATAAACCTATACAGCCAGACAGGCCGAATTCTTCGGCAAAAACGGCAAAGATGAAGTCGGTTGAACTTTCCGGTAAGAAATCCAATTGTGATTGCGTACTGCCGAGCCAGCCTTTGCCATACACACCTCCTGAGCCGATCGCAATTTTCGACTGGATGATATGATAACCTTTGCCCATCGGGTCTGCTTCCGGGTTTAGAAAAGTTAATACCCTGCTGCGTTGGTAATCATGCATAAAATGCCATAATACCGGCGTGAGTGCTGCCAGGGCAAATGTCGTGGTTATAATAAAGCGCCAGGACAAACCGGCAAAAAATAAAACTGCAGCTCCCGAACTGGCAACCAGCAGGGATGTGCCTAAATCGGGTTGTTTGGCAATTAACAGGGTCGGCAGGATAATAAAAATTCCGGCAATGAAAATATGTTTCCAATTTGGAGGTAACGGTTTTTCAGCCAGATACCAGGCAATCATCATGGGGGCAGTTAATTTAATCATTTCTGAAGGCTGAAAGCGGAAAAAACCAAGATCCAGCCAGCGCTGTGCACCTTTACCTATTTCCCCCATCAGTAACACGGCGATCAATAAAATGACTCCAAGAGTATATAAGGTGGCGGAATGGCGTTTGAATTGGTTCGGGTGGATATGAGCAATAACTGTCATTAATATAAAAGCAATGCCTATACGCGTGCCCTGGCGAACAAGCAGGCTGATTTTTTGATCTCCTGCGCTATAAAGAATTATAAAACTTAACAGCGAGAGAAAAAAGAGGCCGATAAATAAAGGCACGTCAATATGCAGTTTTCTAAGCACATTACCGATCAAGGAACGGTTATGAAACTGTTCGTTTCGAGTTTCATTTGCCATCTTTATGATCCTTTAAATAACGTTCAATCACTTTTTCAGCGATGGGAGCCGCCACTGAGCCGCCGTGACCGCCATTTTCTACAATGACGGCTACCGCAATTTTAGCGGCTTTTGCCGGCGCAAATGCTATAAATAATGCATGATCGCGCAGTTTGCGTTGTATTTCCTCCTCATTGTATTTTTCTTCCTGTTTAATAGTAAATACCTGAGCCGTACCGGTTTTTCCGGCAATCTGATAGTCTTTATGATGACTGATTCTTTTTGCCGTTCCACGCTCACCGTGAACGACATTAATCATGGCTTGAATAATATCATTGGTATTTTGTACTTTGAGCGTTATCTTTTCTTCTTTTTTATCGGGTTTTGGCCGCGTTGAATTTCTGTCTATGATTCTATCAACCAGAAAAGGCGAGATAACTTTACCTCGTTTGGCCAGGATTGCCGTTGCGGTTGCCAACTGCACAGGGGTGACCAGGGTGAAGCCTTGACCGATTCCGGTGATTAGAGTCTCTCCCGGATACCAGGGCTGATTTTTTTTTCTTTGTTTCCACTCTTGCGAAGGCAATAGCCCGGGTTTTTCACCGTTTAAATCTATATTGGTTTTATCACCAAAACCAAATTGACTGAGAAAGGCATGAATGTTGTCTATACCTAATGCCAAAGCTAAATCGTAGAAATAAACATCACACGATTGAGTAATTGCCTGTTTAAGATTAACCGTACCATGCCCCCAGGACTTCCAGTCACGGTATTTATGTTCCGAATTTGGTAATTGATAGTGTCCGGGGCAGTAAATGGTTTGGTTAAAGTTGACCGCCTTATATTCTAGCCCGGCAAGACCGATAAAGGGTTTTATGGTGGACCCTGGAGGGTATTGTCCTCTTAATGCCCGGTTGAATAAAGGTCGGTCGGATGAAGTCTGTAATGCTTGGTAAGCATCATGGGAAATCCCATAAACAAAGGGATTGGGATCAAAGCCAGGACGGCTGGCAAATACCAGTACACCACCGGTTTCCACGTCAATTGCCACAACTGCACCGTTATAGTCACCGAGTGCATCATAGGCAATTTTTTGTAATTCAATATCCAAAGATAAATACAGATTGGCGCCTGGAGTTGGGTCAACCCGGTCGAGAATATTAATGGTTCGGCCCTGGGCATTAGTTTCTTTTTCCATGTAGCCGACCTGGCCGTGTAGGATGGCTTCATAAGATTGTTCGATGCCATTTTTACCGATATGATGAGTACCTTCATATTGGTTATTAGGTAGGTTTTTTAATTCCTGTTCATTGATGCGACCTACATAACCTATGACATGGGAGGACACATCTTTAAATGGATAATGACGAACCAGTCGGGCCTGTATGTCAACCCCCGGAAAATAAGGACGCACGACAGCAAATTTAGCCACTTCTTCATCACTCATATGCATCAGTAAGGGGACGCTGGCAAAACGTTTATGTCGATGACGCAGTTTATGATACTGGGCTATTTCTTCATCAGATATATTTAGCAGTTTTTGCAGGCGTAATAAAGTGTCATCTAAATCTTTAATTTGTTCCAGCGTTAATTCCAGGCTGTAGGATGGCAGATTTTCTGCCAACACGACTCCTTTGCGGTCATAGATTATTCCTCGTGTTGGGGGAATCGGCGCTAATTTTATACGGTTATCTTTTGCCCGGGTCGCATAGTCTTCATGGCCAATAATTTGCAGGTAGACTAAGCGTACGATTAAACCTCCGGTTAAAAATAAAATCAGAATAAAACCAGCGACAACGCGATTTAGAAAAATGCGGTTTTCAACAAAGGTGTTTTTTAACGTATAGATACCAGACATCAGGTGTTATCTTGAGTGGTCGAATTGACCCAAACGAATAATGCGTAATGTTGTATAAACCAGCGGCCAACAAAATGTCCCGGCAACCAGAGGTAGCCAGAATTCAGCCTGAAATGCCTCGGAGGTTGGTATATTCTTTATCCAAAATGACAACAGTTGAGAAATGGACAGGCAAAAGAAGATAAACAACCCCTGTTGTGACAGTGGAAATTGACGCAGGCGTTTGTGTAGGTTCAGGCAAAAAAATGTAATTAAAGAATAGCCTAACGCGTGTTGACCCAAAAAGCTGCCGGTTAAGACGTCAGTCAGTATGCCTACACTCCATGCGCTGAAAATACCAACACGATCAGGCGCGGCCAGTGCCCAGTATATGATGCCAAGTAAAATCCAATCCGGCGCAAACAGTTGTATGCTTTCGGGCCAGGGGACAATGAGCAGTGCCATGGTCAAAAATGTGCTAAAAACAAATCGGCTAAAATCTGATAGATTATTGTTCGACATTATCTTCTTGAGCGGTTTCAGCTTGTTGTTCGGTTAATGGTTTGGATGATGAAGTATTCCAGACAATCAGTAATTCTCGGCTTTTGTTTAATTCGGCTTTGGGCGTGGCATAAATTTCGGCAAAAGGCTTGTTGGGTTGAGGGATAAATTTATCGACAACGGCAACAGGGTAACCTTGCGGGAAAGTCCCGCCTAAACCGGAAGTGACCAATAAATCACCCGGTAGAATATCAGCGTTATTAGGCAGGAAAGGCAAGTTAAGCCGATTGGCCCGGCCGCTGCCAACCGCTATGGTTCTTAAACCATTACGATTTACTTGTACAGGGATGGCATGGTTGGGATCGGTAATCAAAATAATTTCCGAACTCAGCGGTAAGGCTCTATGTACCTGTCCGACAATGCCGTCGGCATCAATGACCGCTTGTTTAGCATGAACCCCGAACCGGCTGCCTTTATTAACCACAATTATGTGCTTAAAGGGTTCCAGATTGACCGCCATTAATTCGGCTACCAAAACCTGCTCGCCCAGTTTAAACGATTTTTCCAGTAAGGCGCGTAAACGGATATTTTCCTTATCCATGGCCTCCAATTTCAGTAATTGAATTTTTTGTTTGCGTAGTTGTTCTCTTAAGTCCTTATTTTCCGCTCTTAGCTGATTGTTACTGGTAAAGTAATCCATTGTGCTAACAGTTATGGTTGTTGGCAGATCAACAAAATATTGGATTGGGGTAGTAAGGTATGACAGAGCCTTGCGCAGTCCATTTAAGTGTGTGCTTCTGTTTTCAATTATAAGAAACACGACGGAAAGAAAGACAGCGGTGAGAATACGAGTATTTTTTGATGGCCCGGTGGCAAATAAAAGTTTTATGGTTCTGTGCCTCTTTACAAACTAAAAGGTAGTGACCCGTGTTAACAGGCACTACCAGCCAAAAAAATATTTAGTCTAACGAAAATGCAGCATTACCGTTTTTATCCAATAGCTCTAATGCCATGCCGCCGCCTCTAGCAACACAAGTTAGCGGGTCATCGGCAACATAAACCGGCAGGCCTGTCTCTTCAGCTATCAAGCGATCAATATCAGTTAATAAGGCGCCACCGCCGGTTAAAACGATACCTCGATTGGCAACATCCGCCCCCAGTTCTGGCGGAGTCTGTTCTAAGGCCAGACGCACAGAACCAACAATTCCGGCTAATGGTTCTTGCAGGGCTTCCAGAATTTCGTTGCTGTTTAAAGAGAAGCTGCGGGGAACACCTTCAGCCAGATTACGACCTTTGACTTCAATTTCCTTAATTTCACTACCGGGATAGGCGGTGCCAATTTCATGTTTGATGCGTTCTGCTGTCGCTTCGCCAATTAATGTACCGTAATTTCGACGTACATAATTGATAATTGCTTCATCAAAGCGATCACCGCCGATACGTACAGAAGCCGAATAGACAATACCATTTAAAGAGACAATGGCAACTTCAGAGGTGCCGCCACCTATATCCAGAATCATCGAACCTAAAGCCTGGTCTACCGGTAAACCTGCACCAATTGCCGCCGACATGGGTTCCTCAATTAAGTAAACTTCACGTGCACCTGCCATGGAGGCCGACTCCCTGATGGCACGCCGTTCAACTTGAGTTGATCCGCAAGGTACGCAGATTAAAATTCTTGGGCTGGGATGAAAAAACCTGCTTTGATGCACTTTTTCAATAAAAAAACGCAACATGCGTTCAGTCACGGCAAAATCAGCAATTACGCCATCCTTTAGTGGGCGGATAGCTGTGATGTTACCAGGGGTGCGGCCCAGCATTTGTTTGGCTTCAGTACCAACTGCAGCAATGCTTTTTTGCCCCCGTACGTGATCTTCTTTAATGGCAACCACAGATGGTTCGTTTAGTACGATGCCTTGTCCGGGGATATAAATTAAGGTATTAGCTGTTCCTAGATCAATTGAAAGATCGTTAGAAAAAAGGCCGCGAATTCTTTTAAACATATCTACCTGTGTCCATAGCAAATAAAATCACCCTACTTTATCAATCAAGCGGGTATTTGGGCAAGATATAAAGTATTATATTTGAAATATTTGTAAATGGAGACATAAGAAATGTCGTTAACGGCTGACGAAGTAAAGAAAATTGCTTATTTAGCGCGATTGGGCGTAGATGAAACAGATCTTGAGTCCTATGCGCAGGATTTATCGGGCATGTTGGATTTAATGGCGGAAATGTCGGGTGTTAATACCGATGCTGTTTCACCCATGGCACACCCTATGGATCAAGATCAAAGATTACGTGCCGATGAAGTTAAAGAACAGAATCAGCGTGAGAAATTCCAGAAGATTGCCCCGCAAGTTGAATCCGGCTTGTATTTGGTACCAAAAGTTATTGAGTGAAGGTGACGGGAATGCATAACAAAACAATAACCGAATTGGCCAAAGAATTACGCGAAGGCAGTATTTCCAGTGTCGAATTAACTCAGGTTTATCTACAAAGAATTAAACAACATTCAGCACTTAACTGTTTTGTTACAGTGACTGAAGACCAGGCTTTGGCTGCGGCAAAAGCAGCTGACGAGTTAATAGCTGAAGGGCAGGGTGGTTTATTAACCGGTATTCCCTTTGCACATAAAGATATTTTTTGTACTGAAGGGGTAAAAACCAGTTGTGGTTCAAAAATGCTGGATGACTTTATTGCCCCATATAATGCAACAGTAGTGGAAAAACTTAATGCATCCGGTGCCGTGATGCTGGGCAAATTGAATATGGATGAGTTTGCGATGGGTTCGTCCAATGAAACCAGCTTTTACGGTGCCGTACAAAATCCATGGGCGATAGATTCCGTGCCGGGTGGTTCATCCGGAGGTTCAGCTGCCGCTGTGGCGGCAAGGTTGGCCGTGGTGGCAACCGGTACCGATACCGGCGGATCGATTCGACAACCGGCGGCCTTTTGCGGCATTACCGGGTTAAAACCAACTTATGGTCGAGTGTCACGTTATGGCATGATCGCCTATGCCTCCAGTCTGGATCAGGGCGGGCCAATGGCGCGCAGTGCAGAAGATGCGGCCATTTTAATGCAGGTCATGGCCGGGTTTGATGAAAAGGACTCCACCAGTGTTGATCAACCGGTACCTGATTACAGTGCCGGCTTAAATAACAGTCTGCAAGGTTTGACTATTGGGTTGCCGAAAGAATTTTTTGGTGAAGGGTTAAATAGCGACTGTGCCCAAGTTATTGAAGCGGCAGTAGAGGAATACAAAAAACTGGGTGCAACAGTCAAAGAAGTCTCATTACCCAACCTTAAGCTGGCGATTCCCGCTTATTATGTCATTGCACCGGCAGAGTGTTCTGCCAATTTGTCGCGTTTTGACGGGGTGCGTTTTGGTTATCGCTGTAAGAATCCTGCAGACCTTAACGATTTATATACCCGTTCAAGAGGTGAAGCTTTCGGTAAAGAGGTCAAGCGCAGAATTTTAATGGGGACTTATGCCTTATCCGCTGGCTACTACGATGCTTACTATGTAAAAGCACAAAAAGTTCGTCGTTTGATCAGTGATGATTTTAAGCGCGCCTTGTCCGAAGTCGATGTGTTAATGGGACCGGTTGCCCCGACAACGGCTTTTGGCATGGGTGATAAAACAGAGAATCCAATTGAAATGTATCTGGCTGATATATATACCATTGCCATTAACCTGGCAGGCGTGCCGGCGATGTCGGTTCCGGCCGGTTTTGCAGATAACAAACCGGTTGGTTTGCAAATTATCGGTAATTACTTTACTGAAAATCGCTTATTAAATATTGCCCATCAATACCAACAAGTGACTGATTGGCATCTGCAAGTACCACAAGATTTTGCCTGAGGAGCGTTAAGATGGAATGGGAAACAGTAATCGGGCTGGAAATTCATGCCCAATTGGCAACCAAATCAAAGATTTTTTCTGCCGCCTCCACCGCCTATGGGGCAGAACCAAATACTCAAGCCTGTGCGGTAGACCTGGGTTTGCCGGGCGTGTTGCCGGTATTAAATAAAGAAGCTGTAAATATGGCGGTTAAATTCGGTTTGGCGATAGAAGCGGATATAGCGCCGTATTCTGTTTTTGCCAGAAAAAACTATTTTTATCCTGATCTGCCCAAAGGTTACCAAATCAGTCAAATGGAACTACCCATTGTCGGGCCGGGGCATCTCGATATAGACGTGGATGGTATCAGCAAACGTATTGGTGTGACGCGAGCGCATCTGGAAGAGGATGCGGGTAAGTCTTTACATGAAGACTTTCATGGTCTGACCGGCGTTGATTTAAACCGGGCAGGAACACCTTTGCTGGAAATCGTGTCCGAACCGGATATGCGTTCGGCAAAGGAAGCCGTGGCCTATATGCGTAAAATTCATGAATTGGTGCAATATATCGATATTTGTGACGGCAATATGCAGGAAGGTTCGTTTCGTTGTGATGCCAATGTATCTGTACGGCCAAAAGGCCAGGCTGAATTCGGTACCCGTACCGAGCTGAAAAATATCAACTCCTTCCGCTTTGTTGAGAGGGCTATTAACATTGAAGTTGAACGTCAAATTGATCTGATCGAAGCTGGCGGTACCGTGGTCCAGGAAACTCGTCTGTATGACTCGGTTAAAGATGAAACCCGCTCCATGCGGAGCAAAGAGGAAGCAAATGACTATCGCTATTTCCCTGATCCCGATTTGCTGCCGGTGCATATAGAGCAGGCATTAAAAGATCAAATCCAGGCGGAAATGCCGGAATTGCCAACGGCTAAAAAACTGCGTTTTAAAGAGCAATATGGTCTGGATGATGAAGCGGCTAATACACTGACTTCGTCCAGAATTTTGGCTGATTACTATGAAACCGTAGTTAAACAGTCAGGCTGCGAGGCCAAGCTGTGCGCCAACTGGGTAACCGGGGACCTGTCCGGTGCTTTAAATAAAGCCGGGCTGGATATTGCCAATTCTCCGGTGAGTGATGTGCGTCTGGCCGGTTTGTTAAAACGCATTGCAGACAACACCATCTCCGGCAAAATTGCCAAACAGGTATTTGATTTGATGTGGCAGTGCAGTGACAGTGCCGATGAAATTATCGAAGCCAAAGGCCTGAAACAAATCACCGATACCGGTGCGATTGAAGCCATTATCGACAAAATCATTGCCGACAATCCTGCACAGGTTGAACAGTACCTGAGCGGAAAAGATAAAGTCTTTGGTTTTTTTGTCGGTCAGGTGATGAAACAAACCCAAGGTAAAGCCAACCCGGGTGAAGTCAACAAAATGCTGCAAGGCAAATTAAAGCGTTAAATTAATTGCGGGAGGGGGGCAAAGAATGATTTGCCCCCACGATGTTTTTTCTACACTTTGTGTAACACTGCCTTGTGTGACTCAATCACTGAACTCTAATTCAGTATCTTCTAATATAGCTCCCAAGTTAACTGTTTTCCCCGTTCACGAAAACAGTTAACGACTATTTCACTCAATAATAGAGGGCTATAAGATGATAGATTTCGTACTAGGTATTTTTTCATCCGTTTTACAAATGGATATGAGAAACCATCATGACATTCCTTTTGCTTTGCCGCTGCTAATGGCTTGCTTTGTCGGCGGCATGGTTGGCTTTACTATTCTTAGATTTATTGTTAGTGAACAAAAAGAAACTAAATAAGGCTATCAGTTCTGGTCAGTTTTTTTAGTGCGCCGGTATCAATAATGGTGATCAAGCCTCTGTTCAAGCTGACCCAACCTTTTGCTTCAAATTGTTTTAAATGCCGAGAAATGACTTCGCGAACGGAGCCTAATTTAATTGCCAGTTCCTGATGGGTGATAGGTAATACATTGGTCTCAGCGCTTAATAATTCTTTGGCCAGGCGCCAATCAATTCCAGCAAACACCACCTCGTCCAGACGCCCTATTACATTGGATAATCTAGCTGCAAAATTTTTAAAAACGAACGCTCTAAAAAAAGCGGATTGTTCGATGCAGCGATAAAAAGCATGTGAAGAAATGACAAAAGCAGATACATCTTCTTCGGTAAAGGCTTCGGCGGGATAATCTTCGCCACTGAGTAAGCAAGAGGTGGTTAACACGCAGGAGTCTCCAGACTGGAGCCTATATAACAACATTTCCCTGCCATTTTCTGAAATTAGTTGAGCCTTTATGGAGCCTGTAAGTACCAGTAAATAATTTTTACAGGTGTCTCCAGAGGCGAAAATCTGTTGGCCTGCTGGAATTGTCGTTAAATTCGCACTTTCCATCAAACTTATGACAGCTGGTTCGCCACAAGCAAAAAATTCCGGAAAAAAAGTTTCCCATTGCTGTTTATGTTTAAACACTGCTCTGTCCACATTGATAGTAAATATTGACTCTATGCTTTAAATAAGTTCTTGTAAAGAATAACAGGGGAAGTAGTCGGGGCGAGGTAACTAGACTTTATGGGATTGGTTTGTAGTGGTCAAGTAAAACTGGCCACAGTTTAGTAGGCAAACCAGTATTTCTGCTCTGCCGCATTTGGCGATAAACC